>JALHMM010000109.1 GCA_022844045.1 Reyranellaceae bacterium | reverse complement strand
AGGTTGCGCGGGATGGTCGTGCGCCACTTGCCTCAGCCCCTCACCCCAACCCTCTCCCCGCAGGCGGGGAGAGGGGGCAAGAGGGAGAGCGCGCGCGGGTCTACGCCGCCGCGCCCTTCATCACCTCGCCGGTATACGTACCCGTCGACTCGCCGTCCTGCATCGTCAGCGCGCCGTTGACGATGGTGGCGCGGATGCCCTCGGCTTTCTGCACCAGGCGGCGCGCGCCGCCGGGCAGATCGGTCTCGACCTTGGGCAGGCAGGGGCGCACGCGGTCGGCCTCGAACAGCACGAGGTCGGCCTTGTAGCCCTGCTTCACCAGCCCGCGATCCTTCAGCTCGAACGCCTCGGCGATATCGTGCGTCATCTTGCGCACGGCGTGCTCCAGCGTGAAGGCACGGCGGCGGTTCACCCAGTAATGCAGGAAATGCGTCTGCAGGCAGGCGCCCATCTCCTGCGCCGAATGCGCGCCGGCGTCCGAGAAGGTCGCGAGCGTCGAGTCGTACTTCAGCATGCCGAGCACGTCCTCGCGATCCTCGTTGGCCACCGGCCAGACATAGATCTGGTCGGGGTTGTCGAGCGACAGCTCGATCATCGTCTCGACCGGATGCGTGCCCCGGGCGCGCGACAGCTCGGCCACGGTCTGATCGTCCCAGTCCATGTTCTTCAGCGCGAAAAGCTGCTCGTAGTCGGGCTTGCGTGGATCGAGCGTCGCCGCACCACCGCCCTGCAGCACGTTGTCCTTGGGCTTCATGCGCTGCTCGGCCGCGATCAGCGCCCGCCGCCGCGCCGGATCGCGCAGCATCCGCAGCTGCTCGGGCAGCGGGCGCGCGCGCACCTCGCGCCATTCCGGCAGCACGTCGTAGGGCAGATAGGATTTCAGTGAGTAGATCGCGTTGATCGAGCGCGTGCTGGCCTGGCCGAACATCCGGCCGCCGGCGCGGTTGGCGTCCTCGATCGCCTGGGTCTGCGTGCGCCACGACACCGGATCGACGCCCTGGCGTGTGCTGACCACGCCGAACATCACCGTGCGCTTGTAGGTCAAGGTCAGATGCCGCAGCCGCTCGAGCATGGCGACGTTGGCGCCGTGGTTCAGGTTGTCGGAGCCGATCTGCAGGATGCCGGTGTTGAGCTCGGCCATCGCCGCGACCATGCGCTCGACCTCGTCCCACGAGGCCAGCCGGCTGGCCACCGGCGTGCCGTCGGGCGTCATGTGGGTGTGCGAGCGCGAGGTCGACACACCGATCGCGCCGGCGCGCATCGCCTCCTGCGCCATGCGCGCCATGGTGGCGATCTCGTCCTCGCTCGCCGCCTCGCTGACCGCGCGGCGGCCCATGACATACATGCGCAGCGCCGAATGGCCGACATACATCGCGTAGTTCAGCGCCTTGGGCCGACGCTCGACGGCCTGCAGGTAGTCGGCGAAGGACTCCCAGGTCCAGTCCATGCCGGCGGCCATCGCCGCGGCGGGGATGTCCTCGACGTAGGACAGGCAGTTGGCGTACCAGTCGCGATCGGCCGGCTTGCAGGGCGCCAAGGTGAAGCCGCAGTTGCTCATCACGACGGAGGTCACGCCGTTGTAGCAGGACGACGTGCCCAGCGGATCCCACATCACCTGCGCGTCCATGTGGGTGTGGCCGTCGATGAAGCCCGGCGCCACGACGAGGCCATCGGCGTCGATCGTCTGGCGAGCGGTGTCGCTCAGACGCCCGATCGCGCTGATGCGGCCGTCGGTGATGCCGACATCGGCGGTGATGCGATTGGCACCCGATCCGTCGACCACGGTGCCGCCACGAATGAGAAGATCGAACATCACGTACCTCCCGCCGATGCCATGCTCTTACCTTCCCCCGGAGGGGGAAGGTGCCCGAAGGGCGGATGGGGGATGTCGAAGACGAACTGAGGAGTCCGTCTTCGACATCCCCCATCCGGCGCTCCGCGCCACCTTCCCCCTCCGTGGGAAGGTAGACCGGAAGTCCACATACGATAGCCCTGGAGCCTCAGCGTAGTTGTTTCGCCTGTGAAGTCGATGGCGTCTGTGATGCCGTATCCGCAGGCCAGCATCGGCGCGGTGAGCGGTTGCGAGACCGCGACCACCTTGCCCCAGGAGCGTCCACCGCATCTCAAGCGCTGCTTTCTCGGTTCATCTGGCGACGGCGTGGCCGAGCAGCACCGGCTTGAGGTTGCGGGCGGCGAAATCGAAGAAGGCGCGCACGCGTGGCTGGCGGCGCAGTTGGCGGTGCGTCACCAGGAAGATGGGGTAGTTGAGCTCGGGCAGCGCGCCCAGCAGGTCGACGAGATCGTCGTCGCGCGCGGCGTGCACCGCCGGCAGCGGCGCCAGGCCGGCGCCCGACTTCACCGCGAGATGCGCGCTGGGCACATTGGCGCAGCGCGCCGCGACCGGCGCCCGCTTGGCGTGCGTGCGCATCCAGCGCGACGCCGGCGTGCGCTCCAGCTCGTCGGTCAGCTCGATGGTCGGAAAATGCGCGATGTCGCGGGCGGTGGCCGGCTTGCCGTGGCGGCGGATGAAGCTGCGGCTGGCGTAGAGGCGCCACGGCAGGTCGACGATCTTGCGGGCGACGAGATCGCCGGGACCACAGCCGCCGCCGCGGATAGCGATGTCGGCCTCGTCGCGCGTCAGGTCGAGCAGCCGCTGTTCGAGCAGCATCTCGACCCGCATGCCGGGATTGCGCGCCTGGAAGGCGTCGATGAAGCCCGACTGGATGATGCGCTGCCCCAGGGTCACCAGCGCGGTGACGCGGATCGGTCCGGCGCGCCCGGCATCGAGCAGCGCCACCGCGCGCTTGAGGTCGGCGACGGCGAGCTCGACCTTCTCGACAGGACCGAGCAGGGCCTGGCCTTGCGCCGTCAGCCGATAGCTGGCGTCGCGGCGCTCGACGACGGCGAAGCCCAGCGCCGCCTCGATCGCGCGCAGGCGGCGCTGCACCGTCGAGGGATCGATGGAGAGGCCGCGCGCCGCGGCGCCGACGCTGCCGGCGCGCGCCACGGCGAGCACGACGCGTAGATCGTTCCAGTCGAGCGTGCCGGGGCCCCGCATTCTTGCCTCGCTCGACGGCAAACTCGCGGCTGCGCGCACCTCGCGGCCTCCTGCTAGGGATGTCGGCGTCACGTTACAGGAGTGCCCGCGATGAAGCGATCCACCGTTGTCGCCACGCTGCTCGTTCTCGGTCTCGGCCTCGCCGCCACGAGCGTGCCCGCCCAATCGCCCGGCACGCGCGCGGACGAGGAGGCGATCCGCAAGGTGATCACCACGATGACCGAGGAATTCAACCGCCACGACGCGGTGGGCGCGACCCGCATGTACGCCGACGGCGCGCGGCTGGTGACGGTGCGCGGCGAGGTGATGGACGGCCGCGCGGCGATGGAGAAGGGGCTGGCCTCGATCTTCGCCACCCGCGCGCGCAACGCCATGCATCGCACGCTCGACGTGTCGATCCGCTTCATCCGCCCCGATGTCGCGCTGGCGCATGTCACCAACGAGCTGAGCGGCCTCGTCGCCCCGGATGGCCAGGCGCTGCCGGCGCACAAGGAGCTCAGCCTGCGCGTCTTCGCCAAGGACGGCGGCACGTGGCGCGTCGAGGCCTTTCACAACACGATGGTCCGTCCCTTCGACGCGCCCACGCGCTGAACGCTACGCGCTGCCTTCGCTGTTCATCCGCCGGAGCATCTCATGGAAGAAGCTGTAGTCGTCGAACCAGCCGGCGCGGGTCAGCTTATGGGTGGCGGCGACGCGCATCGCGGTGTCGCCCAGCCGGGGCGAGGCGGGCGAGAGCTTCCACGCCTGCATCAGCGGGTGGCGCCAGATCTCGGCCAGCGCGCCCATGCGCAGCAGGATGCGCTCGGGCAGCGCCGGGTCGTAGCCGAAGCGGTCGTCGAGCAGCTCCAGCATCAGCGCGCGCAGGCGCTTGGCATCGCTATGCGTCACGCCGTGCAGCAGCGTGCGGCCCTCGAGGAATTCCTCCTCGAGCACGGGCGCGTGCAGATCATCGGGGTGGTGCCGGTGGTGTGTCATGGGCGGTCCGTCGATGGCTTGAGCTCGAGGATCAAGACGCGAAGCGACAGCGAGAGCGTCTTGATCATTGTCCCCACCACCCCCTTTAGGGGGTGGTGGGGACAGGGGGATCGGAAGGCATCGGAAGGGCATCGGAAGCCCCATCGGCAGGGGGATCGGAAGCCGTCAGCAGGGCATCGGCAGGGATCGGAAGGGGGATCGGAAAGCATACGGCGGCACATCGGCGCTCACGCTCCGGCATTTCCGATGTGGACTTCACCCGGCAGGGTCATGTCCTTTGGCCGTATGTAGAGGCGTCGCTTGCTCGGCGAGCCGAGCTCGACACGCACGATCCTGCCCGCCGCCAGCAGGCGATCCTGCGCGGCGGCCACGGCCTGGAAGCTCCAGTGCCGACCCGACGGCAAGGCGCGCAGGCGGGTCGGCAGGCCGTTGCGCACGTTGGCATCGGCGGGCACCAGCGCGCCGTCGACCACCAGCTTGCGCAGGCCGGCGAGCACGGCGTTGTCGAGCTCGATCCGCTCGACCATGCCGCCGCTGCGCACCGCGTCCTCGCGCACGAAGACGTGGTCGCGCCAGACGAGCTTCAGGCGCTCGCCGAGCGGGCCGTAATTGTTCTTCATCAGCTTCAGGGTTCGGGCATCGGTGTCTTCGTCCTCGTCGGCCGCACTCGATGGTTTGGTGAGATAGAGGCGGCCGCGCGCGGTGTTGTGCCAGGCGGTGCTGCCGCTTAAGCCCGAGCCGCTGGCCAGGCCAGTGAGCGAGGGATGCGCGCAGAGGATCACGCCGCCGTCGTTGATCTTCGCCAGCCGGCGCAACGCGTTGATGAACTGGCGCGCCTGGCTGCGGACGTTCTCGTTGCCGAGGAAGGTGTCGGCGACGGTGTCGATGATGATCAGCTCGGCGCCGGTGTCACGGATCGTGTGCTCGAGCTGGCGGTAGAACGGCGTCTCCTCGCCCTCGTCGGTGCGCCGATCGAAGACCATCAGACCATTCTCCTCGCCGACGCGGCTGAGGATGCTCATGGCGCTGAGGTCGTCCATGGTGCAGCGGTAATGGGCGTTGATATGCGCCTGGCGGAAATGCAGCTCTTCGAGATCGTCCTCGCAGAAGATCGCCAGCGACGGCACCGGATCGGCGTGCGGCGCCAGGCCAAGGAACGGGTTGGCGGTGGCCATCGCCGTGGCGAGCTGCTGCGCCAGCAGCGACTTGCCGACGCCGCCATCGCCGTTGAGCATGGTCACCGTGCCGCGGATCAGCATGCCGGGGATCAGCCAGCGCCGCTCCGGAATGGGCTTGCCCATCCAGGCGGTCGGGCTGTGCGGGACGAGTCGGGCGATCGCGCTCATGCCGCGGCCCTCAGCATGTCGTTGAAGTCGCCGAACGCCTGAGGCGGCGGCACAAGACGCGCGGCGCGTCCCCTACGGCGGAAATGCGCGCAGGCTTCACGCGCCAGCCGCAGTCCCGATTCACCGTTGTCGGCGAAGATCACGACCGTGCGACACACCTCAGGCAGGCGCACCGATTTCAACCGCGACGCGCCCAACGTCGCCCAGACCGGCAGCGCGTAGAGCTGACGTGCCGACAGTGCCGTTTCGACGCCCTCGGCCAGGCCGAGCATTGCCGCCGGCGGATCGAGCCGCACCGCGCCGTCGCACATCGGCCCCAGCCCGGCCTTGGCCGGATCGAGCGCCGCTTTGGCGCGGCCATCGTCGCTCAGCCAGGTGCGCTGGATCGCCGTGACCTCGCCCTCGCTGTCCTGCACCGCGGCGATCAGCGCCGGATGCGACGTGAGGCGGAAATTGTGCTCCAGCCGATGCAGGTAGCGCAGGCAAGATGGCAGCCGGCCCGCCACGCCGCGCGCCCGCAGATAGACCTCGCCCAAGGTGCCAGCGACAGGCTCGGCCGCCTCCCACAGCGCACGGGCACGGCGCTGCTTGCGCAGCGCCGCCTGGTCTGGCCGCTCCGCCGAGAGCCGCACCGGCGCCCGTACCGGACCGTGCGAGTGGGCGCTCTGGGGCCACAGCCCCATGCCGCGCAGGGTGGCGATCACGTCGCGCCCCGCGCAGCCGGCGAAGCAATGCAGCAGCACGCGCCCGTCGCGCGTGCTGGTCACCGACAGCGAGGGCGTGCCGTCCTGATGCGCCGGACATCGGCACATGCCGTGGTTCGACGACCATCGGCCGCGAAGCGCGGCGACGAGAGCGCGGGCGTAGTCTGATTTCATGGTGGCATCCCGGACAGGTTGAGGTTACCTCCCGGACTTCATATTTACGCAATTTAGAAAATAATCAAGCTATTGATTCCTGATTTGTTCCCATTAGAGTCGGGCGCATGACCACCCGAGGATCCCTGTCACGCCTCGAGAAGGACTGGCCGCAACGCGTCGACGTGGCCATCCCGCCGGGTGGATTCGGCTGGCGTTTCAAGCACTTGCTGTGGTCGGCCCGGAACTGCGGCAGCCCCCGGCACTGGGAGGAGCGGGGCCATCTGGTCTTCGCGTTCTACGATGGCATCGACACCGCTGCGTTCCGCGACTGGCTGGCGGCCTCCAGTATCGATTGGCGCTGTCCGCCGGAATGGCCGCAGGTCGAGCCAGCCCCGCCACTGGGCGCGCCGGCGCCCGAGCCCGCCGCCCCTGTCAGCCGCCTCGATCCCGCCGAGCTATCCGATTGGGTACGCGGCGCACTCCGGCGCGGCCACGCACGGCGTGTGATCCGCGCCTATCTCAAGGGCAACCGGCTCGCCTCGAAATACGCCGGCGGCGGCATGCCCGAAGCCGTGCGCGAGCTCGCCGACCTGCGGCCCGACATCGACCCGCAGCAACGCCAGCCGCTCGTCCAGGCGCTCTGCGAATGGACGCTCGACCACCACCGCGCCTGGTTCACGCGCGAACTCAGGAAGCACGAGCGCAATCAGTAGGGGCCGTTGTCGCTGCTGATTGCTAGAGCATCGAGCGGCAATCAACCGCAACCGTCATCCCGAGCGCAGCGAGGGATCTAGGGTCTGCCGCCTGGATCCCTCGCTGCGCTCGGGATGACAGAGTGGTCGAATCTTCAACTACGCCCCGTGATAGCGCACGATCGTCCAGTCGAACGCCGGCTGGAATCCCACCGCCGTGTACGCGGCGATCGAGGCCGGCTGTTCCTTCTCGGCGGCGAGACAGGCCCTGGTGACGCCGTCGCGTTGCGCGTCGCGCACGATGCCGGCGACGACGGCCTTGGCGTAGTCGCGTCCCCGCATATCGGGCGGCACGTAGACCGCGCCGATATTGACGCAGTCGTCGAGCCGGGCGGTGGCGGCGGCGTAGGCCACCGGCTTGTCGCCGACCGTGACCACCATGCCCTGCCGCAGGTCATGCGCGCGGCGCACCCAGTTGCGCGCGTCGAGGTCGTTCTCCTCGCCGCGCGCGATGCCGAACAGCTCCTCGCGGAAGGCGGCATGCCATTCGCCGAGCAGCGGCAGCTCCTCGCCCATCGGCGGGCGGAAGTCGACGCCGGCGGCGCCCAGCACATCAGGGGCGCGGAAGGTCTCGGCGCTCACCGTCATGATGGTGCAGTCGTGGCGCTGCAGGATCGGCCGGTCGCGCAGCCACAGATGCAGCAAGGTCTGCTCGACCTGCGCCGTGGGGCCGGCGACCTCGGTGAAGTCGCGCGGCGCGGCGGCGGCCAGAATGTCGAGCACGGCGGTCGCGTGCTCGGGCAGCTGCAGGAGCACCCGCCCGCCCGTGAAGATCGCCGCGGCGGCCTTGACGCTCTGCGTGTCGGTGTCGGGATCGTCCTCGACCGCGCCGACCCAGGTGCCCTGATAGGCGCGGCCGTCGTCGACCAGCCCGCCCTGGCGCAGGTTGAAGCGCAGGTAGATGTGCGTATCGGGGCGGCTGGCGAGGAAGGCGTCGAGCATGTCCTCGTCGCCTTCGCGCAGCACGCGGCAGCGCACCTCCTTCGGCGTGGGTTCGCTGTCGTCGTCGGCGATCGGCTTGGCGCCGGCGATCTCCTTGCCCATGTCGAAGCGCACGCCGGTTTGGATCGTGGGCTTGGATTCCTTCTCGTCGGCCATGCGAGTCTCCCCCGGAGCAGCCAAGTGGGCGCGTGGCGCCATGGTGACCGATCCCTGTGACGGATCAAACTCTCTTTCGCGTTGACGCGCGCCATGGTGACATCGCGGCATGACACCGGCCGCCTTCCGCAAACTCGCCCTCGCCATGCCCGACGCCATCGAAGGCGCGCATGGCGGCCACGCCGACTTCCGCGCCGGCGGCAAGGTCTTCGCCTCGCTGGGCTATCCCGACGCCGCCTGGGCGGTGGTCAAGCTCGCGCCCGAGCAGCAGGAGATGCTGGTGGCCAGCGCACCCGAGGTCTTCGTGTCGGTGAAGGGCACCTGGGGCCTGCGCGGCAATACGCAACTGCGGTTGGCCGCCGCCGACACGACGACGGCGAAGAGCGCGCTGACCATGGCGTGGCAGGGCGTGACGGCGAAGAAGACGAAGAAGAAATGACTACCTTCCCCCGGAGGGGGAAGGTGGCGCGCAGCGACGGATGGGGGATGCCTCAACGCGTCAGGTGTTCGTCTTCGACATCCCCCATCCGCCCTTCGGGCACCTTCCCCCTCCGGGGGAAGGTAAAAAAGATCAGAACCGCGCGATGCCCCAATCGCCGATCGCGTTGAATCCCAGCGCGCCATACGCCCGCTGTGCGGCGACGTTGGCGACGTCGGTGAACAGCACGGCGCGGCGGGCGCCGCTCTCGCGCGCCTTCAACAGGCTGCCGGCCACCGCGGCGCGCGCCAGGCCACGGGCGCGGGCGAAGGGTGGCGTGTAGACGCCGCCGACCTGCACCACATCGGGCAGCGCCGCGTTGAAGCCGCTATAGGCCAGCATGCGGCCATCGGCCTCGACCACCCAGCCGCGCTTCTCCTGCAGCGCCGCACCGAGATCGTTGGCTGCTTCCTCGAAAGTCGCGGGGCCGCGCGTCAGCTTGAAGGTGTCGACGAGGAATTCCATGCGCCACGCCGTGAGCATGGGCATGTCGTCGTTCGCGATCGGCCGCACCGCGATCTCGCCCAGACGCAGCGGCTCAGGCACGCGCAATGCTTCGAGCGGCAGGCCGTAGAGGATCTCGCGCGCGCGCCGCCGCACGGCGCGGCCGTTGATGCGGGGATGCATCAAGGTCGCGCTCACCTGGTCCCAGTCGCCGACCACGCCGTTGACCGGCAGCGGCGAGGCGTCGAGCAGGCCCGCGAGCAGCGGCCGGAAGTCGCGCGCGATATCGCCCACCAGCGGCAGCAGGAAGCCGTTCCAGTAATGCGCGATCACGCCGGTCAGCCGCTCGCCCTGGAACGCGCCGGCGAACACGCCGCCATAGCGCTGGCCGCTCCAGCCGGCACCGGCGCGCGCCAGGTTGGAACGCTGCATCAGCGAGCGATCGGGCGCGGCCTCGAAGAAGGCGGCCAGCCGGCGCTCGTCGCCGGCGCCGAGGATTCTGATGCTGGACATGACGGTTCCCCCGTTGCGATGGAAGGCCATCGCCGGGGTCCGAAATACGAACGCCCGGCGAGTGGCCGGGCGTTGGTCAATGTCCCCGCTGGGGGGACTGTGTCGGGGGCTACTTCTTGCCGCCGCCCGAACGCCCGAGTGCGCCGAATTTTTCGTTGAATCGCGACACGCGACCGCCGCGGTCGACCATCTTGCTGACGCCCGTCCAAGCCGGATGGGTCTTGGGGTCGATATCCAGACGCATGGTCGCGCCAGCCTCACCGTAGGTGGACTTGGTCTTGAACGAGGTGCCGTCGGTCATCACGACGGTGATCTCGTGGTAGGCGGGGTGAATCTTGTCTTTCACGGGACGGTCTCCGGGCGCGAGCGGCGCCTTATATAGGAGAGGTTCGGCGGCGGCAAGCGGCGCGGAAAGCGGCGGAAAAGCTAGGGAATTGCGCACTTCGCGTTCTCTCTATTGGTGCCGTCGCGGTGAGGCTGTTGCTTGTGCTGTATTCATTTTTGATTATATTGAATACGCATGACGTGGATGGAGTTGCCTATGTCCGAAACGACAACCCTGACTGTCCGCCTCAGCGGCGCCCTGGCGGAGTTCGTGGCGGCGAATGTCGGCACAGACGGCTCCTATGAAAACATCAGCGAGTACATTCGCGACCTGATCCGCCGCGACAAGGAGCGGGTAGAGAAGGAGGCGTTCGAACGGCTGAAGGCGGAACTCGCCCAGGCCTTCGCTGCGCCCGAGTCGTCCTACAAGCCATTGACCGCCGCCGAGGTGATCGCGCGCAACCGGACTTGAGCGGATGGCCGCCGTCCGTATCCAGGAGGCGGCATCCCACCGCCTCGACGAGATCTATCGCTATACGCGTGCGCGTTGGGGAGAGGAGCAGGCCGACCACTACGTCACCGGACTTTTCGAAGCCTTCGACAAGATCGAGTCGCGTGGCGTGATGTCGAGACCGGTTCCCACCGCGTTCGGTGTCGAGGGCTATTTCTTTCGTTACCAGCGGCACGTCGTCTATTGGCGCCGCCTGTCAAACGGCGGCATCGGCATCGTCACGATCCTGCACGAACGCATGCATCAGATCGATCGCTTCCGCGAGGACTTCGCGCTGTCGGAGTCATCGACGAAGACGTGAGGCTGCGACCGCGGTTGTTCGGCGGCGCGACGATGGGTTGACGTAACAACCTAGTCTTGGCTCAACACGATAACCTGATTTCGGGACAACACGATTCCCCAGGACCGGCCCGGCGTGACGGCCTGGCGACGCCCCGGGAAAGACTGGTCGAGGCCCTGGAAGCGCTGCGGCACCTGCGGGACAGGGACATCGTCGCCATCCGCGCCGTCGACGTCACGTTCACCCATCGCGAGCGCCTTCTCAGGACCGGCTGAAGGGCCGGGCGCCGGTTCGGGTTCCGCGCTAGAGCTTCACCTTGAAGACGCCGAGATACTCCCAGTTGCTGGTGTCGCCCATCAGATAGCTGCGCAGCGTGCTCGGCCAGCAGTGCTTGCTGTCGAGCTTGATGAACAGGCGGTTGCTCTGGTCGATGGTGCCCTTGGTCTCGATCTTGTGGTCCTTCATCGCGATGCCGCAGGCGAGCTGGTAGCTCAGCACGACGAGATCGGAGCAATAGACGTTCTTGATCACGCCCTGATGTTCCTGCAGCCGCTGGCGATACTTCTCCAGGCGCTTGGCCAGGCCGGGCCCGACCTTGTTCGAGGCGAAGGTGCTGTGGAAAGCCGCGCGCGTCTTGCCGTATGTCGCCGCCTTGGCGATCTCCGACGCCACGGCGGCGACCGCCTCGGCTTCGTCGTCGCTCAGGCCGGGCTTCATGCGGAACATGTCGGCGTCGTGCGACCAGTTGAGGAAGCCTTCGACCTTTATGCCGCCGCGCGTGGCGTGCGTGACCGTGAAGCTGGATGGTTTCTGGGCCTCGCTGACGACGCCGCAATGCGACGGGCTGAAGGTGTTGGTGTTGATCAGGATATCGCCGACCTTGATCTTGTCGCTCAGCCTGTCCTGACCGTTGACGAAGAAAACCTTTGTCGGCACCGCGCTCCCCCTTGCTCCCCGGTCGCGCGGTCGTGCGATGGACCCCGCTGCGGATGTTTGTTCATCTGACTGGAAACACAGCTTCATCTCATTGAGGGCTAAGGGGTGTCCTGATAAGGCGGTAGAAAGATTCTGAAGTATTCTGATAGCGTCCCACCGCCGGTGGGGGAGCCGCGGTGGCCATGGTGTTTCGCTTTGCCGGGTTCGAGCTGGATCAGCATGCCGCCGAACTGCGCGCGCCCGATGGCGGGCCGGTCAAGCTCCGGCCCAAGACGCTCGAGATGCTGCGCCTGTTCGCCGCCAACCCCGGTCGGGCTCTCAGCAAGCAGGCGCTGATCGAGGCGGTCTGGCCGAACGTCTACGTCAGCGAGGACAGCCTCTTCCAGTGCATCCGTGAGCTTCGCGCGGCGCTTGGCGACGACCGGCGGCAGATCATCAAGCTGGCGTCCGGCGGCGGCTACGTCTTCACGGCCTCGAGCCAAGGCTCGAGCGTCGGGCCGGCGTCGGCCGTCCCGGCCGCGGCCAGCCTGGACCCCTTCCGCAAGGGCACGCCGCCGATCGTCGCCGTGTTGCCGATCCTCGATGTGAGCCATGACCCGCGCGGCGGGGCGATGGCCAAAGAGGTGACCGGCCACCTGACCGATGGTTTCGCCCGGATCGACGGCATCAGGGTGGTCGCGCCGCGATCGGCGGAAACGGCACAACCCCAACCCGCGGCCGCGTCGTCGCCGTCGTCGGATTTCGAAGTGCACGGCGAATTGCGGCGCGATCCGCGATCGTGGGCCTTGCGGGCGCGCATGATCAGAACCGCCACCGGCGAGATTCAAGCCGTCGCCACGGTTTCGGTCGACGCCAGCGAGCCCGATGCGCAACTCCAGCAGTCCAGGCTGGCCGCGGGAGCGGGGTATCCGCTGGCCCGGCGCCTCAACGACTTGCTGGAGAACACGCCCGCCGCGACGCCTTCCGGGACTGGGGGCACGACCGCCGGCGGCGCGAAGGTGGTCATCGAGCAGGCCCTCGCCTCGATCAACCAGACGACGCGCGAGCGTTTCGGCGTGGCGCAGGCCATGCTGCAAAAGGCGCTCGCCGACGAGCCCGACGATGTCGATATCGCCGTCACGCTGGCGGCGCTGCAACTGCGCGGCATCCAGATGGTCTGGCACAGCCCGGACGAAGCGATCGCGGCCGAGGCCCAGGCCAGCGCGACACTCGAGCGCGCCATCAGGATGAAGCCCAACTACATCCCGGTGCTCGAAACCTCCGGCCGTTTCCTCATCGCGACCAATCGTTTTGTCGAAAGCATCGTGACCTGCGCCAGGGCGTTGAGCCTCGATCCGTGGAACGGTCTCGCCCTCTACCTCACCGGGCTCGGTCAACTTCACCTGGGCCGCTTCGAAGACGCGCTCCAGACATTCCGGCAAGCCGATCGTTTCGACACACCGCAAGTGTCGCGCTGGACATGGTGCCTCGGGGCCGGATGGGCGAATCTCCTGATGGACGATGGCGAGGCGGCCGCGCCGTGGCTGCAACGCTCGATCGCCATCACCGCGGCGTCCGGGCGCACGCACATGCTGCTGGCCGCGGCCCATCAGCAAACGGGCCGGATCGACGACGCGACGGCGGCGATGCGGGCGGGGCTGGCACTGCGGCCCGGCACGACGGCGCTCAACGTCGCACCGCCGGAGAAGAACGCCAGTCCGGTCTATCTGCACGCGGCCCATCGCGTCATCCGGCTCATGGTCGCGGCCGGGTTGCCGGAGCGCTGACGATCGGCGGCGCCGGCGGCCCGTCTTGTTGCCCGTGAGGACGCCTGCTATAGGGCCGCCATCTGTTGAATTTCAACACCTTGCCCGTCAGGTTCGCTTTCCGCATGGACACCGCCTTCGACAGTGACGCAACCCGCTTTCTGGCGGCGCTCACCAGCGCCTTCGAAGACGCGCTGCCCCAGGCCGAGGTCGATCTCGAGGGCGGCATCCTGACCGTCGAGCTCGAAGACGGCGGCACCTACGTGATCAACAAGCACGCGCCGACGCGGCAGATCTGGGTGTCCTCGCCGACTTCCGGGGCGACGCATTTCGCGCGCGACGACGGCTCGGGCCGCTGGATCGACACCCGCGGCGGGCGCGACCTGGCGCGGCTGCTGTGCGACGAGATCCGCGCCGCGACCGGCGCCGAGCTGGCGCTGGACTGAGGGCGCGATGGCCGACGCGACGCCCGCGCCGAGCAGGCGCGACCTCAAGCCACTGCGCTTCCTCTGGCCCTTCCTGCGGCCCTATCGCGGGCGCGTGGTCTGTGCGCTGGTGGCGCTGTTCGTCGCCGCCGCCACGGTGCTGGCCTTCGGCGCCTGCCTGCGCGCGCTGATCGATCGCGGCTTCGCCGCCGGCCGGCCCGAGGTGCTCGACTACGCGCTCGCCTCGCTGCTGGCCGCCGTGGTCGTGTTGGCGATCGCCTCGGCGGCGCGCTACTACTTCGTCTCGTGGCTCGGCGAGCGCGTCGTCGCCGATATCCGCCAGGCCGCTTTCGCCCATGTCGTGCGGCTCAGCCCCGCCTGGTTCGAGACCGCGCGCACCGGCGACGTGATGAGCCGGCTTTCGTCGGACACCACCTTGATCGACCAGGTCGTGGGCTCGACCATCTCGGTGGCGATCCGCAATGCGCTGATGTTCGTCGGCGGCCTGGCCATGCTGCTGATCACCAGCCCGCGCCTGACCCTGCTGGCGCTGCTCGTCGTGCCGCTCGCCGTGGTGCCGATCATCGTGCTCGGCCGGCGCGTGCGCAAACTCTCGCGGCTGAGCCAGGAGCGCATCGCCGACGTGCTGGCCTTCGCCGGCGAGCGCGTCGACGCGGTGCGCACGGTGCAGGCCTTCGCCCACGAGCAACGCGAGACCTCCAGGTTCGCTCAATTGGTTGAAGCCTCCTTCGGCACGGCGCGCGCGCGCGTCCTGCAGCGCTCGACCTTGACCTCGATCGTGATCTTCCTGGTCTTCGGCGCCGTCGGTATCCTGCTGTGGATCGGCGGCCACGACGTGCTCTCGGGCCGCATCACCGCCGGCGATCTCTCGGCCTTCGTGTTCTACGCCATCGTCGTCGCCAGCTCCGCCGGTGCGATCTCCGAGGTGATCGGCGACCTCCAGCGCGCCGCCGGCGCCGCCGAGCGGATCGCCGAATTGCTCGCCGAACGCTCGCCGGTCGAGGATCCCGTGACGCCCGTGCCGTTGCCGTCGCCGGCGCGCGGCGCCGTGTCGTTCAGCGACGTCACCTTCCGCTATCCCGCGCGGCCCGAGACCTCGGCGCTGCACGGCTTCAGCCTCGACATCGCGCCGGGCGAGACGGTGGCGCTGGTCGGCCCGTCGGGTGCCGGCAAGACCACGGTGTTCAGTTTGCTGCTGCGCTTCTACGATCCGCAGACCGGCACGATCCGCGTCGACGGCAGCGACATCCGCACGGTCATGCGCACGGACCTGCGCTCGCGCCTCGCCATCGTGCCGCAGGAGCCGGTGCTGTTCTCGGCCAGCGCCATGGACAACATCCGCTACGGCCGGCCGGAGGCGAGCGACGCCGAAGTACGCGCGGCGGCCGAGGCGGCGCAGGCCGCGTCCTTCCTCGAGAAGTTGCCGCAGGGCTACGACACCTTCCTCGGCGAGCGTGGGGTGCGCCTGTCGGGCGGTCAGCGCCAGCGCGTGGCGATCGCGCGCGCCATCCTGCGCGATCCCGCCATCCTGTTGCTCGACGAGGCCACCAGCTCGCTCGACGCCGAGAACGAGCTCGCGGTGCAGACCGCGCTCGACCGCCTGACCAGGCAACGCACGACGTTGATCGTCGCGCATCGTCTCGCGACGGTGCTGAAAGCCGACCGCATCGCGGTGATGGAGAACGGCCGCGTCATCGACATCGGCACGCATCGCGAGCTCGCCGCACGCGGCGGGCTGTACGCCCGTCTGGCCGAGCTGCAGTTCGACCGCGCCGCGGAGTAGCGCACTCCTGTCATTCCGAGCGGAGCGAGGGATCCAGGTCCGCCGTAGATCCCTCACTGCGCTCGGGATGACAGCGTGGCTAGCTGACATGACGCCAGAGGTAATTGTGCGAGCAACGCCCGGCATGGTCATCTGCGCTATCAACCGCAGAGGACCGCCATGCCCGTGATGACCGCCGCCGACCTTAACGCCCGCATGACGGGCACGCTGGCCACGACCTTGGGGCTCGTGGTCGTCGAGGCGTCGCCCGAGCGCGTCGTCGGCGAGTTCACGGTAAAGCCGGAACTGACCACCTTGGGCGGCACGATCCACGGCGGCACCTTGATGGCGGTGGCCGACACCGTGGGCGCGATGGGCGCCGTGCTCAACCTGCCCGACGGCGCCGGCACGACGACGCTCGAGTCCAAGACCAACTTCTTCGCCGGCTGCAAGGCGGGCAAGGTGCGCGCCGTGTGCGAGCGCCTGCACGCCGGACGGCGTACCAGCGTGTGGCAGACCCGCCTCTACGACGAGAACGGCCGCATGCTGACGCAGACCACGCAGACGCAGATGGTGTTGTTGCCGACGTAATTCTTACCTTCCCCCGGAGGGGGAAGGTGTCGCGGAGCGACGGATGGGGGATGCTGAAGACGGACTCCGGCGTTCGTCTTCGACATCCCCCCTTCCGCCCTTCGGGCACCTTCCCCCTCCGGGGAAGGGAATCAGCGCGAGGTCAGCTTCAGCTCGATCCGCCGGTTCTTGGTGCCGCTCGCTGCACGCGACGGTGGCCGTCACCTCGACTGGCCAGGGCAAAGCTTCCGGATCACGTCAACGGCGCTCTTCATTCTGGCCACGTACGCTTCCGCTTCGCGTGCATCGCCTTCCGGCGCGCCCCTGAACCGGACAATCCTGAGGCGTTCGTCGCTGCAAGACGTACGATCGGCAGTACACACCACCTTGTCGCCCTTGAGCTCGGCCATGCCCGACGTGCCCTTGACCATGACGATTCCCAGGGTCCGGTACTTGCCGAGGTCGAACACATGCGAGGTCTGGGTCTGGCGCTGGCGGGACGCGTCCCGGGTATCCTGTTCGACGGCGATCACGCAGGGTTGCGGCAGCTTGAAGGTGAACAGATGCTGGACGTGCTCGCTGTCGGAGCGGTACCGCAGCGAATTATCCCGGAACAGGATCGTATCGCTCGTCCTCGACTTCGCGACCGGATTACGGCCAGCCTGCGATGCGCGGCCCTCTTCGAGGTCGAAGTACAGCGCGGCGAAGGCGTCGATCAGCGCCACGTTCCGGTCGCTTAGCGTTTGCGATAGGCTCGGGCTGGCGACCAGGCAGCTGCCCGCGATCAGCAACCACAGCGTCAGGCGGGTGCGAAACATCGCTGTCACGAGACGCGGGATTCGGGCGACGCGCATGGACTTCCCCCGCTTCGAAGATGAACGACGAGACGCTCTACAACCCGGCCTCGGCCAGCGACCTGCCGATCGAGATCAGCGTGACGACGCGGAGCTCAACATCGTCGGTGCGCCCGCGAGGCGAACGGGTGTTGACGCCCGGCCATGGCTTCATCGCCAGTTCGAGCGCTTCCGACACCATCGCCATGCGTCGCTCGCGCGCACCGGTGGCGGCCAAAGCAAGCAAGACGCGCCTCGTCGCGGCTGCCCGGTATTCTGTTGGAAGACCGGCGACGATCCGCGTGGCGTGCTGGATCTGATTCTTCACCGCGAACTGATCGGCGATAAAATGCAGTGCGATGGAACGAAACCCAGCATCGGTGATCGAGGTCGCCAGCCGCTCCGATTCTTCGAAGGCACCACCCCGCGCCATCGCCATCGCGACGTCGGCCAAGACGCTCGACGGTCCGGATTTTTCGGCGTCGCGGGCGACGTTCTTGGCCAAGTCTAGTATTCGGCGCGCCTGTGCGGCCTGTCCGGCCACCAAGTAGGCCGCGCCGATTTCCGCCAGCGCGCCGCCGCGCCAAATGGCGTCGCTGATCCTGTCGGCAAGTGCCTCGGCGCGGTCCAGACGGCCGGCCGCGGCCATCGCCGCCACGATACGATTCTGCACGAGCCCTCTCATTACGAATGTGCGGCTGACTTCCAGGGACGCCTGCCAAGCTGCCTCGAAGAGACGATCGGCAGGCTCGCTTCCCTTGGCGTGCGCATGAGCGGCGGCGATGTCTAGGAGAGTGTGACACTTGAAGTCGGGATCCTGCATGTCCCCGGCGATGCGCGACGCCTCGTCGATGCGCCCCATCTCGGCCAGGACCTTGGCTACCGCTCGCCGCTCCACTAAACGCTCGTTTGGATGGCTCATATCATTGGCGACCTCCAGAGCCTGATCGAGCCTACCGACCCGTGTCAGCAAGCCAGCGATGGAGGGTGAACGATCACGGAGGTCGAGGGGAGATGTGACCTGCAACAGCCGGGCCTCCTCGACGATGCGGCCGGCGAGATCGCTCTGACCCGCCTCGAGCGCCGCCTCTGCGATCTCAAGCAGTGCGGCGGACTTCCACTTAGGCCACGAAATGGCGCGGGCTACTTGCAGCGCGGATTCGAAGCGTCCGGCTTGCGCCAGTGCATTGACGACCACGCGAAGGCTGGCGTTCGGATCCTTATCGCTCCCAGCAGCTGTGACGGCGCGATCGACCTGGCCAAGCAGCGCCCAGGCGCTGGCCAGTTTCCCGCCTCCCATCATGGAGCTGTCGTGGGGAAGGTCCTGCGCCAACTGTACCGCGGCTTGCAGCACGCAGGCGCTGGTCGGCTTCTCGCGGCAGGCCCGGTCCAGTGCACCCGCCGGCGAGGCCCATGCGCCGGCTACGAATGCAGCCGTCAATGCCGCGGTGAAGAGAGGGCCCGTTCGTGCAACGCGCATGGCTTCCTCCACTGAAGACATGAGGCACACTATAATTTAGTGATTAATCACTGTCAAAGAGCTTGACTAGAGTCGTGACCTGCGCCCGGCTCAGCGACTCGTCAGCTTCAATTCGATCCTACGGTTCTTGGCCCGGCTGGCCGCGTCGGTGCCGGCGACCAGCGGCTTGTATTCGGCGTGGCCGGCGGCGACCAGGCGGTTGGGCGGGATGCCGTTGGCTTCGAGCACCCGCAAGACGGCGATGGCGCGCGCCGTCGACAGCTCCCAGTTGGAGCGGAATTGCGGTGTGTTGATCGGGATGGCGTCGGTGTGGCCGTCGATCTGCAGCACCCAGTCGACATCGGTGGGGATGCGCTCGGTGATCTCGCGCAGGCGCCGGGCGAAATCGGCCAGCTGCTGCTCGCCGTCCTCGCGCAGCGCCGCTTGGGCTGCGTCAAACAGCACCTCGGACTGGAAGACGAAGCGGTCGCCGACGATGGTGACGTCGCTGCGCCCGGCCAGCGCCTCGCGCAGCCTGCCGAAGAACTCCGAGCGGTAGCGCGAGAGCTCCTCGACCTTGCTGGCCAGCGCGCGATTGAGCCGCGTGCCGAGATCGACGATCTGCGCGTTCTGGTCCTTGAGCTGCCGATCCTTGATGTCGAGCAGATCGCCCAGCCGGGCCATCTCCTTCTTGATGGCGGCGATCTCGGCGGTCAGCCGCACGACCGCCGCCTTTTGCTCGGCGGTGAGCTTCTGCTCGGTGGTCAGGTCGTCGAACAGCTTGCCCTTCTCGTTGTTGGCCGCCGCCATCGCCGCCGACAGGCGCGTCAGCTCGAGCCGCTGCCGCTCGATCTCGGCCTTCAGCGCGTCGGCCATCTTCTTGTCGTCGAGCACCTGCGCCTTGGCGCGATCCTCGACGTCCTTCATGCGGCCGGCGAGACGCTCGCGCTCCTCGAGCAGCCGGGCCAGCTCGGTCGCGAGCTTCTCGCGATCGGTGGTCATGGCGGCGATGCGGCGCTGCATGTCCTCGACCTGGCCGGTGAGCTTGTCGCGCTCCGTGGTCACGCCGGCCATGCGGCGCTGCGCCTCGTCGAGGTCGCGCTGGGTCTTGGCCGCCGCCGCGCTCGCCGTGTCGCGCTCGCGCACGAAGCCCTCGACGCTTGATTGCAGCTGGTCGCGCTCGCGGATCACGCCGGCGAGCTGGCCCTGCAGCTGATCGCGCTCGCGGCCCGCCGCGGCAAGCCGGCCGGTGAGCTCGTCGCGCTCGCGCAGGACGTCGGCGATGCGTGCCTCGGCGTCGCGCAGTCGCCCCGCCAGCTGGTCGCGCGCCGCCGCGGTATCGCGCAGCTGCGTGCCCAGCGCGCTCAAGCGGCGATCGAGGTCGGCCGATTTGGCGCGCTCGACATTCAGCACGTCGCCCAGGGCGGCGAGCTGGGCGTTGAGCTTGTCGATGGCGCTGTCGCGGTCCGACACCGCCGAGCTCAGCGCCATCTGGCCGACGGCGTAGAACGACAGCAGGAAGACGAAGGCCATCAGCAGGCTGGCCAGCGCGTCGACATAGCCCGGCCATGTGTAGTCGGCGTGGGCGCTGCCGCGGCGACGGCCGGCGATGCTGGCCATGGCCGATCAGACCTTGTCGGCCGGCGGCACGACGCGCTCGCCGGCGACCAGCGGCCGCGGCTGATCGGGCCGCGCGTCGGGCAGGGGATTGGTCAGCGGCAGCACGGACTGTGCGCCGCCACGCGTCGAGGCGAGCGTACGCGCCAGCAGCTTGAACTCGCCGCGCAGCTCGTCGGCGAGCGCCGTGCGTCCCCGTACCGTCTCCTCGAGCAGGCGCGCCATGTAGGACTCGACGTTGCGCAGGTGCGTGCGCGTCGGATCGTCGGCGGCCTGCGCCAGCGACTGCTCGGCGAGCTTGCCGGTCAGCCCGCGCAATTCGACGGCGTTCTCGGCGAGACGCGCCAGCAATTGCTGCTGTTGGCGCAAGGTCTCCGACAAGGTCGACAGCCGCTCGATGAGCTGGGTGACGGCGGCACCGGTGTTCTCGCGGTTCTCCTCGGAGCGCAGCAGGGTGCGCTGCAGCTTGTCGATGTTCTCCGCGCTTTGTTCGAGCAGGGCTTCCACATAAGCCGGGATGGTCGCGTCGCCGTCGACCGACAAGGTGCCGCCGCTGACGCGGGTATGGGTCGAGAGCCAGTCCTCGAGCTCGCGGAAGAAGCGGTTGTTGGCCTGGCCGGCCTGCAATTCGAGGAAGCCCAGCACCAGCGAGCCGGACAGGCCGAACAGCGAGGCGCCGAAGGCCGAGCCCATGCCCTTCAGCGGGCCTTCGATGCCGGCCTTCAGGCGCGCGAACATCTGCGCCGCGTCGCCGCTGGCGACCTGCAGGTTGGCGATCGCTTCGCCGACCGAGCTCACGGTCTCGAGCAGGCCCCAGAAAGTGCCGAGCAGGCCGAGGAAGATCAGCAGACCGATGGCGTAGCGCGATGTCTCGCGCGACTCGTCGAGACGCGCGCCGATGCCCTCGAGCATCGAGCGCATGGCGACGGGCGACAACGCCAGCCGTCGGTCGCTGCGCTCCCGCAGCATCGCCGCCATCGGCGCCAGCAGGCGCAGGTCGGAGCCGTCGGTCGCGGGAACCTCGTCGCGCTGGATGCTGTCGAGCCAGCGCACTTCGGGCCCCAGCATCCAGACCTGGCGCGCGATGTAGAGGATGCCCAGCACCAGCACCAACAGGATGGCGCCGTTGAGCAGCATGTTGTGCTGGAAGATGCGGATCAGCTCGACGCGCAGCAGCCAGGCGCCCGCACCGATGGCGAGAAGGAAAACAAGTATGCGCAGGAGATAGCCGCGGGGGCGCGTCATCGCCGAGCCCCTGGGACTCTGAATTCCTTCTCCCCGCGAAGGCGGGGAGAAGGTGCCGAGCGCCAGCGAGGCGGATGAGGGGCTTCCTGGTGCAACGACAAGCGGCGTTGCCGTAGAGACTCAGCGAAGCCCCTCATCCGCCCTTCGGGCACCTTCTCCCCGCCTTCGCGGGGAGAAGGGGAGTGCGGCATGTCCATATGCGTTCGCCCTGCTAGAAACCGGATGCCGGGCCTCGCGACGCGGCTCACCGGGGTATAGGCGGATGGTGTGGCGAAATCACGTTCCGGCGCCGCTGATCGCATCGACCCGGTCGGCCGGGCCGCCATCGGCCGAGGCGCCCAGGGCCTGCACGTCCAGTCGTTCGCGCGCCACGCCCTTGTCGATCAGGTAGGCGCGCACCGCCAGCCCACGCGCCAGCGACAAGCGCCGCGTCTCGGGACCGCCAGCGTCCGCACTGTAGGCCTTCAGCGTCGTCTTGCGCTCGGGATTGGCGATCAGTTCGGCGGCCAGCCTGTCGAGCGCGGCACGCGCCTCGGCCGAGAGCGCAGGCGAGTTGGCCTCGAAGGTGACGCGGGTGGCGCCGATGACCGCTGGCTTGACCGGGGCTGGGGCTGGAGGGAGCGCGGCGGTCTGCGCCGGCTTCGGCGCTTCCGGCGGCTTGGCGCCGACTGGCGCGGGTGGCGCGGCCGGTCTGGGCGGCTCGG
>JALHMM010000108.1 GCA_022844045.1 Reyranellaceae bacterium | reverse complement strand
CCCGCCGCCGCGGCGCCGGCGGCGGGCCCCCTGTCCCAGCAGCAGCAGGCGCTGGTGGCGCGCGTCGAGCAGTACCTGAACTCGATCACGACAATGAAGGCGCGCTTCCTGCAGACCTCGGCCGCCGGCAGTGTCTCGTCGGGCACCTACTACGTGCGCCGGCCCGGCCGGCTGCGCTTCGAGTACGACCCGCCGGTGCCGATCCTGATCGTCGCCGACGGCACCCAGGTCACTATGGTCGACTTCAAGCAGCAGGATTTCAGCCAGTGGCCGATCGGCTGGACCGCGGCGAGCTTCCTGGTCGCCGACAATCTGCGCCTGTCGGGCGATATCACCGTGACCGACGCGCGCGTGATCAACGGCGACATCCACATTTCGATGTACCAGACCAAGCGTCCCAACGAGGGCCGCGCCACCATGATCGTGCAAGACAGCCCGATGCTGCTGAAGGGCTGGAGCATCACCGACGCCAAGGGCAATCAGGTCAGCGTCTCGCTCACCCGCGTCGAGGCCGGTATCGACCTCAGCAAGATCTCCTTCCGCTTCAACGAAAACGAGATGGGGCCGCCAGGGCGCAACTGAGTCGCCGCCGCTTGCACGCGGCCACATGGCGGTCTCTGATGCGGCGATGAAAAGCGACAAGGAATCGCCAGCGGGCGGGGCATACACCGTCGAGCATCAGATCGGGTACTTGCTGCGCCGCGCCCATCAGCGCGCCACGGCGCTGTTCCAGGCCAATATCGGCGATCCCGGCACCACGCCGACCCAGTTCACCAGCATGGTGAAATTGGGCGAGCGGGGCGAGCTGTCACAGAACCATCTCGGCCGCCTGGTCGGCATGGACAAGGCGACCACCCAGGGCGTGGTGCGCCGGCTGCGCGACCGCGGCCTGATCGCCGCGCGGCCCGATCCCGACGACGCGCGCCGCACTTTGCTGCGCCTGACGCCCGAAGGCGAGGCGATGCTGGCGCGACTGGTCGCCAACGGCCCGCGCGTCAGCGCCGAGACGCTGAAGCCGCTCGACGCCGCCGAGCAGCGCATGCTCTTGAGTCTGCTATCGCGCCTTATCTAGGACTGGTGCAACTCAGTTCGGCCGTGCAAGGCGCGCACGTCGTTCAATGGCGCAATCGCGGATCGAGCGGCCGAACCGGCGGGCGGTGGATTGGGCGGCGTCGATCATGGCAGCGCTGTCGAGGTGGCCGGCCATCGCCGTGTGCAGTGCGGCCAGCCGGGCCTTGGCATCGCGAAGATCGAACGACAGCTCGATCAGCTCCTCCGAGGTGGTGCGGATCTCGGCGTGCACGTCGTTGCTGCGCGCGCGGTCGCGCAACCTCAGCAGCAGCGCATGTCCTTGGGTTATCTGCTCCTCGATCGCGGCGACGGCCCGCTCGACGGTGCGGGCTTCGCCGTCGAGACGCTCGGGATCTCCACGGGTCGACAGCAGGCGGTCGCGCGCCTCGCCGCCGGCCGCGTCGCGCTGCAGGATGGTCAGCCAGATCTCCACACGCGCGACATCGTCGGCGCCGGCGGTGGCGAGATAGGCGCAGGCCCTGCCGGCATCGGCGAAGAGATGGAGGTCGACGGCCCTGGCGGCGGGCGCGCCCGCCATCGTCGACAACGCGAACGCCAGCAACGCCCCTCGCCCCGACGATCCGCTCATGACCACCTCCGTTGCCCGGCAACGATCATGCGGCGGTCATGCTATCACGATGCGCCTGATGGCGCGGCGCCGCGTTTGACTCGGACGGGCGTCGGGCTAGAATAATTCGTTCGCTTACGAACGATCTCGCCTGGGCTGGTCTGATGGCGGCTTATCTGCGACCGACGAGCATCGACGCGGCGTTGCGGGCGCTGGCGAGCCGGCCGCTCACCGTGCTGGCCGGCGGCACTGATTTCTATCCCGCCCGCGTCGGCCGGCCGCTCGACGAGGACGTCCTCGACATCACCGCGATCGCCAGCCTGCGCGGCATCGTCGATGCCGGCGACCATTGGCGTATCGGCGCGACCACCACCTGGTCCGATCTGATGGCGAGCGACACGCCGCCGCTGTTCGATGGGCTCAAGCGTGCGGCACGCGAGGTCGGCGGTGCGCAGATCCAGAACGCCGGCACCGTGGCCGGCAATCTGTGCAACGCCTCGCCCGCCGCCGACGGCGTGCCGCCGCTGCTCAGCCTCGATGCGGCGGTCGAGCTTGCCAGCGCGAATGGCGCGACGGTTATTCCGCTCACCGACTTCATCCTCGGCAACCGCCGCACGCGGCGAATGCCGGGCGAGCTCGTCACGGCCATACGCGTGCCCAAGCCGCGCGCGCCATGCGCCGTCGGCCACTTCATCAAGCTCGGCGCGCGTCGCTACCTCGTGATCTCCATCGTCATGGTCGCCGCCGCGATCGAGTACGACAACGCCGGTCGCGTGACGCGCGCCGGTGTCGCGATCGGCGCCTGCTCGGAAGTCGCGCGCCGGCTACCCGAGCTGGAAGCGGCGCTGCTGGGCCACACGGCCGACGCCACGCTCGGCGATCGCGTGACACCTCGACACCTCGCCGCGCTCGCGCCGATCGACGATGTGCGCGCATCGGCTGAATACCGCGCCGACGCGGCGGTTACAGTGGTTCGCCGTGCTTTGGCTGAGCTCGGCGCCATGGTGTCGCTGTGACACCCGACGAACTCGCCACCCCACCAACATCGGCCGACGACACGGTGCGCTGCACGATCAATGGCCGTGCGACGGCTTTGAAATCGCCGCCGCTGACCCGGCTGGCGCACGCGCTGCGCGACGAGCTCGGCTTGACCGGCACCAAGATCGGCTGCGACGCCGGCGATTGCGGCGCCTGCACCGTTCTGCTCGACGACCGGCAGGTCTGCGCTTGCCTGACGCCGGTGGCCCAGGTCGCGGGCCGCGTCGTGATCACGGTCGAGGGCCTGGATGGCGGCGCCGACGCGCTCAAGCGTGCCTTCCTGGCGCATGGCGCGGCGCAGTGCGGCATCTGCACGCCGGGCATGCTGATGTCGGCGACCGACCTGCTGCGGCGCGTGAGCCGGCCTTCGCGCGCGCAACTCGAGGACGCGTTAGGCGGCACGCTCTGCCGCTGCACCGGCTATCAGAAGATCATCGAGGCCGTGCTCGACCTGACGGCATCGTCCGTGGCGATGCCAGAGGTCGGCCACGCGGTCGGCGCCCGCGTGCCGCGCATCGACGGCGCCGCGCGCGTCGATGGCACGGAGATCTATGGCGCCGATGGCATTCCCACCGATGCGCTATGGCTGCGCGTCGTGCGTTCGCCGCATCACAGCGCCAGCTTCGTCCTCGGCGATCTGACCGCCCTTCGGCGCAAGCTGGTGGCGGTCCTTACCGCCGCCGACGTGCCGTTCAACGGCTTCGGCATCTATCCCGACATCAAGGACCAGCCAGTCCTGGCCGATGGCATCGTGCGCTATCGTGGCGAGGCGGTGCTGGCGCTGGTGGGTTCGCGCGACGCCGTGCTGGCGGTTCGCGATGAAGATTTGCCGATCACCTGGACCAGGCTCGCGCCGATCCTCGGCATCGACGCCGCGCGGGCATCGGGCGCCCAGCGGGTGCAGGTCGACAAGCCGGCCAATCTGTTGATCGAGGGCGGCGTGCGCCGTGGCGATGTCGATGCCGCTATCGCCACGGCGGCGGCGGTGGCGCAGGGCACTTTCGAGACGGCCTTTGTTGAGCACGCCTACATCGAGCCCGAGGCGGGTTGGGCGCGCCGCGTCGGCGATCGCCTGGAGGTGCATGTCACGACGCAGACGCCCTACATGGACCGCGACGAGGTCGCCAACGTGATGCGCCTGCCGCCAACGTCGGTGCGCATTGTGCCGACGGCTTGCGGCGGCGGCTTCGGCGGCAAGCTCGACCAGTCGGTGCAGCCGCTGATCGCCTTGGCGGCGTGGATGCTCGGCCGCCCGGTGGCCTGCGTCTACACCCGGCCGGAGAGCATGGCGGCCACCACCAAGCGCCATCCCGCGCGTGTCGTGGCGCGCTTCGCCTGCGACGCCGAGGGCCGCCTCACCGCCTGCGAATCGCGCGCCGATTTCGACACTGGCGCCTACGCCTCGTGGGGCCCGACCGTGGCCAATCGCGTGCCGGTGCACGCCACCGGCCCCTATCGCGTGGCCAACGCGCGCACCTGGGGCGCGGCGTGGTTCACCAACGGACCGCCGGCCGGTGCTTTCCGCGGCTTCGGCGTGCCGCAATCGGCGATCGCGCACGAAGCGATGATGGATGCGCTCGCCGACAGCCTGGGCATCGACCGGCTGGAGTTCCGCCACCGCAATGCGCTGCGCATGGGCGACACCACGGCGACCGGCCAGCGCCTCGAGCACTCGGCCGGGCTGGCGCAATGCCTCGACGCCCTGCGGCCGCGCTGGACCGGATGGCAGGCCGAGGTCGCCGCCTTCAACGGCGCGGCGGGCGTCAGGCGCCGAGGGGTCGGCATCGGCTGTATGTGGTACGGCATCGGCAACACCTCGATGTCGAATCCCTCGACCATGCGCATCGGCATCGGGCGCGATGGCCGCGTCACGCTCTACAGTGGCGCGCTCGATATCGGTCAGGGCAGCAACACCATCATGGCGCAGATCGCCGCCGATGCCCTGGGCCTGCCCTTCGAGCGCATCCTGATGGTCACCGGCGACACCGATCGCACGGCCGATGCCGGCAAGACCTCGGCGTCACGCCAGACCTTCGTGTCAGGCAAGGCGGCTGAACTGGCCGGCCGCGACCTGCGCGCGCGCATCCTGCGCCTGGCCAATGCCGGCGTCGATGCGGAGCTGTCGATCCGCGGCGCGACGCTATTCATTCACGAAGGCGAGAGCATGCGCGCGATCGATCTGCGCGCCCTGACACCCGACGCGACCGGCGAGGTGATGCTGGGCGAGGGCACCTTCGATCCGCCGACCTCGCCACTCGACGCCGATGGCCAGGGCGTGCCTTACGCCAGCTACGCCTTCGCCGCGCAGATCGCGCTGGTCGAGGTCGATATCGAGCTGGGCACGACCAAGGTGTTGCGCATGGCCGCCGCGCACGATGTCGGCCGCGCCATCAATCCAACGCAGGTCGAGGGCCAGATCCAGGGCGGCATCGCGCAGGGCCTCGGCCTGGCGCTGATGGAGGAGTACATCCCCGGCCGTACCGAGAACCTCCACGACTATCTGATCCCGACGGTCGGCGACATGCCTCAGATCGAGGTGATGCTGATCGAGGACCCCGATCCGCTCGGCCCCTCGGGCGCCAAAGGCGTTGGCGAGCCCGGGCTCGTGCCGACGGCGCCGGCGATCCTGGGCGCGATCCACAACGCGACAGGTATCCGCATGCACCAAGTGCCCGTGCTGCCACATCGCCTGCGAGCGGCACTGAGGGGAAGCAGCGCATGAGTACCGCACCCACTACCTTCCCCCCAAGGGCGCGCTCGCGCGCCCGGAGGCGGGGGAAGGTGCCCGAAGGGCGGATGGGGGTGACGGCATCGCGGTCAGACGAGGCTGCCGGTGTTGTGGCACAAACCACCCCCATCCGGCGCTTCGCGCCACCTTCCCCCGCCAGCGAGGGAAGGTATTGGAGCTGCCATGTCTGAGGTCGCCTCTGACAATGTTGCGCGCTGCGACGCCTGTCCGGTGCTGTGCCGCATCCGCCCCGGCAAGATCGGCGCCTGTGATCGCTATGCCAACGAGAACGGCCATCTGGTGCGCGTCGATCCGCTTGTCGTGATCGAGCGCAGCGCGGCGCCGCTGGTGCCGTTCGCGCAGGGCGCGGAAGGTTGGAGTGGCGAGCTGCCGCGCGCGGAGGGGACGTTCGTCACCGGCATCGGCGCGACGACGACCTATCCCGACTACAAGCCGGCGCCGTTCATCGTCGCCAGCAAGCACGACGGCGTCGACATGATCACCGTCGTCACCGAAGGCATCTTCAGCTACTGCGGCGTGAAGGTGAAGATCGACACCGACCGCTTCCTCGGGCCGGAGCAGGCGGCGGTGCGCGTCGCGGGTGAGCAAATCGGCCACGTCACCACGGCGGAGTACGGCTCGCAGATGTTGTCGCTGGGTGGCGTGCGCCATCTTACCGGCGGCAGCAAGAAGGAGGGCGTCGTCACCTGCGACGCCATGCTGGCGCTGTGCAATCGCCAGCCGGTCGAGCTCACCATCGATGGCGGCGCGTCGGTCGTGGTGCAGTCGGGCCGGCCGCCGGTGGTCAATGGCCAGCGCGAGGAACGCATGCGCGTGGGCTGCGGCTCGGCCACCATCGGCATGTTCGCACCGCAATGGCACGGCCATCTCGACGAGGTGATCGTCGTCGACGACCACATCACCGGCGTGTTGTCGGAGCACCAAGGCGGCAAGTTCCTGGACATGCCCGCCGCCGGCATCCGCGTGCGCGGCCGGCGGTCGACGCCGGGCCGCTATTTCCAGGTCGCCGAGCCCGGGCTGGGCTGGGGCGGCACCGACATCGCCGATCCGCTGGAGATCGTGGAGAAGATCGATCCCAAGACCGCGTGGCCCGGGCTGCGCCTGCTGATGGTCTCGACCACCGGCGAGCATGCGGCGTGGTTCGTGCTCGACGAGGCGCTGACGCCGCGGCCGGCCGAGATGCCATCGCCAGTACGCAAGGTGGTCGAGCGCATCGCCGAGAATTGCGAGCCGGCGCTGTGCACCGTGCTGTTCATGGCCGGCGCCGGTGGCTCGCTGCGCGCCGGCGTTACCGAGAACCCGGTGCGCTTGACCTTGAGCGTCAAGGACGCGCTGACCCGCGTGACCTGCGGCGGCGCGCCGGTCTTCGTCTGGCCGGGTGGCGGCATCACCTACATGGTCGACGTCTCGCGCATGCCCGACAACGCCTTCGGCTACGTGCCGACGCCGGCGCTGGTGGCGCCGCTGGAGTTCACCATGCGGCGCGATCACTACGAGGCGCTGGGTGGCTATACCGGCCGAGTCGTGACGCTCGACGAGGCGCTCGCCGCCAACCGCCTCGACCGCCGCCCGTCGCGCGCCGACAACCCGTGGCCGGTGTCGACCCCGTCGCGGACGTGAGCGGCCCGGTCTCCGCGCGCCTGCCCGATGGGCGGCTGCACCTGCAGCATGGCCCCATCGACCTGATCATCGAGGCTTTCGGCGCGCCCTCCGAGGTCGAGAGGGCTTATCGCCAGGCTATCGCACGCTTCGACGACATCCTCGCTACGCTTGTGCGCGAGCTGCCGATCCTGCGCAGCCCGGTCGGCAACACGCCACCGGTGCTCGATGGTCCGGTCGCGCGCCGGATGGCCGAGGCGGTTTGGCCTTGTCGCGCGGTTTTCATCACGCCGATGGCGGCGGTGGCGGGATCAGTGGCGGACGAGGTGCTGGCCGCGCTGGTGCGCGATCGCCGCCTGGAGAAGGCTTACGTCAACAATGGCGGCGACATCGCCATCCATCTCGCACCGGGTCATTCGTTGCGAGCCGCCATCGTCGCCAATGTTGATGCGCCAGCCCTCGATGGCGAGGTCGAGCTGCGCGCCGAGCAGCCGGTACGTGGGCTGGCGACCAGCGGCTGGCGCGGCCGCTCATTCTCGCTGGGCATCGCCGACTCCGTCACCGTTCTGGCGCGCAGCGCGGCGATGGCCGATGCGGCCGCGACGATCGTCGCCAATGCCGTCGACGCCGATCATCCCGCCATCGAGCGGCGGCCGGCGAACGCGATCAACGACGACACCGATCTCGGCGCGCGGCTGGTGACGGTCGCTGTCGGCCGATTGCCGCACGACGTGGTCAGCGCGGCTCTCGATCATGGTCTCGAGAATGCGCGCGTGTTGAACGCGCGGGGTTTGATTGAAGGTGCCGCGCTGGCGTTGCAGGGCCAATGGCGGCTGCTTGGTACCGCTCAGTCGATCTCGGGACGTACGCCGGCCTGACGCCGCAGGATGGCGCGGATCTCCGACAGACGGATGATGCCTAAAGCGGCGCCGATCCCGCCGTAGATGGCCGCGCCGCCGGCGCATAGCGCCGCCAGCGCCAGCCAGCGCAGGACTCCCGGTGTCGCGAAGACGTCGCCCGCGTAGCCCACCGCCAGCCACAGCGCGATGCCCATCGCCAGCGCCGCGACCAGCATGCGCCAAGAGCGCGATTTCAGGCGCCGATCGGCGATCAGGTGCTTGCGCTGGACCAGCACCCAGCCGAGCAGCAGCGCGTTCAGCCAGCCGGAGATCGACGAGGCCAAGGCGACGCCGACATGCTGTAAGCCGGTGCCCCACAGGAAGGCCATGTTGAGCGCGACATTGAGCGCGATGCTGGCGAGCGCGATGAGGAGCGGCGTGCGCGTGTCCTCGCGGGCGTAGAAGCCGGTGACCATCGCTTGGACCAGAATGAAGGCGGGCAGGCCAGGGGCATAGGCGAGCAGCGCGGCGGCCGCCCGCGCGCTCTCGGCTGGCCCGAACTTCCCACCCTCGAACAGGGTGGCGATGATCGGCAGGGCCGCGACGCCGAGCGCAGCAGCCGCCGGCAGGGAGAACAGCAGGCCGAACTCGACGGCGCGGTTCTGGTTGGCCATCGCCGCGTCGGTTGAGCCATCGCGCAATTGTCGCGACAGCAAGGGCAGCAGCGAAGTCCCAATGGCGATGCCGACCACGCCCAGCGGCAGCTGGTTGATGCGGTCGGCATAGTAGAGGATGGCGATCGTGCCGCCGGGCAGGAACGAGCTCCATACCACGTCAAGCATGGCGTTGATCTGGAAGACGCTGGCGCCGATCGCCGCCGGGATGACCAGAGTCAGCATGCGACGGATGCGCGGGCTCAGCGTCGGCCAGCGCGGCATCATCGACAGGCCGGCGCGGCGGCAGGCGTCGAGCAGCCACAGCCACTGCACGATGCCGGCGACGAAGACACCGATCGCCAGCGCGTAGCCGGGATTGGGCAGGAACCGCGGCAGCGTGAACAGCGCGGTCAGGAGTACGATGTTCAGCAGCATCGGCGTCGCTGCGGCGCGGCTGAAACGCTCCAGCCCATTGAGCGCGCCGGCATAGAGCGAGACCAGGGAGATGAACACCAGGTAGGGAAAGGCGATACGGCCGAAATCGATCGCCCAGGCGACGGTCTGCGGCGAGTCGCGCAGGCCGGGCGCGATCAACGACACGACGACGGGCATGGCGAGAATGGCGAGCGCGGCGAACGGCACCACCACCACCAGCAGCGCCGCTTGTGCCTCGCGCGCGAAGGCGGCGGCCTCCGCGACACCGCCGCGAACGCGTTCGGCGGAGAACAGCGGCACGAAGGCCGAGGCGAAGGCGCCCTCGGCGAACAGGCGGCGGAAGAAGTTCGGCAGCTTGAAGGCGATGAAGAAGGCGTCGGCTATCGGCCCGGCGCCCAGCACGCGTGCCATCGCCATATCGCGTGCGAAGCCCAGCAGGCGGCTCAACATCGTGAAGCCGCCGACCACGGCAATAGCGCGGCCCAGGGTCATGCGGGTTTCTTTTTCCTTCTCCCCGCGAAGGCGGGGAGAAGGTGCCGAGCGTAGCGAGGCGGATGAGGGGCTTCTCGTGCAACGACCCGCTCCGTCGTTGTTGAGAGGCCGCGAAGCCCCTCATCCGCCCTTCGGGCACCTTCTCCCCGCCTTCGCGGGGAGAAGGAAGCAGCCATAATTCCGTCACGCGCCAAGGTTATAAGCATCACCGGTGGCGCCCGGCGATGTAATGGCCGGGGGTCAACGCCACCACCTTTACCTTCGCAGTCGTCACGCCGCTGCCTCGTCACCGAGGCAGATGCCGAGTCCGCGTGCCGTGCGCATCAGCGGGCTGTTCGGGTCGACGACGTGTGGCACGCCTACGACCTCCTCCAGCGGCACGTCGATCACATCGCGGTTCGACCACGCCACCATGCGACCGGTACGGCCTTCGGCGACCAGATCGACCGCGTGCACGCCCAGCGCCGAGCCCAGCAGTCGATCCTCAGCGATCGGCGTGCCGCCGCGCTGCACGTGGCCCAGCACCGTCACGCGGGTTTCCGCGCCCGTTGCCGCGCCCAGCTTCGCCGCCAGCCAATGGCCGATACCGCCGGCATCCTTCATCGCCGCTGCGTCGCTGCCCGACGGACGCGCCGCTTCGGCGACCACGACCAACGCGAAATCGCGGCCGACGACACGTAACTCGCGCACGTGATGCGACACCGCCTCGAGGGTCCAGGCGACTTCCGGGATCAGCACCACATCGGCGCCACCCGCGATGCCGGAGGCGAGCGCGATGTGGCCGGCGTCGCGGCCCATCACCTCCAGGATCATCACGCGATCATGGCTCGCCGCCGTGGGCTGCAGTCGGTCGAGCGCCTCGGTCGCGGTCGCGACAGCCGTGGCGAAGCCCACGGCGCGCTCGGTGCGCGCGACATCGTTGTCGATGGTCTTGGGGATGCCGACGAAGGGGATGCTGCCCTGCTGGGCGAGGCGGGCGAGAATCGCCAGGCTGCCGTCGCCGCCGACGCCGATCAGCGCGTCGAGGTCGAGCGCGTGGAAGCCCTCGACGATTTCCTGCGAGCGATCCTTCAGCGATCCGTCAGGCATCGGGAAGGCGAAGGGATCGCCTTTGTTGGTGGTGCCGAGGATCGTGCCGCCCAGACGCAGCAGCGACGCATCGTCGGCGCCGGGTCGCAGCTCTTCGGCCTCCACGGGCCGCGCCAGCAGGCCATGCGTGCCCTTGCGGATGCCGATCACGTCCCAGCCATGGCCGTCGACGGCGCGGCGCACCACGGCTCGGATAACCGCGTTCAGGCCGGCGCAATCGCCGCCGCTGGTCAGCAGGCCGATGCGACCGGTGCGCTTCTTCTTGGGCTTCATGCCCAGCCTCCGGCATGCGCCAACGTATGGCCGGTGACGAAGCCGGCGCCATCGGAGCACAGGAAGCAGATCGCCGAGGCCAACTCCTCCGGCTTGCCCAGGCGGCCCATCGGGATCTGCGCCGTCATCTTTTTCATCGCCTCGACGTTGGCCAGCAGCGAGGGCGGGAAGTAGTCGGGGTTCTCGACATAGTTCGAGCCCACGGCGTTGACCGTGATGTTGTCGCGCCCGAGCTCCTTGGCCAGCGACTGCACGAGGCCGAGCGTACCGGCGCGCGCCGAGACATACATCGAGTAGTTGGCGATGCCGCGCAACGGCGCCGCCGACGACACGAAGACGATGCGGCCCGCTTTCTGCCGGCGCATGACCGGCACGACCTTCTGCGCCAGCTCGAAGGGCTTCACCACCATGGTCTCGAGCGCGGCGCGGAAATCCTCCATGCGCGCCTCGGTGAGCGGTGCGCGCAGGGCCGGATAGGCGTCGTTGCTGACCAGGGCATCGATGCGCGACGCCTGCTTCAGGCTCGACTCGACGATTTTCGCCGGCTCCTGCGCCGCGATCGCCCGCGCGCCCGGGAACTCCGCCTCGAAGGCCTTGCGCTTGGCGGCGGCGGCGAAGCTCTCGTCATGCGCGATCACCCGAGCGCCTTCGGCGAGCGCCAGGCGCGTCACGCCGTGGCCGGCGAAGCGACGCACATGGGTGACCAGCAGCACCCGATCCTTCAACAGCATCCATCGCCTCCGCCGTGACCATCGCAGGCTGAGGTATCGCCCCTAACCATTCAAGGGCTGATTCATCTCAAGATTCCAATGAGATAAAGCTGCAGTGTGACTATCCCAGGCGCATCAGGCGTTCGCCGTTGCGGCGCAGCCAGGCGCGACAGGCGGCGACGTCGCCGTCCATGAGCTTGGCGGTCAGTGCCCAGAACTGCGGGCCGTGATTGGCGTGCGCGAGATGCGCCACTTCGTGCGCCACGACATAGTCGACGATCTCCGGCGGCGCGAAAGCAAGTCGCGTCGAGAAGCTCAAGCCGCCGGCGCGGGCGCAGCTGCCCCACTGCGTGGCCGTGTCGCGCACGGTGATGCGCGTGACCTTGCGGTCGATGGTTGCCGCCTTGGCGTGCGCCAGGGTCGAGACCCGCGCGCGCAATTCGTTCGCCAGCCAATCGTGTAGTCGGCGCGGCAGGTGCTCGGCGCGGCCCGCGACGTGCAGGGCGCCGTCTTCGAGCCATACCGTGCCGCGCCGATCGGGCCGGTGGCGCACGACGTGCGGCGCGCCGAAGAGCGGGATCACCGCGCCATCGGTGAAAGGCACGGGCGGCGATTGCCGGAGCGTGCGGCCATGGATCCAAGCGGCCTGCGCGTGCGCGAAACCCAGCGCCGTCTCGCGCGCCATGCGCGGCGGCGCCACCAGCCGCACACGGCCATTGCGCTGATCGACACGCAACGACACGCGCCGCGCCTTGGCGCTGCGCTCGAACATCACGATCAGCGGCACGCCCGCATGATCGATGGTGATCGCCTCGGGTGGTGGCAAGAGCGGTTTCGGCTTGGTCGCGACGGGCGCGCGCCGCTTCGGCCGGGACGCGCCCGGCAGCAGATCGCGCAACGAGTCGAACAGGGACATCGGCGGCTCGCTCGAGAAGGGAAAGCGAACAGTGGTTGGTCTTGTTCGAAGCAACCTGCCACATCTGGATTGCGCGAGACAATGTCGTCGTGGCGCGCCGCCAACCCTAGGCGCTAGTGTCGCGGCATGACCCTCGACATCGATCGCCTGCGCGCCGAGACGCCGGGCTGCGCCCGCGTCCTGCATCTTAACAACGCCGGCTCCGCCTTGCCGACAAAGCGGACGTTGGACGCCACGCTCGATCACCTGAAGCTCGAAGCCGAGATCGGCGGCTACGAGGCGGCCGATCGCGAACGCGCGCGGCTCGACGCGTTCTATCCCTCGATCGCCCGGTTGATCGGCGCACGCGACGATGAGATCGCCTTCGTCGAGAACGCCACGCGCGCCTGGGATCTCGCCTTCTACACGCTGGCGCAAAGCTACAAGCCGGGCGAGCGCATCCTGACCTGCGTCAGCGAGTACTCCAGCAACTACATCTCCTACCTGCAGGTGGCCAAGAAGACCGGCGTCGAGGTCGTCGCCGTACCCGACGACAACATGGGCCAGATCGATGTCGGGGCGCTGGCCACCATGATCGACAAACGCGTGCGGCTGATCGCTATCAACCATGTGCCGACGCAGGGCGGCCTGGTGCAGCCGGCCGAGGCTGTCGGCAGGATCGCGCGCGAGGCTGGCGTGCCCTATCTGCTCGATGCCTGCCAGTCGGTCGGCCAGATGCCGATCGACGTCGAGACGCTGGGCTGCGACTTCTTGTCGGCCACCGGGCGCAAGTACATGCGCGGGCCGCGCGGCACCGGCTTCCTCTACGCCAGGCGTTCGGCCTATAAGGCGATGGAGCCGATCTTCCTCGACAACCACGCCGCGCGCTGGACGGCGTCGAATGAGTATCAGGTCGTGCCCGACGCCAAGCGCTTCGAGAACTGGGAGCGCTATTTCGCCGGCGTGCTCGGGCTCGCGGCGGCGGCCGACCAGTCGGTCGAGCTGGGCATGGACGCGGTCTGGGCGCGCATCAAGACGCTGGCCGACGGGTTGCGGGCGCGGCTGTCGAGCTTGAAGGGCATCCATCTCGCCGATCTCGGCGCGCTCAAGGGCGGCATCGTCACGTTCTCGGTCGACGGTATGGAGCACGCGGAAATCAAGGCGAGGCTGCGGGCGCAGGCCATCAACGTCTCGGTCTCGACCCGCTTCTCTTCGCGGCTCGACCTGGAAGGGCGCGGCCTGAAGGATGTCGTGCGGGCCTCGGTGCACATCTACAACACCGAGGCCGAGCTCGACCGCTTCGTCGCCGCCCTGGACGCGGCGCGGCGTTGACGCCTTTGCATCATCGGGCGGGGTCCGCTAAACCCCGGGCGCGATGATCCTGTTCCCCGCCATCGACCTCAAGGACGGCCAGTGCGTGCGCCTGCTGCGCGGCGACATGGCGGCCGCCACCGTGTTCAACAGCGACCCCGCCGACCAGGCCGGGCGCTTCGTCCAGGCCGGCTGCGAGTGGCTGCATCTGGTCGACCTCAACGGCGCGGTCGAGGGTCGGCCGGTCAACAAGGCGGCGGTGGTGTCGATCCTCGAGGCGGTGGGCGACGTGCCGGTGCAGCTCGGCGGCGGCATCCGCGATCTGAAGACCATCTCGCTTTGGCTCGAAGCCGGCGTGCGGCGGGTGATCCTCGGTACGGTGGCGGTGAACGATCCCGCGATCGTCCGCGACGCCTGCAAGCAGTGGCCGGGCCGCGTCGCCGTCGGCATCGACGCGCGCGACGGGCTGGTGGCGGTCGACGGCTGGACCAAGCAGTCGACGGTCAAGGCGCTCGACCTGGCGCTGAAGTTCGAGGACGCCGGCGTCGCAGCCCTGATCTACACCGACATCAACCGCGACGGCGCGATGGGCGGCGTCAATGTCGACCAGACGGTGAACCTCGCTTTCCACCTGACGACGCCGGTGATCGCCTCGGGCGGTGTGTCGTCGCTCGATGATTTGCGCGAGCTCAAGCAGCACGAGGCTTCCGGCATCGTCGGCGTCGTCGCCGGGCGTTCGTTGTACGACGGCCGCATCGCGCTGGGCGAAGCGCTGAAGCTGCTGAAGGGCTAGGCGCGATGCTCAAGGTGCGCATCATTCCCTGTCTCGACGTCAATGCCGGCCGCGTGGTCAAGGGCGTGAAGTTCGTCGATCTGGTCGATGCCGGCGATCCGGTCGAGCAGGCCAGCGTCTACGACGCCGCCGGCGCCGACGAGCTGACCTTCCTCGACATCACCGCCAGCCACGAGAACCGCGAGACGATCTTCGACGTGGTCGGCCGCACGGCGGAGCGCTGCTTCATGCCGCTCACGGTGGGCGGCGGCGTGCGTACCACCGAGAATATCCGGCGCCTGCTGCTGGCCGGCGCGGACAAGGTGTCGATCAACTCCGCCGCCGTGAGCCGGCCGGAATTCGTCAGCGAGGCGGCCGAGAAGTTCGGCGACCAGTGCATCGTCGTGTCGATCGACGCCAAGCAGGTCGCGCCCGGGCGTTGGGAGGTCTTCACCCATGGTGGCCGCCAGGGCACCGGCATCGACGCCGTGGAATGGGCCAAGCGCATGGCCCAAAGCGGAGCCGGCGAGATTCTCCTGACGGCGATGGATCGCGACGGCACCAAGTCAGGTTTCGATCTCGGTCTTACGCGCGCCGTCAGCGACGCCGTGTCGGTGCCGGTGGTGGCGTCAGGCGGGGTCGGTACGCTGGATCATCTGGTCGAGGGCGTCACCAAGGGCGGCGCCAGCGCGGTCCTGGCCGCGTCGATCTTCCACTTCGGGATCTTCTCGATCGCCCAGGCCAAGGCGCATCTGGCCGAAGCCGGCGTTCCGGTTCGACAAACTGCAAAAACCCTGTAGTATTGAGATCTTGCACCACAAAATAAACAACTGACGCAAGTGTCGGTGTCTATCCCCCTAGTGGACCCCGGAAATGGCTAAGAGTAAGGGCAGCAAGAAAAAGGCTGCCAAGTCCAAGAAGGCACGCGCGCGAGACCTTGCCGAGACGGGCGAGCCGGATGTGCACATGCTCGATCGGCTCTACGCGACCATCGACAGCCGCCGCGGCGCCGACCCGTCGACCTCCTACACCGCTAAACTGATGGCGCGTGGGCGTGACAAGCTCGCCCAGAAGTTGGGGGAGGAAGCCACCGAGGCGGTCATCGAGGCGGTCAAGGGCGACAAGGAAAAGCTCGTCGCCGAAAGCGCCGACCTGCTCTACCACCTGCTGGCGCTGTGGGCGACCTTGGGCATCAAGCCGACCGCCGTATGGGACGAGCTGGCGCGGCGCGAAGGTGTCTCGGGTATCGCCGAAAAGGCGGCGCGCGACACCGCCTGATCTGGCGTCCTGGGCCCGTTGGGCGTAAGCCAGCGGCGATGATTCACCTGCCCGCCGCCATCCTCTTCGACCTCGACGACACGATCATCCGCGCCTACGCCAAGCCGGTCGAGGCCTGGGGTCGACTGCTATCGCGCTATCGCGAAACGTTGGAAGGCGGCGTGCCTGGCGCCGACGTCGAGGCCGTCAGGGATGCGATCCTGGCTTCGGCCAACGCGTTCTGGAAGGACCAGGCCGCAGCGGCGCGGTGGCGCCTCGATATCGTCGGCGCGCGGCGGCTGGTCGTGCAGGGCGGCTTCGCGCGGCTGGGTCATCGCGACGACGATCTCGCGACGCGCATCGCCGATGCCTTCACCGAGATGCGCCAGGCCGAGTACGCGCTCTGTCCCGACGCGCACGACACGCTGGCGACGCTGCGCCGGGCCGGCGTGAGACTGGCGCTGGTGACCAACGGCCGCGGCGAGGTTCAACGCGCCAAGATCGAGCGCTTCGATCTCGCGCGGTACTTCGATCACGTCCAGATCGAGGGCGAGTTCGGCCGCGGCAAGCCCGAGCCCGACGTGTATCGCCACGCGCTGGGCAAGCTCGGCTGCGCCGCGCCCGACGCCTGGATGGTCGGCGACAATCTCGAATGGGAAGTCGTCACGCCCCAGCGCCTGGGTCTGCGCGGCATCTGGTACGACCCCGATGGCGATGGCCTGCCCGCCGGCAGCGGCGCGCGGCCCGACCGCATCATCGCCCGCCTCGCCGACCTGCTGATCGACGACAATCCGTCGACCCGAGCGGAATGACGCATGACTCGCGTCCTTCCCTCGGAGGGGGAAGGGAATGTCGCTACCGCCTGACCAGTTCGACGCGCCGGTTGCGCTGGCGGCCGGCGTCGGTGTCGTTGCTGGCGATCGGCGCCAGGTCGGCGACGCCGGCGAAGGCCAGCCGCGCGCGGTCGATCCCGTGCTTGGCGATCAGCTGATCGACGATCGCCTTGGCGCGGTTTTCCGACAATTGGCGATTGAAGCCGAAATCGCCCTGGCTGTCGGTATGGCCGACCAGCAGGAGCTTCAGCTTGGGATCCTGGCGCAACGCCGCGGCGATCGGCTCGATCGAGGGCAGCGCACTGGGTTTCACCACCGCGCTGCCGGTGTCGAATGGCACGTAGAGCGAGATGCGGCCTGACGCGGTGAGCTGCTGCGCGATTTCCGCGGCGGGGACCACGGCGGGGGTCGCGGTGCTGGGTGCCGGCGGTTCCGCCGCGGCCGCCGGTGGGCAGGCCGGCGCCGTGGCCGGCGCAGACTCCGTCGGCACCGCCCCTGTCGCCTTCGCCTGGGCTTTCTCGAGATCGGCGCGGCACTGCGCTGCGTCTGCCTGGGCGGCCGTGATCTGCCGGTCGGCCTCGTTGCGCGCCTGCATGAAGCGCTCGGCCGCCTCGGTACGCGCTGCCGCCAGACGCTTCGCGAACTCCGCCTCGGCGGCGGCATCGGGCTGGCCGGCGGGGGTCTGTCCGGTTTCCAGCCGTTTCGCCAGCTCGTCGCGCGCGGCGATCGTGCGCGCCAGTTCCCGGCGAAGCTCCTCGGCGTCGGCCAGCGCCTTCGCGGCCGTGGCCGCGCCAGCGGCCTGCGCGGCGGCGACCGCGCGCTCGGTATCGACGGCGCGCGCCATCACGGCCTTCGCATGGGTCTCGAGATCGGCGAGCTTGCGCGCCGCCTGCTCGCGCTCCATCCCCGCCAGACGCTCGGCCTCGGCCTTCGCCGCCGTCATCCGCGCCAGGTCGGCCTTGACCTGGAGCAGGGACTTGTCGAGCGCCGCGCGCTCGCTCGCAGCCTGATCGTACTGGGCGCGGATCAGGTCGCCGCGTGGCAATCCCCAGGGTTTGACGAACGCAAGACCGGCGCCGCCGAGCGCCAACAGTATGAATGCGAGTGCCAGACCATGGCCCATCTCGCCCACTCCCTTGTTCAATCGGCTGCGCGGTCGGCCGGCAGCTTGTCTGTTGGACGCAGCATCAGGCGCCGGACGCGGCCCCCGCCTTTGACATGCGTCTGCAGGATTTCCTCGATGTCTTCCTTGTTGGCGACGCTGTACCAGACACCTTCGGGGTAGATCACCACCGTCGTCCCGAGCTCGCAGCGATCGAGGCAGCCCGAGGCGTTGATGCGCACGTCCTTCAGTCCCAGCTCGCGGGCGCGGTTCTTCATGTGGTCGCGCAGCTCCTCCGAGCCGCGCGCGGCGCACGAGCCACGGGGATGCGCGTCAGGCCGCCGGTTGGTGCAGCAGAAGACATGGGCGCGGTAGTACGGCGCGGGATCGCTCATCTCGGTCACTTCTTCTGGCCGCCCGCGAGCGAGGCCAGTTGCGACCAGAACATCTGCTGCATCTGCTGGACCTGCTCGACGCCCTGCATGGTCGCCGGCAGCCAGGTCTTGAACACCGCTTCCGGCTCCATCGACGCCAGCGCCGACTTCATGCGCCCCTCGATCTCGTCGAGGATGCGCCCCTGCATGGGCTGCAGGTCCGGCAGGCCGAAGAAGGCACGGGCCTCCTGCGGCGTACAGTCGATCTCGACGTTGACTTTCATCGGCGACACCCCTGTGGTTTGACCGACAATAAGGCAGATAATCCAACCACGCCAGACACTTGCCTATCATGGTACAGAGCGCGATGACCGCACACTGGCTGCAGATCAATCCCCGCCGCCATACCGCCGCCAGCTACGGCCCGGCGCAGCGCGATGTGGTGTCCGTCGCTGGCCTGGGCGAGGTTCGCGCGGCGCTGGCCTGCTGTCCCGCGCACGAGCCGACGCCCCTGTACGGTCTGCCCGCTCTGGCGCGGCGCCTGGGCGTGAGCGCGGTACAGGTCAAGGACGAGAGCCAGCGCTTCGGTTTCGGCGCTTTCAAGGCGCTGGGCGGCGTGTTCGCCGTCGGCCGCGTCCTGCGCGACGCCACGGGCGCGGGCGGCTTCGAGGCGTTGGCCGGTCGATCGCATCCGCAATTCACCTTCGCCACGGCGAGCTCGGGCAATCACGGTCGCGCGGTCGCCGCCGGCGCCAAGATCTTCGGTGCGCGCAGCGTGATCTTCCTGCCGTCCTTCACCAGCGCCGAGAAAGAGGCGGCGATCCGTGCGCGCGGTGCCGAGATCGTGCGCGTCGATGGCGACTACGAGGCGGCCGTGGCGCGATGCCGAGAGACGGCGCAGGCACGTGGCTGGACGATCATCTCCGACACTTCGTGGCCGGGCTACGAGACCATCCCGACATACGTCATGCAGGGCTATACCGTGCTGGCCGACGAAGCGTTGAGCCAGGCCGGCGAGGTGCCGACGCATGTGCTGGTGCAGGCCGGCGTCGGTGGGCTGGCGGCGGCGGTGCTGGGATTCCTCTGGGAAAGCCTTGGCGAGCGCCGGCCGCTATCCATCGTCGTCGAGCCGCGCAGCGCCGATTGCTGGTTCCAGAGCAACCGGGTGGGCGCGCCGGCCTTGGCCAGCGGCGACGCCACGACATCGATGGGCGGTCTGGCCTGCCGCGAGATCTCGCCGCTGACCTGGCCAATCCTCGGGCTCGGCGCCGACTGGTTCATGACCATCGAGGAGGATCACGTGCCGCCGGCCATGCGCGCCCTGGCCCGCCCCGAGGGCGACGACCCGACGATTGTCGCCGGCCCCTCTGGCTGCTCCGGCGCGGCGGCGTTGCTGCGTCTGTGCGCCCACGGCGACGCGCGCGCGGCGCTTGGTCTCGACGCGAACAGCCGCGTGCTGCTGATCAACAGCGAAGGCGCGTTCGGCGAGCCGGCTCTGTTCGAGAACGCGACGGGGTTGAGTGTCGGCGACGCGACGGCGCGCGTGCGGTGACGCAAGGCCGCGATCGGCATGCCGAGGCGGTGAGCCAGCGGGCGCCACTGGCTTCCTGACGCTCACTCTCGCCGAGTCGGCGCTTCCTCGTCGTCCGCCGGGGCCTCGAGATCGCGTGCCACGTCGGGCGAATGCAGGATCTCGTTGATGCGGCCAGCGTAGTCGAACGTCTCGTCGATGCGGAACTGAAGCTCCGGCGCATGGCGCAGCTCGACCGCGCGCGCGAGCTGGGAGCGGAAATAGGGCGCGGCACGGCGCATCGCCGCCAGCAGCCGCTCGCGATCGACGCCACCCAGGGGCATGACATAGGCGACGGCGTTACGCAGGTCGGGACTGCAATCGACCTGGGTAACGGTCACCGAGGCGCCGCGCAGCTCGGGGTCGCGCATGTCGCCGCGCTCGAAGAGCCTGGCCAGGGCATGGCGCAGCTCCTCGCCGACCCGTAGCTGGCGGGGCGATTTGGGGCGGCCGGCGGGATCACTCCCACCGGCGCCACGGGCGGCTTTGCGGTTGCGGGCCATACCTGTTGCTCTGGGCCGACGCCGGGCGGCGCCGTCCGGCGCCTACAGCGTCGGACGGACCTCCTCGACCTCGAAGCACTCGATCTGGTCGCCGGGGCGGATGTCCTCGTAGTTCTCGAACGCCATGCCGCACTCGAAGCCGGTGTTGACCTCGCGCACCTCGTCCTTGAAGCGCTTGAGCGTCTTGAGCGTGCCTTCGTGGATCACCGTGTTGTCGCGCAGCAGGCGCACCTTGGCGCCGCGCTTGACCACGCCCTCGGTGATCATGCAGCCCGCGACATTGCCGACCTTGGTGATCTTGAAGACCTGCCGGATCTCGGCGTAGCCGAGGAAGTTCTCCTTGTAGGTCGGGTCGAGAAGGCCGGTCATCAGGGCCTTCATGTCGTCGACGACGTTGTAGATGATCGAGTAGTAGCGGATCTCGATCTTGTCGCGTTTTGCGACCTCGCGCGCCTGCGGATTGGCACGCACGTTGAAGGCGATGATCACCGCGTTCGAGGCGCGCGCCAGGGTGACGTCCGACTCGTTGATGCCGCCGACGCCGCTATAGAGCACGCGCGCCTGGACCTTCTCGGTCGCCAGCTTCTGCACCGAGGCGACGATCGCCTCGACCGAGCCCTGCACGTCGGCCTTGATGACAACCGGCAGGTCCTTCGCCGTACCCTCGCGGATGCCCTTGAGCATGTCCTCGAGGCTGCCGCGGCCGCCGGCTTCCTTGGCGAGCTGCGCCTGGCGGTCGCGCCGGGCGCGGAAGTCGGCGATCTCGCGCGCGCGCGCCTCGCTGTCGACGACGTGGAATTCGTCGCCGGCCTCGGGCGTGCCGTTGAGACCGAGCACCTCGACGGGATACGCGGGCGGCGCGGCGTCGACCTGCTGGCCGCGATCGTCGACCAGGCGGCGCACACGGCCCCACACGGCGCCGGCGACGAAGACGTCGCCGCCATGCAAGGTGCCGCGCTGCACCAGCACGGTGGCCACCGAGCCGCGACCCGGATCGAGCTTGGCCTCGACGATGGTGCCCTCGGCCAGACGGTTGGGATTGGCCTTGAGGTCGAGCACCTCGGCCTGCAGCAGGATGGCTTCCTGCAGCTTGTCGAGATTGATCTTCTTCGTCGCCGAGACCTCGACCGACTGCACGTCGCCGCCGAACTCCTCGACCTGCACCTCGTGCTGCAGCAGGGCCTGGCGCACGCGCGCCGCGTCGGCGCCGCCCTTGTCGATCTTGTTGATGGCGACGATCATCGGCACCTTCGCCGCCTTGGCGTGGGCGATGGCCTCGATGGTTTGCGGCATGATGCCGTCATCGGCGGCGACCACCAGCACGACGATGTCGGTCACCTTGGCGCCGCGCGAACGCATCGCGGTGAACGCCTCGTGGCCCGGCGTGTCGAGGAAGGTGATCTTCTGGCCGCCTTCCAGCGTGACCTGGTAGGCGCCGATGTGCTGCGTGATGCCGCCGGCCTCGTGCGCGGCGACGTCGGTCGAGCGCAGCGCGTCGAGCAGCGAGGTCTTGCCGTGGTCGACGTGGCCCATGATCGTGACGACCGGCGGGCGCGGTACGAGCGCCTCATCGGCGTCGATCACGGTGCCCAGGCCGACCTCGATGTCGGCGTCGTTGACGCGTCGGGCGGTATGGCCCATCTCGGCCACGACCAGCTCGGCGGTATCGGCGTCGATCACCTGATTGATGGTCACCAGCTGGCCCATCTTCATCAGGATGCGGATCACGTCGACGCCGCGCTCGGTCATGCGCGCGGCGAGCTCCTGCACCGTGATGGTCTCGGGGATCGTCACCTCTCGGTAGAGCTTCTGGGTTTGCGCCTGACCGGTCTGCAGCTTGCGCCGTTCCTTCTCGGTCGCGCGCCGGAGCGCTGCGACCGAGCGGCCGCGGATCGAATCCTCGTCGTTGAGCGCGGCGGTGACGTCGACCTTGCCGGTGCGCCGCTTGGGATCCTCGCGTCGGCCGGGCGTCGCCGCCCGCTTTGGCGGCGGCATCGCC
>JALHMM010000107.1 GCA_022844045.1 Reyranellaceae bacterium | reverse complement strand
TGACTGTCCGTGAGAGCCGCCGCATCAAGACCGCCCTCACGCTGGGACGCCTCACCACCATCAAGACGCTCGCCGGCTTCGACTTCGCCTTCCAGCCCTCGCTCGACCGACAGCGAATCACGCGCCGGCAGCCGCCAGCTCACGGTTCTCCTGTGGCGCGGCCAGCAGTTCCGGAGTGCGCAATGTCGCTTGTATCGGGTCGCCTCAAATCTATCCGTCCCTCTCAGACCAAGGCGACGGCGGCGCGTGCTGCCGCGCTGAAGGCTGAGGGCAAGGACATCGTTTCACTCAGCCTGGGCGAGCCCGACTTCGACACGCCGGCCCATATCGCCGAAGCCGGCATCCGCGCCATACGGGAAGGCAGGACGCGCTACACGACGGTCGCCGGAACCGCTGCGCTTCGCGAGGCGATCCGCGGGAAGTTTCTGCGCGACAACAATCTCGACTATTCCGTCGACCAGATCACGGTGGGCTGCGGCGCCAAGCAGGTCGTGTTCGATGCCTTGTTCGCCAGCCTCGAGCCCGGTGAGGAGGTTATCGTTCCCACCCCGTGCTGGGTCTCCTATCCGGACATGGTGCGACTGGCGGGCGGGGAGCCGATCCTCGTCGAGTGCCTTGAGACCGACGGCTTCAAGCTGACGCCCGAGCGTCTCCAGAGGGCGATCGCGCCGCGCACGAAATGGCTGATGCTCAATTCGCCGAACAATCCGACCGGCGCCGTCTACGGCGCCGATGACCTCGGCGCACTCGCCGAGATTCTGCACCGTCACCCCCAGGTCCATGTCCTGTCCGACGACATCTATGAGAAGCTTGTCTATGGCGAGGCAGGCTTTGCGACAATGGCCGGCGCCGCGCCCGACCTGTTCGACCGCACGCTGACGATCAATGGTGTCTCCAAGGCGAGCGCCATGACCGGTTGGCGCGTCGGCTACGGCGCGGGGCCGATCGAACTGATCAAGGCGATGAACGTCATACAGGGCCAGACCACCTCGCATACGAGTTCCATCTCGCAGCACGCTGCGATCGAAGCCATCGCCGGCGACCAGTCCCATGTCGCAGCGTTCCGGGTCGAGTTCGAGAACCGCCGCGATCTCGTCATCGACAAGATCAACCGGGCACCGGGCCTCAGCTGCCGCGCGCCGGATGGGGCGTTCTACGCCTTCGTCAACTGCGAGAGCGTGATCGGCCGGCGAACGGCGAACGGCGGCGTCATCGAGTCCGACTCGGATTTCGTGCTCTACCTGTTGGATGAGGTCGGCGTGGCTGTGGTCCCCGGCTCCGGTTTCCTTGCCTCGCCCTATTTCCGCATTTCCTACGCCTCGGCCATCGCAGACCTCGCCGACGGCTGCGACCGCATCATCGCCGCTTGCACCCGACTCGCCGAGGACAGAGCAGCATGAGCAGGGGGCGCATTCTCAAGGACGTCATCGCGAGAAACGGACTTGCGCATGTCATGGCCGCCCATAGCCCGCTTTCGGCCCGCCTCGTCGAAGAGGCGGGGTTCGACGGCATCTGGGCCTCCGGCTTCGAGCTATCGGCGCTTTACGGCCTTCCCGACGTCAGTCTCGTCTCGATGACCCAGCATCTCGACATGGTGCGCGCCATGGCCGAGCAGTCATCGCTGCCGATCATCGCCGACATCGATACGGGATTCGGCAATGCGCTCAACATCATCCACGCAGTCCGGCAATATGAGCGCGCCGGCGCGGCCGCAGTGGCCGTCGAGGACAAGACCTTCCCGAAAGTCACGAGTCTTGTCGCGGACGGAAGGCGGGAATTGCTGCGAGTCGAGGAGTTTCAGGGCAAGATCCGGGCCGCAGTCGCAACCCGTACCGATCCCGACTTTCTGGTCATCGCGCGTACCGAGGCGCTGATAGCAGGCCTGGGCGAGATGGAGGCGCTCAACCGCGCCGCCGCCTACGAGGCAGCTGGCGCCGACCTGATCGTCATTCACTCCAAGCAGAAGACGGCCGACGAGGTCGAGAGCTTCGTGCGCGGCTGGACCGGCAAGGCCGGTGTCGTCGTCATCCCGACGGCCTATCCCGAGATGAATGAGGAGCGCATCAAGGCCCTCGGCAAGATCACCGTCGTCATCTACGGCAACCACGCGCTGCGCGCCTCGGTCACCGCGATGAAGGACGTATTCGCCCGCATCGTCAGAGACCGCGGCATCCATCATGTCGACAAGGACCTCGTTCCCGTCACCGAGATCTTCCGCTTGCAGAAGATGGATGAGGTGAAGGCCTACGAAAAGAAGTTCCTGGCCTGATCCCATCGTCCCCTGACGATGTGCGAGGGCGACCTGTGACCCGGGTCCGCGTGCGGCAACTCGTTGCAATCAGCCACTAGCAGACGACGCGGTCAGATATGCAATCTACCAATCCCCGGAGGGGCCGCACTGACCATGCTGACTGCGGTCTGACCCTCACTAGTATGTCGGATGGCCGGGGAACCTAGAAGCGCGCAAGCCCGACGGTAGGTAGCAAGCACCAGAGATTTCAGCCGGTCATCTCGATGATCGACAGGCCGCCGTTCATGTCGGTGAGATAGAGCAAGCGGTTGGCGTCGACGAAAACGTCGTTGGTGTGGAGGATCGACGGGATTCCGGGCCGATGGTCGAGCACCCGCGTCGGCGGCGGCGGCACATAGGCGCCGACCTCGACCGGCTGGTACGGATTTCGGATGTCGAAGGCACGCACGCCGGCATTGTTGTAGGTGGCGAACATCATCTCCGAGGAGACGAAGCTGCCCGGACGGTTCTCATGAACATTGTGCGGGCCAAAATGCCCGCCCTTGGCGACATAGTCGCGGTCCGATGGCGTCGGGAAGGTCGAGATGCTGATCGGGTTCGACGGTTCGCGAATGTCGAAGACCCAGGTGTACTTCATGCCGTCGGCGCAGTTGGTCAGCACCGCCTCGTCGACAACGACAAGCAGATCGCGGTCAACGAGCGGAAGGGCGTTGTGCGTGCCACCACCATAGGGCGGGCACCAGATCCGGTGCGCGATTAGCTTCGGGGCGCTGCGGTCCGCGATGTCGAGGAGGGTTAAGCCGCCGTCGCGCCAGGTCACGTAGGCGGTATCGCCTGCGACGAGGCCGTGGTGGCAGGAATAGCGGAATCGGCTCGAGTCCCACGAGGGCGTCTCGCCCGCGGCGAGGTTCATGCCGGGGATCCAGTAGCGACCGGTGATCGACGGCTTCGTCGGGTCGGCCATGTCGACGATCAGGAATACGAAGTCGCTGAAGCCATCGAGCATCGCCGACATGTAGGCCCAGCGACCGCCCACGTACCAGATGCGATGCACGCCGACGCCCTCGACCGGCATGAAGCCGATCTCGCGTGGCGCGGCCGGATTCTTGATGTCGTAGACGCGAAATCCAGCGGAGTACTCCTGGCTCGACCGGAGGCCGAGCTTGTCGCTCATCGAACCGACGTAGTACTTCTGCTCGTCCTGGAGGATCGCATCCCGGTAAAGGTCCTTGGCGTTGACGACGAGCAGCAGGTCGTCATGCGCCTGGAGGTGCAGCGTCCAGGTGTTGGGCGGAGCCGGGACGTAGGTGACCGGCTTCGGGTTGCGCGGATCGCGCACGTCGACCACCGAGAAACCCTGCGAGAACATATGGCCGACGATGGCGTATCCCTTGTTGACCATCACCTGCACGCCGTCGGGCCGTCCACCCTGGTCCGTATAGCCGATCAGGCGCATGTTGCGGGCATAGTCCGCCACGGGTAGGTCGCTCATTGCTCTTTGCTCCAGTTGTTCTCGCCGGCGAGGTAGTGCTGCTCGACCCGGCCGATGTGTGAATTCATCAGTTCGGCGGCCCGTCCCGCATTCCGCGCCTCGATCGCCTCAACCAGCGCGACGTGGTGGCCATGCGAGGTACGGGCGTGCCCGCTCTCGGCGAAGAAGGCGTTCCGCCGCTGCCGGCTCATCAGGTAAAAGGGCGTGACGACGCGAAGGAATATGTCGTTCTGCGTCGCGTGGAAGATTGCCATGTGGAACTCGTGGTCGAGGTCGGCGATCGATTCACCGGCGGCGAGCGCCGCCTCGGAGCGGGCGAGGATAGAGCGGAGCGCGGCAAGGTCGGCCTCGGTTCGCCGCTCGCAGGCGATAGTGATGGCTTGCAGCTCGAGGATCTTCCGGACCTCCATGCACTCCACCAGCGTCCGCTGGTCGAGCGGGATGCCGAGCTTCGCATAGAGAACCAGCGTCTCAAGGCTGACCTGATTCATCTCGGCAGCGAGGAAGATTCCCGAATTGCGCCTCCGCTCGATGAACCTGCTTGCCTCGAGGAAGGCCAGCGCCTCACGGATGACCCCGCGGCCCACGGCGAAGCGGCTAGTGAGATCCCGCTCGGATGGCAGACGCTCACCAGGCTCGTAGCCGCGCTTCTGGATAAATGCGACGAGGTCGTTGACGACGCGGAGGGTCTGGTTGGCTTCATCCATGGCGGCTGCTCCCTTGACGTGGCGGGGAGGATGGCCGGCGAAGGCTGGTCACTTCCCCCCACGCACCGGTATCTCGGCATAGGCCGGTCCGTCCACAAAGGGATGGGCGCGCGCGAAGTCCTCGTCGACCTCGACGCCGATGCCCGGCGCCTCGAGCGGAGACACCGTGCCGTCGGCGGCAACCGCATAGGGCGTCGAGACCAGCCGGTCCCGGAACGGATTGGGGTGGGAGATATCTCCTTCGAAGTATCCGCTGTTTTCGGTGGCGGCGAGCACATGGATGGTCACCGCCATGTTGAGCCCCGTGGTCGCGGTATGCGGGCAGAGCGGCAGCTTCCAGGCCGAGCCGAGCGCGGCGATGCGCACCACCTCGGTGATGCCGCCGGACTTCGAGAGGTCCGGCTGGATGATGCCAACATGGCCGTCTTCGATGAGCCGGTGGAACTCGAAGCGCGTGTAGTGGTTCTCGCCGGCGGCAAGCGGCACGCCGGCATGGTCGGCGCGGGCATAGCTCCGGTAGTCATGCGGGGCGAAGGGCTCCTCGAGCCAGGCGATCTCGAGCGCGCGGAAGGCGGGGAGCGCGCGGATCGCGTCGTCGAGGGTATAGTTGGTGTTGGCGTCGACCATGATGGTGAGGTCGTCGCCGAACCGCTCGCGGACGGCGGTCGCGCGCTCGACGTCGCGGGCGACGGTGTCGCCGCCGCGGAGCTTGACCGCCCGATAGCCGAGCTCCATCGCCGCCGCGACCTCGTCGCAGAGCGCCGCCGGCTCGCTCCAACCGAGCGACACGCCGCCGGCATAGGTCTTCACCTTCCGCGCCGATCCACCGAGGAGCTTGTAGAGCGGCCAGCCCGTCGCCTTGCCGCGGATGTCCCACAGCGCCTGATCGATGCCGCTCATCGCGATCGCGGTGGCAGCCCCGAGACCGTGGCTTCGAAGCTGCATAGTGTAGATACGCTGCCAGATGCCGACGACGTCGGTCGCGTCGGCCCCGACGACGAAATGCTTGAGCAGGCTGTTGACGATGTGGGCGACCGAGCCGGCGGCGCGCCCGTGATGGGACTCGCCGAAGCCCACGATTCCATCCTCGGTCGTGACCTTGACGAGGACCGTGTCTCGTCTCAACACCTTCCCGATTCCGAAGACGATCCCGTCCGCGACGGGGATCGACAGGGCGAATGCTTCGACATCGACGATCTTCAACTTCACTCTCCTGCTGCTAGAGCCTTGCGCCGCTGCCGACGTCGAACAACGAGACGCGCGCCACCGGAAAACCTGCCGTCACCGGCCCTTTGCCGGGCAACGTCTCCTCGGCGTTGACGCGTACCGAGAAAGGGTGGCCGGCGAGCGTCGTCCATACGAGCGCGTCGGCGCCCATCGGCTCGACCAGATCGACCGTTGGCTCGACCCGAATCGCCTGTCCTGCCGCGGCATCGCCAAGCCGTACGTGCTCTGGCCGTATGCCAAGCTCCACGGCGCGACCCGCACCGGGCGGGCCGCGGAACGGATAGCCGGCGAGAGGCACGAGCACGTCGCCCGCGCGGAACACCGGTCCGTCGGTTCCGGTCTCGAGCGAGCCGGGAAGGAAGTTCATTCCGGGCGCGCCGATGAAGCCCGCGACGAAGCGGTTCTCCGGCGTGGCGTAGACCACGTCCGGGCGATCGAGCTGCTGGATGACGCCGTCCTTCATCACCGCCACACGGTCGGCGAGGGTCAAGGCCTCGATCTGGTCATGGGTGACGTAGATCATCGTGGTGCCGAGATCGCGGTGAAGGCGCTTGATCTCGACCCTTAGCTCGCCGCGGAGCTTGGCGTCGAGGTTGGACAGCGGTTCGTCGAACAGGAAGACCTTGACGTTCTTGACCAGGGCCCGGCCGATGGCGACGCGCTGGCGCTGGCCGCCGGAGAGGTCGGATGGACGGCGCTCGAGGAGTGGCTCAAGGTGAAGGATGCGCGCCGCCTCCGCGACCCGCGCGTCGATCTCCGCCTTTGGCACCCGCTGCATCATCAACCCGAAGGCCAAGTTCTTGCGGACCGTCATGCGCGGGTAGAGCGCGTAGGATTGGAAGACCATGCCGATGTGGCGGTCCTTCGGCTGCTTCCAGGTGACGTTGTCGCCGCCGATGAAGACCTGTCCCTCCGAGATCTGGCCGAGGCCGGCCACGGCGTTGAGCAGCGTCGACTTCCCGCAGCCCGACGGGCCGAGGAGGACCAGGAACTCGCCCTCGCCGATATCGAGGTCCACCGACCTCAGCACGGTCATCGCCCCATAGGCGACCTTGAGGCCGCGAAGCTCGATGGCGTTGGCGCGGGCGAGCATCGCGGTCATCCCTTCACCGCTCCCGCCATGATGCCGCGGACGAACCAGCGTCCCGAAGCGAAGTAGAGGGCGAGCGGCACGAGGCCGGCGAGGATGGTCGCCGCCATGTCGACATTGTATTCGCGCTCGCCGAACTGGGAGTTGACCACGTTGTTGAGCAGCACGGTGATCGGCATGTTGTCGGCCCCGGCGAAGATCAGGCCGAGGATGAAGTCGTTCCACGTGCCGGTGATCTGGATGATCAGCGCGACGACGATGATTGGCACCGACATCGGCACGAAGACATGGCGGAACATCGACCAGAAGCCGGCGCCGTCGACGCGGGCCGCCTTGAACAGCTCGACCGGGACGCCCGCGTAGAAGTTGCGGAAGAGAAGCGTCATGAGCGGAAGGCTGAAGCAGATGTGGAGGAGAATCACGCCGGTTAGCGTTCCGAACAGGCCGACCTCCGACGTGATGCGGACGAGGGGGTAGATGAACACCTGGAGCGGGATGAAGGCGCCGGTCATCAGCACCGCGAAGATCAGGTTCGCGCCGGGGAAGCGCCAGAAGGAGAGCGCGTAGCCGTTGACTGCGCCGAGCGCGACCGAGGCGAGCACGGCGGGCAGCGTGATCTTCACCGAATTGAGGAACCCGGCGCTGACGCCGTCGCAGGTCAGGCCGCTGCAGGCGCTCGACCAGGCCTTGATCCAGGGCGCGATCGTGAGGCGCCCCGGCAGCGCGAAGATCTCGCCCTGCCGGATCTCGGCCATGTCCTTGAGCGAGGTGACGACCATCACGTAGAGCGGCATCAGGAAGAAGGCCGCCGACAGCGCCAGGAAGACGTACAGCGCAATGCGGCCGGCACTCACTTCGGCAGGCGGCGGCCCGGCTGGTCCCGGCCGGAGGGCTGCGGCCGCGGGAGCGCTCATACCCGTGCTCCCTTCGGCTGCCGCACATAGGCGACGTAGAGCCACGGAACCAGGAAGGCGAGGACGACGACGAGCATCAGTGTCGCGGCCGCCGTGGCGAGGCCGATATTGCCGCGCTCGAACAGGTGGTCCATCACGAACTTCGCCGGGACCTCGGTGGCGATGCCTGGTCCGCCCATCGTCATCGCGACGACGAGGTCGTAGACCTTGACCACCGCGATCGCGAGGATGACGACGGAGGTGACGATCATCGGCCGCAGCTCCGGCAGCACGATCGTTGCGTAGGTGCGCCACAACGGCACGCCGTCGACCTGCGCCGCCCGCATCATCTCACCGTCGACTCCGCGAAGCCCCGCGAGGAGCATCACCATGACGAGTCCCGCGCCCTGCCAGAGGGCGGCGATGACCAGCGCGTAGATCGCGGTGGCGGGGTTGACGAGCACCTCGAAGGTGAAGCCTTCGAGGCCAAGATCGCGGATCGCCTTGCCTATGCCGAGCTGCGGATTGAGGATCCACTGCCATACCGCGCCGGTGACGATGAAGGAGAGCGCGTAGGGGAAGAGATAGATGGTGCGGAGGGCGTTCTCGAAGCGCACCTTCTGGTCGATGAAGGCGGCGAGGAGGAAACCAAGCACGAGGCAGCCGAGGATGTAGAGGCTTCCATAGATGAAGATGTTCTCGACCGAGACGGTCCACCGCTCGGTCACCATTAGCCGCCGGTACTGGGCGAGGCCGACGAAATTGGCGTTGGGGAGCACCTTCGACGACGTGAAGGAGATGAACACCGTCCACGCCAGGCAACCGAGATAGATCACGATGACAAAGGCGGTGGTTGGCAGCATGGCGGTGAAGGCGGCCACGTGCGTCCTGATCCGCTCGGCGGCGTTCACGGGAGCTGCTCCGATTCCAGCACGGGAGAAGGTGGCCGGCGGTGCATCGCCCCGCCGGCCAGGATTGCCGCTACTCGATGTTCGACAGCACTTCGGCCATCGCCGCCGTCATCTGGTCGGCCGTCATCGACGGGTCGTTCCAGTAGGCGGTGATCACGTCGCGGACGGCGCCGAGCGCGTCGTTCGACAGAACGAACTGCGGGTTCGGCACCTGGTTCGCCGGGTCCTTCAGGATCTCGGCGGCGTGCTGGGCGCAGATGTCCATCTGCGACACGTCCACATCCTGCCGGATCGGGTTCGAGCCCTTCTTCATGTTGAACTGGAGCTGCGTCTCGGGGGCGAACATCACCTCAGCGAGGAGGGTCTGCGCCTCGGTCGCTTTGGCGTCCTCGAGCACGGGCAGGACGAATACGTCGCCGCTCATGACCGAGAGCTCCTTCCCCGGGTAGAGGGTGCAGCCGTACTCCTTGCCCGGCGTGTAGCCCGCGGCGGCGAACTCGCCCTTGGCCCAGTCGCCCATGATCTGAAATCCGGCCTTGTTGGTGATCACCAGGTTGGTCGCGTCGTTCCACTTGCGGCTGGCGCTGCCCGGGTCGACGTAGGCGCGGAGCTTGCCATAGACCTCGATCGCCTGCTTCACCGCCGGGTCCTCGAGCGCGTCCACGTCGCGGTCGCGGAAGATGCGGAGATAGAGATCGGAGCCGGCGACGCTCGCCAGCACCTTCTGGAAAACGAAACGGTCAGCCCACGAGCCTCCGCCCAGCGCCATCGGGATATAGCCAGCGGCCTTCATCTTGTCGGCCGCGGCAAATAGCTCGTCCCAGGTCTTCGGCACTTCCGTGATGCCCGATTTCTCGAACACCTCGGTCGAGTACCAGAGCCAGTTCTCGGTCTGGAGGTTGATCGGGACGGCCATGATCTTGCCGTCCCGCGTGATCGCCTCGAGGAACACGGAGGGGATGACCTCGGCCCATTTGCCTGGACCGGCAACCTCGTCCACGTCGCGAAGCAACCCCGCCTCGACCAGTTCCTCGAATGGGCGGCCGGTGTTGAAGTGAGACGCCGACGGCGGATTGCCGCCGACGATCCGATTCATCGCGGCGGCAAGCAGCGGATCGTTGCCGGCGACGGCACGGTCGACCCACACGCCGCCGGCACTCTCGAACTGGGACGCGAACACCGCCGCGGCCGCCGATTCCCCGCCCGACGTCCAGGGATGCATCACCTCGACAGTTAGCTCCTGGGCTCCAGCAGGCACGCCCGCCACGAGTGCCGAGGCAGATACTGCCGCAAACAACAAGACAAGCTTCCTCACGACTTTCCTCCCATGCGAGCGGCCGCTTTGGCCGTATCACCAAATCAGATGGGCCAATTTAGTTGTCTAAATTGGTAGGACCATCACGGTCTGTTGTCAATCGCGACGCTTTGCATGTCTCATCCTTGGGGGAACGGCCCGTCGACACCTGACGGGAACCGACCCTCCAGTTGACGGCGTCTCGGTCAGGGAAGTTGTGCCATGAGAGGCTCGGGCCGGGTCGATCGCTGCCTCGAAGTCCGCCGATCGCCGCGGACCGGGTGGCCGAGATGGTTCGCCTCACGCTGGCGCCGCCGCCGCTCGAGGCGACCCACTGGACGGTCCGGGCGATGGCGGCGAGAAGACCGTCGGCATGGCGGTCTCCACGGTCCAGGACATCTGGAAGGTGCATGGCCCGGCACCCCACCGCTGGCGGAGCTTCAAGCTGTCCAATGACCCAGCCTTCGCGAGCAAGCTCGAGGATGTCGTCGGCTTGTACGTGGCACCGCCGGCCCATGCGGTGGTGCTGTCGATCGACGAGAAGTCGCAGATCCAGGCGCTCGACCGCACCAGCCCGGCCTACCAACAAAGAAGGGCCGCGCCGGGACCATGACCCACGACTACAAGCGCAACGGCACCACGACGCTGTTCGCCGCACTAAACGTGCTGGTGGGTACCGTCACAGGCAGGAACATGCAGCAGCACCGGCATCAGGAGTTCATCCGCTTCCTGAACGCGCTCGACCGCGATATCCCCCCTGGCAAGCTCGTCCACGCGATCCTCGACAACTACGCCGCCCACAAGACGCCCGAGGTCCGCCGCTGGCTCGACGGTCATCCGCGCCGGACCTTCCACTTCACGCCGACATCGAGTTCGTGGCTGAACGCCGTCGAGGGCTTCTTCGCCAAGCTCACCCGACGTCGCCTGAAGCATGGCGTCTTCAACTCGGTCGTCGATCTTCAAGCCGCCATCAACCGCTTCGTCGAAGAGCACAACCGGAACCCAAAGCCATTCGTCTGGCGCGCCGATCCCGAAGACATCATCGTCGCCCGTGCACGAGGGTTCCAAACGTTGGAGTCAATCCACTAGCTTGTCGATTTCGGCGATGTCGGAGGCCGATAACGTCAGCGCTGCGGCAGCCGTGTTTTCCTCGACATGCGCCACCTTGCTGGTGCCCGGGATCATCAATACGACCGGCGAACGCTGCAAGGCCCAGGCGATCGCGACCTGGCTGGTCGTCGCCGCGTTGCGCAGCGCCACGGCCTCCAGCACCGAGTCGGCCCGGGCGGATTTCCGCAGCTCAACGAGGTTGGCGGCGGGCTCGATGCGGCGCAGTTCGTCGCCAATCCCGGCGGCAACCCGACCAACGGCAACCAACGCATCGTCTATGATACGTTGACGGGCGACCTGTTCCTCGATCCCGACGGAAACGCCAGCGACGGCGACCAGGTGTTGATCGTCACGCTGACCAACAAGCCGACCATCACAATCGAGGCATTCGAGGTCTGGGTCTGACCTCGACCTGACCCTGCTGCAACGAACTTGGCGGGCGATAGCGCCCGCCTCTTTCCACAGGCATTAGGACTGCACACACTTGTTGAGGGCGGCGGACTCTGGGTATGTGAACGGCCATCGCTGGCTTTTCCAAATGACATGACGCCGGTAATCGGTCGCCCCGTTTCTTCATGTTCGAAACGGGCCACCTGCCACCCCGTGCCGTATGGACACCGCGATTGTTGAGAGCCGACGCGAGCCCGAGCAGGTCTCGAATTCGGGCCACCAACCTTCGCCTTGAACTCGACGGCAAGAGGATAAACGCGTCGAGTTGCGCTGTATCGCGCCCGGCATACCCACCCGGAACGGCTTCGTCCGAAGCTTGAAAGGCCGCCTCCGGGACGAATGCCTCAACGAGCATCTGTTCCGCGCCGAGAATCGCGTCAGAGGGGGTGAAGTTGGAGGGGAAGCAGGAGTGTTTTCTCTGGAGTAAGGCCTATGACACCCATTGGGGGGAGTGCTTCGCCACCCGGTGCTCGACGGGTTCGATGGCTTGTCGCGGCTGGACGGCATTGGCAGAATGACCGTGTCGGGACCGATCTCTCACCTGATGGACCATGGACGCGGATCAGATTTACGAAGCGGCCTTCATCCCAGAGCTATGGCCCGTTGTGCTGGAGGGACTGTGCCGGCTGACCGAGAGTTGGGGCGCCGCGCTCATTGCGATCGACGCACGCCACAACTACCGCTTTGCCGCCACGGAAGGATACCTGCCGCTTCTTCGAAGCTTCACCGAGCAAGCGGCCGACTATCGCAGCCTGCGAGCCGAGCGCGGCCTGGCCAAGCGTCCCCATGGGTTCCTATCGGACCTCGATGTCTGCACCGAAGCAGAACTCGCTGTGGACCGCGTCTACCAGGAATTCCTCCGGCCGGCGGGAGTTGGATGGACAGCCGGCACCGTGCTTCCGCTGCCTAGCGGCGAACTCCTCATCTTCGACCTCAACCGGTCAATCAGCCGAGGCCCGTTCGAGCCCGCGGCCATCGCACGTCTGGACCGGCTTCGGCCGGAGCTCGCCCGCGCCGCCCTCGCCGGATCGCGCCTGGGCCTCGAGCGGGTGCGGGCAGCGGCGGAAACGCTTTCTCTGATCGGAATCCCGGCGGCGGTGCTCGCCCCGAAAGGCCGGGTAATTGCAATGAACGACGAGTTTGAAAGGCTGGCCGGTCAGTACGAGACGGGCGCTCGGGACCGCCTGCGGCTCAGAGACCGAGCCGCCGACCAACTGCTGGCTGGAGCGATTGCCCGATTCGGTGAGGGCGAGACAACGAGCGTCGCTTCGATTCCGGTCGCTGGCGTCGCGGGAGCTCCTGCGACCGTCTTTCATCTCATTCCGGTTCGACGCCAGGCCCACGACATCTTCGCGAGCGCCGACGCAATCCTCGTCGGGACGCCAATCACCGCACCGGCCGCTCCACTCACCGAGATGCTCAACGTTCTGTTCGATCTGACGCCCGCCGAGGGACGACTGGCGCGGGCGATCTTCGAAGGCCAGACGCTCCGGGAAGCTGCCCGGGCGTGGGGGCTGTCCGAGCAGACCTTGCGCGGCCGATTGAAAGCGGTCTTCGCCAAGACCGGCACCTCTCGGCAGGCCGATCTCGTTCGCCTCCTCAACGGTGTCAACCCGTCGCTGCGCCTGTAGTTAGGACGCAGAGCGTTTCGAACCTTCGACAACAAGGTTGCTCCACCCAGCGGCATGGAAATTCCGGCCAGAGTTTCAACCCGTTCGGACTGAGTGGTGATCCCATCTTGGCAAATATCGACTTCGGGCGCCCGGAGGCGCGAGCTGTCGCCTCATCTCTACGCGAGGGCCTGAAATAGTCGGCATCCGTTTTCTGCAGGCGGTTACGAAAACCCCGCTGCTCTGCGAGCCAATCGATGAAGTGCCTCAACGCGTGCAATGTTGACGACACTGTAGCCTTGCTCAAGCGCCTGTCGCCGCGTTCGGCCTTGAGCGTGGAAAGGTGCCGCATCGCCTGTTCGACGCGAGACTCTCGGCTGCGTCGACGGGTATATTCTTCAACCGGTCGAGTGCCTTGGTGGCTTGGTCGATCGAATGCTCGCCGAACTGCCGCGCGTCCCGCAAGTGGGCGAGATACCGGTACTTCAGTCGCTCGTTAGTTGCGTTCAATGCCATAGTTCCGTTCCTCATTCGCAAGTGACAATTCAGACGGCGCCAGGGACTCTTCCCTATTGCTATTAGTTAGGAGTCCTACATAATGTCTCTATGGACCACGCATCTACGCCAGATCCCCTCATAGCTCGCCTGCGCGAAGGCTTCGACCGAATAGCCTTTGTGCTCCGCTCCGACCTTTGGGCGGCCGCAGGCGGCACCGGGCTCAACCCTGCCCAAGCACAGGTTCTCATACTCCTTGCCGGCCGACCCGCAGGCTTGCGGCCCAAGGAGATTGCGGCACATCTGGCTGTTTCCACGGCGAGCATTGCGGACACCCTCGGCGCGCTCGTCCGCAAGGGATTTGTTCGGCGCGACGTCGATCCCAGCGACGCGCGGGCAGCGCTCATGCGTACGACGCCAGATGGCCTCAGACTCGGCGCCGAGATCGTCCGGGCAGGCTCGCAGGTCGCCGGCGCGCTGGCGAAGCTTTCTCCTGCCGCCCAGCGGGAGTTGCTGCTCACCCAGATTTCTCTCATTCGACAGATGCAGATCGCCGGTGCAATTCCTCTCCAGCGCATGTGCGTCTCCTGCCGCCATTTTCAACCGCACGCCCATCCGCACGCGGAGAGGCCCCATCACTGCGCCTTCGTGAATGCCGCCATCGGCAGCCGGGATCTTCGGCTCGATTGCGGTGAACACGAAGCGGCTGATCCTGTCGTTCAGGCTGCCACCTGGTCGACCTTCACAAAGGGATCACCGCCCCTCCAAGCCCAACCAACAACCTGAGAAGGAAGAGACGACCATGAATGCTGACAATCCACGGCGCCTTGGCCTCGCCATGGCGGCGTTGTGCTGCCTGTCGGCCAGCGCATCCGCTCACGAGATCACTTCGGCCAGCAACCAGGCGGTCATGGCCTCGTTCGACATCATCGAAACGCGTATCGTTACGGATCGTGGCCACGCCATCTTCCGCACGCGCGTTCGGGCCGATGCAGGAGCGGTGACGCCGAATTCCATCGGCAAGTTCGAGGGTTCGGACGTTTATGCTTATGTCTGGCCGACGACGCTCAATTCCTGGGATGTCGGCTTCGAGCGGGATCAGGGCATCGTCGCCCTCGCCGTAACCTTCCATCCCGATTTCGACGATGCGGCATATGGCGGAAAAAACAGGGACCGCTGGCACCCGCACTGGGTTATTCTCAATGAGGACAAAGCTTGCCCTGGCGGCCTCAAGGTCAAGGATATCCCCGATGGAACGAAACCCAGGCTGCCCGAGACCTGGCCCGGCGCACCGATTCTGATCGACAGCCCGGAGTTCAAGACGGACCTGACTGCCGATATTGTCGAAGTCCAAATTCCCCTCGAGAAGATCGGCGCGATCGCAACCGCCTCCTACGACGGGGTGACCGCTGGTCTCAGGGTCAACGCCAACCTACATGCGCCGCTTCTATGCGTCACAGGCGTATTCAAAGTTGCATCCGGCGACCTTTCGCTGCCGGGCAAAGTCGTTCCCGGAAAATAGCCCCGGACCAGAAAAGCGGCCCGACGACTGCCATCGTCGGACCGCTCCAATCATCCCCCTCCAAGCATCAGAGAAGGAAAACCGAATATGACATACGTCAACCTCATCGATCCAGCCTCATCCTCCGCCACGGTCAAGCCGACGCTCGACAAGATCAACGGCGCGTTCGGCGTCGTCCCCAACATGTTCAAGGCCGTAGCGAACTCTCCGGCCGCGCTGAGCAGCATGTGGGGCTCGTTCGGCGCCCTTGGCGGAGGCAAGCTCGGCGCGCGGCTGGGTGAAGAGATCGCAGTGGCCATCGCCAACGCCAACAGCTGCGAATACTGCCTCGCTGCCCACACCGCTCTCGGCCGGAAGGCCGGAGCCTCCAAAGAGGACATGACGGCGGCACAGGTCGGCAAGTCCTCCGACCCCAGAACACAGGCAGCACTCACCTTTGCGCTCAAGGTCGTCGGCAATCGCGCGGCAGTCACCGAGGCAGACGTCATCGCGCTCAAGACTGCCGGTTTCGATGACGAGGGCATCGTTGAGATCATCGCTCACGTCGCGCTCAACCTCTTCACGAACTCCGTCAACGTCACGCTGAACGTTCCGGTCGATTTCCCGGCTGTCCCATTGAAACAGGCGGCATGATGCAACCGCGGGCCGGGCTCTTCAACGCAGAGCCTGGCCCCGTACTCAAGTTGGACAGGAGAAGCCCGCATGTCGCCCCTTTCCGCGCCACCACTTCTGACGAGCGACTGGCTGAACACCACAAGATCGCTCGACATTCCCGACTTCCGCGGCAAGCTTCTGGTGATTGAAGCTTTCCAGATGCTCTGTCCGGGCTGCGTGCGGCCGACTCGTCGAGATGCATAGGCTGCGGATCGTAGCGTTCGGCAAAGGATCGGATCGTATCACGGGTGATGGTCAACGCGCCGGTCCCGGTCCGATCCCGGACATCGAAGTCCTCCAGATACCGCGGCGCATCGATCGTTCATCCGCAGTCAGCCCAGACATATTCAGTCTCCTTGAAATGAGCCAAGGTCGTCGGCATCGCCCTGCGCGAGGAAAAGAAGGCCATCGACAAGGTCACCAAAGGCGCACGGGTGATACGTAGCATGGACATCCACTGACAACTCGGATCGGCCCCTGGGAGGAAATTCGCGATGAACGATTCGATTCTGCATGAAGCCGTCATTTCCTTCTTTATCGACCATCAACGCCCGCCAACCGTTCGCGACATCGCCTCGCGCTGCCGATGCAGCGAAGCCAGTGCACGGCACGGCCTACACGAGCTGGCGGACAATCACGGCGTCGTACTTCACCCGAACTCCGATGCCATCTGGGTCGCCCATCCGTTTTCCGCAGCGCCTACAACCTGCGTCGTGCGGTCGGGCGACCGCAAATGGTGGGGCAATTGCGCCTGGTGCTCATTGGGTCTGGCGCATCTGGCCGGCGGTTCGGCCACCATCGAGACGAGAATCGGCGCGATCGACGATCATGCGATGGTCAGGATCGAAAATGGCAATCTGATCGATACCGATTTCGTCGTTCATTTTCCGATCCCAATGCGGCAAGCGTGGGACAATGTCATCTATACATGCTCAGTCATGCTGCTGTTCCGCAACGAGGCACAGGTCGACGACTGGTGCGCTGCAAGGGGCATCCCGAAAGGAGATGTGCGGCCGATCGAGCAGGTCTGGGCCTTTGCGAGGGAATGGTATGGGCGCCATGCCGACGCGGACTGGACCAAATGGTCGCGGCGCGAGGCGGCGGAGATGTTCAACCGGCATGGTCTGACCGGCCCGATCTGGACGCTGGCGGACGACGCGGAGCGCTTTTGATCAACCTACTTTGCCAGCGGCTCCGGGTCGCGGCAATGAGCGTTCGTATGGTCGCGCCCTGGTAGTATTACAGTGCCTGGGGAATTGTATCGTTCCTACAATCACATAGCGGTGTCCAGTTTCATCCTGTCGGGCGCGCCATTTCCAGTTTGTCACCGCGCGCGGCGAGGGTCCTGGCCACGAACTGGGTGGGGGCAGTCTATCCGGGCTTTCCAGGGCTCACTCATGAAGTTCCCCCCAGGCGAACTGCAATCAGTCTCGCGCGGGGTGACCGCCTTCCTCAAAAGCTGCCGCTCGGCGCTTCCGAATGCAGTGAGCGTAATCGTCCAGCGACAACGGAACAGTCAGGTCAGGACTGACAGCGCCAACGTCAGCATCTCGGGGATGCGGGCCGGATCCTCGCCCGACCTGACCTGGGTGCCGGCCAGCCGATCCATCAGAGCGGCGGTGCCGTCATCAAGGTCGGTCACGTCGATCTTGACAGTTGCAGGTCGGTCAGCGCGCTCCGGACGGAGGCACCGACGGCACCGTCGACCTCCGCGTCGTCCGTCGCGGCGGCGGCCTCATGGTGACGCTGACGCTGTCAACGCTGATGGACCAACCGCATCGCATCTCGGACCGCGGGTTCGAAGCAGCATCAGCGGTCGCCGGGCAGTGCGGCCCTCGGCGCCGGGGGAGTCGATTGCGGCATCAGAACGTCGGGACCCATTCATCCCGGCAGAATGACCCGAATGACGAGCGCTATCGTGCTGATTACGGCCAGGCTGGCAAGCCACAGAGCCACGAACCAGAAGAGGCGCGATCGCAGGCTTCCCGCCATCAGTGATAGCCCTCCTCGGGGTCGATCTTGCCGCGGAAGACCCAGTAGGAATAGGCGGTATAGGCGAGGATGATCGGCACGAGGACCGAGGCGCCGACCAGCAGGAAGACAAGGCTCGACTTCGGCGCAGCCGCCTCCTCGATGGTCAGCGCGCCGGGCACGATATAGGGGTAGAAGCTGATCCCGAGCCCGATGAAGCTAAGGACGAACAGCCCGAGCGCGGCAAGGAAGGGCTGGAGGTGCCGGTCGTTGCGGAGGCCGCGCCACAGCGCCAGCGCGCAGAGCGCGAGAAGGAGCGGCACGAGGGCCGAGAAGAACGCGGTCGGGAAGGCGAACCAGCGGTCGAAATAGACGGTGTTGATGAACGGCGTCCACAGCGAGACGACGCCGATGAGGACGATCGTGCCGGCGGCGGTCAGCTTCGCGAGCCGCTGCGCCTTCGCCTGGAGGTCGCCACTCGTCTTGAGGTTCAGCCACGTCGCGCCGAGGAGCGCATAGCCGACCGTGACCGCAACGCCGGTGAGGAGGGTGAACGGCGTGAGCCAGTCCCACCAGCCGCCCGCATAGGCGCGGTCGACGATGGTGATGCCCTGGACCAGCGCCCCGAGGGCGATGCCCTGCATGACGGCGGCGACCGTCGAGCCGATCCAGAACCCCGTGTCCCACCACACGCCGCCGCGCGTCGTCCGCCAGCGGAACTCGAAGGCGACCCCCCGGAAGACCAGCCCGAGCAGCATCAGGATGATCGGCATGTAGAGCGCCGGCAGCACCGTCGCGTAGACGACGGGGAAGACCGCCATCAGGCCACCGCCGCCGAGCACCAGCCAGGTCTCGTTGCCGTCCCATACCGGGGCGATCGAGTTGGTCGCGGTGTCGCGGTCGCCGCGCGCCGGGAAGAACGGAAACAGGATGCCGACCCCGAGGTCGAAGCCGTCGAGGACGACGTAGGCGAGCACGGCGAAGGCGATGATCGCGGCCCAGATCGTGGGAAGGTCAATTGGCATGCATCCCTCCCTCGCGGATCGGCTCTTCCTGGGCCGGCCCGGGAGTGATGCCGGCGGTGCGGATCGGGCCCTTGTCGAGCTCGTGATCCTCCTCGACCACGGGCGTCCGCTTCATGAGGCGGAGGAGGTAGAAGACGCCGGCGCCGAAGACGAAAAAGTAGACGATCACGAAGGCGGTGAGCGATGCGCCGACCGCCGGCGCGGCGATCGGCGAGATGCTGTCGGAGGTGCGGAGCAGCCCGTAGACGGTGAACGGCTGGCGGCCGACCTCGGTCGTGAACCACCCGGCGAGCACCGCGACGAACCCGGACGGTCCCATCACGATCGCCGCACGGTGGAGAAGGCGGCTCGAGTAGAGCGTGCCGCGATAGCGCGCGACCAGCGACCAGAGGCCGACGCCGAGCATCAGGAAGCCGATGCCGACCATGATGCGGAAGGCGAAGAACGGGATCGTGACGGGCGGCCGGTCCTCCGGCGGAAAGGCGTCGAGGCCTTCGACCCGGCCGTCGAGACTGTGGGTGAGGATGAGCGAGCCGAGCTTGGGGATGGCGACCTGGTAGTCGACGCGCCCCTCAGCTTCGTTGGGGATGCCGAACAGGATCAGCGGAGCGCCGCTCTCGTAGGTCTCGAAGTGGCCCTCCATCGCGGCGATCTTCGCCGGCTGGTGCTCGAGCGTGTTGAGTCCCTGGGAATCGCCGGCGAAGATCTGGATCGGCGTCACGATCGCCGCCATCCACATCGCCATCGAGAACATCGTCCGGGCCTGCCGGTTGCTCCGGTCGCGGAGAAGGTGGAAGGCGCCGACCGCGCCGACGGCGAAGGCTGTCGTCAGGAAAGCGGCAAGCACGGTGTGGACGAGGCGATAGGGGAAGGACGGATTGAAGACGATCGCCCACCAGTCCTCCGGCACGAAATTGCCGTTCGGGTCAATCGAGAAGCCGGCCGGGGTGTGCATCCATGAATTGACCGACAGGATCCACGTCGCCGAGATCAGCGTGCCGATCGCCACAACCACGACGGCCGCCATGTGCAGGCCGTCGCCGACCCGCTTCCGACCGAAAAGCATGATGCCGAGGAAGCCGGCTTCGAGGAAGAAGGCGGTGAGGACCTCGTAGCCCATCAGCGGCCCGATGACCGCGCCGGCCCGTTCGGAGAACACCGACCAGTTCGTCCCGAACTGGTAGCTCATCACGATCCCCGAGACGACGCCCATGGCGAAGGTCACGGCGAAGATCGTCTTCCAGTATTCGAAGAGCTTGAGGTAGGCCGGATCTCGAGTCCACAGCCACAGCCCGTTGAGGACCGCGAGGTAGCTCGCCGTGCCAATCGAGAAGGCCGGGAAGATGAAGTGAAAAGAGACGGTGAAGGCGAACTGGATGCGGGCCAAGAGCTCCGCCGTCTGACCATAGTCCATTTCGGCCCCATTCCATGCAACTGAGGGCAGCGCCAATCCGGCTCCCGCCGCTTACAGATCTATGTCGCACCAGGACTTCGAAAAGGATGACCTCTTGAGACAAATTGCCCGAGCACGCCGAACGAAACCCACCGCTGCTGTGACCCCTATTTGTCATCCGGCTGAAGCGAGAGTCGCTTGGTTAGAATGGCGCGTTGGCGCCGGGGGAGCAACGGACGATCGGCGGAGTTGGTCGGGGTTGCGCAGCCGGTCGTCCGTTGCAGTGAAGGTGGCGGCGTAGGCCGCGGGTGTCAGGTAGCCGATCGCCGAGTGCGGGCGCCGCTGATTGTAGGTGGCGACCCACCGCGCAATGACGGTTCGGGCGTGGTCGAGATCGTAGAAGATCGTCTCGTTGAGCAGTTCATCGCGCATGCGGCCGTTGAAGGCTTCGCAGATGCCGTTCTGCAGGCGACGAGGGCAGCGGGTACTCAGGAAGTGCTCTAAGGCAACGCGACGCCGTCGCAGAGGACGTAGCTGCCGCCGTTGCCGCCGCCCGTCTCCGGATCGACCGGCGTCACCGAGACGAGGTCGATCTGGGTCGGGCTCATCTCGACGACCGTGAGCACGTCGGGGAAGAGGTAGCCGGGCTCCTGGCAGACGGCATGGACCAGCCACGCCGGGGCGCGGGACGCCTTCGTCACCTCCACGAACTCGCAATTGTATTCGATGCTTTCGATGCCGTTCGATGTCAGGAGCAGGTTGCCGGCCTCGATGACCGTTTGCAGCGAGTCCGCCTTCGCCTGGGCGCACAGCTCTTCGGAGGTCAGGTAGACGCCCTTGATGAAGTCCTCCGCGGCCGGCGCGGCCGAGGGCAGCAGGCCCAGGGCGGCGGCCGCCGCGAATACCTTAGTCCGCATGTTCAAGCCTCCCGATCCGTATGACGGAACGGCGCAGCGTATGCCGCCGCGGTGATGGATGGCAAATGGCGGGCGGCATCCCCGCCAATCCCTTTCCGGGCCTCCCCGCGCCAGGAGCGCGGCGATGCCGCCGCGCCCCCCGTCAGCGAAAACGCCGGATCAGCGCGCCGCCCCCGCCGGGCGGGCCGGGCAGGTTGAGAGCCCGAGAATCGTATAAAGCGGGCAACTGCCGATCGCCGCCGTCAGCAGCGGCACGATGCCGATCAGGCCGACCCAGCGCCACGGACTTTCCGGCACCAGGAAGAAGAAGGCGAGGAGCGCGATCCCGAGGATCACGCGGACGACACGGTCGGCGGCGCCGACATTCCTGGGCAACATGAGGCATCTCCCGTGGTTGATGTGCCGGGAGACTAGGCGTCGGCTCCCCGCCTGTCGGTGACATGGTCACCGAGCCCGGTGGCAATCGCCTCGATCGCCCGCCGGTTGACGATGGTCACGTGGCCCCGGCCGAGGTCGACGATCCCGCGGTCGCGGAGCGCATCGAGACGCCGGCTGACGACTTCGCGGGCCGAGCCGATCGCCGAGGCGAGGTCCTGGTGGGTCGCATCGATGCGCTGGCCATTGCCGGCCCGATCGAGCAAGACCGCCGCGAGCCGGCTCTCGATCGGGACGAAGGCGACCTTCTCGAGGAGATGGATGACGTCGGTGAGACGCCGGCCGAACGAGCCGAAGACGAAGGCGCGGAAAACGGTCGACTCGCCCATCAGCCGGTCGAAGACCGCACGGGGAATGGCCACGGCCTCGGTCTCCTCGGTCACCGTCGCCTCGCCCTCGTATCGCCGGCTGCCGAGGAGCGCGAGCGTGGTCTGCACGCAGGTCTCGCCGCTGCCCACCTCATAAAGCAGAATCTCCCGGCCGGTCGGTCCGGTGATGGTCACGGAGATGCGGCCGGCGAGCACGATGAAGAACGCCGATGCTTCGTCGCCGGCGCGGAAGATGACGCTGCCGCGCTTGATGCGCCGCGCCGGGATGGCGCCGGCGATCGTGCGCGCGCCATCGTCGATTCCCGACAGCGATCCGATCCGGTCCAGCCAGGGCGTGGACATGTCTTCGCGGGCCTTCAATGCGCCTCGTCCCAGTTCGAGGCGGCGTGGGCGTCGACCTGGAGCGGGACGGAGAGCAGCACGGCCGGCTCGGCGGCCTGCGCCATGACCCGGGCGATCACCGGCATCGCCTTTT
>JALHMM010000106.1:14964-22268 GCA_022844045.1 Reyranellaceae bacterium | reverse complement strand
GGCGGCGACGGCGGCCGCGATCCTGGCATCGCGCAGCAGCCGCGACGCGCTGGGCTGGGCGCCACGCGGGGAGTAGCCGGCGCGGATATATGCCTGGGTGGCGTTGCCGTCCTTGAGGAACTCCAGGACGAAGCGCTCGTGGCGGGCCGAGAGGGCTCCGACCTCACGCTGAGGCGCGCCGCTTGGCGCGTCTGGAAGCGTGGGCGACGAGTCGGCCGCTGGCGCGGCCTCCTTAGCATCAGGTCGGGGGTCGGGTGAGAGAGGGGTGGTGTGGTCGGTCATGCCGACCAGGATACGCCGCCGTGCCCTACCCCCGCGATTTCCGCCGCTACGCGCGCCGAACCCGAGCCTCCGATGCCGATGGCTCAGGCCTTTATCGTGCCGCTGCGGCGGCACCTTCCCTTCCCCCGGAGGGGGAAGGTGGCGCGCAGCGACGGAAGGGGGATGTTTCAACGCACGCGGAGTCCGTCTTCGACATCCCCCTTCCGCCCTTCGGGCACCTTCCCCCTCCGGGGGAAGGTAAGATCAACCACTACTGCGCCGCGACGCGCAGCGCGCTGTCGAACGCGGCGCGGTTGTCGCGGGCGATCTGGCCGCGCTTGACCACCATGCGGTGGTTCTCTTTCCGCGCCGCCATGCGGATATCGCTCAGGGGATCGCCTGACGTGATCACGAGGTCGGCGATGTGGCCGTCCTTCAGCCGGCCATGATCGCTGAGCCGCATCAGGTCGGCGGCGCTGGCGGTCGAGAAGAAGAGCGAGTCGCGCGGGCTGATGCCGATGTCGCACATGAACTCGAGCTCGAGCGCGTTGTCGCCGTGGCGGTTGTAGGGTGTGCCGGCGTCGGTGCCCATGGCGATCTTGCAGCCGGCCTCGTAGTACATCTTGATCGAGGCGACATGCCGCTCGGCCATGCGGCGCGACTTCTCGATCACGTAAGGCGGGATGCTGGCGTCGCCGGCATCGGCGCCGCGCAGGATATGCACCAGCGCCGCGAGCGTCGGCACCAGCCAGGTGCCGCGCGTGCGCATTTCGCCGATGGCCTCGTCGGTCATGAAGATGCCGTGCTCGATCGAGGTCACGCCGCCGCGCACGGCGTTGAGGATGCCCTCGGTGCCCTGGGCGTGGCTCGCCGTGGTCTTGTGGAAGCGCTGCGCCTCGGCGATGCCGGCGCGCATCTCCTCGGCCGTGTAGTGCGCGTCCTCGGGATTGACGCCCGGCGTCATCACCCCGCCGGTGGCCATGATCTTCACCAGGTCGGAGCCGGCATGGACCTGCTCGCGCACCGCGCGGATCACGTCGTCGACGCCGTCGGCGACGCGGCCGGTGCGATTGCCGTGGCCGCCGGTCATGCAGATCAACTTTCCGGCGCAGCGCATCGTCGGGCCGAGGAAACGGCCGGCGTTGTAGGCATCGCGCAGCGCGAACTCGATATAGTCCTTGCCGCCGCATTCCCGCACGGCGGTGATGCCGCCTTCGAGCGTGGCGCGCATGAACTCCATGCCGCGCACCGCGAGCTGCGCCGGCGTCAGCCGGTCCTGCACCAGCCCGGGATTGCCCTCGGCGCCGAGCAGCGAGTGGATGTGGCAGTCGATCAGGCCGGGCAGCACCGTGCCGCCCGACGTATCGACACGCGGCCCGCTATAGCCGGCGAACTCGCCCGCCGGCGCGATCCGCTTGATGCGCCCGCCTTCTTCCAGCAGGCCATGATTGTCGAGAGAGCGCTCGCCGTCGAACAGGCGGCCGCCGATATAAAGCGTAGGCATGGGGACTCCGAAACCCGGGGATACAGTCGGCACGCATCCTCTCACACAACACGCCGTCTTTCCCCCTCTCACGCTTGGCCTGTCGTTCCTTCCCCCGGAGGGGGAAGGTGCCCGAAGGGCGGATGGGGGATGTCGAAGACGAACAGAGGAGTCCGTCTTCAACATCCCCCTTCCGTCGCGCTGCGCGCGCCACCTTCCCCCTCCGGGGGAAGGGAAGGTTCGGCGATCGCTCAGGTCTTCCGCTCGCCCGCGGCGGTGCGCAGCTTCTCGATGTGCTCGCGCAACCCCTCGATATGCGGGTTGTACTTCAGCGCCTCCTCGTAGGCCTTCACCGCGTCGGCCGGCCGGCCCAGCTCGGCCATGATCATGCCCAGCCCCGACCAGGCGCCAAAATGCCGGGGCTCGAGCGCCACGGTGCGCTGGATATCGGCCACCGAGGCGGCCATGTCGCCGCGCAGGAAATGCACCGTGGCGCGCTTGTTCCAGGCCTCGGCGAAATCCGGCGCCTTGTCGATCAGCTGGCTGAAGGTCTCGACCGCGTCGTCGAGACGCTGACGCGCCATCTGCATCATGCCCTGGCGCATCAGCGCGTCGAGCTCGGCGGTGTCGGCCTTGATCCAGGTCTCCCAGATCGTCTGCTGCAGCGCCGCCGCCGCCACCGGATCGTCGATCGTGGTCAGGCGCTGGAACAGACCGTCGAGCGCCGGATCCTTCTGCGTCGCCATCGCCGCCTCCGCGCTCATCAGGAACACCGCCAGCAGCGGCGCGAACCATCGGGACCTGGGCATCGTCGCCTCCATCGCGGGCGATGCACGGTAACACGTCCGCCGGCACCTTACTTGGTGACGCCTCACGTCAAACGGAACCGCCCCTCCAGCGTCGCAGGCATCGGTCCGCCCGTCACCCAGTCGAGCAGCTCGACCGTGTGCGCGATGGGGATAGCGCTGCCCGATCCGATCTGGCCGATGCAGCCGAAATTGCCCGCCGCGATCACGTCGGGCCGGACGCTCTCGATATTGCCGACCTTGCGATCGCGCAGGCGGCGCGACAGCACGGGCTGCAGCACCTGGTAGGTGCCGGCCCAGCCGCAGCACAGATGGCCCTCGGGCACGTCCTTCACGATGAAGCCCGCCGCGCGCAGCAGCGCCTTGGGCCGCTCGGTGAGCTTCTGGCCGTGCTGCATCGAGCACGCGGCGTGATAGGCGATCACCACGGGCGAGCCGTCCGCGCGCACCGGCCTGCCGACCGGTCGCAGCGCGTCGGGCGCCAGCACCTCGGTGACGTCGCGTGCCAGCCGCGCCACGATCTCGGCGCCGCCGCGCCATTGCGGGTCCTCGGCCAGCAGGTGGCCGTAATCCTTCAGCGTCGTGCCGCAGCCCGAGGCGTTGGCGATGATGGCGTCGAGCGGGCCATCGAGCTCGTCGATCCAGGCCGCGATGTTCCCACGCGCCAGATCGCGCGCCGCCTCGCGCTGGCCGGTGTGCAGCACCGAGGAGCCGCAGCAGCCCGCGCCATCGGCGATCACCACCTCGATGCCGTGGCGCGTCAGCAGGCGCACCGTGGCCTCGTTGACCTCCGGCGCCAGCACCTGCTGGCCGCAGCCATTCATCAGCGCGACGCGTTTTGTCCGTGTGCCTTCCGCACCGAAGGTCTGCGGCCGATCGACCGGCGAGGGCGGCGACAGGCGCTTCGGCACCGCGTCGAGCATGGCGCGCAGGCGACGCCAGAACGTGGCGCCGCCGGGATCGCGCGACGTCGTGGGCAACAGCGCAGCGAATGGCTTGGCGACTTGCCCCAGCATCATGGCCCAGCGGAACAGCGCGGGGTTGGGCATCAACCTGTTGAGCACGCCCCGTATCAGGCGATCGGCGAACGGCCGTTGGTAGGTCTCCTCGATATGCGCGCGCCCGTGATCGACGAGGTGCATGTAGTTCACGCCCGACGGGCAGGTCGTCATGCAGGCGAGGCACGACAGGCAGCGGTCGATGTGGCGCGCGACGACCTCGGTCGCCGGCGCGTCGCGCTCCAGCATGTCCTTGATCAGGTAGATGCGCCCGCGCGGGCTGTCGCGCTCGTCGCCCAGGGTGACGAAGGTCGGACAGGTCGCGGTGCAGAAGCCGCAATGCACGCATTTACGGAGGATGGTGTTGGCGCGATCGATGTCGGGATCGGCGAGCTGGGCGAGGGTGAAGTTGGTTTGCATGGTCAGCCACCCGCGAAGATCGAGCGCGGATCGAAGCTTTCCTTCACGCGCCGCGACAGCGCGGCGAGCGCGCCCGGCTGTGGCTGGAACACCGATACCGAATTGCGGATTGCTTCGGGCGCACGGACCAGTGTCGCGTGGCCACCGGTGGCGACGAGGGCGTCGCGCACGATGTCGGCATTGGCCTCGCGCGTCGTGAGCCAGATCAGGCCGCCGGACCAATCGTATTGCGCGCGCGCGTCGGGCAGGCGGGCGCGGATGGCGGCGACAATCGTGGCGCCATGGCTCGGCGGGCAGGAGAGCTTCCACAGCAGGCGGTCGGGATCGGTGGCCAGCGGCTTGGCGTCGCGCAGCTCGGCCCAGAACAGGCGCGAGCGCATGGAGTGCAGCTCCTCCATCTGCGGCGCCACGCCGGCGAATTGTTCGCGCAGCGCGCTCATGCGCGCGTCGGCCGAGGGGGCGACGCCCTCGATGCGCAAGGCGGTGATGGCGCCGCCCTGCTTGGTGACGAGATCGATGCCGCTTCGCGCCGCGATCTCGGCCGGCAGGTGCGCGGCACCGCTGACCTCGTTGGGGCTGCCCATCGCCGCGCACATCGCCTTCACCGCCGCCGCGTCGTCGAGGCCGACCAGCATCAGAGTGCGCAGCTTCTCGGCCGCCGGCACGACCTTGACCGTGATCTCGTGCAGCGCCGCGAGCGTGCCGCGCGACCCCGCGAGCAGCTTGGAGAGATCGTAGCCGGTGACGTTCTTCACGACTCGGCCGCCCGACTTGAAGAACTCGCCGCGGCCGTTGACGCCCTGGAAGCCCAGGAAGTGATCGCGCGCCGCGCCGTGGCTGATGCGCCGCGGGCCGGCGAGGTTGCACATCAGCGCGCCGGCGAGCGTGCCCTCGCCCGCCGCGCCGCCCAGCATGGCGCCGAGATCGGGTGGCTCGAAGGCCAGCATCTGCTTGCGCTGCGCGAGCAGCGCCTCGACCTCGCGGATCGGCGTGCCTGATTTGACGGTGATGACGAGTTCTTCCGGCTGATAGTCGACGACACCGCTGATGCCGGCGAGCGACAGCGCATGGTCGGCTTTCAGAGGCGGCCCATAGGCACGCTTGCTGCCGCGCCCCTCGATGGCGAGCATCACGCCATCGTTCAACGCCCACTCGATCGCCGCGCGCAGCTCTTCGGGTGTTCGCGGTCGGAGGGTGGAGGTCGACATCTACCTTCCTCCAGCGATCGCGTTTGCGTTTCTTCCCTTCTCCCCGCGAAGGCGGGGAGAAGGTGCCCGAAGGGCGGATGAGGGGCTTTGCGGAGTCTCGACAACGATGACCGTCGTCGTTGCACGAGGAAGCCCCTCATCCGCCTCGCTGGCGCTCGGCACCTTCTCCCCGCCTTCGCGGGGAGAAGGGAAAAAAGTGCGCGCCGCAAGGCGCGCGCCGCTCGTATTCATCAGAATCGCGGCAGGTCGGGGAATGGGACCTGGCCTTTGTGGACGACGAGGCGGCCGAGTTCGGCGCAGCGGCGGAGTTGCGGGAAGACCTTGCCGGGGTTCAGCAGGTGGTCGGGGTCGAAGGCGCATTTGACCCGCATCTGCTGGTCGAGGTCGATCTCGCTGAACTGCACGCCCATCAGGTCGCGCTTCTCGATGCCGACGCCGTGCTCGCCGGTCAGCACGCCGCCGACCTCGACGCACAGCCGCAGGATATCGGCGCCGAATTCTTCGCAGCGGCGCAGCTCGTCGGGATCGTTGGCGTCGAACAGGATCAGCGGATGCAGGTTGCCATCGCCGGCGTGGAAGACGTTGACCACGCGCAGCCGGTGTTTCTTCGACATCTCCCGCATGCGGCCCAGCACCTCGACCAGCTTGGCGCGCGGCACCGAGCCGTCGAGGCACATGTAGTCGGGCGTGATCTGGCCGACCGCCGGGAAGGCCGCCTTGCGCCCGGCCCAGAACAGCGTGCGCTGCTGCTCGTCCTCGCTCACGCGCAGCGTGGTGGCGCCGCGCTCGCGCCCCAGTGCCGCGACGCGCTCGATCAGGTAGTCGACCTCGACGGCCGGCCCGTCGAGCTCGACGATCAGCAGGCCCTCGGCGTCGAGCGGATAGCCGGCGCCGACATAGTTCTCGGCGCATTGCACGGCGTCCTTGTCCATCATCTCCATGCCGCCGGGGATGATGCCCGCGGCGATGATGGCGGCGACGCAGTCGGCGGCGCCGGACTCGGTGGGGAAGCCCATCAGCACCGCGCGCGCGGTGGCCGGCTTGCGCAGCAGGCGCACGGTGACCTCGGTGACGACGCCGAGCAGGCCTTCGCTGCCGGTCATCAGCCCCATCAGGTCGTAGCCCTCGGCATCGAGATGCTTGCCGCCCAGCCGCACCACCTCGCCGTTCATCAGCACGATCTCGAGGCCGAGCAGGTTGTTGGTGGTCAGGCCGTATTTCAGGCTGTGCACGCCGCCGGAATTCTCGGCCACGTTGCCGCCGATCGAGCAGGCGATCTGCGAGCTGGGATCGGGCGCGTAGTAGAAGCCCTCGTGCTGCACCGCCTGGGTGATGCCGAGATTGGTGACACCGGGCTGCACGCGCGCGCAGCGATTGTCGAAGTCGATCTCCAGCACGCGGTTGAACTTGGCCATGCCCAGCAGGATGGCGTCGCCCACCGGCATCGACCCGCCGCTGAGCGAGGTGCCGGCGCCGCGCGGCACGACCTTCACGCCCTCGTCCTGGCAGTAGCGGAGAATGCGCGAGACCTGATCGACCGTCTGCGGCAGCACGACGACCAGCGGCATCTGGCGATAGGCGGAAAGCGCGTCGCATTCGTAGGGCTTCATGCCCTCGACATCGTCGATCACGCCCTCGCCCGGCACGATGGCACGCAAAGCGGCGACGATCTGCGATCGGCGCGCGAGAATCCCGGGGTCGAGCGGCGGCATCTGCATGCCGCCAATACAGCGCAAAAGCGCCTAATGCGGAAGCGTCGTCGGCGGCCTGGAGCCGCCCAGGTTCTATGACCCGACGGACGCGAGCGGCCTAGTTGCCGCTCTTGCGCTTGCTCCGCAGCAGGACCTCGTCTTCCTTCTCGGGCAGGGTATACCAGCTCTTGCCCTTGACCGGCGCACGGCTCTTGGCGGCGTCGAGATCAGGGCCTTCCCATTTCGAGGCCTTGGGCGCCGGCGCGGTCGGTGGCTTCGTCTCGGCCAACGCTGCCGAACCGACCATGAGGACAGACGCCGCCAGGACGCCAGCGCCCACCCATCTTCGCTGCCTGTATCCCGACATGCTCGCCTCGCGGTTCCGTTCGAAGGGTACGAACCAGGACAGCGAACTATCCCCCGGTAGATCGGAAGAG
>JALHMM010000106.1:0-14954 GCA_022844045.1 Reyranellaceae bacterium | reverse complement strand
ATATCCCCCTGTATGGCAAACCAAGTAAGGGGCGGGAACTCGCGTTCCCGCCGCTTCATGCAGACGATCCCGACCCGGTCGCGCCGGGCCGCCGGAATCAGCCGGCGCGCGCCTTGAAGCGCGGGTTGGTCTTGTTGATGACGTAGACCCGGCCCTTGCGGCGCACGATGCGGCAGGCCTTGTGGCGGGTCTTGATCGTCTTCAGGGACGAACGGATCTTCATGGTCGTAATCCCAAAAACAAACCCCCGGGCGACCGGGGGAAACTCGAAGCGGCGCGGACCATACGGATCGACCCCCGCCCTGTCAACCGGTGCCAGACGACCGCTTGGCGGCGGGTCGACGTGCCGACCCGCCGCCCGCGACGACACGGCTCAGCGCGCCAGCTCGGCGATCTGCTTCGGCCCGGCCCAGGCGAGCTGGTTATACAACTCCGACTCCCACCAGCCGTGGATGGTGCGGACCTCGCCGATCGAGGCGCCGGCGATGTTGCGCGCCAGTCGTTGCACATTCTCGCGCTGCACATTGAGCTGATGCTCGCAAACCTTCTGGCGATCCGTTCCAACGGCGGCGACCCAGTCGCTGTACGCCTTCAGGTAGTTCGGCTTGATCGCGGCGAAACGCGCGTCGCTGTCGAGGCGCTTGCGGATAGCGTCATCCTTGCTGAGATCGGCGCCGGCCTGGTTGATGATCTTGATCTCGCTGTTGTTGTAGCTCCTCGTGCCGCCCTCGTGGGTCCACTGCTTCGCCCGGTTCAGCTCGGCGAAGCTCCAGCCGGCGCCCTTCTTGAACGACATCTTGCGCATCGGGCTCAGGGTCACATCGGCGCCTCTGCCGCCGCCGCCGTCGACGGTGTAGTACGTGTCGCCGCTGTGGCCGACGATGATGCCGACATGCACGGCGACCGCGCCGCCGCCACGCGCCAGGTAGAGGTGATCGCCGGTGCCCTCGACATAGTAGATGTCGCCGATGGTCAGATGCGGGCGGATCTCCATGTTGTTGTCCTGGAAAGCCTTGCCGCCGTTATGGGCGGTATCGGCACGGCCGCGCCGGTACTCGAGATACTTCGAGTTGTCATTGCGGGTCTTCTTGGTCGGCGTGCCGAGGTCGATCATCGGGCCGCTGGGCGTATTCACGGTGATCGGGCTGCCGTCGATCATGTCGCAACCAGCGGCATGGTAGATGCCGCGCGCCGTCATCACGCAGGTCGTGCCGCCGCCGCCCTGGCCCATCGCCTTGAGCTGCTTGAGCGCCTCGGCGCCGTCGAACAGGCCGCCCAGCGTGTAGAGCGCCGGCAGGTCGGGGCTGGTGGGCCCCAGGCCGGCATGGGCGCGCGCCACGGCGGCGATGCGCTGGTCCACCGAGTCGGGGAACTCGGTATAGAACTCGGGATAGAAGATGAACTGGCCGGAGCGCTTCTTCATCGTCGCCTGCAGCGGCTTGCTGTTGACCATGGCGTGGCGCAGCGCCGAGAGGAACGAGTTCACCCGCCAGCCCGTGAACGGGTCGATCGTCGGCCGCAGGCTATCGCCGCCCGGCAGCACGCCCAGCGCGCCGGCGGCGATGACGTTGAGCACCCGATCGTCCATCTCGCCGCGGTTCGTGGCGGCGGCCATGGCGGCGATGCGGCCACGCAGGCCGGAGTCGGTGGAGGCGGCGGCGAGCTGATCGATGATCGGCACCAGGGCCTGGGCCGAGGGGACGACGCCGAGCTTGCTCGGCAGGGAGTCGAGAACGCTATCGATGGCCATGGGGCTCTCCTCGTCTTTGGGTGAGCGGAGCATGCCAGCGCTCGATGCCGTGGCCGTGTCCTGGGACCAGCCGAATTGTGTCGTGTGTGTCTCCGCCCGGTCCGCCCTCCATGTCTTTCGCGGATGGGACGGTTACCAAAGCAAGGGGGATGCGAGGCTGGACTGGGCGCGGGCGCTGTCGTAGGCGGGAGGGCGATGACCGAAGCCCGCCCCCGCCTGCTGATCGCCAACGATCTGACCGCCCTGCTCGCCGGCCATGCCGCGCGCGAACCCGCCGGCACGGCGATCATCGCCGGCGACCAGCGCATAAGCTGGGCGAAGCTGGAGGATCTCTCGCGCCGCGCCGCGCAGGGCCTGGCCGATCTCGGCGTCGGGCCGGGTGATCGCGTGGCGCTGTGGCTGCCCAACGTGCCGGCCTGGCTGGCGCTCTACTTCGCCTGCTGCCGGCTGGGCGCCATCGCCGTGGCCGTCAACACGCGCTTCCGCGCCGTCGAGGTGGCGGACATCGTGGCGAGGTCCGGCGCCAAGGTGCTGGCCTGCGCGCCGGGCTTCCGCGGCATCGACTTCCTGGGCATCCTCGCCGAGCTGCCGGCCGACGCGCTCACCGCGCTCAGCGCCGTGGTGGTCGTCGGCGAGGAGCCCGCGCTGCTGCCGCCGGCGCTCGAGCGGCTCAGCCGGGTCGGCTTCGAGGACCTGGTCGAGCGTCCGGCCATGGACGTGATCCACGGCGCCGCCGACTCCGGTTGCAACATCTTCACCACCTCGGGCACCACCAAGGCGCCGAAATTCGTCCTGCACCGCCAGGGCGCGATCGCCGCGCATTGCCTGCGCGTGGCACGCGCCTTCAGGATCGCCGCGCCCGGCATGGGCTGGCTACCGCTCTGCGGCGTCTATGGTTTCAACGTCGCGCTCACCACCTTGGCCGCCGGCCAACCCATCGCGCTGATGGACGCCTTCGAGCCCGAGCGGGCCGTCCAGTTGATCGACCGCTACCGGCCCGACCTGCTGTTCGGCTTCGACGAGATCTACGAGCGCCTGTTGGCGACGCGCGACGCCGAAGTGCCCTTCCCGAGCGTGCGCTGGGCCGGCTACGCCAACTTCAACAGCGCACTGGCCGACCTGCCGTGGCGCGCCGACAAGCGCGGCCTGAAGATGGTCGGCCTCTACGGTATGAGCGAGGTACAGGCGCTGTTCGCCGCCTGGCGCGCCGACGCCGAGATCGAGGCGCGCGCCCAGGGCGGCGGCCATCCCGTCTCGCCGCTGGCCGGCGCGCGCACCCGCGATCCGGAGACCGGCGCGGTGCTGCCGGCGGGCACAGCCGGCGAGCTGGAGCTGGTCGGCCCATCGATGATGGTGGGCTATTTCGGCAATCGCGAGGCCACCGACGCGGCCTTCACCGAGGACCGATATCTGCGGACCGGCGATCTCGGCGTGGCGCATGCCGACGGCAGCTTCACCTATCTCAGCCGCATGGGCGACGCGCTGCGCCTGGGCGGCTTCCTGGTCAATCCGCTGGAGATCGAGCAGCACCTGATGGCGCACCCGATGGTCGGCGACGTGCAGGTCGTGGCGGCGGCCGGCCGCGAGGGTGTGCGCGCCGTGGCCTTCGTCGTGCCCACCGACGGTACCGGCTTCGACGAGCAGGCGGTGATCGCCCATGCCCGCGCCGGCCTGGCGAACTACAAGACGCCGGCGCGCGTCTTCAGCGTCGAGGCCTTCCCGACCACGCCCAGCGCCAACGGCCCGAAGATCCAGCGAAACAAGCTGCGCCAGATGGCCGAGGAGCGGCTGCGCGGCGACTGACGGGCCGGTCCCGGCTGGATTGTCTCACTCCGCAATCCCGTAGAGCGAGGCCCTGTCGACGATCACGCCGTCAATCGGAAGTCTCAACCTATCGCATCTGCGCCGTGAACCGTGTCGCGCCGGGTATCGCCAGGTCGGCGACGGTGGCGCCGAAAAACGCCTGCGGATCGGAGGGGCGCACGCCCAGCCACGCCTCGCGCTCCTGCACGCAGGGCAGCGCGCGCTGGAAGGCTTCGCGCCAGGTCGCGGCGCCGGCGTCGATCGCGCCGATCAGGCAGCGATCGAAGTTCACGTAACGGTCGCTCATCCTGGCGCCGTAGGAATCGCGGCCCTTGGCCGAGGCGGCGATCAGGATGCGGTTGGGCTGGCGCATGCGCGAATCGAGGAACACGCCGGCGTCGCAGCCCGAGATGATCGCCACGGTCGGGCGATCGCCGCAGTGCTTGTCGAGCAGGCGGTCGAGTTCGCTCGGGGTCAGCGTGCGATTGCCGCGATCGGCGTCGAGATGAAAGCCCTCGATATTGCTGTGCCCGGTGGCGAAGAACAGGCACGCGCCCTGCTCGTTGCCCAGCCACTCCATGGCCTGGCGGATGCCGGCGCGGTTGGCGTCGAAATCGCCCCCACCGCCGGTCAGCGCGGTTGCGACATGGACGACCCCGCGCTCACGAAGGCGCTGACCGAGGTCGAAGGCCGCCGCGTCATACGCCGAAGTGGAGCGAGAGCCGGAGACCAGCACGGCCTTCCATCGCCCTGACATGAGCTCGGCGGTCGACATCGGGTTGACCGGCGCGACCGCGCCCTCGTCGCGGCGGGACGGGCGCACATCGACCACGACACGCTCGAGGCTGGCGAGCTGGCGGTTATCCGCCGGCGCGCGCCAAGCGAGACCGCTCTGTCGGGCATCCTGCGACGTGACGCAGGCGCTGAGCGAGAAGAGCAGTGTGGCGGCGGCGAACAGTATGGCGACGGAGCGGACCAAGCCCGCCCCGTATGTCGATGCAAATTGCATCAGGTCCCCAAGCAAACAATGTCTTTTGATCAACCAAAAATAGAATTTTTGATCAATCAAGAAGAGAATTTATGAGGGTAATGTGTCCCATGCGCCGCAAAAAAACTACGGGAGAATCAACCCCTACGCATCCGGTTTCATGAATCAAATGCGAAAATTCCAATAGTTTATCGATATTGTTGACGCAATACTGATGAGGATTTCTCGATAAGATACTAAAACTCCACCTGATTCATATATTTACTGACGTATGAAAGAAATACGGGCCAGACTCGATGACCAACCACTGCAATATTTTCGTAGAAACTTTCACAACATGTAATTGAATCATCTTATCAGCACGCTGTTTGATCGAGAAGCCGAGGCGAGCGATCTATCGCTGCCGACGGTCGCTGAAGGATGCCTCACCGTCACCCTCGGAGCGATCGCACATGGTGTTCAAGAGGCCGGAGGTACGCCACCCCGGGACATCTCGATCGGTTTGGGATCCGGGCTGTAGGGACGCAGGAAGAGGAACCAGGCACCGCGCTGCGTCGGCGTCACGCGAGCATCCGACGGACCGCCTACACCGCCAGAAAGACATGGCCCCGCTCCGCACGTCCGAAGAGCGAGGCCCTGTCGACGACCTTGCGGTCGATCGGAATCCTACATCAGCGTGTCCGCGCCGTGAGCGGCGCCGCGCTGGGTATCGCCAGGTCGGCGACGGCGCCGCCGAAGTATGCCTGGGGCTCCGAGGCGCGCACGCCGAGCCACGTCTCGCGCTCCTGCACGCAGGGCAGCGCGCGCTGGAAGGCTTCGCGCCAGGTCGCGGCGCCGGCGTCGATCGCGCCGATCAGGCAGCGATCGAAGTTCACGTAACGGTCGCTCATCCTGGCGCCGTAGGAATCGCGCCCCTTGGCCGAGGCGGCGATCAGGATGCGGTTGGGCTGGCGCATGCGCGAATCGAGGAACACGCCGGCGTCGCAGCCCGAGATGATCGCCACCGTCGGGCGATCGCCGCAGTGCTTGTCGAGCAGGCGGTCGAGTTCGCCCGGGGTCAGCGTGCGACGGCTGCGATCGGCGTCGAGATGGAAGCCGTCGATATTGCTGTGTCCGGTCGCGAAGAACAGGCAAGCGCCCTGCTCGTCACCCGGCCCCTCCATCGCCTGGCGGATGCCGGCGCGGTTGGCGTCGAAATCGCCCCCACCGCCGGCCAGTGCCGTTGCGACATGCACGACCCCGCGCGCGCGAAGCCGCTGACCGAGGTCGAGGGCCGCCGCGTCATACGCCGTCGAGGCGTGTGAGCCGGAAACCAGCACGGCCTTCCATTGCCCGGGCTTGAACACGGCGGTCGACACCGGGTTGACCGGCGCGATCGCGCCCCTGTCGCGACGAGACGGGCGCGCCTCGACGACGCCGCGCTCGAGGCTGGCGAGCTGGCGGTTATCCGACGGCCCACGCCCGCTCTGGCTGGTATCCCGCGACGTGACGCAGGCGCTGAGCGAGCAGAGCAGCGTGGCGGCGGCGAACGGGATGGCGACGGAGCGGACGAATCCCGCGCCGCGTATCGATGCAAATCGCACCTGGAACCCCAAGCAGAGAAATCTTCTGATCAATCCATAAGATCAGATGAACGCTCTCTTGGTACCGAAGGTTGCGAGCGGGCGATGGAACGCCGACGCTACCAAAAGAAAAGGGCCTCGCTCCACAAGCCCGAGGAGCGAGGCCCAGTCGAAGACCATGCCGTCGATCGGAAGTCTCAGGTCATCGCAGCTGCGCCGTGAGCCGCGGCGCGCCAGGTATCGCCAAGTCGGCGACGGTGGCGCCGAAAAACGCCTGCGGATCGGAGGGGCGCACGCCCAGCCACGCCTCGCGCTCCTGCACGCAGGGCAGCGCGCGCTGGAAGGCCTCGCGCCAGGTCGCGGCGCCGGCGTCGATCGCGCCCATCAGGCAGCGGTCGAAGTTCACGTAGCGATCGCTCATCTTGGCGCCGTAAGAGTTGCGGCCCTTGGCCGAGGCGGCGATCAGGATGCGGTTGGGCTGGCGCATGCGCGCATCGAGGAACACCCCGGCGTCGCAATCCGAGATGATCGCCACCGTCGGGCGATCGCCGCAGTGCTTGTCGAGCAGGCGGTCGAGTTCGCCCGGGGTCAGCGTGCGATTGCCGCGATCGGCGTCGAGACGGAAGCCGGCGATGTTGCCGTGCCCGGTGGCGAAGAACAGGCAGGCGCCCTGCTCGCTGCCCAGCCATTCCATGGCCTGTTGGATGCCCGCGCGGCTGGCGTCGAAATCGCCCGAGCTGCCGGTCAGCGCCGTGGCGATGCGTGCCACCCCGCGCGCGCGAAGCCGCTGGCCGAGGTCCTTGGCCGCCGCGTCATGGGCGGTGATGGCGCGCGAACCGGAAACCAGGACGGCCTTCCATTGGCCGGGCTCGACCTCGGCCACCGCAACGGGACCAGCCGGCGCGGCCGTGCGTCTGTCGGGGCGCGACGAACCGGGGTCGACGACGAGGCTCTCGAGGCTGGCGAGCTGGCGGTTATCCGCCGGCGCCCGCCAGGCCAGGTCGCTCTGACGCGCATCCCGCGACGTGACGCAGGCGCTGAGCGAGGAGAGCAACACGGTGGCGGTGAGCAGCATGATGACCGGGCGGACGGACTCCGCCCCGCGCGACGATGCAAATGGCATCGGAAACCCCCAAGCGAACAATAACTTTTGGTGAAAAACGAACGATCTATATGAGGCGATTATTGTCCTTGCGGTGCAAAAGAACCAAGTAAAAATCGGCTCTTAGCGGCTACACTTCATCAATCAGATGCGAAAAAATCGCGAAACTGACAAACGCCGATGCCGCGTAACGCTGGATCGTCTTTCCTAAGTTATTAAAATCACGCGCAATTTCGATATATTTACACCTTGGGCGAAAATATCAGAAAATCCAATGATCGATGCGTGCGATATTCCCACGCGAATTTCCCAGCCGGTTGATTGACGGACTTTTTCGATATGATCCGCAGCCGCGGCGCCGAAAGGAGCGACCTCCCGGTATCGACAATCGCGAACGGCGCCTGCGCGCACCCCGGGTCCAGCGAGGGGTGTCGACGACCAGGCTAAAGATCTCGCACAACGCATGAGCGACCGCGGGCGGCCTCTATGTTGGCCGCGCGTCATGTTGGCCGCGCATCGCGTCGGGCGGCGGTGGATCCGGGTTCTCGTCACCGCGCGCGGTGACGACGCCTTCAGTCGGCGGCGATCGCGTTGTTGCTGACGTTGTCCCGCATCGGCGCGCCGACGATTCGCAGCGACATGTCGGCGTGCAGTTCGGCGACCTGCTCATCGGTCCAGTCGCCGCCGGCGCGGTACCAGTAGGCGACGTAGGTGCACTGGTTGAGGATCGCCATGGCGGTGATCTTCAGGTCGTCCTTGCCGCCCCGGCGCAGGCTGCGGAAGACGCCGCTGCGGGCGCCCTCGTCGAGCACGCGCACCAGCATGTCGCGGATACGCCGACGGCTGGCACGGATCTCCTCAAGGCGCGTGTTGTCGAGCCACTCGAACTCGCGGTTGGCGACCACCGCTTCGATGCGCCGGCGCGCGTGGCGCAGGGTGTAGACATGGGTGAAGGCGCGCAGGCGCGCGACCGGATCGCCGCCGGCCTTGGCCAGCGCCTCGCCGCATTCCTTCTCCAGCACGCCCTGGGTCGACCGGATGATGGTAGCGAGCAGGTCGTCCTTGGACGAGAAATGGTTGTAGAGCGCGCCCTGGGTCAACCCGCAGGCGCGCATCACGTCGCGCACGGTGGTGATCTGGAAGCCGCGGCGGGCGAACAGGTCGAAGGCCGCCGCCTCGATCGCCTCGGAGGGCGGCACGGCGCGGGCGCTCGATGCTGTCGCGGATGGTCTAGCGGTGCGTCGCGCCACGATGGGCGAACTCCCTCGTCTTGTCGTTCGGGCGCGGTTGTCGGTCCCGCCTCGAAGGACGCGCACTGTAACGAAGCGGCACCCCTGCGTCCAATTTGTGCAATCTGGCGGATCGGGGCATTTCAGCGCGCACCGAGGCCCCGGGCCAGGCTCCACGCCTGCTCGGCGTTGGGTCGTACCAGCCTGCCTGAATCCATCGCGCGCAGGTTCGAGGCCGTGCCGTCGAGCCCGCGGGCGTAGACGCCCTGGCGGATGCAGGCGATGCGGAACAGGTTGTAGGCCATGTAGAATTCCCAGTCCGGCACGGCCGACCGCCCGGTGCGCCGGCTGTACATCGCGACCATCTCAGCCTCGCCGGGGATACCCAGCGCGGCGATATCGACGCCCTGCATGCCGCCCTGATCCTGCGGAATGCGATACATCATGCAGAGATAGCTGAGCTCGGCGAGCGGATCGCCCAGGGTCGAGATCTCCCAGTCGATCACCGCCAGCACCGTGGGTTCGCTCGGGTGATAGATCATGTTGTCGAGCCGATAGTCGCCATGGACGATGGTCGTGGTGTCGGCCTCCGGTGCATTGGCCGGCAGCCACTCCAGGAGCTTGTCCATCGCCTCGATCGACTCGGTCTCGGAAGCCTTGTACTGCCCGCCCCAGCGCTTGATCTGGCGCGCGACATAGTTGCCGGGACGGCCGAAATCGCCCAGCCCCACCGACTGGTAGTCGACCTTGTGCAAGCGCGCGAGCACATCGACCTTGGCTTCATAGATGGCGTGACGCATGTCGGGCGTCTGGTCCGGCAGCATCGGATCCCACAGCACACGGCCGTCGCAGAACTCCATGATGTAGAAGGCGGTGCCGATCACGCTGTCGTCCTCGCACAGCGCATAGGCGCGCGGCGTCGGCACGTCGGTCCGGTTGAGCGCGGCGATGACACGGAACTCGCGGTCGACGGCGTGCGCCGAGGGCAGCAGCTTGCCCGGCGGCTTGCGCCTCAGCACGTAGCGCCGGCCGCCGCCGTCGCTCAATCGATAGGTCGGGTTGCTCTGCCCGCCGCGGAACTGCTCGACGGTAAGCGGGGCGCGGAAACCCTCGACCTTGGCGGCCATGAAGCGCTCGAGCGACGCCACGTCGAAGCGGTGCTTGTCTTGCACCGCCATCGTCCCGATGAACTCCGCGCCGCGCGCCGCCATGACGATCCTCGTTCGAGATCCGACGCGGCGAGTGTGCGTCGATCGAAGCCGCCCGCGCAACGCCGCGCCGTCCGGGCTTCCGCCCAGCGGCAGGCCTGTCCGCATGGCCTTTGTATCTGGGCCGGTCATGCGCGCCACGGGAGCGGCGCGGCCCGAAGACAGCCAGAAAGCCATACGCGATCGCGCTGCGATCAGAGACGCGAAGGCGCCGACGGCCCGCATCGAGGAAGCCTCGGACAGCCGGGAAAGCTTGCGAATACCTGACTGTCGCGGTGCGACGTGGATGCCGACGTGATGCCGCGCAATTTGCTTGGGGCGTCCGGCGAATTGTGCAAAGAGTCGAGACGGCGGACTGTCGTATGCAGGCGGCGGCGCGCATGCGCTCGCACAAGTCGGCAACGACGCAGGGTGGCTTCGGGGAGGAAATCGGGTGGATCGCCTTGTCAGTAAGGATCTGTGGGCCGGGCTGATGTTCATCGGCTTCGGCGTGCTCGCTCTTATCATGGGCAGCAACCTCGCGATCGGCACGGCGATCCGCATGGGGCCTGGCTACGTGCCACGCATGCTGAGCTACATCCTGATCGGTCTCGGCATCGCCATCGTCGCGCGCGTGATCATAGCGCCGGGCGAGGCGATCGAACGGCTGCGGTGGAAGCCGATCACCATGATCACCATCGGCGTCGTGGTCTTCGCCCTGCTGTTCGAGCGCGCCGGCCTGGCGCCGGCGCTGGTCTGCCTGATCTTCCTGGCGGCGCTGGGTGGCCAGGAGTTCAAGCTCGTCGAGACCATCCTCGCCTGCACCGTACTGACGGCGCTGTGCATCGTCATCTTCAAGCTCGGCCTGGGCATGAATATCAGCATCATCCAGGGAGTGTGGTGACATGGACATCCTGAACCATGTCATCCTGGGCTTCGGCGTCGCGCTGACCTTCCAGAACCTGCTGTACTGCCTGATCGGCTGCATGGTCGGCACGCTGATCGGCGTGCTGCCCGGTATCGGCCCGGTGGCGACCATCGCCATGCTGCTGCCGCTGACCTTCAAGCTGCCGCCGACCTCCGCCCTGATCATGCTCGCCGGCATCTACTACGGCGCATCGTATGGCGGCTCGACGACGGCGATCCTGGTCAACCTGCCGGGCGAGGCCTCCTCGGTGGTCACCACGCTCGACGGCTACAAGATGGCGCAGAAAGGCCGGGCTGGCGCGGCGCTGTCGATATCGGCGGTCGGCTCGTTCTTCGCCGGCACGGTGGGCACGATCCTGATCGTGCTGTTCGCGCCGGCGCTGACGGCGATGGCGCAGAAGTTCGGCCCGGCCGAATACTGCTCGCTGATGGCGCTGGGCCTGGTGGCCGCCGTGGTGCTGGCCAGCGGTTCGGTGATCAAGGCGATCGCCATGGTCTTCCTCGGCCTGCTGTTCGGCCTGGTCGGCACCGACGTCAACACCGGCGCGCAGCGCTACACGTTCAACGTGCCGGAGCTCAGCGACGGCATCGACTTCGCGCCGATCGCCATGGGCCTGTTCGGCATCGCCGAGATCATCGCCAACCTGGAAAAACGCGTGCTGGGCCGCAGCGTGGTGGCGGCGAAGATCACCAGCCTGTGGCCGACGCGCGAGGAGGCCCGCCAGGCGTGGCCGGCGATCGTTCGCGGCACGACCTTGGGCTCGCTGCTGGGCGTGCTGCCGGGTGGCGGCCCGACCTTGGCGGCTTTCTCCTCCTACACGCTGGAGAAGAAGCTCTCCAAGACGCCGGAGCAGTTCGGCAAGGGCGCGGTCGCGGGCGTGGCGTCGCCGGAGGCCGCCAACAACGCCGCGGCGCAGACCTCGTTCATCCCGATGCTGACGCTGGGTATTCCATCCAACGCCGTCATGGCGCTGATGGTCGGCGCCATGATCATCCAGGGCATCCAGCCCGGCCCCGAGGTCATGACCAAGAAGCCCGATCTGTTCTGGGGCATGATCGCCTCGATGTGGATCGGCAACGCCATGCTGGTGATCATCAACCTGCCGCTGATCGGCATGTGGGTGAAGCTGCTGACGGTGCCCTACCGCTTTCTCTACCCGGCCATCCTGCTGTTCTGCTGCATCGGCGCCTACTCGCTGCAGAACAGCGTGTTCCACGTCCTGATGGTCGCGGGCTTCGGCGTCGTCGGCTACATCTTCCTCAAGCTCGGCTGCGAGGGCGCGCCGTTCCTGCTCGGCCTCGTGCTCGGGCCGCAGATGGAGGAGTACTTCCGCCGCGCCATGCTGCTCTCGCGCGGCGACGCCTCGGTTTTCATCACAAGGCCGATCAGCGCTGGCCTGCTGCTCGTCACCGCGCTGCTGCTGCTGCTGATGGTGCTGCCCAACTTCCGCAAGAAGCGCCAGGAGGCGTTCCAGGACGACGGCTGATCGCGGCGGACGTCGCTTGAAACAGGCAGGGCCCGGGTCGTTCCCGGGCCCTTTGCTTTGCGGTGCTTTGACACGGTACAATCTGCAGGTACGATGCACGCGCGACGAAATCGGGGTTGGCGATGATTCGTTTTGCGTGCCTTGTGATCGGGCTGGTCTTGGCCTGCACAGGCGTCGCCTGGGCGCAGAAGGAGTCGCGGGTCGCGCTCGTGATCGGCAACGGCGCCTATCAGAACGCCGAGCCGTTGAAGAACCCCGTCAACGACGCCCGCGCCATGGCCAGTGTCCTGCGCGAGGCCGGCTTCGAGGTCATCCTCAGCGAGAACGCTTCGCGCCGCGCGCTCACCGCCAGCCTGCGCGAGTTCTCGGCCAAGCTCACCCCCGGCGGCGTCGGCCTGTTCTACTACGCCGGCCACGGCATGCAGGTGCGCGGCGCCAACTACCTGATCCCGACCGACGCGGCGCTCAGCAGCGAGGACGAGCTGCGCTACGAGACGATCGACGTCAACGACGTGCTCGGCCGCTTCGACGAGGCGCGCACGCGTTTGAGCCTCGTGATTCTGGACGCCTGTCGCGACAATCCCTTCGCGCGCCGCTTCCGCACCACCGGCCGCGGCCTGGCGCAGACCGACGCGCCGCGCGGCACGGTGATCGCCTACGCCACAGCGCCGGGCGACACCGCCGCCGACGGTGACGGCGAGAACGGGCTCTACACCACCGAGCTGCTCAAGGCGATCGCCCAGCCCGGGCTGAAGCTCGAGGACGTCTTCAAGCGCACGATCGACGGCGTGGCGCGCGCCTCGGCCAACAAGCAGACGCCGTGGGTCAGCTCCTCGTTCCGCGGCGACTTCGTCTTCAAGGCCGCCACCGCGCCGGCGCCCGTGGCGGTGCCACCGCCGCCACCCGCACCACCCCAGGACATGGCCGAGCAGATCACCTGGGCCAGCGTCGCCGGCAGCAACAATCCGGCGATGTTCGAGTTGTTCCTCGAGCGTTTCCCCAACGGCGTCTACGCGCCGTTCGCGCGCGCCCGGCTCGAGGAGCTGAAGGCGCTGAAGGCCGGTCCCTCGCCCGAGGAGCGCCAGCGCATGGCGGCGGCGGAGGAAGCCCGACGCAAGGCGGAGATCGAGGCGGCGCGTCAGCAGGCGGTCGAGGAAGCGCGGCGCGCGGTCCAGGAAGAGGCGCGGCGCAAGGCGGACGCGGAGGAGGCGAAGCGCAGAGCGGACACCGAGGCGAAACGGGCAGCCGCCGACGAGGCCAAGCGCAAGGCGGACGCGGAGGACGCGAAGCGCAAGGCCGACGCCGACGCCAGGCGCGCCGCTGACGATGAGGCAAAGCGTACAGCGGCGGCCGAGGAAGCCAAGCGCAAGGCGGCGGCTGACGAAGAGAGGAAGACGGTCGAAGGCGCCGAAGCCGCGCTGAAACTGGCCGACATCGACCGCAAGCGCATCCAGGCGGCGCTGACGGTCAAGGGCTTCGACACGCTGGGCACCGACGGCGCTTTCGGCCCGCGCACGCGGCTGATGATCGGCAACTGGCAGCGCAGCCGCAACGAGCCGTCCACCGGCTACCTCACCGCGACCCAGGCCGCGCTGCTGTCGCAGGACGGCCAGAGCGCGCTGACGAAAATCGAGGACGAGCGCAAGAAGGCCGACGAAGAACGCCGAAAGCTGGAGGCCGATCGGCAGAAGGCGGAAGCGGAACGGCAGAAGGCGACCCCTGCTCCGGCGCCAGCGCCAGCGCCGCAGACATCTGTATCCACTGCCCCCGTCCCGCCCGCTCCCGCGGCGGCAAGCTTCGACGGCACGTGGCGCGGCGGATTCGGGCAGTGGAAGATCACGCTCGTCGTCAATGGCGAGAAGGGCCGCATCTCGATGGAGTGTGGCGCTTGGATCAGCGAAGGCGCAGTGACCGTCGGACGGGACGGTCGCGTCTCCGGCACTGTGTCAGGATCGGGCGGCATGTCGCCGAGGTTCGTGAGTGGAAAGCTGCCGACCGTCTCGCTCTCCGAGATGGCTTTCGCGGCTTGCCTCGGCGGCAGCGGACAATTGAGCCGATAGCGGCCATGGTGAAGCGCCCGATGCATAGCGAGGCTGTATGGTATCGGTGCTCGCGCGATGGCATCAGAGTTGGAGCGCGAGAATGAAGCGCCTCGTCTTTCTGATCGTCGCGCTGCTGAGCCTCAGCGCGAACTCCGCCTGGGCGCAGAAGGAGCAGCGCGTCGCGCTGGTGATCGGCAACAGCGCCTACCAGCACGCAGAGCCGCTGAAGAACCCGGTCAACGACGCGCGCGCCATGGCCGCCACGCTGAAGAATGCCGGCTTCGAGGTGATCCTGCGCGAGAACGCCACGCGCCGCACCTTCGTCGAGGCGCTGCATGAGTTCGCCGGCAAGGTGCCGCCGGGCGGCGTCGGGCTGTTCTACTACGCCGGCCACGGCATGCAGGTGCGCGGCGTCAACCACCTCGTGCCGATCGACGCGGCGCTGACCAACGAATACGACGTCAAGTACGAGACGGTCGACGTCAACGACGTGCTGGGCCGGCTCGACGAGGCGCGCGCGCGGCTCTCGCTGGTGATCCTCGACGCCTGCCGCGACAACCCCTTCGCGCGCCGCTTCCGCTCGACCGGCCGCGGCCTGGCGCAGACCGACGCGCCGCGCGGCACGGTGATCGCCTACGCCACCGCGCCGGGCGACACGGCGGCCGATGGCGACGGCGAGAACGGCGTCTACACGGCTGAGCTGCTGAAGGCCATCGCCCAGCCCGGGCTGAAGCTCGAGGAAGTCTTCAAGCGCGCCATCGACGGCGTGGCGCGCGCCACGGCCAACAAGCAGACGCCGTGGGTCAGTTCGTCCTTCCGCGGCGACTTCGTCTTCAACGCCGCCGCGGTCGCGCCGCCGCCACCGGTCGCCGCCGCG
>JALHMM010000105.1 GCA_022844045.1 Reyranellaceae bacterium | reverse complement strand
GACAGCTGCGCCCATCTCCATCCTCCACCCGGCACACCATGCCGTGCGGCATCGAATCAGACTTCTTCCCCCCGTGGAATCCCCCAACGAGAGTCAACATCAGCCTGGGTTGGTATTACCTTCCCCCGGAGGGGGAAGGTGCCCGAAGGGCGGATGGGGGATGTCGAAGACGAAAGCAGGAGTCCGTCTTCGACATCCCCCATCCGGCGCTCCGCGCCACCTTCCCCCTCCGGGGGAAGGTAGTCAGAATTTGATGCTCAATCCTTCCGCTCGGGCGCGAAGGGGTTGTCGTCGCCGTCCCAGTGGCGCTTGAGCAGCGGCGTCTGCGCCAGGGCGAAGATGAGGGTCAGCGGCATGCTGAGCGCCATCTTTGAGGCGATCCAGGTGTCGGTGCTGAAGAAGCGCCACATCACCTCGTTGACGCAGGCCAGCACCAGGAAGAACACCGCCCAGCGCTTGGTCAGGATCGTCCAGCCCTCGTTGGTCAGGCGGAAGGCGGCGCCGAACATCAGCTTCAGGAGCGGCCGGCCGAACAGCAGCCCGACGATCAGGATCGTCGAGAACAGCGTGTTGACGATGGTCGGCTTCATCTTGATGAAGATCTCGTCCTGCAGCCACAGCGTGAGGCCGCCGAACACCAGGATGAAGAAGCCGCCGACCAGCGGCATGATCGGCCAGCGCCGCTCCAGCACGCGGTAGATCGGCAGCACGATCACCGTCGTGATCATGAACAGCGCGGTACCGACGAACAGCCGCTGCTTCTCGTCGGCGCAGTAGTCGAAGAGGCGCTGGCAGTTGCCGTTGGTGATGAAGAAAACGACCAGCGGCCCCAGCTCGAGCAGCGGCGGCACCAGCTTGCGCCACGCCGGCACGTCGGCTTTCTCCACGTGGGCATTCTCCACGGGGGCCTTCTCGGTGCGTTCGCTCATGCCGCCTCCAGGCCCATCAGGCCGCGCGCGAACTGCCGGGCGTCGAACGGCCGCAGATCGTCGATACCCTCGCCGACGCCGATCGCCACGACGGGCACCTTGAACTTCTCGGCCAGCGCCACCAGCACGCCGCCCTTGGCCGTGCCGTCGAGCTTGGTCAGCACCAGCCCGTCGACCTGCACCATCTCGCGAAACACCTCGACCTGGCTATGGGCGTTCTGACCCACCGTGGCGTCGAGCACCAGCAGGCAGGAATGCGGCGCGCTCTCGTCGAGCTTGCGGATCACGCGCACGATCTTGGCCAGCTCCTGCATCAGCCCGGCCTTGTTCTGCAGGCGGCCGGCGGTGTCGATCAGCAGCACGTCGGCCTGGGCGTCCTGCGCCGCCTTCAGCGCCTCGAAAGCGAGACCCGCCGCGTCGGCGCCGGTCTCGCGCGCGATCACCGGCACCTTCGAGCGGTCGCCCCAGATCCGGAGCTGCTCGACGGCGGCGGCGCGGAAGGTGTCGCCGGCGGCGATCATCACTTTGCGGCCTTCCTCGGTGAACTGGCGCGCCATCTTGCCGATAGTCGTGGTCTTGCCGCTGCCGTTGACGCCGACCACCAGCACGACATGCGGCTTCTTCGCGCTGTCGATGGCCAGCGACTGCGCCACCGGGGCGAGGATGTCGGCGATATCGTCGGCGAAGGCGCCGCGCACTTCCTCGTCGGTGACTTCCTTGTCAAAGCGCGTGCGCTTGAGGTTGGCGACCAGCTGGCCGGCGACGGCGACGCCGAGATCGGCCTGGATCAGCACGTCCTCGAGCTCGTCGAGCGTCTTCTGGTCGAGCTTCTTCTTGGTGAAGATCCCGGTGATGCTCTGGGTGATGCGCTGCGTCGATTTGGTCAGGCCTTCCTTCAGCCGGCCGAACCAGGACTTCTTGGGCTCGCTCATGCCGCGACGCGCTCCACCAAATCAGCGACGAGATGACCTTCGGCGACGCCCGCAACGCGCAGCGGCACGATCGCGCGCGCGGGCAACCTCAGCGAAGGACGGACCGGCGCGAAATGCGCCGTGCGGCCGGTGCCGTCAAGCTCGATGAGCGCCTCGACCGTGCGGCCGATCTGCCCGCGCAGGAACGAGGCGGCTTGGCGCGCGCCCGCTTCGCGCAGGCGTGCCGCCCGTTTGCGCCTGATGTCGCCCGATACCTGCGGCATGCGCGAGGCCGGCGTGCCGGGGCGCGCGGAATAGGGAAACACGTGCAGCCAAGTCAACCCGGCCTCGTCGATCAGCCGCAGCGTGCTGTCGAACATCGCCTCGGTCTCGGTCGGGAAGCCGGCGATGAGATCGGCGCCGAACACGACATCCGGTCGGCGTAGCCGCGCGCGCTCGACCAGGCGCAGCACGTCGTCGCGCAGGTGGCGGCGCTTCATGCGCTTGAGCACGAGGTCGTCGCCGGCTTGCACGCTCAGATGCAGATGCGGCATCAGCCGCGGCTCGTCGCCCAGCAGCGCCAGCAGCTCGTCGTCGATCTCGACGGGATCGAGCGACGACAGGCGCAGGCGCGGCAGCGCCGGCACCAGCCTCAGCAACCGCCGCGCCAACGCGCCAAGGCTCGGCGCGCCGGGCAGCTCACGGCCCCAGGCGGTGAGATCGACGCCGGTCAGCACGACTTCGGTGTAGCCGGCGTCGACCAGCGCGCGGGTCTGCGTGACGACGTCGCCGGCCGGCACCGAGCGGCTCGGGCCGCGGCCGAAGGGGATCACACAGAAGGTGCAGCGGTGATCGCAGCCGTTCTGCACCTGTAAGAAGGCGCGGCTGTGTCCCGCCAGATCGGTCAGCAGATGGCCGGCGGTCTCGCGCGCGCGGGCAATGTCGTCGACCTGCGTGCGGTCACCCTCGTCGGCATAGGCCTCGGCGCTGAGCTTCTCGACATTGCCCAGCACGCGATCGACCTCGGGCATCGCCGCCCACGACTGCGGATCGATCTGCGCGGCGCAGCCGGTGACGATAATGCGCGCGGTGGGCCGCTCGCGCCGCATCTTGCGTACGCTCTGCCGCGCCTGGCGCTCGGCCTCGGCCGTGACGGCGCAGGTGTTGACGACAATCGTGTCGGTCGCGCCGGCGGCCTTGGCGCGGATCACCTCGGACTCGACGGCGTTGAGCCGGCAGCCGAAGGTCACGACCTCGACGCTTTGACTCATGCCAGCAGCGCGGGATCGAGCGTGCCGGTGAAGGATTGCGCCACGCCGCCGGTCATCAGGACATGGCCGTCGCGCAGCCACTCCATGACCAGCGTGCCGCCATCCATGACGATCTCGGCCTTGCGCGACGTCAGCCCGCGCCGGGCCGACGCGACGATCGCCGCGCAGGCGCCCGAACCGCAGGCCAGCGTCTGGCCGGCGCCGCGCTCCCACATGCGCAGGCGCAGGCGGTCGGTGCCGATGAGCCGCGCGAAGCCGATATTGGCCTTCTCGGGGAATAGCTTGTGCTTTTCCAACTGCGGGCCGAACTCGCGGATGGGCTTGTCGTCGAGCAGGGCGGCGTCATCGACAAAGAACGTCGCGTGCGGATTGCCCATCGAGCAGCCGACCGGATCGCTGTAGGGACCCAGCGCCAAGGGCATGTGCAGCGTGTCGCAGGCCACCGACAGCGGCACGTCGCGCCAGTCGAGCCGCGCCGGGCCCATGTCGACGCTGATCACCGGCAGGCCGTTGCCGCCGACGCCGACCTTCTCGGCTTCGAGCAGGCCGGCGACGGTCTGCACGATCGCCGCCGCGCTGCCGCGCTCGGCCATCAGCACGGAGGCGACGCAGCGCGTGGCGTTGCCACAGGCGCCGGCCTCGCTGCCATCGGGATTGTAGATGCGCATGAAGACATCGGCGTCGCGCTCGGCCGGTGGCTCGAGCACGATCAGCTGATCGCAGCCCACGCCCAGCTTGCGATCGGCGACCCTTCGCCGGCTCTCGAGCGACAGGCCCAGCGCATGGGCGCGCGCATCGAGCACAACGAAGTCGTTACCCAGCCCATGCATCTTGCGGAACGGCAATCCGGCGGCGGTCATGCGCGGCTATATGGCGTGCGGCCGGGTACGAGTCCAGCCGCTCGCCCCCATGCCATTGAAACGCTTCACGAAGTCCCGCGGCGGCGGCCGGCTTGTAGCCGGCGTGTGCCGCCATGCTCTCAATCGATGCCCAGGCGCGTGCGAATCTGAGCCAAGGTCATAGTCGGCTCGTCGGGGTGGGCGCGATGATGCTCCTGGCGCGTCCGCAGTTCCCGGCGCTGCGCATCGGACAATGCCGGGGCGTCGCGCTCCTCGATCGCGCTGTCGAGATGCTCGTCGAAACCGGGCGTCGCCAGTTGGTCGATGAGGGCCTTGGTCATGCCGGCCAATGTAGTGCCGGAAGCGATCCGGGCCAATGGCAGGGCTATCGCATAGGGCCCGTTTGACTTGGTCTTACCTTCCCCCGGAGGGGGAAGGTGCCCGGAGGGCGGATGGGGGATGTCGAAGACGAACACCGATGTCGTAGAAACATCCCCCATCCGTCGCGCTTCGCGCGCCACCTTCCCCCTTCGGGGGAAGGTAAGTCCGGAATCCATGTGCGACAGCCCTGCGGCCAATGGGGCTAAGGGTTGAATCCGCCCGGCGTCGGCGGCCGCGTGCGGTCCTCGCCGGGCGCGGCGTAGCGCACGGTCATCCACCGCGTGCCGCCGCCGACCTGCGCGATCTCGAAGCTGGGTGTGGTCTTGGTGTAGATCGTCAGGTGCAGGATGCCGAGCGGCAGATGCGGCAGATGCGGCTCGACGAACAGGCCGCGCGCCTCGTCCCAGGCGGGCAGGGCGTGATGGACCGCCCAGTTGCACAGGCTGGGCAGTGGCTCGTGCTTTAGACCTCGTTCATAGATCGCGACGTTGAGCGCGATCTGGTCGACCATGTTGGTCGAGCGCTGGATACCCTCGCGCAGCGTGTCTTCCCAGATGCGCCAGCCTGGCGAGTTGGCGCGCATGGCGAAGACGCCGGCGTTGATCAGCGGATAGCGGATCAGTTTGTCGGCTTTCTCCTGGCCGAAGGCCTGGGCGTAAGCGGCGCCGTTGACGCCGCTGAATTCGGCCCAGGCGTGATAGTAGTGGCGAAAGGCGCGATGGATTTCCGGCGCCACGGCGATGTCGGCGCGTCGCGCGCCCTCTAGGAAGAGCTCGATCGCGCTCCACTCCTGCACCCAGACATCGGCGTCGAGCCACAGATAGATGTCGTGGCCCGGCGCGTAGCGCGGCAGGAAGGGCCGCGCGGTCAGCGACTTGAAGGCCTCGCCGACGCGCGCGCGGCCGGGGAACTCGAAATCCCATTCGGCGCGCAACAGCGCCGCGCCGATGTCGCGACACCATCGCGCCTGCTCGGGCTTCAAGCCGACGTCGAAGACGGCGATCGCCACGTCGCGTCCCTGGGGCTTGTCGCGCAGCGAACGCAGCATGCCGCGCAGCAGCTCGAAGTAGCCGGCGTCCGAGGCGGTGAGGATCAGGACCTTCTCGCTCATGGCTGACGGTATGCCATAGTGCGGCCCTCACTGGGGACAAGGATCGCGTCATGGCCAAGAAGCACGTCGACTACTACGTCTCGCTGAACTCGCCGTGGACCTATCTCGGCTCGGCGCGCTTCGACGCGATGTGCGCCCAGCACGGTGCCGACGTGACGATCTGGCCGGTGTCGTTCGGCGACGTCTTCGCCGTGTCGGGCGGCCTGCCGCTGCCCAAGCGCGCGCCGCAGCGTCAGGCCTATCGCATGATGGAGCTCAAGCGCTGGCGCGATCATCTCGGCATCCCGATCCAGCTCGAGCCCAAGTTCTTTCCGTCCAACGAGGTGCCGGCGGCGCACGCCGTGATCGCGGTGCGCGAGGCGATGGGCAATCCGCCGGCGATCAAGCTGGCGCACGCGGTGCTGAAGGCGCTGTGGGAGCAGGACAAGAACATCGGCGACGCCGCCACGCTCGACGCCATCATCGCCTCGGTCGGTCTCGACGCCGCGAAGGTGACCGCGATGGCCGCGGACCCGAAGATCGCCGCGCGGCGTGAGGCCGATACGAAGATGGCGATCGAACGCGGCGTGTTCGGCGCGCCGAGCTACGTCATCGATGGCGAGATCTTCTGGGGCCAGGACCGCGTCGACTTCGTCGAGCGCAAGCTGGCGAAGGGCTGAGGCTTTCTGTTCTCCCTTCCCCCGGAGGGGGAAGGTGGCGCGCAGCGACGGAAGGGGGATGTCGAAGCCAGACTCCTCTGTTCGTCTTCGACATCCCCCTTCCGCCCTTCGGGCACCTTCCCCCTCCGGGGGAAGGTAAGACCGTCAGCGCAGCAGGTAAGAGGCGAGCACCGCCACGGTGTTGTTGGCGATGTGGGCGGCGATGGCCGGCCATAGCGAGCCGGTGTGCAGGCGGGTCCAGCCGAGCAGCACGCCGATCGGCAGCACCAGCGCGACGTGGATCGGCTCGACATGCGCCGCCGCGAAGGCGAGCGAGCTGACGATCAGCGCCGCGATGGCGCCGAAGCGGCCCTCGACATAGCCGTAGAGCAGGCCACGGAAGACCAGCTCCTCGACCAGCGGCGCCAGCACGCCCACCACGAGTATCGCCAGGACCACGCGGCCGGGCGTGGTGGCGATCCCGGCGATGACGGCGTTGACCGTGGGCAGGACCTCCGACCCGCCGACCTCGCGCACCAGACGCAGAAGGCCCTCGTCTACGGCGAAGGAGACGATCAGGACCGCGATCGGCGCGAGCCACAGCCAGCGCCCGCCAGCGAGATGCAGACCCAGCAGCGCCGATGCGGCGCGGCCATGGCGCGCGACCGCCAGGGCGACGGCCGGCAGGCCGATGAAGAAGAACGTCGCCAGCAGGGCGAGCAGCGCCATCGGATCGCCACCGCCGGCCTCCGGCATCGCCTTGGCCAGCCGTTCCGGGCCCAGCCAAGCCGCCAGCAGCATGGCGGCGCCCACGGCAAGCGCGAGGAGGCTCGCCAGGAAGACCAGCAGGTCGACGAAGCGTAGGCGCCGTGGCGGAGACGCTACATTGTCGGTCAAGGGCTTACTCCGATCCAAGCACAGCAGAGAAAGAGCTGATCAGCCAGTCAGGTAGGCCAACACGGTGGCGACGGTGTTGTTGGCGATATGCGCCGCGATCGCCGGCCACGTCGAGCCGGTGCGCATGCGGGCCCAACCCAGCAGAATGCCGGTCGGCAGCACGACGGCGACATGGGCCGGTTCAATATGCGCGGCCGCGAACAGCAGCGCGCTGACGATGAGCGCCGCCATGCCGCCGAAACGGCCCTCGACGTAGCCGTAGACCACGCCGCGGAAGATCAGCTCTTCGACCACCGGTGCCAGTACGCCGACCACGAGAACCGTCAGCACGGTATGCCCCAGCGTGGTTGTCATCGACGAGACCATGGCGCCGACTGTCGGCCTGAGGTCGGTCTCGAAGAGCATCTCGGCCAGCCGCAGGAGGCCGTCGTCGACGATGAACGACACGACCAGAACGACGATCGGCAACAGCCACAGCCACCGTCCGCCGCTGCGATCCAGGCCGAGCAACGCCGGCCCGTGGCGGCCATGCCTTATGACCGCGAGCGCCGTCGCCGGCAGCATGAAGGCGAAGAACACCGCGAACGCGATCAAGGACGCGATGGGATCGCCGCTGACGCCGTCATCCGACAACGCTTTTTCCAGCCGCTCCTCGCCAGGCCACTGCCAGAGAACAAGGAGCGCGCCAACGATGCCCACGACCAGGGCGCCGGCAAAGATCAGGAGGTCGATAAACCGGATCCGGCTGAGTAGTAGATTCTCTTTATCGTCCAAAGACTTACTCCGATCCGAGCCCCGCCGATGATGGTGGCGCCGGCCAATTGACTCGGGGTGTGTCAGCGGCGTATACCCCGGCCCGTCCAATCGGGAAGCAGTTTTCCCGGTCCGCACCGGTATCTGGCCGGAGGGGCCCCGCCGATCCGCGAGTGTTCGCGCATCGGCGCGTTTGCCGTTTGGGCGAGGTTTGGAGGCCGCAAGGTCGATGTTCGAGGGTTTGAGCAAGAAGCTCGGTGACGTCTTCGACCGCCTGCGCGGTCGCGGCGCGCTGAGCGAAGCCGATGTCGACACCGCGCTGCGCGAGGTGCGCGTGGCGCTGCTCGACGCCGACGTGGCGCTGCCCGTCGTGCGCGACTTCATCGACAGCGTCCGCGCCAAGGCGATCGGCGCCGACGTGATCCGCTCGGTCACGCCCGGCCAGATGGTCGTCAAGATCGTCAACGACCACCTCGTCGAGATGCTCGGCGGCCAGGCCAGCGAGCTCGACCTCGTCGCCGTTCCGCCGGTCGTCATCCTGATGGTTGGCCTGCAGGGCTCGGGCAAGACCACGACCACGGCCAAGATCGCCCATCGTCTCAATCTCGGCCCGCAGGGCATGTCGGCCGGCGCCTTCGGCGGCTCCTTCAAGGAGCGCAAGAAGGTGCTGATGGCGTCGCTCGACGTCAGCCGCCCGGCGGCGCAGCAGCAGCTCGCCATCCTCGGCCAGCAGGCCGGTGTCGCCACCCTGCCGATCGTGCCCTTCGAGATGCCGCTGGCGATCACGCGGCGCGCCATCGATGAGGGCCGCAAGGGCGGCTACGACGTGGTGATGCTCGACACGGCGGGCCGCCTGTCGATCGATGAGCAGCTGATGGCCGAGGTCGCCGCCGTGCGCGATCTGGCCAAGCCCAAGGAAACCCTGCTGGTCGCCGACGCGATGACCGGCCAGGACGCGGTCAACACGGCGCGCGCCTTCAACGAGAAGGTCGGCATCACCGGCATCGTACTGACCCGCGTCGACGGCGACGCGCGCGGTGGTGCTGCGCTCTCGATGCGCGCGATCACCGGCAAGCCAGTGAAGCTGATCGGCGTCGGCGAGAAGATCGACGCGCTCGAGCAGTTCTATCCCGACCGTATCGCCAACCGCATCCTCGGCATGGGCGACATCGTCTCGCTGGTCGAGCGCGCGGCCGAGACGATCGAGCAGGAAGACGCCGAGAAGCTCGCCGCCAAGGTGCGCAAGGGCCAGTTCGACCTCGACGACCTGCGCAAGCAGCTCCAGCAGCTGCGCAAGATGGGCGGCATGCAGGGCCTGCTCGGCATGCTGCCGGGCGCGGCACAGGCCAAGGCCGCCATGGCCAAGAACAATCTCGACGAGAAGCTGTTGAAGCGCCAGGAGGCGATCATCGGCTCGATGACGCCCAAGGAACGGCGCAACCCCGACATCATCCATGCCTCGCGCAAGAAGCGCATCGCCTCGGGCGCGGGCATGCAGGTGCAGGACGTCAACAAGCTGCTCAAGCAGCACGCCGAGATGCTCAAGATGATGAAGCGCGTGAACAAGCTCGGCGAGAAGGGCTTCATGCGCTCCATGGGCAACATGATGCCGCCGGGCTTCCCGCGCGGCTGATCGGATTCGAAGGAGAAAGACGGAATGCTGGCTATTCGCATGGCTCGCGGCGGCGCCAAGAAGCGCCCCTATTACAACATCGTCATCGCCGACTCGCGCTCGCCGCGCGACGGCCGCTTCCTCGAGAAGGTCGGCACCTACAACCCGATGCTGCCGCGCGAGCACGCCGACCGCATCAAGCTCAATACCGAGCGCCTGACCCATTGGCTGGGCGTCGGCGCGCGGCCCAGCGACCGCGTGGCGAAGTTCCTCGCCGGCGCCGAGCTGATGAAGCCGCGCGTTCGCCGCGAGCAGACCAAGAAGCCGCTGCCCAAGGCCAAGGCGCAGGAGCGCGCCAAGGCCGCGGCCGAAGCGGCGGGCAAGGCGGAAGAGGCGGCGGCGAGCTGAGGGAGTGGTCCGGTCGGTGCTGTCATCCCGAGCGCAGCGAGGGATCCAGGGTCGGCCTAGATCCCTCGCTGCGCTCGGGATGACAGGTGATGTCGGCTGACCGACGCGTGCTGCTGGGAGTGGTCGTCGCGCCGCATGGCGTTCGCGGCGAGGTGCGCATCCAGAGCTACTGCGAGGATCCCGCCGATATCGGATCGTATGGCGCGCTGACCGACGAGTCGGGCAAGCGCAGCTTCACGATCCATCCGCTGGGCGAGGTGCGCGGCAATGTGCTGGCGCGCATCGACGGCGTGGCGGACCGGGACGCGGCGGACAGGCTGCGCGGTCTTCGGCTCTACGTGGCGCGCGACGCGCTGCCGCCGGCGGCCGAGGGTGAGTGGTACCACGTCGATCTCATCGGCCTGCGGGTCGTGGGCGTCGACGGCAAGGAGTACGGCAAGGTGCTGGCGGTCGAGGATTTTGGCGCGGGCACGTTGCTGGAGGTGGGCGACAATGCGGGCGGGCGCTCGTTCCTGCTGCCCTTCAGCGATCAGGCGGTTCCGACCGTCGACATCGCCGGAGGCGTGGTGACGATCGATCCGCCGGTGGGTTTGCTCGAGCCTGTGCGGAAAGGAGAGAGGTAGGACCTGTGTGGCGGGCGGTGGCCCTGTCGATCTTCCCCGAGATGTTCCCGGGGCCGCTGGCGATGAGCCTGGCCGGCCGGGCGCTTCGCGAGGGGACATGGTCGATCGATGCCATCGACATCCGCGGCTTCGCCAGGGATCGCCACGGCAGCGTCGATGACACGCCGTTCGGTGGCGGGGCGGGCATGGTGATGCGCCCGGACGTGCTGTCCGACGCGATCCAGGCCAGCCGCATTCCCGGCACGCCGGCGATCTATCTCAGCCCGCGCGGCGCGCCGCTTTCTCAGGCGCGCGTGCGGGAGCTGGCGGCGGGGCCGGGGGTCACCCTGATCTGCGGCCGCTTCGAGGGGATCGACGAGCGCGTGATCGAGGCGCACGGGCTGGAGGAAGTGAGTGTCGGCGATTTCGTGCTCTCGGGCGGCGAGATCGCGGCGTTGGCGTTGCTGGATGCCTGCGTGCGGCTGCTGCCTGGTGTGATGGGCGCGGCGCAATCGCTGGCGGAAGAGAGTTTCGAGGACGGTTTGCTCGAGTACCCGCTCTATACGCGGCCGGCCACATGGACCGGTCCCGATGGCGGCGAAAGGGCGGTGCCGGAGATGCTGCAGTCAGGCCATCACGCGAAGATCGCGGCCTGGCGGCGCTCGATGGCGGAAGAGATCACGCGGCGGCGGCGGCCGGACCTATGGGACCGGTACGACGCGCGCCGCAAGGAACGAGAGACAGAGAAGAAAGGAACCACACGATGAACGCGATCAAAGAGATCGAAGCCGAGCAGATCGCCAAGATCGAGGCCGAGCGCAAGGTGCCGCGCTTCGAGCCGGGCGACACCTTGAAGGTGCATCTCAAGGTGCAGGAAGGCTCGCGCGAGCGCATTCAGGTTTATGAGGGCGTCTGCATCGCGCGCAAGAACGACGGCATCAATTCGTCGTTCACCGTGCGCAAGATCTCCTACGGCGAGGGCGTCGAGCGCGTCTTCCCGCTGCACAGCCCGCAGATCTGGGAGGTCGAGGTGGTGCGCAAGGGCATCGTGCGCCGCGCCAAGCTCTATTACTTGCGCGACCTGCGCGGCAAGGCCGCCCGCATCGTCGAGGACACCGAGGCGCAGCGCGAGATGCTCGCCGAGCAGGTGGCCACCGGCTACCAGCGCCGCGAGAAGATCAAGAAGGAACGCCCCGCCGGCGAAAAGGGCAGCATCCGCGCCGCCAAGGGCGGCGGCAAGAAGTAGGCATCTCCTACCTTCCCCCGGAGGGGGAAGGTGCCCGCAGGGCGGATGGGGGATGTCGAAGACGGACACCGATTTCGTTGAGGCATCCCCCGCGGGGCCGTCCGCGGCCCCTGACCGTCGCGCTTCGCGCGCCACCTTCCCCCTCCGGGGGAAGGTAGTATTGAGTGATCCGTCGTAGTGGGGAGGATGATCAAGATGGCGAAGAAGCCCGCGCCGCCGCCGGCCCCTGTCGGTCCGCCGCGCACCCTGTTCGACAAGATCTGGGACGCCCATGTCGTGGAGCGCCGCGACGACGGCTCGTGCCTGATCTACGTCGACCGCCATCTCGTGCACGAGGTCACCAGCCCGCAGGCCTTCGAGGGGCTGCGCATGACCGGCCGCAAGGTGCGCCGGCCCGACCTCACCATCGCCGTCGCCGACCACAACATCCCGACGCTCAACCGCGCCGCCGGCATCGACGACGAGGAGTCGCGCATCCAGGTCGAGACGCTCGAGGCCAACGTCAAGGAATTCGGCGTTCCCTACTACCCGGTTTCCGACGTGCGCCAGGGCATCGTGCACATCATCGGGCCGGAGCAGGGCCTGACCTTGCCGGGCATGACCATCGTCTGCGGCGACAGCCACACCTCGACGCACGGCGCCTTCGGCGCGCTGGCCTTCGGCATCGGCACGTCGGAGGTCGAGCATGTGCTCGCCACCCAGACGCTGATCCAGCAGCCAGCCAAGAACATGCGCGTGCTGGTCGATGGCGACCTGCCTGTCGGCGTTACCGGCAAGGACCTGGTGCTGAAGATCATCGGCACGATCGGGACGGCCGGCGGCACCGGCCACGTCATCGAGTACAGCGGCAAGGCGATCCGCAACCTGTCGATGGAAGGCCGTATGACGGTCTGCAATATGTCCATCGAGGGTGGCGCGCGCGCCGGGCTGATCGCGCCCGACGAGACCACGTTCCGTTACCTCGCCGGCCGGCCTTACGTGCCCAAGGGCGGCGCCTGGGAGATGGCGCTGTCGAACTGGCGCCGCCTGCCGTCGGACAAGGACGCCCAGTACGACCGGGAGGTGGTGATCCCGGTCGCCGACATCGACCCGCAGCTCACCTGGGGCACCAGCCCGCAGGACGTCGTGCCGATCACAGGCGTAGTGCCCAACCCCGACGACGCGCCGGATGACGATCGTCGCGCCGCCTGGGCGCGCTCGCTGGAGTACATGGATCTCAAGCCGGGCACGCGGATGAGCGATATCCGCATCGACAAGGTGTTCATCGGCTCGTGCACCAACGGCCGCATCGAGGATCTGCGCGAGGCCGCCGCCATCGCCCGCGACCGTAAGGTCGCCGACCATGTGCACGCCATGATCGTGCCGGGCTCCGGCCTGGTGAAGGAGCAGGCCGAGCGCGAAGGGCTCGACAGGATCTTCACCGCCGCCGGCTTCGAATGGCGCGAGCCCGGCTGCTCGATGTGCCTGGCGATGAACGCCGACAAGCTGAAGCCCGGCGAGCGCTGCGCCTCGACCTCGAACCGCAACTTCGAGGGCCGCCAGGGCCGCGGCGGGCGCACCCATCTCGTCAGCCCCGGCATGGCCGCGGCGGCGGCGATCAAGGGCACCTTCGCCGACGTGCGCGACTACCAGTGAAGTGATACCCTGAGATCGGCGGTCGCCTGTCGCGGCCGTCCGACTTCGGGGGAGCCGATGAGTCAGATTCCGCCACCGCCGCCGCCCAACTGGCAGCAACAGCAGCCGCCGTATCAGCAGCAGCCGCCCTATCCGCAGCAGCAGCCGTATCCGCAGCAGCAGCCGTATCAGCAGCAGCCGCCCTATCCGCAGCAGCCACCCTATCCGCAACAGTATGGCGCGCCCTACGCCGCGGCGGCGCCGGGCTGGCAGTTCGGCGGCTTCTGGGTCCGCTTCGTCGCCTATTTCCTCGACGGCCTCATTATCGGCATCCCGATGTGGATCGTCATCGGGATCTTCGCTGGTGGCATGGTGGCAAACCTCGGCGGTACCAGCACCGAGGAGGAGCAGGTCGCCGCGGCGGCGGCGGTGGGCGGCACGATCTTCCTGATCGCCCTCGTCGCTTTTGTCGGCGTCTGGCTCTACGAGGCGCTGATGACCAGCTCGGAGCGCGGCGCCACGCTCGGCAAGCGGGCGCTCGGCCTGCGCGTCGTGAGGTCCGACGGCACGCGGCTGACCTTCGGCCGCGCCACCGGCCGCTTCTTCGCCAAGGCCTTCATCACCGGCCTGATCCCGTTCGGCATCGGCTACATCATGGCCGGCTTCACCGATCGCAAGCGCGCGCTGCACGACATGATCGCCGACACGGTGGTGGTCAAGGTCTGACGCGCCGGAACCGGGCTCATGCCGGGGACGTTTCCCCGGCATGAGCCGGTTACAGATCCCCTTCGATACCTGGGTTCTCGTCGCAGACGGACGCAAGGCGTTGCTGCTGCGCAACGCCACAGACGAGATCCGCCCGGACCTCAAGGTCCTGAAGGTCATCGAGCAACCCGACAATCCGCGGACCGCCGAGCATGGCACCGACAGGCCGGGCCGCGTCGTCGATTCGGCGTCGGGCCGCCGTTCGGCCGTCGAGCAGACCGACTGGCACGACCTCGCCGAGCGCGATTTCGCCGCCGGGGTCACCGACGAGATGGAGCGCCATCGCCGTGACGGAGACTTCAGCAAGCTGGTGGTCGTCGCCCCGGCGCGCACCTTGGCCGAGTTCCGCCAGCGCTTCTCCAAGGAACTGCACGCCACGGTGATGGCCGAGCTCGACAAGGATCTCACCAAGCATCCCGTGCACGAGATCGAGCGCTTGCTGACCCAGAACTGATCAGCGCCGTTTCCGTCTCGTCTTCGTCAGCACGATCCAGGTCGGCGCGTGATCGCTGGACTTGTGCCAGCCGCGCACCTCGCGGTCGACACCCGCGCTCTTCAGCCGGCCGGCGAGCGCCGGGCTTAGCAACAGGTGATCGATGCGGATGCCAGCGTTGCGCGCCCAGGAGTTCCGGAAGTAATCCCAGAATGTGTAGACCCGCTCGTTCGCGTGCAGATGGCGCACGGCGTCCGTCCAGCCTTGCGCGATGAGGCGATGGAACGCGGCCCTCGAGTCCGGCAAGAACAGCGCATCGTCCTTCCAGCGCTCCGGCTTGTAGACGTCGAAGTCCGTCGGAATGACGTTGTAGTCGCCGGCCAGCACCACCGGCGCGCCGGTCCTGAGCAGGCGACGGCCATACTTGGTCAGCCGCTCCAGCCAGCCGAGCTTGTAGTCGAACTTCGGGCCGGGCGCGGGATTGCCGTTGGGCAGATACAGGCAGCCGATCAGCACGCCCTCGATCGCCGCCTCGATGTAGCGCGATTGCTGGTCATCGGGATCGCCCGGCAGCCCGCGCCGGGTTTCGATGGGCTCGCCGCCGCGGCGCAGGATCGCCACCCCGTTCCAGCTCTTCTGTCCGCTCCAGATGGCGCCGTAGCCGGCGGCCTCCAGCGCTGCCCGAGGGAAACGCTCCTGCGCCGCTTTCAGCTCCTGCAGGCAGACGACGTCCGGCCGGCTTTCGTCCAGCCAGCGCAGCAGGACGGGCAGGCGGCTATTGATGCCGTTGACGTTGTAAGTGGCGATTTTCATGGCTGTCAGCCCGGCAACGCCCGGCCAGTAGGCCGGTTGCTGGACCTGTGAGTATATGGCATATTCACCATAACAGGGAATATCAGATTCCCGATCGTCAGATAGGAGACAACACCATGACCGTTGCGACCAAGACAACCGTGGAACTTCTAAATGACAAGATCGCTCCATTGGATGGGCAGCGCCAAAGCTGACCTGTCTGCGTTTTCTCAGGCGGTAAAAGCCCTGTTTGGGCATGCGCTTTACGAAGTCCAAAGTGGCGAGACTCCGGATTGTGCGAGGCCGCTACCGCAGTTCGGTGGCGGCGTGTACGAACTCCGCGAGGAGTACGACACCAACGCCTATCGTTGCGTCTATGTCGTCAAGCTACGCAAGGGCGTGTACGTGCTGCACGCCTTCGTAAAGAAGTCGAGGTCTGGACGGGCGATACCTCGTCAGGACATCGGATTGATTGAAGAGCGCCTTTAAGCGAGCTCGAGAGCAGGATCGAGCATGAAGGATACTCAGTGGTGAAGATTGAGCGCTCGAGCGGCAATGTCTTCAAGGACCTTGGCTTCGATGATGCCGAGGCAGAGGCCTTGCTTGCCAAGTCGGAGTTGGCGCTGGCCATCAAACGGCTGGTGGCAGCCCGTGGTCTGACGCAGGTAGAGGCGGCCAAGCTCTGCCGGACCGACCAGCCGACCCTTTCCAAGGTATTGGGCGGCCGCCTGGAAGGCATCACCATGGATCGCCTATCCGCCTGGCTGCGCGCCCTGGGCGCCCGGGTCGAGATCAGCGTCAAGCCGGGGCGCGCCGGCCGAGGAAAGCTGGTTGTGAATGCCTGATCGGCGGTGGCGTTGACACCGACACCTTGACCGCGACCCCGTACGCCCGCTAAGTGCCCCGGTTGCGCCGGGAGGGATCGGTCATGGAAAAGTTCACCACGCTGACGGGCGTCGCAGCCCCGCTGCCGATCGTCAATGTCGACACCGACATGATCATCCCCAAGCAGTTCCTCAAGACCATCAAGCGCACCGGTCTGAAGGACGGGCTGTTCTACGAGATGCGCTGGTCGGCCGACGGCAAGAAGCTCGACTTCGTGCTCGACAGGCCGGCCTACCAGAATTCCAAGATCATCGTCGCGGGGCCGAATTTCGGCTGCGGTTCGAGCCGCGAGCACGCGCCCTGGGCGCTGCTCGATTTCGGCATACGCTGCGTCATCGCCGAGAGCTTCGCCGACATCTTCTACAACAACTGCTTCAAGAACGGCATCCTGCCGATCAAGCTGCCGCGCGAGGACATCGCCAAGCTGATGGACGACGCCGAGCGCGGCGCCAACGCGGTGGTCACGGTCGACCTGGTGAACCAGGAGATCAAGGGACCGGACGGCGGCACGGTGAAGTTCGAGATCGACGCTTTCCGCAAGAAGTGCCTGATCGAAGGCATGGACGATATCGGCCAGACCATGCAGAGCGGCGAGACGATCGAGGGCTTCGAGTCGCAACGCAAGGCCTCGCAGCCTTGGCTGGTGCCGTCGATCGCCGCCTGAGCGTCAACCAACCTAGTTCATGACGACGAGCGCCCACCTCAAGCGCTGGTGGGGCGCTCGCGCTCTTTTCGGAGGATACGACCATGGCCGGCTCCAATCGCAATCTCCTCGTGCTGCCGGGCGACGGCATCGGGCCGGAGGTGATGAACGAGGTGCGCAAGGTCATCGCCTGGATGGGCAAGAAGCGCGCCGTCGGCTTCGACATCCAGGAGGACGTGGTCGGCGGCGCGGCGCTCGACAAGCACGGCGTGCCGCTGCACGACGATACGATGAAGACCGCGCTGCGGGCCGACGCCGTGCTGTTCGGCTCGGTCGGCGGCCCAAAGTGGGACAATGTCGAGTTCAACAAGAAGCCGGAGCGCGGCCTGCTGCGCCTGCGCAAGGAGATGGACCTCTTCGCCAATCTGCGCCCGGCCAAGGTGTTCGACGCGCTGGTCGATGCCTCGGCGCTGCGCCCTGAGATCGTCAAGGGCCTCGACATCATGATCATCCGCGAGCTCACCGGTGGCGTGTATTTCGGCGAGCCGCGCGGCGTCACCACCTTGCCCAATGGCGAGAAGGAAGCCGTCGACACGCAGCGCTACAAGAGCAGCGAGATCCGCCGCGTCTGCGCCGTGGCCTTCGAGCTGGCGCGCAAGCGCAAGAACCGGGTGTGCAGCTCGGAGAAGGCAAACGTCATGCACACCGGCGTGCTGTGGCGCCAGGAGGCCACGAAGCTGCATCAGGAGAGCTACAAGGACGTCGAGCTCAGCCACATGTACGCCGACGCGCTCGCCATGCAGCTGGTGCGCTGGCCGGCGCAGTTCGACGTCATCGTCACCGACAATCTGTTCGGCGACATCCTCTCGGACGAAGCCTCGATGCTGACCGGCTCGCTCGGCATGCTGCCCTCGGCCTCGCTGGGCGCGCCCGACGCCACCGGCCGGCGCAAGGCGCTCTACGAGCCGATCCACGGCAGCGCGCCGGACATCGCCGGCAAGGGCCTGGCCAATCCGATCGCCGAGGCGCTGTCCTTCGCCATGATGCTGCGCTACTCCTTCGACCTCGGCACCGAGGCCGACCTGGTCGAGAAGGCGATCGAGAACGTGCTCGCGGCCGGCTATCGCACCGCCGACCTGCTGGGCGGCAAGAGCGAGGGCGTGAAGAAGGTCGGCACCCAGGAAATGGGCGACGCCATCGTCAAGGAACTCGACCGGCTGGCCTGAGGTCTCAGGCGGCCGTCGAGAGCGCCTTCTCGACGGCGGCCGGATCCTTGTCGATCGTCAACAGCAGTACGCGCGCCGCCTTGTCGGGCGACGAGCGGCCCTGTTCCCAGTTGCGCACCGTCGCGGCGTCGAGCCCGAAACGCAGGGCGAACTGGTCCTGCGACAGCCCGGTCCGCTCGCGGATCGCCGCGACGTCGATCTCCGTCGGCGCTTCGTATCGCGTGACGATGAGCTGGCAATCGCGCAGCTCGCGCTCAAATGTCTCGCGATCCTCGACGCACGGAACGTCGATGATCGCGCGGCCGGTCGCGACGACCTCTGTCACGGCCGCATGGGCACGTCGCAGCGTGACATGACGGCGAGTGAGCGCCTTTGCGGCAATGATCGTGTAAACCGCCTTGCCGTTGCGCTTGGGATTATACTCGATCAGATAGCGAGCGGGTGAACCGGAGGACACGCGGTCGGCGGCCGGGGTTGGTGCCTGTCGTGCGAGGAACTCCTTCAATGACAAGCTCATCGTAGTCCTCCAACAAGTCCAATGTGAGCTGCGCCACACGACGAAGATGCGTCCATCCCACCTGATTGGCGCCGACATCGGCGCCGTGAATGTGCAGACGTCGCAGCACCAGACGCCGGTCGGTTATCTGCAACTCAGCCATCACCACAATCCGGCCAACGGGCGTACCGATGATCGCCGTTACGATCTGACCGTCGGTCTGGGTCGGATCGAAGTCGATGGAGATGTCACGAATCGTCCAAGTCATATATACGCTATTTGCGTATATTTTCAAGTGGCCAGCCGAGCCCCAGCCCGCCGAACCGGTTCAGCACGTTGAACAGGATGCGCGAGACGTTGTTGTCGTAGTTGGCGTGGCTGAGGCTGCCGCAGAAGGTGATTGAGCCGGTCGAGAACACCGCGCCGCCGCTGGCGACATCCATATAGGTCATGTCGGCGCGGATCAGCCGGTCGGCCGGCTCGCCGTTGGTCGTGGCGTAGATGCCCAGCAGGTCCTCAGGGACCGGGACGAAGTGCGACTGGTGCTTCTCCGACGAGGCCACGACGATGGCGTTGCGCGGCGTGCCCAGCAGCACGTCGGCGCGATCGAGCTCGAAGCCCGCCGCGCCGCCGCCACTTAGGCCGAAATCGCCGAGGATCTCGTCGCCGACACCATCGAAGATCCACGCCACGCGCGGATCGGACGAGGCCGGCAGGCGGCGGTAGTACGAGCCCTCGAAGCGTCCCTGGCCCGAGAAGCCGACGCCGGCGAGGCGTTGCGGCGGGCGGCCGTTGTGGCGCCACAGGCCGCCGAGCGCACCGTCGAGCGCGTTGTAGTGCTCGCCCGGCTCGGCCGCCCAGGTGCGGATCGCCGGCCCGACGCGGCGAATCTCCAAGGTGCCGGGCAGGCGCGCCGAGCGCGCGACCTTCCAATAGAAGCCGTTGCCGCCGAGATAGGCGAGCCGCCCGCCGCCATCGACATAGGCCTGGATCGCATCGAGCGTGCCGGGCGTGTGGTACTCGGGATGCGAGCCGGTGACGAGGCAGGCATAGGGCTTGATCAGATCGAGGCCGAGATCGTCGAGATCCTCGTCGGTGATCACATCGAAAGCGATGCCCATCTTCTCGAGCCAGTCCGCAAGATGCGTGTCGGCGGGAAAGTGGCGCAGGCCCGAGCCCTTCTCGTCGTTGAAGGTCAGGAAGCCCGGCCGGATGGTGAGCTGCGGACGCAGGCGCGAGGAGTAGCAGACGCCGCTGCGATCGAGATGGAAGTTGTAAGTCGAGCGGCCGTACTGCGGATACTCGTCGGGGTTCGACGGCGAGGCGCCCCATTTGGTCATGCGCGCGCGGAAGGCCTCATCGAACTGGTTGCGCATGTGGTTGGTATAGACCTGGTGCGTGAAGCTGGAGGCGAGCACGGCGATCTTCGCCGTCGGCTTGCCGATCTGTGGCCGCACGTAGAACGGAATCGTGTCGACGCTATCGGCGGTCTTCAGCCGCATGCCGTAGATGCCGCTGCGCAGGCTCGCGGGAATCGTGAAGCTGAAATCGGTCGACCACCGGCAGTCGTCGAGATCGTCGGCGTGGAAATGGATCGCCGCGTAGTCGCGCGGCGCGTCGGTCCAGCGATGGGCGCGGCCGGTCCAGGCCGAGCCGGTGACAGCGCGGGTCGGCAGGTTGATCAGCACGCCGTGCAGGTGATTGGGGCCAATGTCCTCGACATCGAGCGTGTCGATGCCGCGCGAGAAATCCCAGGCGGCGAGGGTGCCCAGCGGCGGCCGTGTCGGCTCGAGCCGCTGCTCGACGATCTCGCGACGCGCGCCGGCGACGATGACCGGATCCTCGATGCGACCGTTGAAGTGGCGTGCCGAGGGCCGCGCCTGCTGCGCGCCGATGAACACCGACCGTCGCGCGTCGTGGGCCAAGGTCGCGTCGAGCGGCGACCACGCCTCGCCCGCATCGTCCCAGCCGGCCTCGGCGCGCAACGGTGTCTGGCCCAGCCGCACCGAGCGCGCCGCTGGATCGATAATCAGCCACACGCGATACCAGGCGCGCGAACGCAGCTTCTTGCCCGTCACCACCCGCAGGGTCGGCGCACCGATACGGCCGATCTCGGCGGCGAAGCCGTCGGCGGTGGCCAGCAGCGCGAAACCGGTCGCGGTATCCGGATCCCAGCGCGCGATCACACATTGGTCGCCGGCGTCGGGCAGGGTCGGGAAGACCAGCACGCTGATCGTCATCGTGCCCAGCGGCGACAGTGCCGTGGCGCCGTCGACCCGGACGTAGGAGCCCATCTCGATCGCCTGCTCGCGCGCGTCGAAGGTCGTCGAGAACACCGGGGACAAATCCTCGATCTTCATGCCCGGCCCTGCGGGATTGGGATCGGCGTGGATAATGCGCACCAGCGAGGCGGTACACGGTCCAGGCTTCTGGCTCGAGACCTTGAAGGCGATGCGATCGCCCGATGCGCCGGAGACCTTGTCGGCGTAGCCCGTCAGCGGAACCATGTATGCTGCCCCCCATCGAAGGACCGAACCGTAGGCGTCCGAGGAGTTCTCGTAAATGAGCGGACCTGTTCTGGCGATCCATGGTGGTTGTGGCGTCCCGCCCCGGGGCAGCCTCACCGACGCGCAGGAGCGCCGTGCGCGCGACGGCTTGAAGGGCGCGCTGCGCGCCGGTTGGGCGCTGCTGCGGGATGGCGGCGCGGCGCTCGACGCGGTCGAAGCGGCGGTGATCGCGCTGGAGGAGCACACCGCCTTCAACGCCGGTCGTGGCGCGGTGTTCAACGCCGATGGCAAGCACGAGATGGACGCCGCGATCATGGATGGGCGCGACCTCAAGGCCGGCGCCGTGGGCGGCGTCGCGCGCATCCGCAACCCGGTCCGCGCGGCGCGCGCGGTGATGGAGCGCACCGACCACGTGCTGCTGATCGGCGAAGGCGCCGAGGCACTGGCGTCGCGCGCCGGGCTCGAGCTCGTGGCGCCGGACTGGTTCTCGACCGATGAGCGCCGCGCCAGCCTGCGTGAGATGAAGGCGCGCCAGGCGCGCGGCGACGTCTCAGAGGCCAGCCAGCGCTTGAAGCATGGGACTGTGGGCGCAGTGGCGATCGATCGCGCCGGCCATCTCGCGGCGGCGACCTCGACCGGCGGCTACACCAACAAGCTGCCGGGCCGTGTCGGCGACACGCCGCTGATCGGCGCCGGCACTTATGCCAACGACGCGACGCTGGCTTACTCGGGCACCGGCCGCGGCGAGATCTTCATCCGCACTGTGCTGGGCCACGAGCTGCACGCGCGCATGGCTTACAAGGGCGAGAGCCTGACCACCGCCTGCGACGCCATGGTGTTCGGCGATCTCAAGCGCATGGGCGGCGGTGCCGGCCTGATCGCCGTCGGCCGAGACGGCACGGTGACGCTGCCGTTCAACACCGCGGGCATGTATCGCGGCGTGGCGTCGGCAAGCGAGGGCTGGGTCTCGATCTACGACGAGCGCGAGTCGCTTTGATTTCTTCCTTCTCCCCGCGCAGGCGGGGAGAAGGTGCCGAGCGCAAGCGAGGCGAATGAGGGCTTCTCGCGCAACGACGAAACTTGTTGCTGTTGAGGCTCCGCGAAGCCCCTCGCCCTTCGGGCACCTTCTCCCCGCCTGCGCGGGGAGAAGGGCGTCACTTCAGCAGCGAGCCCAACACGCCGCGCAGCAGCGAGCCGGCGATGCCGCCGCCGCGGCCGCCGATGACGGCCTTGGTCGCCTCGCGCACGGCGATGTTGGTCGCGGTGCGCGCCGCGCTCGTGACGCTGGTTGTGCCGAGGCTGTCGCTACGCCGGCCCGCCGGCGCGCGGCCGCGCGGCTCCGGC
>JALHMM010000104.1 GCA_022844045.1 Reyranellaceae bacterium | reverse complement strand
GGCGCGGCGGTTGGCGGCGGGGCCGCCGCGACGGGCGCGCGGGGCGGCATGGTGGGCACAGTCGGTGGCGGCAGCAACCGCTCGGTCTGTGGCGGCACGGCCTTGGGATCGACGCGGGTATAGACGTCCTTGTCCTGGTTGGGCACCTGCATGCCCTTGGGGTCGTCGGGCCGCACCTTGGCCGGACCCGGTGGAGTCGGGATCACCGGCGTCAGCCCGGTACCACCGCGCTCGATATCCTGCTTGTGGGCCCAGTAGACAACGCCGCCAAAGCTCGCCACGGCGGCGATGCTGATCATCACTGTCAGCAGCAGGCCCTTACGGCGCCCGGCAGCGATGAGCATCGACGGGGTCGAAGCCGCCGCCGCCGCGGAACGGGCGGCGAGATCGTCCATGGAGATCGACCGCAAGGGGGGGCGATCAGCGGTCGGACCTTGTGCCGGCGATGGATGGTAGACAACGGGCCCGCTTGCCGGCAGCGGGTCTTTTTGAAACATCAACGCATCTCCTCGGCGGGGGTGACGCCGAATACTTTCAACCCCGATTGTATCACGAATCCAACCGCTTGTACCAATGCCATACGCGCCAGCGTCAGCTCGGAATCGGACTCAACGATGAACCGCAAACCGGCTTCGTCCCGACCCCGGGTCCAGTGGGCATGAAACTGGGAGGCCAGGTCGTAGAGATAGAAGGCAAGCCGGTGCGGCTCGTGCATCTGGGCGGCCGCCTCGACCTGCCGGGGCCACTGCACCAGGGTCTTGATCAGGGCCAGCTCGCCCGGGTCGGTCAGCCGGGCCAGGGGGGCGACAGCCAACGCGGCGGCATCGGGCACCGGCAGATTGGCCTGCGCCGCCTGCCGGAACACCGAGCGAGTCCGGGCATGGGCGTACTGCACGTACCAGACCGGGTTGTCGCGCGATTGTTCGGTGGCCTTCACCAGGTCGAAGTCGAACGCGGCGTCGTTGCGCCGCGTCAGCATGGTGAAGCGCACGACGTCGGGGCCGACCTCGTCCAGCAGGTCGCGCAGGGTGATGAAGGTGCCGGCGCGCTTGGACATGCGCACCAACTCGCCATTCTTCAAGACACGCACGAGTTGGCAGAGCTTGATGTCGAGCGCGCCCTTGCCTGACGTGATCGCCTTCACCGCCGCCTGCATGCGCTTGACGTAGCCGCCATGGTCGGCGCCCCACACGTCGATCATGTCAGCGCAGCCACGCAGGTACTTGTCGTAGTGATAGGCGATGTCGTTGGCGAAGTACGTCCACGAACCGTCGGATTTCTTGAGCGGCCGATCGGTGTCGTCGCCGAACTGCGCGGCCCGGAACAACGTCTGCTCGCGCTCCTCCCAGTCGTCGGGCTTCTGACCTTTCGGCGGCTCGAGCGTGCCCTGATAGATCAGGCCCTGCTTCGTCAACGCATCGAACGCCGCTTGCACCGCGCCGCTGTCGACAAGGGAACGCTCCGACGTGAAGACGTCCATATGCACGCCCAGCGTATCGAGATCGGTGCGAATATCGGCCATCATCTCGTCGATGGCGAATTGGCGCATCGGCGCCAGCCATTCGCTCTCGGGCAGGTTCGTCCATTTCGCGCCATCACGTTGCGCGAGCTTGGCGCCGACCTCCTTCAGATATTCGCCCGGATAGAGCCCCTCCGGAATCTCGCCGATCTCCTGCCCCAGCGCCTCGCGATAGCGCAAGAACGTCGAGCGCCCCAACGTGTCGACCTGGGCGCCGGCATCGTTGATGTAGTACTCCTTGGTGACCGCGTAGCCCGCCTTGCGCAGCAGGTTGGCCAGCGCGTCGCCAACCACCGCGCCACGCGCGTGCGCGACATGCAGCGGTCCAGTCGGGTTGGCCGAGACATACTCGACGTTGACCTTCTCGCCCTTGCCCAAGTCGGAATTACCGTAGGCCGCGCCGGCCTTCAGCAGCTCGCTCAGACGCGCGAACCAGAAGTCGTCGGCCAATCGGATGTTGATGAAGCCCGGCCCGGCCACCGCCACCTCGGTGACACCCGACATCGCACGCAGCCGCCCGGCCAGCGCATCGGCGATGTCGCGCGGCTTCTTGCGCGCGCCTTTGGCCAGCACCATCGCCGCGTTGGTCGCGACATCGCCATGCGTGGCGTCGCGCGGCGGCTCGGCGGTCACGGCGGAAAGATCGAGGCCGGCCGGCAGCTCGCCAGCGGCTTCCATGGCACGAAGCGCGCCGACGATCTCCTCGGCGATATGACGGAACAGGTTCATGGACTCAGGAGAAGCGGTTGCGGAAATGGACGGATCGGCCGTGATAACACGCTCAGGTGTACCGGGCGATTTTCTTTCCTTCTCCCCGCGAAGGCGGGGAGAAGGTGCCGAGCGCCAGCGAGGCGGATGAGGGGCTTCCGGCGTTTCAACAGTGACTGCGTTCTTTGTTGCGCGAGGAAGCCCCTCATCCGCCCTTCGGGCACCTTCTCCCCGCCTTCGCGGGGAGAAGGAAGATCGCTCGGCTCAGGTGTACGGGTCGAACAGCCGTCGGTGCTCCTCGAGGGCGTAGTTGTCGGTCATGCCGGCGATGTAGTCGGCGACGACGCGGGCCCGGCCACGCTGGTCGTGCTCCAGCGCCCGCACGCGCCATTCGTCGGGCAGGCAGCGTGGATCGGCGAACAGCAGGCCGAAGAGATCGCCGACGACGCGGCTGGCCTTCGACTTCATGCGGTGCACGCGCCAGTGGAAGTACATGCGCGCGTAGAGGAACTCGCGCACGGCGGCGTTCGCCTCCGCCATCGCCGGCGAGAACGCCACGACCGGCCGGCCGAGATGGCGGATGTCGGCGACATCGCGCGGCGCAGCCTCGGCCAGGCGCCGGCGCGTCTCGCTGACCACGTCCTCGACCATGACGTTGATCAGGCGGCGGATCGCCTCATGGGTCAGTCGCGCCTCTTCGATCGCGGGATAGCGCCGGCGGACCTCCTTGAACATGTCGCCCACCAGCGGCAACGGCAGCAGGTCCTCGATCGCGAACAAGCCGGCGCGCAGGCCGTCGTCGATGTCGTGGTTGTTGTAGGCGATGTCGTCGCTCAGCGAGGCGACCTGCGCCTCGGGTCCGGCATAGGTGGCGAGATCGAGATCCCAGTCGCCGCTGAACTCGACGATGGCCGCAGGCAGGTCGGCCAACGTCTTGTTGCCAGCCAGCAGCGGGCCGTTGTGCTTGACCGCGCCTTCCAACGTCTCCCAGGTCAGGTTCAGCCCGTCGAACTCGGCGTAGCGGTGCTCGAGCTTGGTCAGGATGCGCAGGGTCTGAGCGTTGTGGTCGAAGCCGCCGTGATCCTTCATCGCCGCATCGAGCGCTTCCTCGCCCGAATGGCCGAACGGCGTGTGGCCGAGATCGTGGGCCAACGCCAGCGCCTCGGCGAGGTCCTCGTCGAGCGCCAGGGTGCGCGCGATCGAGCGTGCGATCTGCGCCACTTCAAGCGAATGCGTCAGACGCGTGCGGTAATGATCGCCTTCGTGGTTCACGAAGACCTGCGTCTTGTGCTTGAGCCGGCGGAAGGCGGTCGAATGGATGATGCGGTCGCGGTCGCGCTGGAACGGCGAACGGGTCGCCGCTTCGGGCTCGCGATGGAGCCGTCCACGGGTCCTGCCCGCCTGCGTCGCCCAGATCGCGAGATCGGTCATGGCCCTGCTCCGCAGTGGCCGCCGCCGGCCCTATTTCACCAGCGTGATCGGCACGTCGACGTGCGCGAGGATGTCCTGCGCGACCGAGCCCATCAGGACACCGGCGACGCCGCCATGGCCGCGCGTGCCGCTGACCACGGCGCCGGCGCCCAGGCGCTTGACGAACCGGCCGATCACCTCGCCCGGACGACCGACGCTGATGTGCTTCTCGCAAGTCACGCCGGCGTCGGCGCAGATCTTGAGCGCCGACGCGAGCGCCTTCTCGCCCTCCTCGCGGTGATACGAGTCGACGTTCTCCTTGGGCACGAACATCGTCACCAGGCTGCCGACGGAGGGCTGCACGTTGAGCAGGTGGAGCACCGTACCCGGCACCGTCTTGGCCATGCCGACGGCATGCCGAGTGGCGCGGTCCGAATTGGGCGAGCCGTCCACCGGCACGAGAATCGATGACGCGGTAGCCATGATCCGCTCCTCAGCTCTTCTTCGCCGGGTCGTCCGACGTCGTGTGCACGACGAGGTCGACAGCCTCTTGGTCGGGCTTGCGCCGGCGCGACAGCCACATGCCAATCGCGACCACGAGCACCGCGCCGATCGCACCGCAGACGTACTCCGCGTGCGGAACATGCGCGTCGAGGAAAGCCGCGATCGAGCCCGGCTTGACGACCACGGTCTTCTTGCCGGCGGCGTCGAAGACGTCCGACTTGCCGTCCGCCGCCATGATCTCACCACCGAGGAAACCCAGCAACGCGCCGCCCATGATCACGAGTACCGGGTAGCGCTGCAGGACCGTGGTCAGGAGGGTGCTACCGACGATGATGATCGGCATGCTGATCAGCAAGCCGAGCATGATCAGCACGCCGTCGCCGCGCGCCGCGCCGGCGATCGCGATGGCGTTGTCGAGACTCATCACCGCGTCGGCGACGATGATCGTCCAGACCGCCGACCAGATATTGGTGCTCGCCTGCACGCCGTCGCCGTGGCCCTCGTCTTCGTTGAGCAGCTTGACGCCGATCCACAACAGCAGCACGCCGCCGATCAGCTTCACGTAAGGAATCGCCAGCAACCAGCCGATCAGAAAGACGAAGATCACGCGCAACAGGATGGCGCCCGCACTGCCGCCGATGATAGCGGGCCGCTTGTACTTGTCCGGCAGGTTGCGGCAGGCCATGGCAATGACCACGGCGTTGTCGCCCGACAGGATCAGGTTCGCCAGGATGATCTTGCCCAGCGCGATCCAGAAGACGGCGCTAGCCAGATCCGGCATCACGAAAATCATGCACCCCCCGTGCGGCCCGAAGCCTGAAACGCGGCGCACCATAACGTCTCGCTGCGTGCTGTAAATACCCCACAGCCTCGGGATTCGCCGCTTCCGCGTCCGCCGCCCGCGATGCTATCCCCGGCGCGGACCCGCAGGAGGGAGCCGAATGGCCGCAGCGTCGAGCTACAACAAGATGTTTCCGGTATCGTGGACCGAGTTGCACCGCGACGCCAAAGCGCTGGCCTGGCGACTAGCCGACACCGGACCTTACAAGGGCCTGATCGCCATCACCCGAGGCGGCTTGGTGCCGGCGGCGATCGTGGCGCGCGAGCTGGAACTGCGGCTGATCGACACGATCTGCTGTTCGACCTACGAGAAGACGAAGCGCGGCGCCAAGGTCGAGGTGCTCAAGGGTACCCTGGCCGAGGCCGACAAAGGCGAGGACTGGCTGATCGTCGACGATCTTGTCGACACCGGCGTCACCGCCGAGCGCGTACGGCAGATGCTGCCGAAAGCGCATTTCGCCACGGTCTACGCCAAGCCCGCCGGCAAGCCGATGGTCGACACCTTCATCACCGAGGTCAGCCAGGATACCTGGATCCTGTTCCCATGGGACCAGGAAGCGGTGATGTCGACGCCGATTGTCGAACTCAAACAGAAGCGGCGCTAGGTCGAACAGGCGCCCGGCGCTCAGCATCTGATCCCGGGCTGCGCTTGCGCGTCCCTCGGGATTCGGCCCATGGTTCGGCGCGAAAGCAGGGGAAGGAGCGCTCAATGGCTAAAGTCGCCCTCGTCACAGGCGCCGGTTCGGGCGTCGGCAAGGCAGCCGCTTTGGGGCTGGCCAAGGAAGGCTTCGACGTCGGCCTGGTCGGCCGTCGCGCCGAGATGCTGGAGGCCGTCGCCGGCGAGGCGCGCGCCGCGGGCGTGAAGGCGCTGGTGTTGCAGGGCGACGCCGGCGATCCCCAGCAGGTCAGGGCGATCTTCGCCAAGCTCAAGGAGGGCCTCGGCCGGATCGACGTGCTGTTCAACAACGCCGGCACCGGCGCGCCGCCGATCCCGATGGAGGACCTCACCTACGAGCAATGGAAAGCGGTCGTCGACATCAACCTCACCGGCTCGTTCCTCTGCGCGCAGGAGGCGATCCGCATGATGAAGGCGCAGAAGCCGCAGGGTGGGCGCATCATCAACAACGGCTCGATCTCCGCCCACGCGCCCCGGCCGCGCTCCGCCCCCTACACCGCGACCAAGCACGCCATCACCGGGCTCACCAAGGCGATCTCGCTCGACGGCCGCGAGTTCGACATAACCTGCAGCCAGATCGACATCGGCAACGCCGCCACGCCGATGACCGAGCGCATGGCGCGCGGCGTGCCGCAGCCCGACGGCTCCACCCGCATCGAGCCGACGATGGACGTGCAGGCCGTGGCCCGCGCCGTGGTCTACGCCGCGACCTTGCCGCCCGACGCCAATATGCTGTTCATGACGGTCATGGCGACCAAGATGCCGTTCGTGGGGCGCGGGTAGCGCGCCGCGGGCGCACCGTTTACCTCTGCGGCGGCAGGCGGGTACTCGTAGTGCCCGCCAGTATTTTTCGCCGAAGGCGCTCCATGATCATGGGGCCATTTTCGCTGGGACCACTGGCGACGCCCGTATCCCAGAGGGCACGTAACTCGTCGATCGAGTAGCCGCCTCTACCTCCGTTGGCAGGTTCGGCTCCAGGCACCCCATTCGCCTCTTCCCTATCGCGCGCCATCGTCGCTACCCCACCATCCGGTCCTTGCCCGCCCAGTACCTCGCGCGCAGGACTTTCTTGTCGACCTTGCCGACGGCGGTGAGCGGCAGCGCGTCGACGAACTCGACGCGCTTGGGCGCCTGTTGCGGGCCCTTGCGGTCCTTGACCAGCTGCATCAGCGCCTCGGCTTCGACCGTGGCGCCGGGCTTGCGCACGATCAGCGCGGTCACCGCCTCGCCCCACTTCGTATCAGGCACGCCGATCACGGCGGCCATCGCGACGTCGGGATGCGCGGTCAGCGCGTCCTCGACCTCGCGCGGGAAGACGTTGAAGCCGCCGGTGACGATCATGTCCTTCTTGCGATCGACGATATAGAGGTAGCCCCGCTCGTCGGCGCGCGCGATGTCGCCGGTGTGCAGCCAGCCGCCCTTGAACGCCTCTTCCGTCTGCTCCGGCCGTTTCCAGTAGGACTCGATGGTGTAGGGCGAGCGCACGCAGATCTCGCCCGCCTCGCCCATCGCCACCTCGTTCAGACCCTCGTCGAGCAGCTTGACCTGCACGCCGGCCACCGGCGCGCCGCACGACGCGAAGAGCTCGGGCCGCCTCGCGTCGTGGTCGGCCTTGCGCAGCACGCTGATCGGATAGCACTCGGTCTGGCCGTAGAGCTGCGAGAACACCGGGCCGATGCGCTCCAGCCCCTCGACCAGCCGCGTCGGCGACATCGGCGAGGCGCCGTAGAGCAGCAGCTCCATCGACGACAGGTCCGTCCGGTCGAGCTGCGGATGGTCGAGCAGCACGTAGATCATGGTCGGCACGAGCAGGGTGAAGTTGATGCGCTCGCGCTCGATGGTCGCCAGCACCTTGGCCGGATCGAAGCCCTTCATCAGATGGATCGTGCCGCCCAGCATCAGCGCCGGAGTCACCTTGGTGCCGGCGACATGGGTGATCGGCGCCACCGCGAGGTAGCGCGGATCCTTGGGGAACTCGAAGTCGGCCAGCACCGAGGGCGTGATCGCGCCGGCCGAACGGTGACGGCGGATCGCGCCCTTGGACTTGCCTGTCGTGCCGCCGGTGTAGTTCAGCATGGCGTAGTCGTCGGCGTTGGTGAGGTCGCGCGCGCTCGCCTCGCCGGCTTTCTCCGCCGCGGCCAGCAGGTCGACGCCGAACGACGCGCTGCCCAGGGTGAACACCGTCTTCAGCCGCGCGGCGCGCGCCGCCAGTTGGCCACCACGATCGGCATAGGCCGGCACGTCGACCACCAGCGCATCCATGTCGCCATCGTCGATCTGGTCGAGGTGGTCGTCGATCGAGCCCAGCGGATGCAGCCACGTCGTCACCAGGCCGAGCGCGCCGGCGGCGACGCCGGCGCACCAGCCCTCGACGCGATTGGCGCTGAGCAGCGCGATATGCGTGCCATGCTTCAGCCCGGCCGCCGCCATCGCCGCCTGCATGCGGCCGATCAGCGCCAGCGTGCCGGCGTAGCTGAGCGAGCCGCCATCCCAGGCGAAGGCCGTGCGGTCGGGAAAGCGGCGCAGCGCGCGAAACACCAGGCTTGTGCCGGTCGGCGCGTCGTAGAGCTGGTTGGTCATGCCGGCGCCCCCGAGTTCAACCCTGCGGATGCACCGTCATCCAGTGGCGCGCGATCTGCTCGCGGGTGGCGACCCAGACACGCTCGTGGCTCAGCACGTGGTCCATGAAACGCGCCAGCGCCGCGGCGCGACCCGGCCGCCCGGCGAGGCGGCAATGCATGCCGATCGACATCATCTTCGGCGCGCCCGCCGCGCCCTCGGCGTAGAGCGTGTCGAAGGCGTCCTTCATGTAGTTGAACCAGCCTTCACCGGCGCCGAAGCCCGGCGGCACGGCGAATTTCATGTCATTGACGTCGAGCGTGTACGGCACGATCAGGTGCGGCGCGCCCTCGACGCGCACGTAGTATGGGAGGTCGTCGGCGTAGGAGTCGCTCGAATAGAGGAAGCCACCATTCTCGACCACGAGCTTCAGCGTGTGTGCGCTGAAGCGGCCGGTGTACCAACCGACCGGCCGCTTGCCGCTGGCCGCCTCGATGGCGCGAATCGCCATGTGCATGTGGTCGCGTTCCTCCGCCTCGCCGAAGTCCTTGTAGTTGATCCAGCGATAGCCGTGGCTCGCCACTTCATGGCCAGCCTCGGTCATGGCGCGGCCGGCAGCGGGGTTGAGCTCCAGCGCGCGGCCCACGGCCCAGGAGGTGAAATTGATCTTCCGCTGGGCAAAGAGACGCAGGATGCGCCAGAAGCCGGCGCGCGCGCCGTATTCGTAGACCGACTCGGTGCTGAAATCGCGCTGGCCGACGAGCGGCGTGCCGCCGGGTATCTCCGTCAGATACACCTCGGAGCCCGGATCGCCGTTGAGGATGGTGTTCTCGCCGCCTTCCTCATAGTTCAGCACGAAGCTGACGGCGACGCGCGCGCCGCCAGGCCACTGGGGATCGGGCGTCTTCGGACCGTAGCCATAGAGATCGCGTGCGAGATAATTGAGCGCCATCGCCGCCTCCGACGGCCGCTGATTGTCGCGCGGCCTCGCCACCTGTATAGCAACGGACGGGGCAAATCACAGCGGATGGAGCACGGACGCCATGGACAGCGTCGATCTCGCCACGAAAGCCGTGCGGGAGGATCGCCTGTGGCAACGCCATGCCGATATGGCGAAACTAGGTGGCACGCCTAGAGGCGGCGTCAATCGCCAGGCGCTGTCCGCCGAGGACGCGGCGGCGCGCAATCTGCTCATGTCGTGGGCAAAGGCGCGCGGATTTGCCGTTTCCACTGATGGCATCGGCAATCTTTTTGTGCGTCGCGCCGGTACCGATCCGAACGCCAAGCCGATCCTCAGCGGCTCGCACATGGACAGCCAGCCCACCGGCGGGCGCTTCGACGGCATGTACGGCGTGCTCGCCGCCTTCGAGGCGCTGGAGGCGCTCGAGGATGCCGGCGTGCGGACCAAGCGCCCGGTCGAGGCGGTGGCCTGGACCAACGAGGAAGGCAGCCGCTTCCAACCCGGCGCCATGGGCTCCGCGGTGTTCGCGGGTCAATACGATCTTCAGGCGATGCTGGAGGCGAAGGACTGGGACGGCGTCGTGCTGAAAGACGCGCTGGCGCAGACCCTGAAGGCCGCGCCAGCGCCGACGCGCGCGCCCGGCAACGCGCTCGACGGCTATGTCGAGGTGCATATCGAGCAGGGCCCGAGACTGGAGAACGATCGCAAGACCATCGGCGTCGTCACCGGCATCCAGGGCAGCCGCCGCTTCATCGTCACGGTGCTGGGCGAGGAAGCGCATGCCGGCACCACGCCGCGCGCGGCGCGCAAGGACGCCTTCGTCTCGGCGGTGGCGATGGCGACTTCGATGCAGGCGGCAACGCGCGACGCCGAGGACACGCTGCGCTTCACCATCGGCCGCGTCGAGGTCTATCCCGGCTCGCCCAACACGGTGCCGGGCCGCGTGACCTTCACCATCGACATGCGCCACCCGGAGATCGCCGCGCTGGATCACTACGAGTCGAAACTGCGCGATGCCGTCGCGCGGCACGCCGCGCCCTGCACCGCCACCATCGAGCGCGTGACCGACGTGGCGCCGACGGTGTTCCACAACGAAGTCGTCGACCTGGTACGCGCCGCCGCGCAACGCTTGGCGTTCACCAACATGGACATGCCCTCGGGCGCCGGTCACGACGCCATGCACATCGCCCGGCTCTGCCCCACCGGCATGGTCTTCGTGCCCTGCGAGCGCGGCATCAGCCACAACGAGATCGAGAACGCCAAGCCCCAGGACCTCGCCGCCGGCACCCGCGTGCTGGTCGAGACGCTGGTGCGCCTGGCCAACCGCTGAGGATCAACCATGTCCAGCCTCGACAAGAGCCTCGTCGCGATCCTCTCCGACCTGATCGCGATCCCCAGCCCCTACCCGCCAGGCGAGAGCGTGGGCATCTGTGCCTATGCCGCCAAACGCCTGAAGGCCGCCGGTTACCAGGTCGAGACCGTCACCAAGACCAAGAAGGTCGACAATGTCGTGGCGCGGCTGAAAGCCAAAGCCAAAGGTCCGAGTGTCGTGTTCAACGCCCATGTCGACACGGTGGGCGTGGGCGAGCGCGCGAACTGGAACACCGATCCATTCAAGGCGGTGCTCAAGGGCGGCAAGGTCTACGGGCTGGGCGCCGGCAACTGCAAGGGCAGCATGGCCGTGCAGCTCTGGCTCGCCGAGGAGATCGCGCGACGCGGCGGGCCGGCCGCCGGCGAGGTCGTCTTCACCTTCGTCGCCGACGAGGAGAATCTCGGCCCCGACGGCATGGCGCATCTGCGCGCCACGGGAAAGGTGAAGCCCGACGTGCTGATCCTGGGCGCGCAGACCGAGAACCAGCTGATCGTCGCCGAGCGCGGCGTGCTGTGGGCGCGCATCGTCACCAAGGGCAAGGCGGCGCATGCCGGCAACCCCGCCGCCGGCGACAACGCCATCCTGCGCATGATGCGCCTCGTCTCCGTCCTGCAGACCTACTACGACAAGGTGCTGCCCGGCCGCGTATCGGGGGCGATGAAATCGACGGTGAACGTCGGCATGTTCCACGGCGGGCACAACACCAACGTCGTGCCCAGCGCCTGCACGGTCGAGATCGACCGCCGCCTGCTACCCAACGAGAAGGTCAAATCAGCCTTCACCGAGCTCAAGAAGATCATCGACGCCGCCGGCGAGCCGCGCGGCAGCTACAAGGTCGAGTTCCTCACCGGCACCAATGGCTTCTTCGCGCCCGAGAACGGCCAGGGCGTCGACGCGTTCGAGAAGGCGATCCGTGCCCGCCTGCGCAAGGGCGCGAAGTTCCTCAACGCCACCGGCGTCAGCGATGGCCGCTACTTCGCCGACGACGACATCGAGATCATCAATTTCGGCCCCGGCTCGGGTGCGCAGGGCCATGCCGCCAACGAAAGTGTGCCGGTCTCGCAGATGGTCGACGCGGCGCATATCCAGCTCGCCGTCGTCGGCATGCTGAACGGGCTCGCCGGCTGAGCCCCGTCACTGCTCGGGCTTGAACCCGGACAGCTTGATCGCCGACGCCCACAGCGCGGCATCACTGCGCTGTGTGGCGGCGAAGGCCGCCGCGGATAGGCCCGAGGGCTGAAGGCCCAAGGCCATGACTTTCTCGCGTCCCTGCGGCGCCTGCAGCGCCGCGACGATGACGCGGTTGAGCCGTTCGATATGGGCATCGGGCGTGCCCGTCGGCGCGAACGCGCCATGCCATCCCGACGCCTGGATGTCATAGCCCGCCTCGCGAAACGTCGGTACTTCGGGCAGGAAAGTCGAGCGATCCCCGCCGGAGGTAGCCAGCACCCGGATGCGCCCGGCCCGATGCACCCCGACGAGTTCGTTCGTCGAATAGAACACCATGGGGATATGGCCGCCGACTAGATCATTGACCGGCCGGGCCGTGGCGCCATAGGGGATATGGCGCAATTCGACGTTTGCGGCGCGCGCGAAGATCCCGCCGAGGAAGTGCGGCAACGTACCGGCGGCCGGTGATCCGTAGTTGGCACGATCCGGATTCGCCTTGAGCCATGCGACCAGTTCCGACACCGAGAGAACCGGAATGTCCGACGCCACGGCGACGGCAAAATCGAATGTGGCCAGCTGGGCAACGGTCCGGAAATCGCCAAGCGGATCGTACTCGAGAGCGGCATAGACGTGCTGATAGACCGCCATGGGCGCGATCGGCGACACGAGCAACGTGTTGCCATCCGGCGGCGCGGCCTTCGCCAGCTTGATGCCCAGCCGTCCGCCGGCACCCGGCTTGTTGTCGACAATGACCGGGCGGCCCAGCTCGCCCCGCACAGTCTCGGCCATCAACCGCGCCAGCGCGTCACCCGATCCGCCCGGCGGAAACGGATAGATGATGCGTACCGGCGTTCCACCGACCTGCGCGCGGGCGCCCCCGATGCCAAGAGCGGCGCAAGCCGCGGAATGCAGGAGAGATCGTCGCTTCATGTCGCCCTCCGCGCCCGGATCGGCACCACAGAACGACATGATACGATATGAAAGGAAGTGATAATGTTGAATATACCTAGTCGTTTTTGTCATCAAAGATGATCACATGCACCGCGAAGAGTTCATCGCCCGACGCTTCAAGCTGCGCGAGCTGCGGACGCTGCAGGCCGTGGTACATCACGGCAGCATGGCCAAGGCCGCGGTTTCCCTGGCCATCACGCAGTCGGCGATCTCGAAGTCGATCGCCGAGATGGAGCGCACGCTGGGCGTCGCCTTGCTGGAGCGGACATCGCGCGGGGTCGAACCGACCGCCTATGGCGCGATCATGCTGAAGCAGGGCGTGGCGATGTTCGACGAGCTGCGCCAGGCGGTCAAAGAGATCGAGTTCCTGTCCGACCCGACCAGCGGCGAGTTGCGTGTCGGCACCACCGAGCCGATGATGATCGTGGTCTCCGCCGTCATCGACCGGCTCTCGCGGAGATATCCGCGCCTGACCTTCGACGTGATGGGCGCCGATACGACGATGCTCCTCGCGCAGCTGCGCCATCGCGAGGTCGACCTGTTGGTCAGCCGCATCGGCGATCCGGTCGATGACGATCTCGACGTCGAAACCTTGTTCGATGACCAACTCGTGGTCGTCGCCGGCAAGGGCAATGCGTGGATCGGCAAACGCAAGGTGGTCCTCGACGACCTCATGCGGGAACGCTGGATCCTGCCGCCGCCGGATACCTTCCTCAGGCCCTATATTGAAGGCGCCTTTCGCGCGCGTGGGCTGGACTTGCCGACGGCGACGATCATCGGCAGGTCGGCCCATCTGCGCAATAACCTGCTGGCACGCGCCAACTTCCTGACGATCTTCCCGCACGCGATGATGCGACTGGGTGGCTGGCATCCGTCGATTCGATCGTTGAACGTCGACTTGCCGACGACGCGCCGGCCCGTCGCCTTGATCACACTGCGCAAGCGAAGTCATAATCCCGCGACCCGACTCTTCATCGACGAAGCGCGTCGCGTCGCCAAGCCCCTACGATAGGCCCCGCATGACGATCACCAGCAAGGGCCGGCCGCCCTTCCGCGCCGATCATGTCGGCAGCCTTCTGCGGCCCGCCGCGCTGAAGCGCGCCTTCCGCGATCGCGCATCAGGTACGCTCGATGAGGCCGGCTTTCAGGCGGCGATGGACCGCGCTATCCGCGACGCCGTGCGACTGCAGGAGGATGTCGGGCTTGAGGTCGTCAACGACGGCGAATTCCGTCGCGGTTCCTATTGGGGCCGCTTCGTCGAACGCGCGCAGGGCTTGGGCATCGGCGAGGCGCGATTCAAGTTCCGCGACGAGTCGGGCGCGACCACCGACTTCACCGCCCCGGTCGTGGCGGCCAAGGTGACCCGTAACGCGCCGATCGCTGTCGATGAAGTCGCCTTCGTATCCGGTATCACGCGCCTGCCGATAAAGGTCACCCTGCCCGCGCCCTCGACGATGCATTTCTGGCGTGGCTCCGCCTTCGCCGAGGCGGGCGCTTACCAGGATGCCCACGCGTTCTATGCCGATCTTGCGAAGATCTATCGCGACGAAATCGCCGCGCTCGCCGCGGCCGGGGCCCGCTATGTGCAGTTTGACGAAGTGGCGATGGCGATGCTGTGCGATCCGGCGGTGCGCGACATGGTGCGCGCCGACGGCCTCGACCCCGATGGCCTGGTCGATCTTTACGTGGATGCGATCAACTATTGCGTCGCGGGTGCGCCGCCTGATGTGACGCTCGCCGTCCACATGTGCCGCGGCAACTTCAAGGGCAAGTATCTCTCGGAGGGCGGCTACGAGCGCGTCGCCGAGCGGCTGTTCGCCGGCGCGCAGGTCAATCACTTCCTGCTGGAATACGACACGGCGCGCGCCGGTGACTTCACCCCACTCCGCTTGATGCCGCGCGACAAAGGCTGCGTGCTGGGCCTAGTGAGCACCAAGGTGCCTGACCTGGAGAACGTCGGTTCGCTGCGGCGGCGCATAGAGGAGGCGTCGCGCTTCATCGATCTCGACCGCCTCGCCATCAGCCCGCAATGCGGCTTCGCCAGCACAGTCGCCGGCAACCCCATCAGCGAGGACGATATGCGCGCTAAGCTCCGACGCTGCGTGGAGGTGGCTGAGGCTGTGTGGCGTTAGCGTCGAACCGCGCGCGCAGGCGCAAGGCCGGCTTCTCGACCCATTCATAGAGCGACCGGGCGATTCCCAGGGTGAGCCCGAAGGCGATGATCAGGAGCAGCCAGCCGGGAACCTCGATGCCGAAGGTCTGAGGCGCGCGCGAGACCAGGAAGATGATCGGCAGGTGGATCAGGTAGAAGCTGTAGGACCACTGTCCGATCACCGCCATCGGACCCGTCGCGCGTCCCAGCGAATCGGTCGGCCGGGCCACGGCGCGACAGATCAGCAGCATGCAGACCAGGTCGACAACCGTGTAACCCCAGATCAGCTGCGCGCCCGCATCGGTCGGCGAAAACCACAGCGCGCCGGCCATCGTCCCCGTCGTCAGCCAACCCAGCGCGATCGCGACCGCGGTGGCGGCCACGATGACGTAGCCGCGGCCGAGCTTCGCGCACAGCGCCGCCGGCATCAGGTTGATCAGCGCGCCGAAGGCGAAGGCGTCGATATGGGTGAAGCCCGCCACATAGACCGCCTCGTGCTTGTCGTTGAAGTACTGCGGCCAGTGGTCGACGACCATCGCCAGCACCGCCCGCAGCACTGGCCCGGCCACGATCATGGCGAACAGCGCGGCCGCCAGCCTGCGCCGTCCGAGGACCAGCACGACAAAGGGGAACAGCAGGTAGAACTGCTCCTCGACGGCGAGGCTCCAGGTCGGCCCCAGGATCGGGTCGTACACGTAGGCCGATGACGCGTGATAGAAATTGGAGGTGTAGGTCCAGGCGTAGGGCAGCGAGTCGAGCAGCACGCGGTCGCGGATGATCAGGGCCACCGCGGTCACGACGAGCAGGAAGACGACATAGACCGGAAAGATCCGCACGACGCGGCGCCAGTAGAACGACGCCAGCGCGGATTTCAGCGGCAGCTCGCGGTCGGACAGCTCGAGCAGCCGGCCGCCGATCAAGTAGCCGGACAGCACGAAGAACAGCGACACGCCGGTCCAGCCGGTCGAGAACTCCTTGCCGATCAGGTAACGCGTGTGGAAGGAGAAAACCAGCAGCGCGCCCAGTGCGCGGAATGCGTCGATGCTGGTGTTGCGCTCCATCGTCAGGCGGTCTTTTGCGCCACAAGGCCGCGCTGCCTGATCTCCTCGTCGCGGATGATGAATTTCTGCACCTTGCCGGTGATGGTCATCGGGAAGGCGTCGACAAAGCGCACGTAGCGCGGGATCTTGTAGTGGGCGATCTGCCCCCGGCAGAATTCGCGGATCTCCTCATCGGTCGCGCTCTCGCCCTCGCGCAGCTTGATCCAGGCGCAGACCTCCTCGCCGTATCGCGGATCAGGCACGCCCACGACCTGCACGTCCTGCACCTTGGGATGGCGGTAGAGGAACTCCTCGATCTCCCGGGGATAGACGTTCTCGCCGCCCCTGATCACCATGTCCTTCAGGCGGCCGACGATGTTGACGTAGCCCTCGGCGTCCATGGTCGCGAGGTCGCCGGTGTGCATCCAACCGCCGGCGTCGATCGCCTCGGCGGTCTTCTCCGCATCGTTCCAGTAACCGGTCATGACCGAGTAGCCGCGGGTGCAGAACTCGCCGGTCTCGCCCATGGGCACGATCCTGCCCTCGCCGTCGACGATCTTGATCTCGATATGCGGCAGCACTTGGCCGACGGTCGAGACGCGGCGCTCCACGGGGTCGTCGGTGGCGCATTGCGTCGAGACCGGCGAGGTCTCCGTCATGCCGTAGGCGATGGTGACCTCGTGCATGTTCATGCGGCTCTGCACGCGCTTCATCACCTCGATCGGGCAGGGCGAGCCGGCCATGATGCCGGTGCGCAGGCTCTTGAGGTCGAACTCGGCGAAACGCGGATGATCGAGCTGGGCGATAAACATGGTCGGCACGCCGTAGAGCGCCGTGCAACGCTCCTCGGCGCAGGCCTGCAGGGTGGCCAGCGGATCGAACGCCTCGGCGGGATAAACCATGGTCGAGCCATGGGTCAGGCAACCGAGATTGCCCATCACCATGCCGAAGCAGTGATAGAGCGGCACGGGGATGCACAGCCGATCGTCGGGCGTCAGCTTCAGGCCTTCGCCGACGAAGAAGCCGTTGTTGAGGATGTTGTGATGGCTGAGCGTCGCCCCCTTGGGAAAGCCCGTCGTCCCTGAGGTGAACTGGATGTTGATCGGGTCATCGAACTGCAGCGTGGGGCCGATATCGGCCAGCGCCGCCTTCTCGGCGTTGCCGCCGGCGCGTGCGACGTCGTCGAAGTTCAGCATGCCGGGAGTCTTCTCGCCGCCCAGCCGCACGATGTGCCTGAGATGCGGCAGCTTCTTCTCCCGCACCAGATCCTCGACGATCTCCAGATAGTTCGAGGTCTTCAGCGACGGCGCCAGGATCAGCGCGCTGCATTCGACCTTGTTCAGGGCGTAGTCGAGCTCGGCCCGGCGATAGGCCGGGTTGACGTTGACCAGCACCAGACCGGCCTTGGCCGTGGCGAACTGGGTCAGAGTCCATTCCGAGTTGTTGGGCGACCAGATGCCGACCCGCTCGCCGCGCTTGAGGCCCAGCGACAGCAGGCCGGCGGCGAGATCGTCGACCCGGCGGCCCAGCTCGCCCCAGCTCCAGCGGATGCCCTGGTGGCGCACGACCAACGCCTCGCGGTCGCGATAGGCCGCCACCTGACGATCGAAGAAGGCGCCGATGGTCTCGCCGATCAGCTTGGTCTTCGACGTGCCGTGGTCGTAGGACAGCATCCACTTCTCTCCCGCTGCACTTTCTCTGTGCATCGCACCCTACAACAGGGCCGTTGGTTTGTGGTATTCTGCCGCCAATCAACCAAGAGCGCTATTTTCCCTATGCGTGCGATCCGGCTGCCCATATTCGGCGCCCTTCTCCTCACCTTGTCGGCCTTGCCTGCGCCATCGACGGCGCAGCCCACAGCCGCGGGACCGCCCACCCTCACACCCACCGACTGTGCCCATCCTACGCCGCCGGTACGGCTGGCGACGCGCATCCTGTGTTCGGCCGTGGTCATGGCGCAGCTCTCGCAGCGCATCGACGAATCGGCGCGCGCCCTGCGGCTCAGCATCGCGCCAGACGAACGCGCGCGCTTCGACGAGGATCAGGCTGCCTGGCTGGAGGGCAATCGCGCCGCCTGCCAGGCCGATGGCGAGGGCGAGATCGAACCGGCGCGCGAGATCGCCGCGCGCGACTGCCTGCTGGTCCGGCTCACCAGCCGGCTAGGGACGATGCGCCATATGGTTGGCACCTGGCGCGCCGGCACGATGCGCGATTGCGCCATCGCCGCGCGGGCCCTGTCGGTCGCCGTGCCGGCCCAGCGAACGATCACGCTGACGTCGCGCATCACCCGCTACGAGTCCACCGCTGTCGCGTTGCGCTATTTCTCCCATGCCCACAGCGCGGAGTTCCACGGCGGCGGCGATGCCGAAGCCGATCTTCGCGCCGAGATCGCCGCCGACGGCGAAGCGCACGCCATCCAGCGCGTGCTGGCGCTGCTGGCCGATTGCGACAAGAAGCACGACGCCTATCAGGGTCGTGTGCCCGCCACGCCCGTCGCCGCCCCTGCCAATCCCGCAACCCATTCGCCGGAAACACTGGCGGCTTTGGCCCCATCGCCGATCCGCGCGCTGTGCAATGGCCTGGCCACTGAGCGTGACGCGCTGGATCGCTGCCTGACACGCAAGGCGGTCGCCTATTATGAGGGCCGTGTCGTGGAGGCCGGGCGCCAGGCGATCAACGGCGGCGCCGTCCCCCATCCCCAGACGCACGAGACCTGGGCGAGCTACCGCGACCGCCACTGCACATGGAGCGTGGCGCACGTCTCCGATGAGGCGCGCGTCTCGCACCACGACCGCTGCCTGCTGTCGCTCGCCGCACGACGCGACCTCGAGCTGCGCGATGCGCTGGCGGCGCGTGAGCGCTACCGCGCGCCCATGCCGGCCAAGCCGCCGGAGAAGGGCAGCTGATTCACTGACAACCCTTGCCTATCGATCCAACGGCAACGCCGCGCCCTGCTTGACCGGGCGCAGCGCGAAGGAGCTGCGGATCTGGGCGATGCCGGGGATCTTGGTGAAGTCCATGACGAAGCGCTCGTAGGCGTCGAGGTCGGGCACGACGACGCGCAAGAGGTAATCACTATCGCCGGTCATCAGGTAGCACTCCATGACCTCCGGCCGGTTCGCGGCGGCGCGCTCGAAGGCCTGCAGCGACTTCTCGACCTGGGTGCTGAGCGACACGCTCATGAAGACGTTGACCGATAGACCCACGGCGCGCGCGTCGACTTGTGCGGCATATCCCTTGATGACGCCGGCCTCCTCGAGCGCCTTCACCCGGCGCCAGCAGGGCGAGGAAGACAGGCCGACGCGCTCCGCCAGATCGGCGTTGCTGATCCGGCCGTCCTTCTGGAGGTGGCCGAGAATGCGTCGGTCGATGGCATCTAGGGAGATCATACCAGGAAACCCGATTTCGGAGGCATATTCTACCCTATACACACCTCCGGGCAACACAAACGCAAGGACTTGCCGGGCCGTCAGGCGTATGCCCTAGCCATGACCACCATGGCACCCATCCAGCGTCTGCGGTTCCTGCGTGAGCTGGAGCGCAAGGTTCTGTGGCTTTCGGCGTGGACCATCCACCACGCCAATCACATCCGGCCCAACCGCGACGGCCTGAAGGTCGGCGGCCATCAGGCCTCGTGCGCGTCGCTCGCCACCATCATGACCGCGCTCTATTTCGCGGTGCTGCGGCCCGAGGACCGCGTCGCGGTCAAGCCGCACGCCTCGCCGGTGTTCCACGCCATCCAGTATCTTTTCGGCCGCCAGACGCGGGAGAAGCTGGAGCGCTTCCGCGGCCTGGGTGGCGCGCAATCCTACCCGTCGCGCACCAAGGACACCGACGACGTCGACTTCTCGACCGGCTCGGTGGGGCTGGGCGTCGCCATGACGCTGTTCTCCTCGATCGTGCAGGACTACGTGCGCCTGAAGAAGCTGGCGCCGGAACGCCCCGTGGGCCGCATGATCGCGCTGGTCGGCGACGCCGAGCTCGACGAGGGCAATGTCTTCGAGGCGCTGCTCGAGGGCTGGAAGCACGACGTCAGGAACCTCTGGTGGGTGATCGACTACAATCGCCAGAGCTTGGACTCGGTGGTCAACGACCGCCTGTTCGGCCGCGTCGCCGAGATGTTCGAGCTGGTGGGTTGGCGGGTTATCACGCTGAAGTACGGCCGCAAGCTGGAGGCCGCGTTCGCCGGACCCGACGGCGAGTATCTCCGGAAGTGGATCGACGACTGCCCGAACTCGCTGTACTCGGCGCTGGTCTACCAGGGCGGCGCGGCCTGGCGTGAGGCGCTCAAGCGCGACCTCAACCGCTTCCCCGGCGTGCGTCACATCCTCGACACCCACGACGACGAGCAGCTGCACGCGCTGATGACCAACCTCGCCGGCCTGGACATGCAGGCCGTGCTCGACGCCTTCGAGTCGGTCGACGACGACCGGCCGACCTGCTTCATCGCCTACACCATCAAGGGTCACGGCCTGCCCTTCGCGGGGCACAAGGACAACCACGCCGGGCTGATGAACCTCGAGCAGATGCGCGACTGGCAGCAGCGCATGGGCGTGCCGTCCGGCTCGGAGTGGGAGCCCTTCGCCGGCTTGGAAACCGATGTGAAAGAGCTGCGCGCTTTCATCGACAAGGCGCCATTCAACCGCCAGGGCGCGCGACGCCTGACGGCACCCGACATCGCCATCCCCGAGACATTGCCGCCGCCGCGCGAGAAGCGGACCAGCACGCAGGCCGGTTTCGGCCGCATCCTCGACGAGATCGCGGCCACGGGCGGCCCGCTGGCCGAGCGCATCGTCACGACCTCGCCCGACGTGACGGTGTCGACCAATCTCGGCGGCTGGGTGAATCGCAAGGGTCTGTTCGCCCACACCGCCGCCGAGGACGTGTTCCGCGAGCTCAAGGTGGTCTCGGCGCAGCGCTGGAGCCTCGATCCGCGCGGCCAGCACATCGAGCTGGGCATCGCCGAGAACAACCTCTTCCTGCAGCTCGCCGCGCTGGGCCTGTCGCACGAACTGTTCGGTGCGCGCCTGCTGCCGATCGGCACGCTGTACGACCCGTTCATCGCCCGCGGCCTCGATGCGCTGAACTACGCCTGCTACCAGGATGCGCGTTTCATCCTCGTCGCCACGCCGTCGGGCGTCACGCTGGCGCCGGAAGGCGGCGCGCACCAGTCGGTGTCGTCGCCGCTGATCGGCATCGGCCAGCCCGGCCTGTTGAGCTACGAGCCGGCCTATGTCGACGAACTGGCGGTGCTGCTGCGCTTCGGCCTGGAGCACCTGCAGAAGCCCGACGGCGGCTCGCTCTACCTCAGGCTCTCGACCCGTCCACTGGACCAGCCGCAACGCGCGCTGACATCAGACCTGGCGCGCGACATCATCGACGGCGGCTACTGGTTGCACGCGCCGGCGCCCGATGCCGATCTCGCCATCGTCTGCATGGGCGCGCTGATGCCCGAGGCGCTGGAGGCGTGGGAAAGCGTTAACCGTGACTTCGCCGGCACCGGCCTGCTGGTCATCACCTCGCCCGACCGGCTGCATCAGAACTGGCTCGAGGCCCAGCGCCAGCGCGGCCGAACGACGGGCCGCCTGTCACGCGAACCGGCACCGGTCGAGCGCCTGCTGGCGCCGCTGTCGCGCAACGCCCGCCTAGTCACGGTGCTCGACGGCCATCCGTTGACCCTGTCATGGCTGGGCTCGGTCGGCCCGCATCGCGTCGTGCCGCTGGGCGTCGAGAGCTTCGGCCAGTCCGGCGACATCCCCGACCTCTACGGCAAGCTGCGCCTCGACGCCGCGGCGATCATCGACGCGGTGGCGGTGGCGGTCGGTTCGTAGACTACCGCCGTCTTCCCGATCGCGGGATGAATCCTTCTGTCATTCCGAGCAGCGCGAGGAATCCAGGATGCACGCCTGGATCCCTCGCTTCGCCCGGGATGACAGATAGGTCGGAATTCAGGCCGTCGCTCGCTACACTGTGGCGGTGACCACCGCCCCCTTCAAACCGCGTTCGTTGCCCGTCTCGATCATCGGGCTGGGCGTCTCGCAGATCGTCGGCTGGGGCTCGACCTTCTTCATCCCCTCGGTGATGGGCCGCCACATCGGCGATGACCTGAGCCTGCCGGCCGAGGTCGTCTTCGCCGGGCCGACCATCATGTTCGTAGTCGGCGCGCTGCTGGCACCGCGCATGGGCCGCTTCGTCGACCGCAGGGGGGCGCGCACCCTGATGGCCATCGGCTCGGTGGTCGCGGCATGCGGCCTCGCGGCGCTGTCGTTCACCCGCGGCCCCTTCACCTATGTCGGCGCCTGGCTGCTGCTGGGCGTCGCCGGTGTGATGATGATGGGCGCCATCTCCTCCATCGCCCTGGCGCAGATCGCCGGCGATGGCGCGCGCCGGGCGCTGGCCTTCCTCACCACGGTGGGCGGGCTGGCCTCGACGGTGTTCTGGCCGCTGGGCGGCGCGCTCGACGCGACGCTTGGCTGGCGCACCACCGTACTGCTCTACGCTGGCCTGCATCTTCTGGTCTGCCTGCCCATCCACCTGCTGGTGCTGCCGGCCTCGGCGCCGCCGCGGCCGCCGCCGGCACC
>JALHMM010000103.1 GCA_022844045.1 Reyranellaceae bacterium | reverse complement strand
GCACCGCGCGCCTGGCCATGGCCGAGCACGAGAGCGTGCTGGCGCGGGCCCGCGCGCATCACGCCGATGTCGCGCGGCAGACCGCGGCGCTGACCTCGCGCCAAGCCGCGCTCGAGGACGCGCTGCGCCAGATCGTGGCCGAGCACACCGACATCGAACGCCAGCGCACTTTCCGCGAGGCGCGCCGCTCCGCGATCGCCGATCCGACGATCGACCGCGAGGCCGCGACGTCCCTGCGCGTCGGCCTGGCCGATCTGCGCGCCGAGCTGGTGACGCGCCAGACCGCTCGCGACGCCATGGCGCGCGACGCCGAATTGCGCCGCGCCCGCCTCAGGCAGATCGACAGCGACAGCCAGGGTTGGCGCGTACGCCTGGAGACCGCCGAGCGTCAGCTCGCCGAGCTCGGGGAGCGCCGCCAGGTCGTGGTGGCGCAGCTCGAGGAGCTCGACGCCAAGCCGGCGGCCATCGCCCAGCAGCGCGCCGCTCTGTCTGGCCAGATCGACGAGGCCGAGGAGAAGCGCCGCGCGGCCGCGTCACGCTTGGCCGATGGCGAGAGCCGGCAGATCGCCGCCGACAAGGCGCTCAAGCAAGTCGAGCACGATCTCGCCGAAGCGCGCGAGAGCCGTGTGCGCCGCGAGGGTCTGGTCGAGCAGGCCGCGCATGGTCGCGAGGCCACCGTCGCGCGTATCGAGGAGCGGCTGAAGGTCTCGCCCGAGGCCATCCTGCAGGCCGCCGAGGCGGCCTCGCTGGAGGAACTGCCGGAGATCGAGCAGGCCGAGAAGCGGCTGGAGCGGCTCGTGCACGAGCGCGAGACCATGGGCGCGGTGAATTTGCGCGCCGAGGAAGAGGCCACCGAGCTCGATCGCCAGATCGTCGCCATGACCTCAGAGCGCGACGACCTCACCGCCGCGATCAACCGCCTGCGCGGCGGCATCGGCAGCCTCAACCGCGAGGGCCGCGAGCGCTTCCTCGCCGCCTTCGAGAAGGTCAATCAGCACTTCCAGGAGTTGTTCACCAAGCTCTTCGGCGGCGGCCGCGCCGAGCTGCGCCTGACCGAGTCGGAGGACCCGCTCGAGGCCGGGCTTGAGATCGCCGCCTCGCCGCCGGGCAAGAAGCTGCAGGTGATGTCGCTGCTGTCGGGCGGCGAGCAGGCGCTGACGGCGCTGGCATTGCTGTTCGCCGTCTTCCTCACCAACCCGGCGCCGATCTGCGTGCTCGACGAGGTCGACGCGCCGCTCGACGACGCCAATGTCGAGCGCTTCTGCGACCTGGTGCACGAGATCGCCGGTCACAGCGACACGCGCTTCCTGATCATCACCCATCACCGCGTCACCATGGCCAAGATGCACCGGCTCTACGGTGTCACCATGGTCGAGCGCGGCGTCTCTACCCTCGTCTCGGTCGACCTTGAGCAGGCCGACCGGATCATCAACGAGGCCGTTGCCGCCTGAGGGCCAAGAAGGACTATTCCTCTCTCGCGTTCCTGCAAGCCCCGGACACAACCCGGGGCTTTTTCTTGTCCGCGAAGTCTTCTTCCTCCGGAGGGGAACGGTGCCCGAAGGGCGGAAGGGGGATGTTGAAGACTGACTCCGCCGTTCGTCTTCGACATCCGCCTTCCGTCGCTCCGCGCCACCTTCTCCGCTCCGGAGGAAGGGAAGACGACGTCAAGTCGGCCACATATGTCTGCGCGAGCCGCCGACCACGGGAGACGGGCCAGGCAGCGGCTTCGACCTGTCAGCCAAGCTGTTGAAAAGCGCCTGAAAACATTGCGTTTTCCGGCGAAACTGTGTGACGCCTTGCCGCTTGACACCCCATACCCCACCCCCTAGGTTGCGGCGCGATTTCGTCCGGGGGGCGCGGTTTTCCGCGTGATTTGGCGCGGAATCGACGATGCGAGGAGGCCCGGATGGCCGCAGGCGAGAAGCCACCTTCGCTCGACGAGCTCGATGCACGGGTCAAAGCCGCGCAGCAGGTTCAGGAGAGCAGGGTCGGAAAGCCCGGCGGCGGTCCACGGGGCGGCACCGAGAAGATCGGCGTCGGACTGCGCATCGGCATCGAATTGGTCGCGGGTGTTGTCGTCGGAACGGTTGTCGGCTTGGCGCTTGATCGCTGGTTGGGAACCAAGCCTTGGTTGCTGATCGTGGGCTTCCTGCTCGGGTCGTGCGCCGGCTTCCTCAACGTCTACCGCGTGGCACAGGCCGAGGAAGCGCGCCGCAAGGCGGCCGTCGCATCCGAGGCCAAGGATCAGTCGCGGTCCCCCTAAAGGGATCGCCCGCGTCAGGGGTGGGATCGTGGCAAGTCCGCTCGAGCAGTTCGAGATCGTCGATCTCAGCAAGCCGTTGTTCATGATCGGCAAGATGCCGATCGCCTTCACCAATTCCGCCGCCTTCATGCTCGCCGCCGTCGGCGCGGCCTCGATCTTCCTGATCGCCGCCGGTTCGCAGAAGCAACTGGTGCCCGGCCGCCTGCAGGGCATGGCCGAGCTGCTCTACGACATGGTCGCCGGCATGATCCGCGACAACGTGGGCGACGCCGGCAAGAAGTACTTCCCGTTCCTGTTCTCGCTCTTCATCTTCATCCTGTTCGGCAACATGCTGGGGATGATCCCCTACAGCTTCACCTTCACCAGCCACATCGCCGTGACCTTCGCGATGGCCTTCGCCATCTTCATCGTCATCACGCTGATCGGCATCTTCAAGCACGGCCTGCACTTCTTCTCGCTGTTCTTCCCGCATGGCGCGCCGCTCGCCACCGCGCCGATCCTGATCCCGATCGAGGTGATCTCCTACCTGTCGCGGCCGGTCAGCCTGTCGGTGCGTCTGTTCGCCAACATGACCGTGGGCCACGTGCTGCTGAAGGTGCTGGCCGGCTTCGTCGTGGCCCTGGGCTTCATCGGCGGCTGGGTGCCGCTCCTGGTTCTGGTCGGCATCACGGCGCTGGAATTCCTCGTGGCCTTCCTGCAGGCCTACATCTTCACCATCCTCTGCTGCATCTACCTGAACGACGCGCTGCACCTGCACTGAGCCGGTCGCGCCCGTACACCTCACCCTTCCTTCAGCCACTTCGCTTTCAACGGGAGATAACCATGACGCCTGAAGCCGCCAAGTTCATCGGTGCCGGCCTCGCTGCCATCGGCATGATCGGCGCCGGCATCGGCGTGGGCAACATCTGGGGCAGCTACATCACCGCCCTGTCGCGCAACCCGGCCTCGAAGGCCGAGATCGGCGCGAACATCTGGATCGGCTTCGCCGTCACCGAGGCGATCGCGCTGTTCGCGCTGATCGTCGCGCTGATCGCGCTGTTCGGCTGAGACCGGTCGCGGGGCGCTCGCGCCCCGCTTTCATCACCGACTGGTGCGGCGCCCTCGGGGGCGCCGTCCGGAGTGACTGAGATGGTCAAGCCGCATTCGCTGTTCGCCCGCTTCGCGCCCGCCGTCGCGGCCGCGTCGGTGGTGGTGTTCACCTCCGCCGTCGCCTCGGCCGCCGACCCGGTCGCCAAGAAGGGCATGCCGCAGTTCGATCCGATGACGATGCCCAGCCAGATCTTCTGGCTGATCGTCTGCTTCGCGATCCTCTATTTGGTGATGTCCAAGGTCATCGTGCCGACGCTCGGCGGCACGATCGAGGCGCGCGCCGCCAAGATCCAGGGCGACCTGGACGCCGCCGCGAAAGCGCGCGACGAGGCCAAGGCGGCGCTGGCGCATTACGAGAAGTCGATCGCCGACGCCCGCGCCGAGGCACAGGCCGCCAACCGCGCGGCGGCTGACGCCGCCTCGGCGGCGACCAACGCCAGGCTGACCGAGGTCGGCCAGCGCATCGGCGGCGAGATCGCCGCCGCCGAAACGCGCATCGCCGAGGCGCGCCAGGCGGCGATGGGCAATGTCCGCTCGATGGCGGTCGAGGTGGCGCAGGCCGCCTACGCCAAGCTGGTCGGCGGCCAGCCCGAGGCGGCGCGGGTCGACGCTTTGGTCGGCGCGGCGCTGCAGGGAGGCAGGCGATGATCGGCTCGGCATGGGCCGCCGGCCCGGGTGGCACGGGCGGCTCGATCTTCTCCGACCCGACCTTCTGGGTCGCGGTCTCCTTCGTGATCTTCTTCGCGATCGCCGGCAAGGCGGCGTGGAAGGGCATCACCGGCATGCTGGACCAGCGCGCCGTGGCGATCACCAAGCAGCTCGACGACGCCTTGAAGCTGCGCGCCGAGGCCGAGGCGACGCTCGCCGAGTACAAGATGAAGCGCGACGCCGCCGAGAGCGAGGCCAAGGGCATCATCGATCTCGCCAGGGCCGAGGCCGCTTCGCTCAAGGCGCGCGCCGAGATCGAGCTCGCCAACACCATCAAGCTGCGTGAGCGCCAGGCGCTGGACCGCATCGCCCAGGCCGAGGCCAAAGCCATGGCCGAGGTCCGTGCCACCGCCGTCGACGCCGCGATCTCCGCCACCCGCACCTTGCTCGAGGATCGCATGCGGGCGGGCCAGGGCACCGAGCTGGTCGATCAGGCGATCGCCGATCTGCCGCGGCGATTGAACTGAGCCGATACAAACAGCAACGCACGATGAACCCCGCCCACGAGGCGGGGTTTTTCTTTGGCTGGGGCGCGCCACTCCAGTGGCGCGTCTTGTCGATCGACCGCCGCGCCTCTGGTGTGGCGCGCCCCGACCAAGCCGCGGCCCAAACGCGGTGCATGCGCCATATCGACAACCGTGCCCTGGATAAGGAAAGGATCGGCATGGTCCCGCGAGGCAGACCTCAACCCGCGGCCTTGAGCCGTGGCGCCTCGGCGACGGTCCCGCCATTGTCGATCGCGACCCATTGAAGATCGCCGGTATAGCGCCAGGCCATGCGCCCTTCCCCGTCGAGGGCGAAGAGATGCAGCCATCCGTTGTCGAAGAGCGCGCGCACATTGTCGTGACGGCGCAGGACATCCGCCATCGCCTGCCGGGGCGCCTCGATGCAGACCGATAAGCGCAATGGTTCGTGGGCGTAGGCTTCGCCATCATGGACGGATTGCCAGGGAAGGCCGGCCCTGAGCAGGCCGCCATTGCCTTCGACCACGCCGATGCCGCCCGTGACGTTGTGCAGGAGCTTGTTGCCGCTGCCGAACACCTCCGGCGCGACGGTCGATCCGTAGTATTGAAGGCTGATCCAGCTCGCGACGACCACCGGCGCCGTCATGATCAACTCCAGAACACCGAAGCTTTTGTCCTGCTTCCAGTCGTAGTCGTGCAGGAAGGCTCTGCCCTCCAGGCTCTTGCCGGCCGTTCGCGTCCGAGGCGCGGCGATGAAGGCCTTGCATCCGGCCAGCGCCCATTCAGGCCGCGTCTCGGCCCAGTCGCGGCTGCGTCTTGGGACGGCGCTTTCGCCTCCGGCCCGCGGTAGGCGAAGAGCGCGTTCATCCCGGGCGAGCTTGCCCGCCGCGGCGAGCCAGGTCTTGGCTCGACTGATATCCACGCGATGGGATTCGGCGGGATGATCCTGGGCATAGAGCGTGAGCTCATCCGTCGTCGTGTCGTGCAGCGCCGCGACGAACAGCGTGTCCGCCGGGATCTCGATACCGCGCGGCACAAGCCCCGACCGTACCTCCCGATCGTTCAGCAGCGACGCCAAGAGGCGCGCATTCACCTCGCCCGAGTAGCCGCCGCACGCGCCGCAGTGAAGCGCGCTGGCGTGGGGATTGTTGACGACGTTGGCGCCATGCCCCGCCAGCAGGACCAGCCGCGCAAAGCCCTCGGTCAATGACATGGCCCGCAGCACGGCCCCGGCGGCATCGATACGCGCCGCGAGACCGAGCGCCGGGTCGAGCCGGGGCGCCGGATCGTTCGGCGCCGGGGTTGCGCGAAGCCCCAGGGCATCGCCGACGAGCTTGCCGACGTAGAACGGTCCCGTCGCTTCGACGAAGGCGAAGGACGAGACAGCGGCGAGCTTGAACCGGCCCCAGGCGCGCTTCGCCCGCGCCTTCACGCGCGCGGACTGATCGGCGTGCGTGGTGTCCGGGCCGCCGGAGCAGGATCCGACAGCGGGGTTGAGCAGAACCGGAAGCCGCAATTCCTCGACGTCGGAGGCGAAACGACGATGGGCCGTGGTCAGGCCGAAAAAGCCGGCGAAGCCGAGCGTGCGGATCTGCGGGTTCACGCCTTCGAGCGCGCGACGGAAAACTTCGGAGCGCACGTCGATGCAGAACGCGGCCTGCATCACGGGCCGAGCATCGCTCGCTTGCGGCGCCGGCTGCGCGAGCGTTCGCGCCAGCGACCGTTGAGCGGCGCGCTCGGCGGCCTCCTGAAGAATGGCGTCGATCACCAGATCCGGCGTGGCCGCGACCGGCTCGGCATGCGCCGCGCGCGCGCTCGCCCACTTCTTGGCAATGCGCGTGCCGTAGCGAAGGAACAAGGCCTCTTCCCAGATCAGCCGGATCGCGAGGCAATCAGTGACCGTCTGATCCTTCCCGCCGGCGAGTTCCGCCTGCCAGAGCCTGTAGCGTGCATACTGCGCCCAGCCGCCGAGCGTCATGAGCATCTGGTGGAAGTAAGTGCCCATGGCGTCTTCGCCGAGATCGAGCCGGTCGGCGACACGCGCGATGGCCGCGATGGCGCTATCGGGAGCCTCCGAGACGTGACGGGCGAAGCCGGGCAGCCCGGCGATCTCGGGCGTCAGATCGTGCGTGGCGACGGCCTGCCACGCCGCGTAGGCGCCCTTGCCGCGAGGGCCGGCCCACAGCGCCTGCCCTTCGTCGAAGTATCCCGCCGCCCAGGCGCCGAACCGGTCGGCGATCAGGCCTGGCCAGTCGATGCCGGACACGTCCGCAGCCAAGTCGGCGACAGTGGGAAGCGCGACCGCATCCGGGGCGTCGACCTCGGCGGCGGCCTTCAGGGCACTCAAATCGACTGGCCGCATATGAACCGGCGCGCGCGCCCAGGCCTCGCGCAAGTCCTCATCGGAAATCACGCCGGCGGAGATCCTCTCCCGATACCAGCGCCGCGGCATCGCGATGGCGACGCCTGCCACCCGCGCGAGTCGCGCGCCGGCTGTTTGCAGGCTCTCCCCCGTCTGGCCCAGGAACGGATTGACGGCAACACTCGACGCAAGCGGCCAGAGCGGAGGGATGGCCCGCGTCGCACGGTCCGCCGCGGCCTGGAGGCGCGTCAGGTCGATCGCTGCCAACGGAGAAGGACTGGACATCTTGATGACTCCTCTGCGGCGTTGGACGGGTCAGGACGCGCCGCGGCCGGACCGGCCGCCGACAAGACGGTCGAAGACGGCGTTGGCGTAGAAGCCGTTCGAAAGATGGACGCGCAGGCCGGCGGCGGCGGGGTGGTACGCCCACAGCGGAAACATCGCCTGCACGACCGCGACCACGCCAAAGCTGATGACCGCGAGCACGATGAGCGCCCATTCCAGCGGCCCCGGCGGGGGCGTGATCGGCAGGACGCCCGCGGTGAGGTAGGTCGCCGCCATCTGAAGCGCGAAGTAGCCCACCGAGGTGGCGACGGCGTAGACCGCCGTGCGCCGCGTCAGCGCCCGAGGGGCCGCGTCGGCGAAGCCCTGCGCCAGCATGTAGGCCACGCCGAAGATCAGGATGGCGCCCAGCGCGATGGCCTGGGGTGACTTGTGCGTCAGGCCGAAGCCGAGCCCGACAAGGACATAGATGAGGATCGCCACCAGGAAGGCCCGGATGACCGATCTGGCGCCGGGGATGGCGACCGGACCCGGCCTGCGGATCGCCGCGATCCGCTCCACCGCGCCGCCGGACGCGAGGAAGGAGTGGGCCTTGTAGAACGAGTGCGCCACGATGTGCAGCAGCGCCAGCGGAAACAGCGCCAGCCCGCACTGCAGGATCATGAAGCCCATCTGCGCGACGGTCGACCAGGCGAGCGACGTCTTGACCGCTGGTTGGGTGAGCATCACGAGTCCGCCGAAGAGCGCCGTGAAACCGCCGATCATGACGAGGACCGCGAGAACGCCGGGCGACAGGAGCATGAGGTCCGCGAAGCGAATCAGCAGGAAGCCGCCCGCATTGATCACGCCCGCATGGAGGAGCGCCGACACCGGCGTGGGCGTCTCCATGACCTCGGTCAGCCAGCCGTGCGTCGGAAACTGCGCCGACTTGAGCAGCGCCGCCAGCGCCAGCAGCCCGGCCGCCGCGACCGCGAGATTTCCGCCCGCGCCTGCCTTGGCTGCCTGCAGGATCGAACCGATATCGGCAGTGCCATAGGCCGCCATGAGCAAGGCGGCCGCGCCGATCAGCGCCGCATCCCCGAGGCGCGCGGTGACGTACTTCTTCCGCGCCGCGCGCACCGCCGCCACACGATCGGGATAGAAGAGCAGGAGCCGGTGCAGAAACAGGCTGGTGGCGATCCACGCGAGGACCAGCTGGAAGAGATTGCCGGCGATCACGAGCAGCAACGTGGCGGCGAGCGTCAGGCAGAGCCAGCCGGTGAACGGACCTTGCCGGGCTTCGCCGTCGAGGTAGGTTCCGGCGTAGCGGACCACGATCCAGCCGATGAAAGCCACCAGCAGCAGCATCGTCGCGCTGACGGCGTCGAGGCGGGCCGACAGTCCGGCGCCATGCAGCCCGATCACCGACATGACGCCGGGGCCGCTCACGATCAGCCCAGCCATCGACGCCAAGGCGGCGACAAGCGCCAGGATCGCGGCGCCTTCGGGCAGGCCGGACAGGTATTTGGGCCGGCGCCCGGCGCTCGCGAAGCCACAGGCCGCGCCCACGAGCAGCAAGATCGGCGCCAGGAATGGCAAGGAATGAACTGTCACGAAACGCCCCCTCGATGCGCGCAGCGGTCGGGCGACACTCCTACTCGGACGGCTGACTTCCGAAAAATTCATTATTCTTTCATTGTCGTTCGTTGTAATCGAACGATATGGCGAGCTTGAACTTCAATCACCTCCGGTACTTCTGGGCGGTCGCGCACGAGGGCAGCCTCACGCAGGCGGCCAGGCGCATGAACCTGTCGCAGTCGGCGCTGTCGGTTCAGATCCAAAAGCTCGAACATCAGATGGGCCATCGGCTGTTCGATCGCGCGGGCAAGAAACTCGTCCTCACCGAGGCGGGTCAGATCGCGCTCGACCACGCCGACACGGTGTTCAAGACCGGCGACGAACTCATGAGCACTCTTCGCGATCGCCCGGTGGCCAGCCGCCAAGTCATTCGGGTCGGCGCGCTCACGACGCTGTCGCGCAACTTCCAGCTGGAGTTTCTTCGGCCGCTGGTCGGCCGTTCTGACGTGGAACTGATCGTTCGATCGGGCAACATCCGCGATCTTCTCGCGCAGCTTGAAGCGCACGCGGTCGACGTCGTTCTCGCGAACAGCGCCGCGCCGCGCGACGCGCGCTCGTCGTTGCGCAATCATCTGCTCAATGAGCAGCCGGTCAGTCTGGTCGGCCGCCCCCGGCCCCGAAAGCGCAAGCTTCGCTTCCCCGAGGACTTGCGATCCGAGCCTGTGCTGCTCCCCAGTCTCGACAGCGATATCCGTGTGGCCTTCGACCGGATCCTCGAATTGGCCGGAATCAGGCCGACGATCCTCGCCGAGGTCGACGACATGGCCATGCTCCGTCTTCTCGCGCGCGAGCGCGAAGGCATCACGCTGGTGCCGCCAATCGTCGTGCGCGACGAACTGAAAGCCGGCGTTCTCGTCGAGCATTGCCGCATCCCGGAAGTCACCGAGAGATTCTACGCGATCGTGAAGCGGCGCCGTTTCCCCAATCGGCTTCTTATCGACGTGCTCGGCATCGATAGCGCGGCGGTGTCGATGCCGGCATAGGGGTACGTGGCACATCGCCCATCAGATCGCTATCGTCCCGGTTCACTCGGAGATTCCCGACAGGCACTGCGCGCCGCCGTGCTGGACGTGCCCGATACAAGATGTCATTCGACGGTCAAATGTCCGCCTCGCTCGCCGCCCGCCATCCGCGCGACACGCCGTTCCTGATCGTGCTGTGGGCGCTGACGGCGATCTGCCTGGCGCTGGGCCTGGTCGTGCCGGCGGTGAAGGTCACCAAGGTGCGCCTGTTCGACTCCGCGCATAGCGTGCTGTCGGGCATCCAGGATCTGTGGTTCTCCGAGTCCTGGCCGTTGGCGATCGTCATCGCCGCGTTCTCGGTCGCGCTGCCGATCGTGAAGCTGCTCGTCTCCGCCTTCCTGTGGCTGACGCCCTATCACCGCACCGGGCCGCTGCACGCCATCGCCGTCAGCATCGGCAAGTGGTCGATGCTCGATGTGCTGGTGGTGGCGATCATCGTCGTGTCGCTGCAGGGCGATTTCCTGGTGCGCTTCCGCGCCCAGAACGGCATCTACCTGTTCGGCGCCTCCGCGCTCTTCGCCATGGCGCTGATGGCGTGGATCGACCGCCGCCGGCGTCAGGCCGACGCCCAGGCGGCGCGATAGGCGCGTTCGCTTACCTTCCCCCTCCGGGGGAAGGTATTGGGCTACTCCGCCGCCTGGCGCGTGGGCGCGTCCGTCGGCGGGTTGTTGCTGGGCTTCCAGCGCAGCACCGGCTTGCGCGCCGCCAAGGTCTCGTCGAGGCGGCGGCGTGGCGCCATGACAGGCGCGGCGCGGAACTCTTCGACCGCCGTGCCGGTCTTGGCCTTGCGCGCGAGATGCAGCAGCGCGTCGCAGAACTGGTCGAGCGCCTCCTTGGGCTGCGTCTCGGTTGGCTCGATCAAGAGCGCGCCATGCACGACCAGCGGGAAGTACATGGTCATCGGGTGGAAGCCCTCGTCGATCATCGCCTTGGCGAAGTCGAGCGTGCTCACCCCGGTGTCCTTCAGAAAGCTGTCGTCGAACAGCGCCTCGTGCATACACGGGCCCGCAAAGGCCGGCGTCATCTCCACGCTGAGCCGCGCCATGACGTAGTTGGCGCTGAGCACCGCGTCCTCGGCGACCTGCTTCAGGCCGTCGGCACCGTGGCTCATCATGTAGGCCAGCGCGCGGGTGAACATGCCCATCTGGCCGTGGAACGCCTTCAGGCGACCGAGCGGCTGGCCATCGACCGACGCGCCCTCCTCGGCCGCGCGCCAGCCCTGTGCGTCGCGCACGATCCAGGGACGCGGCGCGTAGGCGGCGAGGCGATCTGACAGCACCACGGGACCCGAGCCCGGCCCGCCACCGCCATGCGGCGTCGAGAAGGTCTTGTGCAGGTTGATATGCATGCAATCGACGCCGAGGTCGCCCGGCCGCACGCGGCCGACGATGGCGTTGTAGTTGGCGCCGTCGCAGTAGAAGTAGGCGCCCACGGCGTGCACCGCGTCGGCGACTTCGCGGATGTCGCGCTCGAACAACCCGCAGGTGTTGGGGTTTGTGAGCATGATCGCCGCGACATCGGAACCCAGCGCCGCCTTCAGCGCGGCGACATCGACATGGCCGTCATCGGTCGCCGGGATCGGCTTCACCACGAAGCCCAAAGCCGCGGCGGTCGCGGGGTTGGTGCCGTGCGCCGATTCCGGCACCAGTACGGTCTTGCGGTTGCTGTCACCCCGCGCGTGCAACGCGGCGGCGATCGCCATCATGCCGCACATCTCGCCATGCGCGCCGGCCGCCGGCGACATCGCCACCGCCGGCATGCCGGTCAGCGTCTTGAGCCAGCGCGCCAGCTCGTCGATCAGCTCGAAGGCGCCCTGCACCGTCGACTGCGGCTGCAGCGGGTGGACATCGGCGAAGCCTGGCAGGCGCGCGATCTTCTCGTTGAGCCGGGGGTTGTGCTTCATGGTGCACGAACCCAACGGATAGATGCCCATGTCGATGGCGTAGTTCTTCTGCGACAGGCGGGTGTAGTGCTGCACCACCTGCGGCTCGGCGAGGCCAGGCAGGCCAATGGCGCCGCGCCGGCGCAGGCCGTTGAGACGCTCCGCGACCTTGGGTGTATCAGGGAGATCGACGCCGCAGCGGCCGGGCTGGCCCATCTCGAAGATCAGCTTCTCCTCGAGCTGCAGCGCGCGGTTGCCGGTGAAGGTCGGCGCGGTGGTGCCGGAGGCGGACAACGCACCACTGCGGCCCTGCGACCGGTCGATCGACTGGACCATCACAGCACCTCCGTCAGCGCGCGGGCGAGCGCCGCGATATCGGCGTCGGTCACCGTCTCGGTGGCCGCGACCAGCAGCAGGTCGGCCACGGAAGGATCGTCGGGGATCAGGCGCGACACCGGCACGCCGCCCAGCACGCCCTTGGCCGCGAGCCGCTCGACCACGGGTGCCGCCGGCTTGGGCAGCTTCACCGTGAACTCGTTGAAGAAAGCGCTGTTGAGCACGCTCACGCCCTTCACTTGCGCCAGCGCATCGGCGGTCTTCACCGCGGTGGCATGGTTCAGCTCGGCGAGCCGGGTGAAGCCGGCTTCGCCCAGCAGGGTGAGATGAATGGTGAAGGCCAGCGCGCAGAGGCCGGAGTTGGTGCAGATGTTGCTGGTCGCCTTCTCGCGCCTGATGTGCTGCTCGCGCGTGGAGAGCGTCAGCACGAAGCCACGCTGCCCATCGGCATCGACGGTCTCGCCGACCAGGCGGCCGGGCATCTGCCGCACGAACTTGTCGCGCGTGGCGAACAGGCCGACATAGGGCCCGCCGAAGTTCAGGCCGACGCCCAGCGACTGGCCTTCGGCGACGACGATGTCCGCGCCCATCTCGCCCGGCGGCATCAAGAGGCCAAGCGACACGATCTCGGTGACGACGACGATCAGAAGCGCGCCGGCGTCGTGGCAGGCTTTGGCCAGGGGCGAGAGATCACGCACGTGACCGAACACGCTGGGGTTCTGCACCACGACACAGGACGTGTCCTTGTCGACCTGCACGGCGAGGTCCTCGACGCCGCCGGCATCTGGCGCGGCGCCCATAGCGTTGAAGCCCTGCCAACGCGCGGTGGTCTCGATCACGGCGCGGTACTGCGGATGCAGGCCGCCGGAGAGGATCGCCTTGCCGCGCCGCGTGACGCGATTGGCCATCAGCACGGCCTCGGCGGCGCCGGTGCTGGCGTCGTACATCGAGGCGTTGGCGACATCCATGCCGGTCAACAGCGCGATCTGCGTCTGGAACTCGAACAGGTATTGCAGCGTGCCCTGGGTGATCTCGGGCTGGTACGGCGTGTAGGAGGTCAGGAACTCGCCGCGCTGGATCAGGTGATCGACGCTGGAGGGCACATGGTGCTTGTAGGCGCCGGCGCCGACGAAGAACGGTCCGGCGCCGGCGGCGCGGTTCTTCGCCGCCATGACGGAGAGCGCGCGATCGACCTCGAGCTCGCCCATGTGGTCGGTGAGACCGTCGATCTTGCCCTTCAAGCGCGCCGCCTCGGGGACGTCGCGGAACAGCTCGTCGACCGAGCGCACGCCGATGACGCTCAGCATCTCGCCGCGGTCGGCGTCGGTGAGGGGGAGATAGCGCATCGTTATTCGAGACCCTTCACGTATTCGCCGTAGGCCGCCTCGTCCATCAGCTCATCGAGCTCGCCCTTGTTGGCCATCTTGAGCTTGAAGAACCACGCCTTGCCCATCGGATCGGCATTCACGTCACCCGGCGAGTCCGCGAGTGCCGCGTTGGCCGCGACCACCTCGCCGCCAACCGGCGCGTAAATGTCGGACGCCGCCTTCACCGATTCGACCACCGCGATCTCGCCGCCCTTCTCGACCACGCGGCCGACCTCGGGCACCTCGACGAAGACCACATCGCCGAGCTGCTGCTGCGCGTAGTCGGTGATGCCCACCGTGCCGACGTCGCCTTCGACGCGCACCCACTCGTGTTCCTTCGAGAACTTCAGCACTGAGGCCTCCCCCTTAACCGCGGAAATAGGTGTGTTTGACGAATGGCATCGGCACGACATCGGCCGCGACAGGCTTGCCGCGCACCATCAGCGCAAGCTTCGTGCCGCTGGCGGCGTGCGCGCGCTCGACATAGCCCATGGCCATCGGCCCGTTCAGCGACGGCCCGAAGCCGCCGGATGTCACCTTGCCGACCACCTTGCCCGCACCGTCGACGATCTCCGCGCCTTCGCGCGCGATGGTGCGGCCCTCGGGCTTCAATCCCACGCGCCGGCGTGACGGACCGTCGGCGATCTGCTTCTGCACCACGGCCGCGCCGGGGAAGCCGCCCTGCACGCGGCGTTCCTTGCCGACGCTCCACAACAGCCCGGCCTCGATCGGCGTCGTCGTGGTGTCGATGTCGTGGCCGTAGAGGCAAAGCCCGGCCTCCAGGCGCAGCGAATCGCGCGCGCCCAGGCCGATCGGTTTGACCGCGTCGTTGGACAGCAGCAGGCGCGCGACATGCGTGGCCGAATCGGCCGGCGTGGCGATCTCATAGCCGTCGCAGCCGGTATAGCCGGAGCGCGTGACGTAGCACTCGACGCCATCGATGCGCAGGAACGCGCCGGTCATGAACACCAGGCTGCGCGCCTGCGGGGCGTAGCGACTCAACACATCGACCGCCTTCGGCCCCTGCAGCGCCAAGAGGCCGCGCGCGAACATCGGCTCGATCTCGACGCGAGCCTCGATGCCCTTCCTGATATGCGCGAGGTCGTCGTGCTTGCACGCGGCGTTGACCACCAGCAGCAGGTGATCGCCGGTGCTGGTCACCATCAGATCGTCGAGGATGCCGCCCTGCTCGTTGGTGAGTTGCGTGTAGCGCATCTGGCCGGGCTTCAGGCCACGGATGTCGCCCGGCACCAGCGACTCCAGCGCGCCGACAAGATCCTGGCCCGGCTTCGCCGTGAGCCGGATCTGGCCCATGTGCGAGACATCGAACAGGCCGCAGGCGTCGCGCGTATGGAGGTGCTCGCCGAGCACGCCTTGCGGGTACTGCACCGGCATCTCGTAGCCGGCGAACGGCACCATTTTGCCGCCGAGCTCGCGGTGCAGATTGTACAGCGGCGTGCGCTGAAGCGGGGCAGACGAGGGCGCGTCGGTCACCGGTCACCTCTACAGAATCGGCGCATGACGACGCCCGATGGCATCGTCCGCGCCCCCTCTGTCCGGTGACCTGAAAGATTGGCCGCGACGCGTGGATCGCGCCGCCGACTTACCTCGTCGGTGGGCCGCCCCACGCTTGCGCGCACGCGACCGCTTTCCAGAGCGCCATCCCCCCACGGTCCCTGGTGCCTGAGAGTTTCCGGGGCGGTTGCTCCTTCGGCGGCGCCTCCGTCGCAACGGACACGCTCTCTCCCATGGGGATCATCTGGCGCGCGCACCATAGCGATGGGTCTCCGCAGGAGCAATGTCGCGTGTCTCGACCTATCGGTGGAAAAATCCCTTGAAATTATATTGAACATCGTTCATATCTTAATGAACATTGTTTAATTTAGAGACCGACATGCTGGACAGATTGTTGACGTTGATACGGGCGCGCGCCCATTCCGCCGGTGAGGCCATCACCGATGCGCACGCGCTGGAGATCCTCGAGCAGCAGATCCGCGACGCCGCGGATGGCGTGCGCGAAGCGGGACGTCAGCTCGCCACGCTGATGGCGCGCGAGATGCAGGATCGCCGCGCGCTGGACTCCGTGCGGACGCGCCTGGCGGAGCACGAGCGCTATGCGCTCGCGGCGCTGGCACGCAACGAGGAGGCTCTGGCGCGCGATATCGCCGCCTCGATCGGCGGCGATGAACGCGAGCGCGATCAGCTTACGCACCGCGCGGCCGAGACGGTTGCCGCCATCACCAGGCTGCGCGCGACGATCGCCACGGCCGCGCAACGCATCGCCACATTGCGGCGCGAGCTGGCGGGAGCACGCGCACGCGCCGCCCTGCGCCGGACCAACAGCCGCATCGCGCAGCGCTGCGACGGCGCCGCCTCGGCGCTCGATCAGGCGGAAGCCACGCTCGCGCGTATCCGCGAGCGCGATACGGACAGCGCCGATTACGAAGTCGCTTCCGAGATCCTGCGCCGTGAAGCCGATGGCACCAGCCTGCGCGAGAGTCTCTATGCCGCAGGCATCGCCGAGCCACCCGCCTACTCCGCCGAGGCCGTCCTGCTGCGGCTGCGCGCTCTCCAATCGCCACCCATCGCCGCGACCTGATCGCCATCCGCGGGAGAATCGCCATGCAAACGTCATCGACCTGGTGGATCGCCTACTGCTTCATCTCTTTCGCCGTCGCAGTGATCATGATGTTGGGCGGCATCTGGTTCCTCGAAGTGCCGCGATGGACTGCGGGCTACTTCCTGATGGCCACGCTGCTGTTGATTGCGTCGTGCTTCTCGCTCGCCAAGACTCTGCGCGACATGCACGAAGCACGTCGCCTGGTGCATCGTCTCGACGACGCGAAGGCCGAGCAGCTGTTGCGCCAGTATGATGTCGCGACACCGGCGCCGTGACGCCGCATGAAGTGCCGATTTCCCGTCACCGCGGCGCTGGCCGTCGCGATCCATGCGACAAGCGGCTGCGCCTGGATGGCCGAGATCGGCCCGACCTATGCGGACGCCCAGGCGGTCGCTGAACCGTCCTGCAATCAACCGCTTGTTCCCCTACCGGACAGCATCGACCGCAACGTGCGTGCGATCAGCCTCACGGGGCGATGGGACGAGACGTTGATCGCGCCCTTGCTGTTCGGCGATCCCGCCTATGCGTTCATCGAGACGGAGCTTGAGGCAACTCGGCCCGACGGTACGCGGTTCATTAGATACGCGAAGGCTGGCTCATCACGACTCGTCAATCGCGTTCAGACCTGTCCGGACGGAACATTGGATCTCGGCCCGCACCCCCTCGCACCATGGCAGGTCGCAGACCCGCCACGCGCCTGCGTCACCATGCGGCCCATCGTAGAATCGACGACGCGATGGCAGGTCCGTCGCACCATCGACGGCGGTGCAGATCGCGGTTTCAGGCGACAGGTCACCACCGACGAGATCGTCGATGCCCATGACGGCGGTGTGCGGGGTGGGACGCGACACGTGTCTGTGGATACCGAGCGCGAGAGAACGACTACCGCCATGATCGGCATCTTCCCGGTCGTCAGTCGCAGTTATCGGGTCAACGCCGCCTGCGGCCGAACCCTCCGGGCCGTGGACGTTCTACGGCTGCTGCCGCCGTCTGCGCGAAAATCGTCGCAATGAAATTCCGCTCGCGCCCCGATCCCGATTTCCACCGCGCCCTGCGCCGCGCCGTCGATCGCTACTTCGCGCTGAACCGCCGCGACCGCTTCGCCACGCCGGGGCTGTGGCTCAAGGCCGCGCTCTATGCCAGTGGCCTGATCGCTGGCTGGCTGTGGCTTATGGCCGGCCCGAGCGACTTCATCGAGCAGCTCGCCGCCTACACGCTGTTCGGCATGGCGAGCCTGCTGCTGGTGCTGAACCTGGCGCACGATGCCGCGCACAACGCGTTGGTGCCGTCGCGCCGCGTCAATCGCGTCATCTTCTGCCTGACTTTCGGTACGCTGGGCGTCGACGCGCCGCTCTGGGCGATGCGCCACGTGCACTCGTATCACCTCTATCCCAACATCAACGGCTGCGACGCCGATATCGACCACAATCCCTTTCTGCGCCTGTCGCCCAATCACCCATGGCGACCGCGACACCGCTTCCAGCACCTCTACGCGCCGCTGATCTACATGCTGGTCAACCTGCACGCCGCGCTCGTGCAGGACGCGATCTACATCTTCAAGAAGCAACTCGCCAATCTGCGCGACATCAGGCATCCGCCGTCGCGCTACGTCGGCTTCGTCGTCGGCAAGCTGGCCTATGTCGGTCTCGTGGTCGCCGCGCCCATCCTCGCCTCGCCCTTGCCCTGGTGGCAGGTCGCGCTGGCCTATGTCGCGGCGACTGCCGTCATGTCGCTGTTCTTCGTCGTGACCTTGATCGGCACGCATTTCGCCGACGGCAACGCCTTTCCAGCGTTGGCGGAGGACGGCACCATCGAAGGCTCCTTCACCTCACACGTCTTCGCCTCGTCGCTTGACTGGCATCCGACCAGCAAGCTGGCTGTGGCGCTCGTCGGCGGGCTGAACGCGCATGTCGCGCATCACCTTTTTCCAACCGTGAGCCACGCGCACTATCCGGCGATCTCCGCGATCATCGAGCGACTCGCACGACGGCACGGAATCACGCATCGTCGCGCGAGCTGGGTCGGTTTGGTCGGCGCGCCTTTTCGCCATTTGCACCGGTTAGGACAGACGAACGCTGTTTAGTTGCACAGACTGTGGTCTCTTCTGGACCAATTGAACGGATTGGGCGGTCAATCGCTTTCGGTGCTGATTTTGACTGTCAAAAAACGAGGTAGTACTATATATCGCGCATACGAACTGCCAATACCACTGTATATGGGCACAGCCGGCCAGTTTCATCTTTCCACACCCGGCGCCCGGCGGTAAACTGTCCGTAATGGGGAAGGCAGACGATACCAAGCGGCGCGTTGAGCGCGCAGCGTTAACCCTGTTCATGGCGCGCGGTGTGGCCGAGACCACGACGCGTGAGATCGCCATGGCGGCGTCGGTTGCCGAGGGCACGATCTATCGCTACTTCCCGTCCAAGGACGCGCTGGCGCTCGATCTGTTCACCCGGCACCACGTGGCGCTGGCCGACGCGCTGCTGCAGGCCCATCAACCGCACAAGAAGCTCAAGCAGAAGACAGAAGCGATTGTGCGCTGCTACTGCGAATGGGCCGACGCCGACTGGACGGTCTTCGCCTACCATCTGCTGACGCAGCACCACTTCCTCGCCAGCCTGTCCGAGGATCTGCCCAATCCGGTCGACGTTGTGCGCGACGTGATCGCGCAAGCGATGGCCGCGGGCGAGATCGCCAAGCGCGACCTCGACGGCATGACCGCGGCCGTGGTCGGCATCGTGCTGCAGGCCGCGGTGTTCAAGGTCTATGGCCGCATCAACGGGCCGCTATCGGACCACGCCCCGCTCTTCGTGGAGTCGGCCTGGGCTGTGCTGATCGGCCCCAAGTCCTAAAGCGCATTCCAACTGGACTGAATCGCCCTGTCATTCCGAGCGCGGCGAGGAATCCAGGCGCCGCCGCGAGATTCCCCGCTGTGCTCGGAATGACAGCGCAAGCGGGTACGCGCCCTCAGCGGTTGCCGCGGCGATTGAACTCGACCTCGTCGGGCGTCATGACGAATCCCACGGCGATCTGATAGGCGCCGCCGATGCCGGGGCTGGCGAGCGGAATGCGCTGGCTCAGCTCTTCCTTGCTCTGCAGCTTGGTGCGGTTGCCGCTGAACTGGAAGTCGGCGTTGAAGGTACGCCGCGTCATGATCTGGCGCTGCGGATCGACGATGGCGACGAAGTACTCCAGCGCCACCTTGCGGTCGGGCGCGACTCGCGCCAGCGCCGGGCCTTCAGCCACCCGAACGTCGAAAACGATATCGACATCGACACGGTCGCGCCGCGCCGAGCAGGCGACGGTGATGTCGCTCATCGTCGCCTGCACGATGGTGTCGGTGGCGTCGCGTCCGCGGCCGGGTTGGAAGCGGGTCAAGGTCGAGGCGTCCTGTACGCGCAACGCCTTGGGGCAAAGCTGCGCCGCTGTGACGCGCTCGGTGGCTGACGGCCCGCAGGCGGTCAGCGAGGCCAGCAGCGCCGCCGGCAGGAGAAGACGCAACACCATGGACATCACCAAAGCGGACCGAAGAACGGCGTCGTCATAGCGCCTTGTGGGTCCCGTCGCACAGGGGAGAATTCTTCGTGGATTTGCAGGCGCAGAGCCAATGATCGCCATCCTTCTGGGCGGTGTATTTCAGCGGCGCCATGCCGACCGTCTTGTGCGCGCCATCGCAGAACGGCTGCTTGGCGGACCGGCCGCAGGTGCACCACCAGTAATCCTTGCCCGCCTCGAGGCTGACTTTGATCGGCGCCTTGCCGGCTGCTACAGGGCTGTTCATGGATGTCTTCCTTCGTCAGGGGGCGCTTTGACAGGATTACGCAGGCTGCGCCATAGGTGCGATCCTAAGGATCGCCCATGAACGTCGTCCAGCCCCCTTCCCCCGCCCAGCGGCCCAAGCTGACCGTGCTGCTGGCCGGCCCGCGCGGCTTCTGCGCCGGCGTCGACCGCGCCATCCAGATCGTCGAGCGCGCGCTGGAGAAGTACGGCAGGCCGGTCTATGTGCGCCACGAGATCGTGCACAACCGCTTCGTCGTCGAGAACCTCGAGGCCAAGGGCGCCATCTTCGTCGATGAGCTCGACGCCGTGCCCGACGACCGCCCGGTGGTGTTCAGCGCCCATGGCGTGCCCAAATCGGTGCCGGCCGAGGCGCAACGCCGCACCCTGCTCTATGTCGACGCCACCTGCCCGCTGGTCTCCAAGGTGCATCGCGAGGCCGAGCGCCATCACGCCGCGGGCCGCACCATCCTGCTGATCGGCCATGGCGGCCACCCCGAGGTGATCGGCACCATGGGCCAGCTGCCGCCGGGCGCGGTGATCCTCGTCGAGGATGCCGCGCAGGCCGAGACGGTGCGGGTGAGCGACCCCGACAATCTCGCCTTCGCCACCCAGACCACGCTGTCGGTCGACGACACCGCCGGCATCGTCGCCATCCTCCAGCGGCGGTTCCCTGGGATGCAGGGGCCGAAGGTCGAGGACATCTGCTACGCCACCACCAACCGCCAGGCCGCGGTGAAGGCGATCGCGTCGCGCTGCGAGGCGCTGGTCGTGATCGGCGCGCCCAACTCCTCGAACTCGATGCGCCTGGTCGAGGTGGCCAAGACCTATGGCTGCCCCAGGGCGACCCTGGTCCGCCGCACCGCCGACCTCGACTGGGCGTGGCTGCAGGGCGTGTCGCGCCTGGGCGTCACCGCCGGCGCTTCGGCCCCGGAGATCCTGGTCGATGAGCTGATCGCCGCCTGCCGCGAACGCTTCGACGTGACGATCGAAGAAGTTCGCGTCACGGAGGAAAGCGTGGTCTTCAAGCTGCCGCGCGTGCTGGTGGCTTGATGGGGATACCAGCATTTTCTTCCCTTCCCCCGGAGGGGGAAGGTGCCCGAAGGGCGGAAGGGGGATGTCGAAGACGGACTCCTCTGTCCGTCTTTGACATCCCCCTTCCGTCGCTGCGCGCCACCTTCCCCCTCCGGGGGAAGGGAAGGACCATGTAAGGCGCATCATGGCGGTCTATACGGAAGTTTCCGACGAGGACATGGATGCCTTCCTCGCGCAGTACGACATCGGTCACGCCACCTCGCTGAAGGGCATCGCCGAGGGCGTCGAGAACTCGAACTACGTGCTGACCACCGAACGCGGCACGTTCATGCTGACGCTCTACGAGAAGCGTGTCGATCCGAAAGACCTGCCGTTCTTCCTCGGCCTGATGGACCATCTCGCGGCGCGCGGCATTCCCTGCCCGACTCCGATCCATGGCCGCGACGGCCAGGCGCTGCGCACGCTGGCCGGCCGGCCGGCGGCGATGACCACTTTCCTCCACGGCCTGTGGCCCCGGCGCATCGAGGTCGCGCATTGCGGGCCGGTGGGCGAGGCGATGGCACACTTTCACCTCGCCGCCGACGGCTTCGCGCTGCGCCGACCCAACGCGCTGTCGGTCGCGGGCTGGCGGCCGCTGTTCGACGGCAGCAAGTCGCGCGCGCACGAGGTCATGCCTGGACTCACCGACGAGCTGGCCGCCGAGCTCGACCTCTTCGAACGCGACTGGCCGCGCGATCTGCCAGCCGGCGTGATCCACGCCGACCTGTTCCAGGACAACGTCTTCTTCCTCGACGGCAGACTGAGCGGCATCTTCGACTTCTATTTCGCCTGCAACGACCTCCTGGCCTACGACGTGGCGATCTGCCTCAACGCCTGGTGCTTCGAGCCGGACAAGAGCTTCAACGTCACCAAGGCGCGCGCCCTGCTCGCCGGCTACCAGCGCGTGCGGCCGCTGGGCGACGCCGAGCGTGCCGCGCTGCCGCTCTTGGCGCGCGGCGCGGCCCTGCGCTTCCTGCTGACACGCCTCTACGACTGGCTGCACACGCCGGCGGGCGCGATGGTCAAGCGCAAGGACCCGCTGGAGTACCTCGCGCGCCTGCGCTTCCATCGCGGCGTCGGTTCGGCCTCGGGGTACGGGCTGTGAGCGGCGGCGACATCGTCGACATCTTCACCGATGGCGCCTGCAGCGGAAATCCCGGGCCCGGCGGCTGGGGCGCGCTGCTGCGCAAGGGCACGGTGGAGAAGGAGATCTCCGGCGGCGAGACGGCGACCACCAACAACCGCATGGAGATGATGGCGGCGATCCAGGCGCTCGAAGCGCTGAAGCGGCCGACCACCGCGCGCCTGCACACCGACAGCGCCTATCTGCGCGACGGTATCACCAAGTGGATCCACGGCTGGAAGCGCAACGGCTGGAAGACCGCCGACAAGAAGCCAGTGAAGAACGAGGATCTGTGGAAGCGCCTGGAGATCGCCATGGCGCCGCATCGCGTCGAGTGGCTGTGGGTCAAAGGCCATGCCGGCCATCCCGAGAACGAACGCGTCGACGCGCTGGCACGCGACGAGGTCAAGCGGCTGCGCGAGCTGGCGAAGCTGTCGGAGCTTTAAGCCTTCTCCCCGCGCAGGCGGGGAGAAGGTGCCCGAAGGGCGGATGAGGGGCTTCGCAGAGGCTCGACAGCGACGGCGGTAGTTGTTGCACGAGGAAGCCCCTCATCCGCCTCACTGACGCTCGGCACCTTCTCCCCGCCTGCGCGGGGAGAAGGAGTCATACCAACCCAGGCTGATGTTGACTCTCGTTGGGGGATTCCACGGGGGGAAGAAGTCTGATTCGATGCCGCACGGCATGGTGTGCCGGGTGGAGGATGGAGATGGGCGCAGCTGTCGTG
>JALHMM010000102.1 GCA_022844045.1 Reyranellaceae bacterium | reverse complement strand
TCGAAAACCAGACGGACCGCCCGCTCGCGAACCTCCGCCGGATAACGTGTCCTGTGTGTTCCCATGGCAGCTCCTCCTTCTCACAGGTTGGAGCCTCCGGGAAACCCGGTGCGGTTCAGTTGAGGGCGGCGCGGAGGGTGTTGCGACTGATGCCGAGACGCACGCAGAGCTCACGTTCCGGGGGCAGTTTTCCGGTCGCCGAAACGCTCCCCTCCTGAATGAGTTTCTCGAGGGCAATTCGTGCAGTTTCGACTTTGGACATGGGCTAGAGCATCCTCCCCACTGGGTCGTCGGGCAACATCCGCCAGCCGGCAAGATACTACCCGACGTCCGGCCTGGCGCTGCGGCGATGCATCGTGATCGCACATTGTCGCTGTCTAGCGATTTCCGGCTTGCATCGCACCCCACGGTGGGGTGCCCCGCGCGCACTGTGGCGCCAATCGGACGCCGCCTTCACCGCAGAGGTGCGGGATTCTCCAGTACATCGATCATCGCCAGCATCTCGCGCAATTTGCACTCGGCGTCAAACACATGATCGCCTTCATCGCTCCCGGACTTGATCCGGATCACCGCGAGTCCGCAAGGTCGAGCCGATTTGCGCGGTGCTGCCGATCGACCCTTCGACCTACCATGGCGACCTCGCCAATCGCGTCGATCCGGCGAAGCTGTCCGCATGGGCAACGCGGCACCTGAGGCTGACGCCTGAGATCGAGCGTGTCTTCGCCGAGAACTTCGAGGTCTATGGCATGAAGAAAGTCTGGCGGCAGTTGAACTGGGAGAACATCCCGGTTGCTCGCCACAGCGTAGAACTCCTGCTAGGCGACTTCGGCCTTCAGGGTGGTGTGGCGGAGTGATGGGGATTTCGAGCGGCGGGCCCGATCGAATTGAGACAGCAGTTGCATACCCTCGGTGGTTCCGGTTCTCCGCAATGACCTTGGAGAAGCTCCGGTGCGCGGCTGAAATTCGGATCGCCTGCCCTTGGCCTGCCTACACATCGATCTTGAAGTCGGGATGTTTATGGCGGAATCCCTCCTCCGCTACCAACGTTATCATTGTCCGACCCGGACGGAACGTACCTGGACATGGGTGACAACCTTGGGCACGAATGGGTTGTCGAGGGGTTGCAAGGCTTTCTGCCCCAAGTCTATGAAGCCGAGATCGTAGCGCATGAAGCTGACGATCCAAATGCCGTCATCGACCTCCTTGATGCCGAGCTTCTGGCCGGCAAGGACGGTCGAGAGGTTGATCCTCTTGCGGTAGGTGCTGATGCGGCTGCAGGCGGTAGCCAGCACCTCCCGGTCGTGCAGCGGACAAGTGAGCTCTGGCAATTCGAGAAGGGCGCGGCGAGGGTGAGTAGTCCTCGGCGGGACACCACAGGTCAGAAGTCCCGACAGCAGACGCTTCGCGTGTCGGGATTGATGGGACGGCTGCGCCGCGAAACGACGTTTCAAAGGCCTGGGCCTGATTCCAGAGCGCGTCGGAGACGATCCTGAGTTCCGGGCAGTCGACCAGGATCCACTCAGTGTAAGCGCTCTTGGCCCCACCTTCCGGGTCTGGCGCTGAGGTGTGAGTCTGCCGGTCCTTTGGACGGAGGATTGGGGGATCGGCTTGTGTCTGGACTTGAGCCTACGCTTGAGCCTTCGCGGCCTGTCAGGCGGTTGGAGATCATCAACGGCATCGGCGGTCGTCGGCGCTGGTCGTTGGACGACAAGGCGCCGATCACTCAGCGATGGGACTCTCGCGAGATAGCTGACGCACTATCCCGCTGGCATCGGACGAGGCGGCTCGGCTGCCAATACGCGACGGCCCGCTGGCGCCCGGCCCTCAAGGCAAGGAGGAGGTCAAGGATCGCGGGAGGATCAGGTCGAACAGTCTTCGGTCCTGTATCTCCGCATTGAACTCGGCGGCGACAAACCGCCGGGCGTTTGCGGCAAGCCGTTCGGCCAGGCCCTTCTCCGACATCAACCGGTCGAGCCCATCGGCGAGCGCCGCCGCATCCCGCTCCGGCACAAGGAGGCCCGTCTCATCATCGCTCACCAGCTCTGGTATCCCGGAGTGGTAGGTCGAGATGACGGGCAGGCCCGCCGCCATGGCTTCCATCAGAGTCACGGGAATGCCTTCCTGATCGCCGTTCGCGGCGGTGACGCTTGGCAGCGCGAGGCAATCGCACCGATTCATCATCCGAAGCACGAAGTCATGCGGCTGGCTGCCGTGGAAGGTGATGCTGCCGTCCAGCCCTGCGGCTGAGACTTCGGCCCGCAACGCATTCTCCTCGGGTCCATCGCCGATCGCCTCGACCTCCAGGTCGCGGCCCCGCGCCCTCAAGGCGGCGATGGCGGCGAGCAGGACACGGAGCCCCTTCTTCTCGACCATACGCCCGACGAAGAGGACGGAGAAGCGACCGTCGCGCCGGGTCCGATCCCTTTCCGGGATGCGCGCGAGATCGACCCCAAGGTGGTGGGTCTCGATCGACCGGAGAGGCACGTTCGCGGCAAGGAGGTTCGCCCATGGCCGGTTGACGGCGATGGCAACGTCAATCGCCGGCGCGGCGCGGCGATATCCATCCCAGCCGTGGGCGGCAACATACGCGCTGAGGTCGTAGCCGTGGAAGATCACGGCGAGCCGCGCCTCCGGAAAGAAAGCCTGCTTGATGCGGGCTGCGACGATCCCGTTCTGGCCGAAATTGGCGACGATCACGTCAGGCGCGCCATCGATCTGAAGAGCGCAAATGAGGTCGGACGCGTGGAGGCCGAGGGCCTGCCGCGTCCGCAAGAAGGCGCCGAGCCGTCCCGGATGGCTTATGAACCCGCGCGCGAGCCGCACCGACATCGATCGGTTGCGTGGCCTGTCGTGAATCACGAGACCGGCCATCCCGGGGGCCTGCGCCGTGAGGAGGGCGGTCCTATACCGCTTGCAGAGAATCGTCACCCGGACGCCAAGCCCGCGGGCGTAGCGGATCTGGTCGAGGACAAAGGTCTGGGACGGCTGCGGGAAAATACTATTGACGAACAAAAGGTGCATCGTTTCCACCGCGCCCATGGCGCGTCAGCCGCCGACATGACGGCGCAGGCTATAACCAGTCCCCGCGGATCCTGTCACTAGCATATCGACTGTCCGGCTGCTTTGGCGATCATCCGCAAGCGCGACTGGCTGAAGAAATTCCCCGCTGACTGAGCTGTCGTTAGCACACCGAGTTGTCCGGTTTTGTTAGCACATCAAATGTCCGCTTCTGTTTCTGCTTTTTGGCCTTGTGGAGTTTATGGGCGGGCGCGTTTCAGCGGCCGTCCACAAATTCACAAGGCTTTGAGGCCTGTCGCGTCGAAGCGGTTCACGGGGCAGTCCTCAAGTGAGATGAAGTGTCGATGAGCTGACCAGCGGCCCGGTATCGTGCGAGACAGCGCGGCCCATGGAAGATGGCGAGTGTGGTGCCATAGCGGATCGTGTTGGAATTCGTGTGACGCAGCCTCCGGTGGGTTGAAGGTATCGGTTCAGGCGGCGAGGTCAATCGGCGGTTTACCGACCGTCATGGTGAGCGTCTGCCAGCCATCGACCTTTCGCCTGTTGAAATGACCGGAAGCGAGCAGCGCCCAGAACAGCATCGCCGCGGTGTCGGCCGACGGCAGCACCGTCTGGGTCTTGATCCGCCGCTTGAACTCCTCGTGGAGGCGTTCGATGGCGTTGGTGGTCCTGGCGCTTCGCCATTGCGATGGCGGCAGGCGGGTAAAGGCGAACACGGCGTCGCCGGCCTCTTCGAGGTTGTCGGCCACAGCCCGGTGGCGGAGCCGCCACTTGCGGATAAAAGCCTTGCGTCGCTCTTCGATCTCCTCGGCGGTCGCGGCGTAGATCATGTCGGTGTAGTCGGCGGTGATCTCCTCGTGCAGCCGCTCGGGCGCGTGGCCGAGCAGGTTGCGGTGCTTATGAACCGTACACCGTTGCAGGGGCACGCCGTTCCAGACGGCGGCGATCGCCTTCTCCAGGCCCGGCGCGCCATCGACGATCAGGAACTCCGGCCGGCGCAGATCGCGGGCGATCAGGTCGTCGAGCACGGTGCGCCACGCCTCCGTCGTCTCGCCGCCCATGTCCTTGACCGCCAGGAGAACCTTCTGGCCGTCCTCGCGCACGCCGATGACGACGAGGAGCGAGATCGAGGTTGCCTTGCGGTCAAGGCGGACGCGGACCACCGTGCCGTCGAGGATGAGGCGCACAATCGGCTCGTCGGCCAGCGCGCGGGCGTTCCAGGCTTCCCAGTCGGTCTTCACCTTCCACCACACCCGGCTGACGGTGTCCGACTGCGCCGCCGAACAGGGCCGCGAGCGCCCGCGAACACGGCGGGTGTTGGTACCGGCGAGATAGGTCGACGCAATCAGCGCGTCGGCGGCCTTCGTCCGCCGCTGGTAGGCCCTGAGCGACTTGCTCGTCCACTCCCTCGTCGCGCCATCGCTGGCCTTGAGGCGGGCCCGCGGCACGGTGATCTCCGTCTTGCCGAACGTGCCCGTCAGCGTCCGCACTCGGCTGCCCTGCCGATGGCCGGAAACGCCGCCGGCGCCCCCGCCGCTCGCGGCGAGTTGCCGGGCATAGCGCGGGCGGGCGAGAGCAACGTCGAACTCGGTCCGGATCATCGTCTCGATGAAATCGCGGACCCGATCGCGCAGGCCAGCCTCGATCGGATCGAACCAGTCGTCGAAGAGATAAACCGCCGTCTCGGCATCAGGCTGAATGGCATCGGGCTTCGTGGTAGTGCTCGTCATGGCGTGGTCTCCTGTCCAGCGCGTCAACGCTGGACTCTTTCGGGTTGAAGCACCCGGAGACTACGCCACCATCAATTCCAACCAACTTCGCGACAGGACCGGTCGGCGAAAGCACCTGCCAATTCCGGCGGCATCTGCTCTGCCAAGGACTGCCGCAATGAGCCTCAAGGTTTGTCACCTGGTCATCTCGCGTCTCCAACGCGTTCACCTGTGTGACAGTCGGCGCAAATAAGCCCCGACTGAGTTTCTCAAGGTCAGCATCAACCTCTTTCCATCAGCCTAATACCAATTCCGCTGCCAGCCTCTGGCGAACTTCATACAGTGCGGCAAACTGGACTTCGTCGATCCTCGGGCTTGCAGGGCGATAGACCGTTCTCCATTCCTTGCCGTTGCCGACGACATCGACGCAGATGGCGTCGATCGGGTTCTCCAGTGACGCCAGCTCGTTCACGATTCTTGCCTTTACCTGGTCTCGCGTGAGTACGGTCATGGTGTTCTGTCCTTTTGGGTGTTTGTCCGAACGGGGGTCGTCGGCAGCCGTGCGGCCGTCAGCTCCCTTGCCTTGAGAACCCGGGCGCTTTGCGCCCGGGGGATCTGTCGCTGTGACGTCGGGGGTGTTCTCGCGGATGCACGGCGTTGCCGAATCACGGCCCCGCAGTAGGTGCGCCCACGATGCGACGCCGGCCGGTCGCATCAGACGAAGACCAGACTGTCCCAGACCTTCTGGGCGAAGTTGTCCGTCCCGTACCGATTGTCGATTTCGATCGACACTCCCTGCTGAGTGATCGTCACCCCGCCGTCGGCGTCGGCGTGGAAGCTCGAGGCCCGGAATTCGTCGAGCGCCGTGGCTCCGCTGGCGACCCCTCCGATCTCGACCCGATCGATGCCGGCTTCGAAATCGGTGATCGTGTTCTTGGCAGCGACCGAAAGATTGAAGAAGAAGCTGTCCGCTCCGACGCCGCCGGTGAGGACATTGCTGCCCGCCCCGCCATCCAGCCAGTCGTTGCCTTCGCCGCCGAGGAGCCGGTCGTCGCCCGTGCCGCCGGTCAGCTCGTCCGAACCCTTGCCGCCTTCCAGCCGGTCGTCGCCATCACCCCCAGCCAGCATGTCGTCGCCTTCACCGCCGTAGAGCTTGTCGTTGCCAGCCCCGCCATCCAGCGTATCGTCGCCGCTGTCGCCCCAGAGGCTGTCGTTTCCTTCGCCCCCCAACAGCAGGTCGGCCCCCGTTCCGCCCTGAAGCTGATCGGTGCCCGCGCCACCGTCGAGACTGTCATCGCCTGACCCGCCCGACAGGATGTCGTTGCCGACTCCGCCCAAAACGATGTCGTTGCCTCCTCCGCCGTCCAGCGCGTCGTTGCCCGCGCCACCATCGAGATGATCGTGGCCGGCCCCGCCCGACAGACTGTCCTGCCCGTCGCCGCCAAGAAGCGTGTCGTTCCCCGACCCTCCATCGAGCGTATCGTCGCCTGCATCGCCCTGCAGCCAGTCGGCGCCACTGCCGCCCTGCAACTCGTCATTCCCCGACCCGCCGTTCAGCATGTCGTCTCCGGCCCCGCCATGGAGCGCGTCATTGCCAGCGTCGCCGTTCAGAATGTCAGCCCCCTCGCCGCCGTTCAGCGTATCGTCGCCGTCGCCGCCGTTGAGCAGGTCATTGCCGCTGTCGCCGTTGAGGACGTCGTTACCCGAGCCGCCATGCAGCGTGTCATGGCCCTTACCGCCATAGAGCGTATCGTTTCCCGCATCGCCCCAGAGGACGTCGTCGCCGGAGTTTCCGTTGACCCTGTCGTCGCCGTCGCCGCCGTATAGCCGGTCATGGTCGACACCGCCGTAGATCTCGTCGGTGCCCGTGCCGCCGTAGATCGTATCGTTCTCGGGCGTGATGATGGCGCCGTCGAGGGTGACGCGGTTGCCCGCCCCGTCCCAGACCCAGGTATTGCCCTCGCCGCTTTCGCTGTAGGCGAGGTTGGGATCCAGCACCTTCGCGTTGGAGGCGCCGACGTCGAAGCGGAAGATCACGTCATCGAAGTCGCGGTCGCCGCCGTTCCAGAGGTCTTCGAAGCCGAGGACAACCTTGCCGTCGCTGCTCTCGACACGTCCCACCGTGTGGCCGAAGCGGTCGGCGTTGAGGGCATAGCCGTTCCCGGGATCGGCAGCCGAATGGAAGGTGTTGGTGCCGTACTGGGTCTGGATCGCGGTGCGTGTGCCGTTGGCCGCGATCTGCCACAAGGTCAGGTTTCCGATGTCGGAGATGCTGGCGATCTCGCCGGCGGCGTTCCTCAGCTCGTAGGTCGCGTTCGTGGCATCGAGGACCTTTCCGGTCGACTGCCCGTAGGCATTGGACGCCACCATGAACCCGATCTGATCGCCGGCATGGAGAACCACCTCGACGCTGGAGCCGCCCGGGACCAGAGTCCCGCCGGACCCCTGGGCGGACGAATTGGCGAACAGCACCTCGACATTGCCGATCCTGCCATCGTCATCGACGCGGTACATCACGAGCGAGTTGCGGAAGCCCGCGCCTTCGCTGATGAAGGTGACGCTGCCCTTGTAGTCCTCGGCGATGGTCAGCTTGGACATGTCGATCAGGGCGGGTCCGCCGCCGCCGTAGAGCGCATCGTCGCCGGTACCGCCCTGGATGACATCGCTGGCGCCGCCGCCATGGACGAGGTCGTTGCCGGCATTGGCATTGATGATGTCGTCGCCCTCGCGGCCCGACATGACATCGCCAGTGCTGCCGCCGGACAGCCGGTCGTCGCCGGCGGTGCCGACGATGGGAGTGATTGCGTTTGTCACGGTTAGACTTTCTTTTCCTGGAGTGTGGTTTCAGGCGGCGCTAGGCCCGCCGGGATCAGTCCCGAACGTCGCGCTCGGGACGGTTGTAGGCGTCGTCGAGGCGAACGATGTCGTCCTCGCCGAGATAGTCGCCCATCTGCACCTCGATGACTTCCACCAAGGACTTCGTGTGGTTCTCGAGCCGGTGCGCTGCCCCTTTGGGGATCATGACCACCCCGCCGGGCTGCACCTTCATCACCGCACTATCGACCGTGATCGTCGCGGTCCCGGTGATCACCACCCACCGCTCCGCACGGTGATGGTGGTACTGCAGCGAGAGGCGCCCCTTGGGATGGACCAGGATACGCTTGACCTGATGCGCGGGGCCGCGGTCGAGGCTCCAGAATGCGCCCCAGGGGCGCTCTTCGAACATTGGGGCATCGGCGGGTACGGCCGATGCAACCGGAGTGGCGAGTGAGTGGATGGTCATGATGGGTCTCCTGTGCGCTTGTTCTTCGCTCACCAGCCGATGCCGCAGAAGTTTGCGGGCTGGTCGGAACGGGACTTGTAGAGACGGGCGAGATCGATCACCGGCTTGTTGGTCGACGCGGCGAGCGCCCTGTAAGTGGGATGGGCGTGGGTGACGATGATCGCGTCGGCCCCCGCAACCGCCTCGGCCGCACTTCCGGTCAGCATGTCGCGAAGACCCGAAGCGAGCTGGCCGAGACCCGGCGAGGCGTGCGCCACGTAGGCGAGCTGCGATTCGATCCGCGTCTCACGGGTGATTGCGGGGTCGTGGGCCAGGATCTCCGCGCCGTCCTCCAGAAGATCGGCCATGACCTCGAGGATCGGGCTTTCGCGGAGATCATCCGTCCCGGGCTTGAACGCCAGGCCCAGAACTGCGACGCGGCGTGCTCCGGTCTCTCGCACGAGGCGCGCCGCCGCAGCGATCTGGGTCGCGTTCGAGCGCTCAAGCGCACCGATCAGCGGCAGGTCCACGCCCAGCCTGGCGGCGATATGCGTGACGGCGCGCACCTCTTTCGGCAGGCAGGATCCGCCGTAGGCGAAGCCGGGCTTCAGATAATACGGCGACAGGTTGAGCTTGGTGTCGCGGACGAAGATGTCCATGACCTCGTGGCTGTCCACCCCAAGCGGCTTGCAGAGCCGGCCGACCTCGTTGGCGAAGGTCACCTTGGTCGCGTGCCAGACGTTGTCGACGTACTTCACCATCTCGGCGACCTCGATCGAGGTGATCACCGGGTTCTCGTCGACGTCCGCGTAGAGCCGGGTCATCAATGCGGCCGTCCCGGAATCGGTCACGCCGATCACCGTCTTCGGCGGGGCGTGGAAGTCGGCGACGGCGACGCCTTCGCGGAGGAATTCGGGATTGAAGCAGACGCCGAAGTCGCGGCCGGCCTTCAGTCCGGAAGCCGCCTCGATCTCAGGCACCATGACGCCCATCGTCGAACCCGGCGGGATCGAACAGCGCATGACCACGACATGGCGGCCGACCTTGCGACGCAGCCCCTCGCCGATTCCGCGGGCGGCCGCGATGATGTAGCGGTGGTCGCAGCTGCCGTCCTCGGCCGTGGGGGTTCCGACCGAGACGAAGGTCACATCGCTGTCGGAGACAGCAGCGGCGAGATCGTAGGTCGAAGTGATCAGGCCGGCTTCGACCCCTTCCGACAGCAGCCTGCTGAGGTCCTTCTCGTGGATCGGGGATTTGCCTGCGGCGATTGCATCGACCTTGACCGGATCGACATCGACTCCGATCACTCGATGGCCGAGCCCAGCGAGACAGGCGGTCGAGACCGCACCGACATAGCCGAGGCCGACCACCGACACGGTCGGGCGATCTGCGGTCCGCAGGGTGGGTTGAATGGCGTTCTGAGTGGTCGGGCGCAGCATTTTTGGTCTCCGTTCTTGGTGAGACCCTTGTGCCAGCAGGCCGCCTGCAAAGCCCGTGCGCCCCGGGAGAGGAGACCGGGGCGGCGGGAGAAGAGCCCTGTACCGGTGGAGGCGCGGACTCCCCAAGCGGGGATGGCAACCACTCCGCTCGGATAGGAGGGCTATCCTGTCGGGCGCGGCCTAGGCGGTGGGAAAGTCCGGATGACGGCGCGCAAGGCACCAGCCGGCGACATGGTGGATCACACCGAAGCGCCCGTCGTTGAGGGCCGTGTCGACTTCAGCCACGGTCATCGCCGTCGCGACGGCGGCTTCGGTCGGATCGCTCGTCATCCCAGGCACAGCGGTGCAGTCGAGCGCGAGGTAATAGTGACCGTGTCCGCCGCGCTGATTGCCGTTGTCGACGTAGTTGCCGAGGGATCGAAGCACGCCGGGCGATAGCCCAGTCTCCTCGACGAGTTCCCGGCGCACGGCTTCTTCAGGGGTCTCGCCGGGGTCGATGAACCCGCCGGGGAGGCTGAGGCATATTCGCCGCGGCCCGTGGCGATAGCCGCTCAAGGTGGTCACCCGCCCGTCCGCTGTCATCGGCACGACCACGACGAAGGGACGCAGCTCGACCTGCCAGAAATCGTCGATCACCTGACCGGGGCGAACTTCGACAACCTCCCGCACCACCCGGACGTAAGGGGATGCGTCGAAGGCGATATGGCGAGACAGAGTCGTCCAGGGACGCACGCGGCGGCACTCCGTGAAACACCGACATTGCCCACGCACGCGGCGCGAGGCAAGAACCGAGGTCTATTCTCCGGTCGCAACCGGGGACGAAACGCGGCAAGCTGGTCGGCGACGCCGGGAGGACGCGACGGCGCTCTTCCCCTTGGTCGAATCCGGCGCGCCGCACTGCCGTTCTATCCGATTGGATAGGCCCCCCCGTCCTTCTGCGTCCTAAGGATTGCCGTCGGGTGCTGTATTCAAGCAAAGTTGGGCGTCGGCGTCCTTGAACAACCGGACATCACTGCGGGCGCAGGACTCGTGGCACGGCGACCAACGAATTGGCCTAGTCCCCGACAACTCGGAGAGCGACGATGAAGATGACAGGAATTGCGGCAAGGTGCATCGGCCTATTCGCCTTGGCGTTCGCGACCCTCGGGGTGGCGAGCGCGAAGGAACTCGCCCCACCGACAGGTGATGTCGTCCTGACGGTTTCCGGTGCGATCGGCGTCCACAACGCCGGCGACCTGGCCGAGTTCGACCTGCCGATGCTCGAGGCAATGCCGAAAACCGAGATCCGGACGACCACTCCGTGGACCGATGGCGTCACAACTTTCGAGGGCTTCGCATTGAAGGACCTGCTCGACGCGGTGGGAGCGGCAGGATCGGACTTGAGCGCGATTGCACTCAACGACTACGCTACGATTATTCCGACGAGCGACGCTGATCTCGGGGTCATTGTCGCGTACAAGGTGAACGGCGAGTACATCTCGGTGCGCGAAAAGGGGCCGCTGTGGGTGATATACCCGTTCGACCAGCAGCCGGACCTCAAGACCGAGACCAATTATGGCCGCAGCATATGGCAGCTGAACCGCTTCGAGGTGCGCTGACCTCGGGTCGACGGCCGTCGCGGAACCTGGCGAGCCTCTCAGGCGAGGGCCCTGATTGTCGTGGGCCCCGCCTCGAACCGAACCGCGGCAGGGGCGGCGAGACCGTCGGGGCCCCGGGAATTCGACGATGCTGAGCGCCGTCAAAAGAGGCGGAATCTGGTACCTGCTCGCATTCGGTGCGGCGCTACTCATAACCATTGGATTCTTGGGGTTCCGGGTCTTCAACGAGCAAAGGACTCTGAGCGAGGAACCCAAGGACAGCATCCAGTGGGCGGCCTTTCAGTTCCAGAACGAATTCAACCGCTTCTACCAGGCGGTCCTGGAGTACGACCGCGCGGACGCCCGATCGCTGGACGCGGTCCGGCTTCGCTACGACATCCTGTTCAGCCGCATCTCATTGCTCGAAGCGGCACCATCCTTCACGGAAGCGCGAGCCGATCCTCGGCTAGGCAGGGACTTTCTCGCTGTCGCTGGCCCCTTGCAGGATCTCGCGCCGGTTGTCGACGAGGCGATTGAATCGGTCCTGGCCGATGGATCGTTGCGCCAGCAGCTTAAAATGATGATTCCGGCCGTGCAGAAAGTCATGGCCGAGATAGTCCAGTTCGTGGGACGAGAATCCGACCTGCGGCGCGCCGATTTCCGGGAGGCGCTGAACTACCTGTCCTTGGCGACGCTGCTGTTCCTGACATTGCTGGTGCTCGGCGTCGGGGTTCTCTTCGTCCAGACCCGCCGCGTCCACAACAGCGAACAGCGCGTGAGGCAAAGCGAGCAGGACCTAGCGGTCGCCCAGGAGATCGCGGGCGTGGGCAGTTTCCGCTGGGACGTGCGAACCGGCAAGCTCACAGCCACGCCCGTGCTGAGGCGCATCTTCGGCCTCTCGGACGACCAGGAACCGACGCGCCAGCGGCTGCTGGATCTCATCCATCCGATGGATCGCGAAAGGATCCTCAACAAGTACTCGGCGGACACAGCGGATCACTCAGCGCCAGGCGCAATCAAGACCAGCGAAGTTGAGTACCGGGTGCTGCGCCACGACCACTCGGTCCGCTACGTTCGCGACAGCGCGAGACTGATCTTCGGACACGACGGCCGCCCGGCGACGATCTCGGCGGCAGTGCTCGACATGACCGAAGAATACAAGCGCCGGCAGGCCCTCGCCGATAGCGAGCGCCATCTCGTCATGGCTCAGGAGCTTGCGCAGGTTGGCAGCTTCTCGTGGGAGTTGACCTCCGGCCGGATCATCTGCTCGCAACAGATGCGTCAGATTTATGCCTTGAAGGGCGACAAGCCGACGAATGTGGGCGTCCTGGACAGGCGGGTGCACCCTGACGACCGGGCCGCGGTGAGAGATCGGATTCAACAGCTCGTCGAGAGCGGCGTCGGAAGCGCCGACACGATCCTGCTCCAGCATCGCCTTCGATTGCCCTCCGGTGATGAGAGGACGGTGAGGAGTGTCCTTCAGTTGACGCGAGGCGGGGAGAACCAGTCGCTCAGGATCATCGGTACGACGCAGGACGTTACCGCGGAGCATGTTCAGGCGCTGGCCCTTCAGGAGGCCAAGGTGGCTGCTGAACGTGCCAATCTTCGCGAAGAACTGGAGATAGCCCAACGGCGCGAGATCATCGGCCTTCTGGCGGCTGGCCTCGCGCACGACTTCAACAACCTGCTCGCCACCATCTCGGGCAGCGCCAGCCTCATCGAGACTGCCGTGGGCCGCGACACCCCCGCGGCGGCCTCCGCCATCCGCATCCAGGCAGCCTCGGATCAGGCGGTGGGGCTGGTCAAGAGGCTCTTGACGCTGGGCGCGCGGCGTTCGGCGGGCGTGGCGATCGACCTCTGCGAAACCTTGCGCGAAGCGGCGGAACTTGTTCGCCCAAGCCTCCGGCCTCCGGCGCACCTGGTTGTCGACCTGCCGGCCGATCCGGTCGAAGTGATGGCCGATCCGACCGATATCCTACAGATCGTGCTCAACCTCGCGATCAACGCCCGTGACGCTCTGACGGAGTCTGGGGGAGAGCTCAGGATCAGTCTTGCGCCGGCAACGACGGCAGACCTTGTGGGCGCATTCGCCGTTGGTAATCCCGCCCCGGACAGGCGCTACGTGTGCCTGACGGTGGCCGATACCGGACCCGGCATGCCGGCCGAGGTGATCGCCAAGGTCTTCCACCCGTACTTCTCCACCAAGGGCGACAAGGGCACCGGCCTCGGCCTCGCGGTCGTGAGTTCGGTCGTGTCCGCGAACGGCGGCGCGGTGCGCCTCGACTCCGCCCCGGGCCAGGGTACGCGGTTTCGCGTCCTGTGGCCTTACGATGGCCCAGCCGAGGCCGTCGTGCACACGCCGATCGAGGGACTGACCGGCAGTCTCGCCGGCAAGGCCATCCTGGTGGTGGACGACCAGGAGGACGTGCTGCACGTTCTCACCGCTTTCCTCGAGGGCGCGGGGGCTGAGGTGGCGCCGTCGACCGATCCCGCCGACGTGCTCGAGGCGCTTCGCGATGACCCGGCGGCGTGGGATCTGCTTGTGACGGACTACGACATGCCGGGCTTAACCGGAGCCGACCTCGCTCATCGGGCGCGCGGCATCGTGCCGGGTCTCCCGGTGGTCCTCGTAACCGCCCTCGCAGGCCTAGCGGGGCGATCCGGTTCGGACTTCAATGCAGTGCTCGGCAAGCCCGTGCAGCGCGAAGCTCTTGTAACGGCAGCGGAGACGGCCATACTCGCGTCGGCTCACAGAGGATGAGCACGTCATGCGCATACTGATCGCCGACGACCACGATCTCCTGCGGGACACGCTCGACCTTTGGTTCCGGCAGGAGAAGATCGACGTCGCATCCGCGCGCGATCTACCCGGCGCGCTCGCGGTTGTGGCTGCGGCGGACGAACCATTCGATCTGATCCTGCTGGACTACGGCATGCCGGGCATGAACGGCCTGGATGGCCTGTCAAGGGCGCTTGTGGAAGGGAGAGGCGCACGCGTGGCGTTGATGTCCGGCATTGCCACGCGGGACGTCGCGGAGCAGGCGCTCGAGTTGGGGGCGGCGGGGTTCCTGCCCAAGACGCTGCCTGCGAAGTCTCTCGTCAATGCGGTTCGCTTCATGGCCATGGGCGAACAATACGCCCCGATCGACTTCATGACAGCCGCTTCGGAGACGGCGCCCGTCAATCCGCTCGCAGAGAAGCTGTCCCAGCGCGAGTTGCAGGTCCTTCAGCGGCTCTGCGAGGGCAAGGCCAACAAGGAAATCGCACGCGAACTTGGAATCCAGGAGCCAACGGTGAAGCTCCACATGAAGACACTGTATCGCAAGATCGGAGCCCATAACCGCACCCAAGCGGCGATGCTGGCAAAGGAGGCAGGGCTCTTCTGAGCGCGTTTCTCGGCCGCCGGCGTCCCGGAGAACAGCGGCTCGCAGGAGTATTGCGAGCCGCCGCTGTCACTCGGCGGCAATGGCCAAGCGCCTGGTGGCCGGCGCGGCCGCCTTTTCGGAGAGCGCCTCGATCATGACGAGTTCCTGATCTCCGGAATTGGTAAGACGCGCGGCGGTGCCGGCGGGCTGGACATGGGCTTCGCCCTCCGCGAGCGCGGAGACGCCATGCGGTTCATGGATGCGCGCAGTTCCAGAAAGTACGGTCCACGTCCGGCGAGACGCTGCGGCCGGCACCTGCACTTCTGAGCCTGGCGTGATCTGCACGTAGCGGATCGCGAACCGCACGTCCTCGACCCTGGTTTCGAGGCAACCAGCGCCGGGGAGCCGGCCGGCTTCTGCCTGCGGCGCACCTTTGGCCTTGAGTCGCGCCACAGCCTCCTTCACGTCCTGGGCGCGGGACCTGTGCGCGACCAGAATTGCGTCCGCCATCGCCACCACCACGGTGTCGGTCAGGCCGATGCCAACGAGTTCCACGCCGGCGGTGTCGCAGCGGAGCAGGCTGTCGGCGCAACCGATCGCCGTCACGCTTCCGGTGGCGACCATTCCGTCGGCGTCCGGCGCCGTTTCCCGCCACACCGCGTCCCAGTCACCCAGGTCGGACCAACCGGCGGCAAACGGAACAACGCAGAGGTTGGCCGCTCGCTCCATCACTGCGTAGTCGATGGAGATGCTCTCCGCCCCCCGCCAAGCCGCAGCGTCGAGAAAGAATGCCCCATCCCTGTGCTCGCCACCGGCGAGCGCCGACCCGACCGGAGCCAAGAGACCCGGCGCGTGCAAGGCAAAGGCCTCGATTAGGGTACGCGCCGAGGCGAGGAAGATGCCCGCGTTCCACAGATACCTGCCGGCAGAAAGCATTTCCTCTGCCTTCTGCCGATCCGGCTTCTCGACGAAGCGGGAAAGGGGCAGGGGACGGGGGGTGTAGTCTCCCGGCCCGGAGGCCAGTTCCAGCCAACCATAGCCGGTTTCGGCCCTGGTCGGCCGGATGCCGAAGGTGACGATCTGTCCCGCGCGCGCCGGTCCGGCGCCGGCGGCGACCGCTGCGCCGAAGGCGGCTGCGTCGGGTATGGCATGGTCCGAGGGTGCCACAAGCATGAGGGCCTCGGGGTCATCCGCGGCGATGTGAAGGGCAGCCGCCAGAATTGCCGGCGCTGTGTTGCACGGCGACGGCTCGACCATCAGGGTTTCCGGCACGCTGTCCGAGGCCAGGGCTTGGTCGCGCGCGAGCGAGAGGTAAGCCTCGGCCGTCACGACCACGGGAGCGCGCCAGCCGGTCCCCGAGAGACGCTCGAGCGCTGCCTGGTACAGCGACGCCTTGCCGAGCAGGCGAGCGAACTGCTTCGGCATCGCCTGTCGCGACAAGGGCCATAGGCGCGTGCCGGAGCCCCCGCACAAGAGGACTGGGGTGATGGCGGGCATGGCGCAATTTCCTTCCGATCAATCTGGCCTGTGGGCCCTTGATGCCATGCCTCGACGCTCCGTGGCCAACGCGCGGAGGCATAAGCAGGAGGCCCCTTTTGCGTCCGATATCCTCCAAACGGATAGGGCGGCAATGCCGACGTGAGGCGCACTTGGACAGCGGCCCGCGAGGTGATCGACCACCTCTCTCGCGTGGCAGCCCGGCCGACACGCGAGGAAAACGCCGCTCCCCGACCCGGTCCATTCGATCCGACCTATCCTTTCGGATAGGTCGAGATCACGGCCGCGCCGCCGGAGCATACCACCGCGTTGCAGCGTGACGCTGCCCCAGCCGCTACAAGGAGCGCGTTCCATCGGAGAACGCAACGGACATGAACCCGGCCGGGATACAAAAGCACGACGCGGATGGGCGGAACCCCGGTGCCACCGCGCCGATGCCGGCCGACCCACCGCATGTCGAGGGGGGGATGCGGATCATGCACGAGCGGCCGGCCCCGGAGACCGAGCCGCACATTATTGCTCCCCTTATCGTGGTGCTTCCGGACGGCAGCCGCCTCACCGCCCGCCTTTGGTCTTTGCGCGGCATACGCGACAGCGTGCTGTCGGGCCGCGACCTGACCGGCGCACGCCTCGAGATTCCGTTCCAGGGCATCGAGGTCGGGTTTCCGGTGTCCCTAGTTCCGGCCGCGGACGGCAACCTCTGGACATTCGAGGGCCTGAGCGGCCGTCAGCGCGAGGCCCTCGGCCTCTTCTATCGCAATCTCCTGATCGGCAAGATGGCGGCGACCGACGAGGTCATCACCGCCCTCGATACCCCGGTCGACCTGATCCCGATGGGCGAGACAGGGGCCGAAAAGGCGGCGGGCCTCGCGAAGGCGAAGCCGCGGACGCTCCGAGCCATCTTCAACGTCGTCTGGTACGTCGCCCTGTTCTGCGTGGTGATCGGCTTCCTCGGCTACTTCGTCTGGGGACGTATCGAGGGAATGACGCTGTCCCATGCCCGCGTCTATTCCGAGCGCTTCGATCTCAAGGCGCCGCGCGAGGGATACCTGCAGTTCGACGGCGAGAGCCAAGGCGTCAAGGGCGAAGGGACCGTGCTCGCGGTGATCGTCGATCCCGAAATCGAAGCCGGCATCGAGGATGGCGAGCGCCGCCTCACGGTGCTCGAAGCGCGTATCGCGGAAGGCCGCGAACGCCTGGCTCTGCATCTCGCCATGCGCGAGAGCGTCCGCGAGTCGGTCGAGAGACTCTACTCGGAGGCGGGGGTGGCGCGGTTCGATGCCGGCATCCCGATCCGGCCCGGCGACTTCAACGACCAGCGCACCGACCTCGAGCAGGAACTGCGCGGCTTCGAGGACGATCTCGACGTCGCAAAGGCCGATCTCCGGCGCCTGCGCCAGATGTGGACCTCGATGCGGATCACCGCGCCGACCGCCGGGCACGTGGCGGAGCGGGTCGCAGTCGAGGGTCAGTACGTGCGGGTTGGAGACGTGGTGGCCGTCTATGAGACCGATGCGCCCCGCGTGGTGCGGGGCTGGCTCGACGACCGACTCGCCGGCAGCGTGGTTCCGGGGATGGAAGCCGAGATCCGGTTGGCCGGCGACAGCGAGGATCACTTTGTCACGGGCGAGGTCGTGGGTGTCGAGGCGAGCTTCAATCCCGAGCTTCCCGATGCCTACGGCATCGTCGTGACGGTCGCCGCTCCGGAGCTTTCCGCCGACGAGACCTGGGCCCGTTTCGACTTCAACCGGCCCGTCGAAGTCGTGGTCAAGCGCGCCCTTCTCGGCCGCTGGTTAGAAGGGAGCCGGTGAGATGGATGTTCCGGCCGGCGAATATGCCTTCGCAAAGCATCTCAATGCGTGGCTCCGCGAGCTGGGCGGCCCGGCGCCCCGCGGCCTCCGCAAGTGGACCCCGGGATTCCTGTTTCACTACACCACGCTCTGGGCGGTGATCGTGTTGGTCGCGGTGCTGATGCCCAACCGCTTCATCACCCCCGAGGTCCGCACGATCACGATTACGCTCGGCATCCTCGGCTTCTGGCGCTTTGGCTGGTGGTTCACCCATGCCGTCCGCGCCGAGTATTACCGGCGCTGGAAGTGGCCTCCGATGCGTCGCGCCGCTTCCGCGCTGTGGGCCTCCGGCTGGCGTCCGCGTCGTGTGCATATCCAGATGACGACGTATTTCGAGGAGCCCGCGATCACCCGCGCGGTCATCGGCTCGATCCTTCAGCAGATCCGGCGCGAGCGCATTCCCACCTCGCTCTGGATCGGCACCGGCTCAGCCTACGACGAGTTGATCATCCGCGAATACGTGGAGACCCATGGGGCCGACCTCCCCGCCGGCATGGCCGACCTGAACTTCGTGCGGCAGAACCAGCCCGGCAAGCGCATGGCCATCGGACTCATACTGCGCGGTATGGCGCGCCGCGGCGTCGACCCGGACGACCTGGTCATCTTCATGGACGGCGATGCGGTGTTCGGCGGCGACGTGCTCGAGAAGACCCTGTCGATGTTTGGTGCGGACACCGAGCTCCAGGCGCTCACCACCGATGAGGTGGTGATGTGCTACGGGCCGCGCTGGATCGGGTCGTGGTTGGAGATGCGCTTCGCGCAGCGTCGACTTGCCATGCAGTCCCATGCCGTGTCGAATCGCGTACTTACCCTGACCGGGCGCATGAGCGTCTTTCGTGCGCGCTACATCGTCGACGAGAAATTCATCCGGACCATCGAAGCCGATCATCTTGATCATTGGCTCTGGGGCAGGTTCCGGTTCCTCTCCGGCGACGACAAGTCGACATGGTACTACCTGCTGTCGAAGGGCGCGAAAATGACCTACGTGCCCGACGCGACGGTCTATACGATCGAGGTGATCAAGGGTTCCGGTCTCGAACGGATGGTGCAGAATTTTCGGAGGTGGTCGGGAAACATGCTCCGGAACGGAGCGCGGGCCATCGCCCTCGGACCTCGGGCTATGCCGTTCTTCATCTGGTGGTGCGTCGTCGATCAACGCATCGCCATGTGGACCATGATGGTGAGCCCGATCCTGTCCATTTTCGCCGTGTGCATCGACTCGGCCTTCATCTGGGGCATTTTGATTTGGCTGGTGGGATCCCGGCTGGTCTTGTCGACCGTTCTATTCAGCTATGCCCGCAAACCTGATCTGGCCTGGCCCTTCATCCTGTACTTCAACCAGCTCATCAATGCCGGCGTAAAGATCTACATGATCTTCCACCTCTCGAAGCAGAAGTGGTCCAACCGCGGCAATCAGAGCACCGGTGGTGGGAGCGGGCCGAAGGAGCGCTTTGCCATCTTCCAACTCGTCACCACCGTGATCGCCTTCATTACCGGGCTCGCGGTCTACGTCGGCGTGCTGCCGTTGCCTTGAAGCGCCAACACCAAGAGAACGTTGGAACGGGGCTTCTCTCTCTCCGTCAGGCGGGTCGAGGACTTGTCGGATGAGGAGTTGATGGCCGCCTCGCTGATATCCAAATCCTCGTGGGCAGGACAGAATCCAAACCCGAGCCGAAGCTGATCGAGTTCGAACCAGACCGTGGGTGATGAACGGCGATCATGGTCAGCTACCCTCGAGGGCGACTAACTGATCGACGGCAGCGCGGTTCAACTCAAGGCAAGGGATCGACGGGGCCTAAGGTTACCAAATCGGCTAACTGGCCTTTACAGGCGGCAAGACGCCGGGCGAAACTAGGACGATGAGAACGCAGAGCGTCCGACACGCGCCTCAGAGCGGGGCATGCAGCATCGCAACCCCGTGTTCCCTGTACGCGTGACCGAAGCGCCCAAACAGGCTTCCCCGTAGAACGCCGGTTGCGTCGACCTGCATGAGCTGCAGGCAGTGCCACATCAGGAGCTGGGTAGCGGAAACCACCGGCTTACCAAGGTCGGCCTCGAGGTCGGCAATGATCTCGGCGGTCCGCGTCCGCTACAGGTAATCACGACCGCGTCGCTGTCAGGTCGATCGGCAGCACGGCCTTGCATGTACCAGTATCCGAGCGGCGTATTTCCGATCTCCCACTCGGTGGTGAGTTCCGCCGTATTCATCGCCGCGACATCAATGCCGTGCTCGCTGTAATAGTGCCGAAGCCGTTCGGTGACGGCGGCAGGGTAAGGCGCCGAAATCGACACACACGCGCCCCGTAGAGCCGGAGTGCATGGATCATCGCCGAGCTGATAGTCGTGCCCGGTGCATTCGCCGCCTCGCCGATCGCCTCGCCCTGCCTTCGGGCACGAAGCGCCAATACTCGTCGTCGACGCTTCCGTCGTCGGGACTCACAATTCCGATCCGCCCGCGCCATCCGCGCATGCTCGATCTTTCGTTTCCGGTGATCATGGCCAGGTTGCCGCAAGGTTGAGGAGGAAAAGGTCCACCGCTCCGCGTTCATAGGTGAAGCGAGAAAGGTTCGAGGAGCAGATGCCGGGCGTGTCGACGAAGACGTGTCGGCTGGCGAAGGCCGAGAAGCCTGCCTTCCAGGCGATCGCCGATTTGACCACCACTACGCTGCATGCATCAGGCGCGATCCCCGCGGCCCGGAGGTGGTCGGAATCGAAGGGCATCGCCCGCCTCTCTGTCAGCATGATCATGACGCCATCGCAATCGACGACAGCGACCCCGCCGAGGTCGACGATCTGCCCGGTCATATAGGTGCTGCGGCGTTCGTAACGGAGCGGTCCGGCGAAAGTCACTGTGCCGAAAATCCCTACGGGCGCGCCGTGAAGGTGGTCGGCGCGCCCCCCCGACTTCGCCGGTGAAGCGCGCTCCGATTCCGAGCGTTGCCGCCCGTGCTGATGCGATGGGGTCCCAGATCACAATGGCTGCGCCGATCGGCACTCTTGCGACGAGCTCGTCGAGGAGAACGGTGCCATCACCGGGCGCACCGCCACCGACATTGTCGGCGACATCGACCAGGATGGTCGTGCCTGACGACCGCCCCGCGACCGAGACGGCTTCCTTCGGGCTTTCAAGACGCGGCACGAACTCGTGGCGCGCTCGCCAGATATCGGAGGCGATCGCGTCGGCGGCGGCATTGGCTGTCTCTTCCGCGTCGCCATATGCAAGAACAGCCATGCCGAGATCGTCGCGGTCGGAATACGGAAATCCCATCGCCACCGATGCGGCGAGTATACCGGGCAACTGCCTTGCCTCTTTGACTTTCGCATAGATCCCGAGCGCCGGGTGATCGTCGGTTCCTTGCGTCTGAGGAACCGTTAGAAGCGGCAGTTTGCGGAGTGCCTTGTGTGGACGTCGGCCGCTCGCCAGGATCTTTGCGAGGAGCTGCGCCGCTTCCTTTCCTTTTTCCGCCATGTCGACGTGGGGATAGGTGTCGTAGCCAATAAAGACGTCGGCCGTCGCCACCAGTTGTTCGGAGAGGTTGGCGTGAAGGTCGAAGGTCGCCACTACGGGTCTGTCGTGACCGACGAGATTGCGAATGGCGGCGATCCATTCCGCCGCCGCGTACGCGGATCCTTCCGCGACGAGCGCGCCATGAATGGCAAGGAGGACCCCGTCCACCGGCCCGACAGCTTTGACGCTTGCCAGCGTTTCTTCCAACAGGCGGCGGTAGGCTGAGGCTTGAACTAACCCGGACGGAACTGCACCAGCGAAGAGCCCGAAGGCGAGGTCCAAACCAGTCGCATCGGCCGCGGCAATCATCCCACCGATCTCGGTGTTGGTGTCGCGGTAGCGGAGCATCGCGTCACCGACCGCGTACTGAAAGACAAGGAAATCCTCGTAACGGGTGGGCACTGCGGAAAAGGTGTTCGTCTCGTGCCACAGCCCGGCGACTAGGATGCGCGGCCGTCCCATCTTTCTTGCCTTCAGCCCGTCAGTTGCCGGGGGAGGCGGCTGAAGACGCGGGCACCAGTCTCGGTGATCTCGACTGCCTCGCTGAAACCGGCGCCGAAACGCCCGAGGGAGCGGAGTGTCAGTGGCAGATGGAACACCATCATCCCAGCCTCGAGTGGTGCGGGATTGTCCGCCATCAGAAAGAACGATCCGTTCTCGATCCAGGTTGGTGGATAGGCGATGCCGAGCGAATAGCCGTAGACATGGTGGAAGACGATGCGATCGATGATCGGTGCCAGCACCTTGCTGCCGGCGGCGGCGACATCCATTGCACGGATCCCAGGGCGCATCACTTCGATCATCGCGGCCAGGCAGTCGCTAGAATAGGCGGCGAGCTCGGATAGCTCCACCGATAGCTTGCCCTCGACGCGGGTCCGCATAATGGGGCAGGTGTAACGGGCAAGCGTCGCGCCCACCTCGAGAAACACCGGATCGCCCTTGCTGACAACCTCGCCGCCACGATTGCTGTGCGGTGCACCCGAGCGCCAGCCGACGCAAACGATAGGCTCGATACAGAAAAGTCGCTGCCGCCGCGGATGAGCGTCGCGCAGGCCGTTGCGGCAAGATCGAAGTCCCTGGCCCCCGGCTTGATCCTTGCGGCCGTCGTAACAATCGCCTCGTCGGTCAGGCCGCCGGCCTTATCCAGCCAGGCAATCTCCTCGCGGCTCTTCACTGGTCGCACGCGCTCAATGACGTTCTCGACCGGTGTGGCGTTGAGCGCCGTGATCAGGCGGCTGATGACGGAGTAGGGCGTGTAGGGGCGCCTGTATCGACGTAGAAGCTGCAACTAAGGCCGCGCTGCTGGAGTGTCTGGGCGAGGAATCCAACTGGCTCCGCACCGCTCTCCCAAGTCACGAGTTCGGCGACCACGCCGCTTGCCAGAAAGTGAACCGCACCGGGTTTCCCGGAGGCTCCAACCTGTGAGAAGGAGGAGCTGCCATGGGAACACACAGGACACGTTATCCGGCGGAGGTTCGCGAGCGGGCGGTCCGTCTGGTTTTCGAT
>JALHMM010000101.1 GCA_022844045.1 Reyranellaceae bacterium | reverse complement strand
CGACCGTCATGTGTCGCTCGATGAAGGCGATGTAGCTGGCGCCGGCGGCGGGATGGATCGGCAGGCGCACGCGCGGCGTCAGCCCCAGCGCCACGCCGGCGGGCCCGCCGTCGCCGCCCCGCGCCGTACCGTCGCCAACCAGCAGGCGGTCATCGCCGACGAAGCGCGCGCCGCGCAGGGCGAGCTGCAGCGACAGAGTGCTCTTGCCGCTCATCGAATCGCCGGGCAGCACGATCAGCCCGTCGCCGACCTTGGCCGCCCCGGCATGCAGCGAGACGAGGCTCGCGGCCCGCTCGATGACCTCGGCCACCAGCGGCGGGACGATCTGGTTGACCGCTTCCTCGGCGCTGGCGACGCGCACCGCGCCGTCGGGCAGAGCGGGATGGCGCAGCTCGTAGGCGTCGATGTCCTCGCCGATCGCTTCGATGACGATATCGGGCGGAGCGTCGCCGCCCTCGATCATGGGCCAGAGCGCCAGGAACTGGCGATGAAAGGGCTCGAGCGCCGCGTCGCTGTCGACACGGATCCAGGCGTCATCAAGTGCTGCGAAACGGTAGGCGCGGCGGCGGGACATGTGGCCCTTATCCTGCCATCGCCTCGACACGGTGGATATGGCCTCGGCTTTGATTCACAATCGCGCCCGTGTCCGACGACGACAACGCGATCCTGCGCCAGCGCCTGCGATCCCTCGACGCCTACTGGGCCTCCGAGCTCGACGAGCATCTCGCCGTCGCCGCCGAGACAAGGCGCGCGTTGCGCGAGGATTTCGCGCGGCTGGTCGAGGTCTGCGCCGGAGCCTTCGCCGCCGGCAACAAGCTGATGATCTTCGGCAACGGCGGCAGCGCCGCCGATGCGCAGCACATCGCTACCGAGTTCTCGGTGCGCTACCGCGCCGACCGTCGCGCGCTGCCGGCGATGGCGCTGACCACCGAGGGCGCCACGCTTACCGCCGTTGGCAACGATCTTGGCTTCGAGCGGGTCTTCGCGCGCCAGATCGAGGCGCTGGGCCGACCGGGCGACGTCGCCATGGGTATCTCGACCTCGGGCCGCAGCCGCAACGTGCTGATGGCGCTGTCGCAGGCGCGCAGCCAGGGGCTGATGCCGGTGGCGCTGGGCGGCGGCGATGGCGGTGAGCTGCGCGGCCTGGCCGATCCCTGCCTGGTCGTGCCGTCGCGGACCGTGGCGCGCATCCAGGAGATGCATCTCGTATTGGGCCAGATGCTGTGCGGCGCGGTCGAGCGCGCGCTGGGGCTGGCGGGCGACGGGCCATGATCGACACCGACGCGCTCTTCGCCCGATTGCCGGCGCTGGGCTCGGTGCGCGTGCTGGTGGTCGGCGACGTGATGCTGGATCGCTATGTCTATGGCGCCGTCGAACGCATTTCGCCCGAAGCGCCGATCCCCGTGCTGCGCGTCGAACGCGAGAGCGCCATGCTGGGCGGCGCCGGCAACGTCGCGCGCAACCTCGCCGCGCTGGGTGCGCAGACGATCTTCGCCACCGTCGCTGGTGGCGACGCCGCCGGTCACGAGATCGCCGGCTTGCTCGGCGAGGAGCGTGCCATCGAGGCGCAGCTGGTGATCGAGCAGGGCCGTGTCAGCACCGTGAAGAACCGCTTCGTCGGTGGCGCGCAGCAATTGCTGCGGGCGGATCGCGAGCTGGCGGCGCCGTTGTCGGCGACGGCGCGGCAGAATCTGCTGGCGCGCGTCGGGCCGTCGCTGAGCGAATGCGATGTCGTGATCCTGTCGGATTACGGCAAGGGCGTGCTGGCCGATGGCGTGGCGCGCGACATCATCGGCGCGGCGCGCGACGCCGGCCGGGCGGTGATCGTCGATCCGAAAGGCCGCGACTACGGCGTCTATGCCGGCGCCACCGCGCTCACGCCCAACCGGCTCGAGCTTGCCGACGCCACGGGCATGCCCACGGGCAGCGACGGCGAGGTCGAGGCGGCCGCGCGCGCGCTGATCGCGCGCCTGGGACTCGATCATGTGCTGGCGACGCGCGGCGCACAGGGCTTGTCGCTGGTGCGCGCCGACGGCACGGCACTGCATGTGCCGGCTCGGTCGGTCGAGGTGTTCGACGTGTCGGGCGCCGGCGACACGGTGATCGCCACCTTCGCCGCGGCGCTGGGCGGCGGGCTGGCGGCCGATGATGCCGCGTTGTTGGCCAATGTCGCGGCGGCGGTGGTCGTGGCCAAGCTGGGCACCGCGACCTGTTCGCTCGCCGAGCTGGCGCGCGGGCTGCTGGGCAGTGGCGGCGCCGATCCGCATGCCTCGAAAGTCGCCGACCTCGCCCGGCTACGCGACGAGGTGGCGCGCTGGCGCCAGGCGGGACTGAAGGTCGGCTTCACCAATGGCTGCTTCGATCTGCTCCATCCCGGCCACGTCTCGCTGATGCGCCAGGCGCGCGCCGCCTGCGACCGGCTGGTGGTCGGCCTCAACAGCGACGACTCGGTGCGCCGGCTCAAGGGAGCGGGTCGACCGGTCAACGGCGAGACGGCGCGCGCCACGGTGCTGGCCTCGCTGGCCGATGTCGATCTGGTGACGGTGTTCGCCGAGGACACGCCGCTCGCGCTGATCGAGGCCGTGCGGCCCGACGTGCTGATCAAAGGCGCCGACTACACGCGCGAGACCGTGGTCGGTGCCGACCTGGTCGAAGGCTGGGGCGGCCGCGTCGTGCTGGCGCGATTGGCCGAGGGCCACAGCACCACCGCCACTATCCGCCGCATGGGCGGCGGCTGAGGCTCAGGCGCCGTCGAGCGCGGAGAAGGCCGGGTCCGCCAGGCGCTGCAGGCGTTCGCCGGCCAGCCGGGAGAGGCGCACCAGCAGCGCTTTGCGCCGTGCCGCCGATAGCCGGGTCGCCTCGGGGGCGCGCGAATCGTCGCGCAGCAGCTCGGCTCCGAAAGCATCGGCCAGGATCACGCCGGTCTCGGCCGGCAGCAGCTCGAGCGGGAATGTCTGGGGCGTGGCGAAGTAGAACCGGTCGCACCAGCCGAGATAGTCGCCCCATTTGGTGTCGACGCGGAAATCCTCGAGGCTGGATTTCACTTCCACGATAACGATTTCGGCGGCGTCGCCGACGGCCACGATATCGGCCCGCCGGCCATCGGCCAGTGGTACCTCGATAATTGGCGACAGGCCGCGCTGGCGTAGCCAGCGCGCCACGCCGCGAGTCACCGCCTGGGTAATCTCCGGTCGACCATGGCGTTCGTCGCGCAACGTCATTCACTTCGTCAAGTTATAGTCAGGGATATGACGAAAACTCGCTAGCCAAGCTGCACTCGGCCTGATATAGTCTCGTTCATACTTCCAAGTCATATCGGCCTGGGGACTGGTGTCTATGAATAAAACTCCCGAAACGACCGAAGCTGCGACGCTGTCCTCGCGCGAGCATATCGCCGTGTCGCGCCGTCGTGCGCTTGCCAAGCTGGGTCTCGCCGCTGGCGTCGCCTACTCGACGCCGACCCTCCTGCAACTCGATCGCAAGGCGTTGGCTGCGGCTACGCCGTGTCCGCCGCCCGGCCAGAAGGGCGTCGTTCGCCCGCCGAGCTGCCCCAACAAGTAGTCTCTAGCGCCGTTTCACCCAGCGAACCGGGCTCGCCCATTCGAGCCGGACGTTGACGATCGGCTCGGCGACGAACGACATCAGCAGATAGGTGTTGCGGGCCCCGCCTTGGGCGACGCGTTTCACCAGGGTTGGTCCGTTGACCAGCTTCACGACGCAGTCGCGCCCGACGCACGCCGTGGGGTCGACTCCGCCCAGCCCGGGATCGCGGCCGTAGAACAGAATGTCGCCGTCGGCATAGCCCGGCAGCATGACATCGCCGCGGACCTTCACCGCCACCATGTAGAGACCGGAGTCCGGTGGCGCCTCCACTTCTTCGGCGCCGTTGCCGCCCAGCGGATCGGCGATCGCCGACACCTCGCCGCCGGCGCCGACGTAACCCCCGATCGGGATCATCCGGCGGCCGACACGGGTCTCGCCGTAGCGGAACACCGCGGTCGGCACGCCCGCCATGTCGGACAGCACTTCGAGCATCTTGTCGTCGGGGGTGAAGGCGCCCTTTTCCCAGCGATGCACGGTGGGCTGGGTGACGCCCAGCTTGGCGGCGAATTCCTGCTGGGTCAGGCCCTTCTGCTTGCGCAGGCCTTTGATGCGATGACCCAGCTCCCAGAACGGCTCGCGCATCCTCAACCCACAATCGCCGAAAACGACGCGTACATTAGGGATCGGGAATAATACAAGTCAAGAATAAGCCGATCACGGGACCTTGGCCGGCGGGCGCAGCGGCGGCGCCTCGTCATCCGCGTTCAACGGTCGTTCGAGCCGGGGGATGAAGGCAAGCGCCGCCTGTTCGCCGCGCTGGATCTGATCCTCGGTGAGTTTCTCGGCGGCGCGCGCGCGCACCTTGGCGGCGTTGCTGTGGCCCTGGCGTTCGGCCAGCGCCAGCCAGCGATAGCCATCGACGGGATCGGTGGTGCCAGCGACACCGCCGCTCAGCCAGATGCCCAGCACGTACTGGGCGTCGGCGAAACCCTGTTCGGCGGCGCGGCGATACCAGCGCTGCGCCGCGGCGAAGTCACGCGCCACGCCGGCGCCGGCGAAATAGCAATTGGCCAGCTTGGCCTGGGCCATCGCCACCCCGGCCTCGGCGGCGCGCAGGTACCAGGCTGCCGCGTTCCTGGCGGCCTCCTCCTGCTGCTTGCCGGTGCGACCCATGGCGGTCTGCCCGAACAGATCGCCCATCAGCAGCGCCGCCTCCGGATAGCCCTGCTCGGCGGCGTGGCGTAGCCAGAACTCGGCGCGCGTGCGGTCCCGGCTGACGCCGCGCCCTTCCAGCAGCATGGCGCCGTAACGCACCGCCGCCGGCACATGGCCCGCTTTGGCGGCGCTCAGATAGAGCGGCGCGATCTCGCCCCAGCGTTGTGCCGCCTGTGGTGAGGTTTCCAGCGCGCGCGCCCAGGCGTAGCTGCCGTAGGGATCGCCCGCTCTGGACGCACGTTCGTACCATGCCAGCGCCTGCGCCGGATCGCGCGGCACGCCGCGGCCCGCGGCATGCATCAGGCCGAGATTGTAGGCGGCGCGGACGATGCCGCCCTCGGCCGCCTCGCGGAAGAGTCTCGCGGCCTCGATATCGTCGCGATTGGTGCCGCCGCCGGTAAGGTACTGGAAAGCGAGCCCGTACTTGGCGCGCGCGTTGCCGGCGAAAGCGGCGCGGCGCAACAGGATCATGCCCTCGCCGACGCTGTCCTCGCCGCCACGCTGCACCAGGATGATGCCCAGCCATGCGGCCGCCTCGTCGTTGCCGACCGCGAGTTCGCGCAGCACAGGCTCGGCGGTCGCGACGTCACCTCTCTGGACAGCGGCAATCGCCTTTTCCAACCCGGTCGCCTTGTCCTGCGCCGACGCAGCCGGCGCGGCGAGCGCCAGCAGGGACGCCAACGCGAGCGCGCGGGAAAGGCGGCGAGCCATCAGCGGCGCGGCGCGAACTTGTCGGCGGCGCTCTTGGCACGCTCGATCTGGTCGGCATTCATGTCCCTGGCCATGGCGGCGAGGAACTGACCGGCCTCGGGCACACCGCGGCGAGACGCCAACGCCGTCCACTTGTAGGCCTCGACCATGTCCTTGGTCACGCCCGCGCCGTCGGCATAGGCGAGGCCGTAGAACAGCATCGATCGGGCAAAGCCGCGCTCAGCCGAATCCTTGATCAGCGGCATCGCCTTCTTGAGGTCGAAGAGCTTCGACTCCTTGTTGCCGTAGACCTCGGCGCCGAGCAGGAACTGCGCGCGTGGATCGCGATTCATCGCCCTCGGCACGAGGAACTTCTCAGCGCCCGCCCAATCCTTGGCCTTGATGGCGTCGAAAGCCGGCTGCATGTCGGCGACCAGCTGCGGCTTGCCCGTCTGGCCGGGCTCCTGCTTGCCAGGCTCCTGCTTACCCGCGTCAGACGGTGCCGGGGCGGGCATCGGCGCCGTGGTGGCGGGCGCCGGCGCCGCGGGCTTCGGGTTGGGCGCGGTCTGCACGGGCGGCGTGCCGAACCCCTGGGCCATCGCAATCGCAGGCGCGAACGCCAGCGCGATCGTCATCGCCAGCTTTGCGCCGATCATCCGTTGAGCTGCCATGTCTCCCCTGCGGATCGTCCGAGATGCGCAAACAGTCTCAGTGCTAGCCGGGCAACATGGCGGAAAGGCGGCGTGGTATCAATCGCTTGACCCGCACCGATGCGCGGGCACAGTGGCGCGGGGCGCATCCAAGCGAGGACACTATGGCCGGCGAACCACGATCGAAGTTGCGGGTGTGGGATCTGCCGACTCGGCTGTTCCACTGGGTCCTGGTGGTGCTGGTGGTGGTCCAGGTGCTGAGCGCGAAGCTTGGCCCGAGCTGGGACAAGGAGGGCTGGTATACGCTGCATTTCTGGTGCGGTTACGCCATCCTCGCCCTGCTGCTGTTTCGCATCGCCTGGGGTTTCATCGGCAGCACGACGGCGCGCTTCGGCCATTTCGTGAAGGGCCCCGGCGCCGGCCTCGCCTATGCGCGCAGCCTGTTGGGGCCTAAGGCGGCGCCCGATATCGGCCACAACCCGGTCGGCGGCTGGATGGTGGTGGCGCTGATCCTGGGCCTGCTGGTGCAGATCGTTACCGGCCTGCTCGCCACCGACACCGACATGGGCTACTCCGCCGGCCCGCTGGCTAAGTTCGCCAGCGAGGCTTGGGGCCGTCGCATGACCACGGTGCACCACTACTGGATCAACCTGCTCTACGTGATGGTGGCGCTGCATGTCAGCGCCTCGCTGTTCTATCTTGTGGTCAAGCGCGAGAACCTGATCGGCCCGATGTTCAGCGGCGACAAGCTGGTGCCTGTGGGCACGCCCGCGCCGGGCCTGCGCTTCGTCAGCGTACGGCTCGCGCTGTCGCTGCTGATCGCCGCCGCTTGTGTCGTCTACCTGATCGTGCGCATCGGTGGCTGAACGCGAAACGGCCGGTCACAGGGACCGGCCGTTCGTTTGTCGTTGGGCGCGCGATGACGCGTCCCGACGGCGCGTCGTATGTGAGGTTACTTCGCGCGGTACTTGTCGTGGCAGGCGCCGCAGGTCTTGCCGGTCGCGCCGAAGGCCGCGGTAAGCGCCTCCATGCTGCCCGAGCCCGCCGCTGTGGCCATCGCATCGGCGGCGGCGGCCGTCGCCTTGCTGGCCGCCTCGAAGCCGGCCCAATCGGTCCAGATCACGGGCAGAGCCTTGGTCTCGCCCTTGTCCGAGCCCTTCGGATAGAGCTTCACGTGCGCCGCCTCGAGCTCCTTGAGCTTGGCCGCGTGCGCAACGGCACCCGCCGTCGGTCCCTTGGCGTCGATGATGCCCTTGATGGCCTTCATCGCGGCGCCGGCCTGTTTGCGGTTGTCCTTACGAGCCGCGATCGGATCGGTCGCCTGAGCCAGCACCGTGCCGACCAAAGCGCCCGAGAGGGCAAGGCCGATAGCGCCGACGATCAGTCCCTTACGCATGGTGGATCCTTTCCTGGTGTCCCCCGACGGTTTCGCCTCCTGCGTCCGATCGCCCGCCGCCCGATCAGACGCAATAACCCTACACGATTAAACACCTTTCGCACGCGACTCTTCCTCAGAAATTTTCTGCTTATCGCGGTTACGGAATCGTGCCCGTCCCTGTCGCCCGGGTCTTGAACGCCCCGTCCGACTGTTGTGAGGTGGGGCCATGCCATCGACCGACACCAACAAGCCGCTCCGCCATCTCTGGCTGATCGACGGCTCGGGCTACATATTCCGCGCCTTCCATGCGCTGCCGCCGATGTCCCGGCCGGACGGCACGCCGGTCAACGCTGTGTTCGGCTATTGCAAGATGCTGACGCAGCTTCTCGACGATCCGGCTATCGATCACGTTGCCGTGATCCTCGACGCTGGCCGTGAGACATTCCGCAACGCCATCTACCCGCAATACAAGGCGCACCGGCCAGAGCCGCCGGAAGAACTGATCCCGCAGTTTCCGCTGTTCCGCGAGGCGACACGTGCCTTCGGCTTGCCCTGCATCGAGCTCGAGGGCTTCGAGGCCGACGACCTGATCGCGACCTACACCCGCGAGGCGGTGACGGCCGGCGCCGATGTGACCGTTGTATCGTCCGACAAGGACCTGATGCAGTTGGTGGGCGATCGCGTGTCGCTGTTCGATCCCATCAAGATGCGTCGCCTGGGCCGCGAGGCGGTGTTCGAGAAGTTCGGCGTCACGCCGGAAAAGGTCGTCGATGTCCAGGCGCTGGCCGGCGACAGCACCGACAATGTGCCGGGCGTGCCTGGCATCGGCGTGAAGACGGCGGCGCAGCTGATCACCGAATACGGCGATCTCGATACGCTGCTGCAGCGTGCCGGCGAGATCAAGCAGCCCAAGCGGCGCGAGTCGCTGCAAACCAACGCCGAGCTGGCGCGGATTTCCCGTCAGCTGGTCAAGTTGCGCGACGACGTGCCGGTGAAGGACCACGCGGATTCTTTCGACAAGCGGACGCCCGACCTCGCCACGCTGGTGCCATGGCTGGAGCAGCAGGGCTTCCGTTCGCTGCTGGCGAGATACCGCACCGGCGCGCCGGCCGCCGCGACGACGCCGACCATCTCGGATGCGCCATCCGCCGCCCCGGAGCCGCAGGCCGCCACACCGGCCACGACCGACGACAGCGCGGCGACCGCCCGCGACTGGCGGGTGTCGGATCGCGCCTTCGGCCTGGCCGACTACGAGCTGATCACGGCGACGGCGCAGCTCGAGGATTTCGCCGCCGCGGCGCGCAAGGCCGGCGTGGTCGCCTTCGATTGCGAGACCGACGCGCTGGACTCGCTCAACGCCAATCTCGTCGGCGTCTCGCTGGCGTTGCCCGATGGACCGGTCGGCGACATCGATGTCTCGCGCCGTCGCGCCGCCTATGTGCCGCTGGGCCATCGTCCACCGGCGGCGCCCAAGCAAGGTGCGCTCGACCTGGGCGGCGATCAGGCCGCGACGTCGGACTCCGACGCGCCGCTGCCCGGTCAGCTCGCCATCGCCGACGCCATTCGCGTGCTGAAGCCGCTGCTCGAGGACGAGGGCGTGCTCAAGATCGGCCAGAACATCAAGTACGACTACGCGGTGTTTCTGCGTCACGGTGTGAAGATCGCGCCGATCGACGACACCATGCTGCTGTCCTTCGTGCTCGACGGCGGCAAGAACGGCCACGGCATGGACGAGTTGGCCGAGCTGCACCTGGGTGTTTCAACCATCAAGTTCGCCGATGTCGCCGGCTCGGGCGTCAAGCAGGTCAGCTTCGATCGCGTGCCGATCGACAAGGCGCGCGACTACGCCGCCGAAGACGCCGACGTCACCATGCAGCTCTGGCTGGTGCTCAAGCCGCGCACCGCCGACGAGCGCATGACGACGATGTATGAGCGCATCGAGCGGCCGCTGATCCCCGTGCTGGTCGACATGGAGCGCGCCGGCATCAAGGTCGACGCCACGGAGCTCAAGCGGCTGAGCGCCGATTTCGAGCGCCGCATGGCGGAGTACGAGGCCGAGGCGCACAAGCTCGCCGGTAAGAGCTTCAATGTGAACTCGCCCAAGCAGCTGGGCGAGATCCTGTTCGACGACATGAAGCTGCCCGGCGGCAAGCGCAACAAGAACGGCGCCTGGGCCACCGATGTCGGCATTCTCGAGGATCTTGCCGCGGCGGGCCACGCTTTGCCCAAGGCGATCATGGAGCACCGCCAGCTCGCCAAGCTCAAGGGCACCTACACCGACTCGCTGGTGACCGAGATCGATCGCGCGACCGGCCGCGTGCACACGTCGTATCACATGACCGGCGCGTCGACCGGCCGTCTGGCCTCGACCGATCCCAATCTGCAGAACATCCCGGTGCGCACCGAGGACGGCCGCAAGATCCGCAAGGCCTTCATCGCCGAGAAGGGCCACACCTTGCTCTCGGCCGACTATTCGCAGATCGAATTGCGCCTGCTGGCGCATGTCGCCGGCATCGACTCGCTGAAGGAGTCCTTCGCCAGGGGCGAGGACATCCATGCGCGCACCGCCTCGGAGGTCTTCGGCGTGCCGATGGCCGGCATGGATCCGATGGTGCGGCGGCAGGCCAAGGCGATCAATTTCGGCATCATCTACGGCATGTCGGCGTTCGGCCTTGCCGCCCAGCTCGGCATCGCCCAGGGCGAGGCGCGGCGCTACATCGAGGCGTACTTCGAGCGCTATCCCGAGATCCGCGACTACATGGACCGCACGCGCAAGTTCTGCCGCGAGCGCGGTTACGTCGTGACGCCCTACGGCCGCAAGATCCATCTCACCGGCATCAACGACAAGAACCCGGCACGGCGCGGCTTCTCCGAGCGCGCGGCGATCAACGCGCCGCTGCAGGGTGGCGCCGCCGACATCATCAAGCGCGCGATGATCGCGCTGCCCGGCGCGATGAAGGCGGCCGGACTCGGGACACGGATGCTGCTGCAGGTGCACGACGAGCTGGTCTTCGAAGCGCCACTGGGCGAGGCCGACAAAGCCAGCGCCACGATCAAGGCGACAATGGAGAAGGCCGCGACGCTCTCGGTACCGCTGGTCGTCGAGGTCGGCCGCGGCGCCACCTGGGCCGAGGCGCATTAACTCGTGCCGTCATCCCGAGCGCAGCGAAGGATCTGGCGATAGCGTTAGCAGTCGCAGCGCATCGATGGGACCACGGAGCCGCGAGGTCTTTCGCTGCGCTCGGCACGACGGCGAATGGAAGGGGACGGAAATGCTGAAGATTTATGGTCGCGCCAACTCGATCAACGTGCAGAAGGCGCTGTGGGCGGCCGACGAATGCGGCCTCGCCTATGAGCGGACCGATGTCGGCGGGGCGTTCGGCGGCAACGATCAGCCATGGTATCGATCGATGAATCCCAACGGCGTCGTGCCGACGATCGACGACAACGGCTATACGCTGTGGGAGTCGAACTCCATCGTGCGCTATTTCGCGGCGACGCATGCCGCCGGCACGCTGTGGCCACTGGAGCCGCGGGCGCGCGGCGAGGCCGAGCGCTGGATGGACTGGCAGCTCAGCACGATCTCCGCCGGCATGACGACGATCTTCTGGGGCCTGATCCGCACGCCGCCCGAGAAGCGCGACAACGACGCCATCGAGAAGGCGCGCGTCGCGACGGCGGCGCTGTGGCAGCGCCTCGACGGCCATCTCGCCAACCGGCTGTTCGTCGCCGGCGCCACCTTCACCATGGGCGACATTCCGGTCGGCGCGATGGCCTATCGCTGGCTGCACCTGCCGTTCAAGCGCGATGACCTGCCCGCGATGCCGCATCTGAAGGCCTGGTACGACCGTCTCGCCGAGCGGCCGGCCTACGCCAAGCACGTCGTTATCCCGATGACCTGAGCTGCGCGCCAATGAAAAGGGCCGCCCGGTTCGCGCCGGGCGGCCCTTCTCTTTCGTTCGTGCGATCGGCTCAGTTCGTCTTCACGAACGGGCACTTGCCATCGGCCATCGGGCGGAACGCCTGGTCGCCCGGCACGGTGGCCAGCAGCTTGTAGATGTCGTCCTTGTGCTTGGACTCCGCCGGCGACTTCACCTGGAACAGGTACATGTCGCGCACCAGGCGGCCGTCCTCGCGCAGCTTGCCGTTCTTGGTCATGGCGTCGTTGACCGGCATCGCGCGCATCTTTTCCATCACCACCTTCGGATCGTCGGTGCCGGCGGCTTGCACGGCCTTCAGGTAGTGCAGGGTCGCGCTGTAGACGCCGATGGTCAGCATGCTGGGCAGCTTGTCCTTCTTCTTGCGGAAGCGCGCGGTCCAGGCGCGGGTCTCGTCGTTGAGGTCCCAGTAGAACGCCTCGGTCAGCACTAGGCCCTGCGCCACCTGGAGCGTCAGCGCTTGCACGTCGGTCGAGAACACCAGGAGGCCCGCCAGGCGCTGGCCGCTCTTGACGATGCCGAACTCGCCAGCCTGCTTGATCGAGTTGATGGTATCGCCACCGGCGTTGGCAAGGCCGATGATCTTGGCCTTCGACGCCTGCGCTTGCAGCAGGAAGGACGAGAAATCCTGCGTGTTCAACGGCGCCCGTACGCCGCCCAGGACCTTGCCGCCCGAGGCCTGCACCACAGCGGTGACGTCACGCTCCAGCGCGTGGCCGAAAGCATAGTCGGCGGTGATGAAGAACCAGGAATCGCCACCATCCTTCACCACGGCGCCGCCGGTCACCTTGGCCAGCGCGTAGGTGTCGTAAGTCCAGTGGGCACCGGTCGGCGAGCAGGCGGGGCCGGTCAGGTCGGCCGAGGCCGCGCCCGAGTTGATATCGATGCGGCCTTTTTCCTGGGCGATCTTTCGCACTGCGAGCGCCACCGACGAGGTGCCGATGCCGGTGATCATTTTGACGTCATCGACGTCGAACCATTTGCGCGCGATCGCGGCACCGACATCCGGTTTCGTCTGGTGATCCGCCGACAGCAGCTCGATCGGCCGGCCGAGAACCTTGCCGCCGACATCCTCGATGGCCATCTGAATGGCCTCGATTTCGCCGGCTGTGAGGTCGCCGTAGACACCGGTGAAGCCTTCCATGACGCCGATGCGGAACGGCGCCTGCGCCTGTGCCGCTGCGGCCAGACCGAAGGCCACGCCGGCGGCGGCGAGCCCTGCGAACAATCTGTTGAGCATACGCATCATCTCCTTGTGGTCGCGGCCGGGCCGCGCTCGCGCCACACACTAGCGCGCGTCTCGGGCCTATACAGCGTCGATACCGTTCATGCTATAGGCGACGAAGCGGGGAGTGGTAATGGCGGAAAGCATAATTCTCGAAGCGCAGGGACTCACCAAGGAGTTCAAGGGGTTTTACGCCGTCAACAAGGTAAATCTCAGCGTTCGGCGTCACTCCATTCACGCCCTGATCGGCCCGAACGGCGCCGGCAAGACCACCTGCTTCAACCTGCTGACCCACTTCCTGGTGCCGACCGCCGGCCGTATCCGTTTCAACGGCATCGACATCACCGGTAGCGCGCCGGCGACCATCGCGCGCATGGGCCTGGTGCGCTCCTTCCAGATCTCCGCTGTCTTCCCGCATCTGTCGGTGCGCGAGAACGTACGCGTGGCGCTGCAGCGGTCGCTCGGCACGTCGTTCTTCTTCTGGCGCTCGGAGAAGACACTCGACAGCCTCAACGGCCGCGCGATGGAGCTGATCGACGCGGTGGGCCTGTCGGAGTTCGCCAACCTGCCAGCGGTCGAACTGCCCTATGGCCGCAAGCGCGCCCTGGAAATCGCCACCACCTTGGCGCTCGAGCCCGAGATGATGCTGCTCGACGAGCCGATGGCCGGGCTCGGACAGGAGGACATCAAGCGCATCTCGGGCTTGATCCGCACGGTTTCGAAGAATCGAACGGTGCTGATGGTCGAACACAACATGTCGGTCGTCGCCGATCTCTCCGATACGATCACCGTGCTGGCGCGCGGCGAGGTGCTGGCCGAAGGGCCCTACGCCACGGTGTCGAAGAACCCGGCGGTCATCGAAGCCTATGTCGGGACCGGTCATGCCTGAGCCACTGCTGAAGGTCGCCGGCCTGCAGGCCTGGTACGGTGAATCCCACATACTGCACGGCATCGACTTCGAGATCGACGAGGGCGAGCTGGTGACCCTCCTGGGCCGCAACGGCGCCGGCAAGACGACGACGCTGAAGTCCGTGATGGGCATCGTCGGCAAGCGCGACGGCTCGGTGAAGTTCGCCGGCAAAGAGATCGTGCGCATGGCGTCCAACCAGGTGGCGCGCGCCGGCATCGCCTACTGCCCCGAGGAGCGGGGAATCTTCTCGAGCCTCAACGTCGAGGAGAACCTGCTGCTGCCGCCCGTGGTGCAGGCCGGCGGCATGACCGTGGCCGAGATCTACGAGCTGTTTCCCAATCTGAAGGAGCGTCGTCGCAGCCAGGGCACCAAGCTGTCGGGCGGCGAGCAGCAGATGCTGGCGATTGGCCGCATCCTGCGCACCGGCGCCAAGCTGCTGCTGCTCGACGAGCCAACCGAGGGCCTGGCGCCGGTGATCGTGCAGCGCATCGGCGAGGCGGTGCGTCTGCTGAAGTCTCGCGGCTTCACCATCTTGCTGGTCGAGCAGAACTTCCATTTCGCCGCGACCGTGGCGGATCGGCACTATGTCGTCGAGGATGGTCGGGTGATCGACATGATCACCGCCGCCAATGTCCAGGGCAGCCTCGACAAGCTGCACGCGTATCTGGGGGTGTAGCCGATGTTCGAACTCCTCGGCATCGCCCCGCAGGCGCTGTTCGGCCAGTTGCTGGTCGGCCTGATCAACGGCGCCTTTTACGCCATGCTCAGCCTCGGGCTGGCCGTGATCTTCGGCATGCTCAACGTCATCAACTTCACGCACGGCGCGCAGTACATGCTGGGCGCCTTTTCGGCGTGGCTGATGCTGACGGTTCTCAACGTGCCGTTCTGGGCCGCGCTGGTGCTCTCGCCGCTCATCGTCGGGCTATTCGGCGTCCTGCTCGAGCGGCTGATGCTCAGGCGGCTCTATCATCTCGACCACCTTTACGGCTTCCTGCTGACCTTCGGCCTGGCGTTGGTGATCGAGGGCCTCTTCCAATGGCGGTGGGGTTCGTCGGGTCAGCCGTATCCGAACCCGATTCCCGGCGGTTACAATCTCGGCTTCATGTTCCTGCCGACCTATCGCGCCTTCGTCGTGGTCTTCGCGCTCGTGGTCTGCCTCGCCACCTGGTACTTGATCGAACGAACGCGGCTGGGCGGTTATCTGCGCGCCGCCACGGAGAATCCCACCCTGGTTCAGGCCTTCGGCATCAATGTGCCACGGCTGATCACGCTCACCTACGGCCTTGGCGTCGGCCTGGCGGCGCTGGCGGGTGTGATGGCGGCGCCGATCTACCAGGTCTCGCCGCTGATGGGGCAGAACCTGGTGTTGATCGTCTTCGCCGTGGTCGTGATCGGCGGCATGGGCTCGATCATGGGCTCGATCGTCACCGGTTTCGGGCTGGGCATGATCGAGGGACTGACCAAGGTGTTCTACCCTCAGGCCTCCAGCACCGTGATCTTCGTCATCATGGCCATTGTCCTGCTGATCAAGCCGGCCGGCCTGTTCGGGCAAACGAAATGATGAACAACCGCATCATCGCGGCCCTGCTGTTGGTCGCCGCCCTGGTGGCGCCTTGGGTCGCCTATCCGGTCTTCCTGATGACGGCGCTGTGCTTCGCGCTGTTCGCCTGCGCCTTCAACCTGCTGCTGGGCTATGCCGGCTTGATGAGCTTCGGCCACGCCATGTTCTTCGGCATGGCGGGCTATTTCTACGGCCATGTCGTCAAGGAATGGGGCTGGCCGCCGGAGCTTGGCCTGCTGACCGGTGTCGCCGGCGCGGCGGCGCTAGGTGCCGTTACCGGTGCGCTCGCGATCCGCCGCCAGGGCATCTACTTCGCCATGATCACGCTGGCCTTCAGCCAGATGATCTACTTCTTCTGCGTCCAGGTGCCGTTCACCCACGGCGAGGATGGCCTGCAGGGCATCCCGCGCCGCGCCTTGCTCGGCGGGCTGATCGACATCAAGAATGATCGCGTCCTGTACTACGTGGTGCTCGCGATCTTCCTGTTCGGCTACGCCTCGATCTACCGCATCGTGCACTCTCCCTTCGGCCAGGTGCTCAAGGCGATCCGTGAGAACGAGCCGCGCGCGCAGTCGTTGGGCTACGACGCCACACTCTACAAGTGGCTTGCTTTCGTGCTGTCGGCCGCGCTGGCCGGGCTGGCCGGATCGACAAAAGCCATGGTGCTGCAGTTCGCGACCCTGACCGACGTGACGGCGGCGATGTCGGGCGAGGTGGTGCTGATGGCGCTGGTCGGCGGCCTCGGCACGCTGATCGGCCCGGTTGTCGGCGCGTTCGTGATCATCACCATGCAGAACTACCTCGCCGCCACGGGCGAGTGGGTGCTGGTGATCCAGGGCGTGATCTTCGTGGTCATCGTCATGGCCTTCCGTAAGGGCCTGGTCGGCGAGATCGGCGACCTCATCAAGTCGCGCGTCGGCAAGTCCAAAGGCGCATAGCCGCCGCGATGGACTTCGCCCCCCGCGGGCCGCCATGATCGTTCCCGCAAACCGGGAGGAACGGTCATGAAAGTCGGTCTGGCGATCTCCGAGATCATGAAGCGCGAGGGCATCGAGATCATCATCGGCTATCCAGTGAACCACATCCTCGAGCTCGCCGCCCATCTCGACATCCGACCGATCATCGTGCGCCAGGAGCGCATCGGCCTGCATATGGCCGACGCCATGTCGCGCCTGACGCGCGGCAAGAAGATGGGCGTGTTCTGCATGCAGCACGGGCCGGGCGCCGAGAACGCCTATGGTGCCGTGGCGCAGTGCTACGGCGAGTCGGTGCCGGTGCTGGTGCTGCCCATGGGTTACCCGCGGCGCATCGCGCATATCCCGCCGAACTTCAACTCGACCATCGCCATGGCCGCTGTGTCCAAGCACGCCGAGCCGGTCACATCAGGGGCCGAGGTGCCCAACATCATGCGCCGCGCCTTCTCTGCGCTGCGCAACGGCCGCGGCGGGCCGGTCGTCATCGAGGTGCCGACCGATGCCTTCGCCGAGGAGGTGCCGGAGCCGATCGACTACACGCCGGTCATCTCGACCCGCAGCGGACCCGATCCCGAGGCGGTGAAGCAGGCGGCCAAGGTGCTGATGGGCGCGCAGAAGCCGGTGATCTATGCCGGCCAGGGCGTGCACTGGGCCGACGCCTACGCCGAGCTGAAGGAACTCGCGGAGCTGCTGGCGATCCCGGTCTGCACCAGCCTCGAGGGCAAGAGCTGCTTCGACGAGACGCATCCGTTGGCGCTGGGCGCGGGCGGTCGCGCCATGCCCAAGGCGGTGCACCAGTTCCTCGCCGAATCCGACGTGATCTTCGGCATCGGCTGCAGCTTCACCGAAACGAATTTCGGCGTGTCGATGCCCAAGGGCAAGACGATCATCCACGCCACGCTCGACCCGGCGCATCTCAACAAGGATGTGCGGGTGCAGTACGGCCTTATCGGCGACGCCCAGCTCACGCTGCGCGCGGTGATCGACGCCTGCAAGGCGGCCGGCGCGACCAAGAAGGATCCGACCGCGGTGGCCAAGCAGATCGCCGCGGTGCATGCGGAGTGGCTCAAGGCCTGGCTGCCCAAGCTCGAGTCGAACGACGAGCCGCTCAACCCCTACCGCGTGCTGTGGGAGCTGCAGAAGACCGTCGACGTCGCCAACACCATCATCACCCATGACGCCGGCAGCCCGCGCGACCAGCTCTCGCCATTCTGGAAGAGCACCGCGCCGCACACCTATATCGGCTGGGGCAAGACCACCCAGCTCGGCTACGGTCTCGGTTTGGCCATGGGCGCCAAGCTCGCCAAGCCGGATAAGCTCTGCATCAACGTCTGGGGCGACGCGGCGATCGGCTTCACCGGCATGGACTTCGAAACCGCGGTGCGCGAGCGCATCCCGATCCTGTCGATCCTGCTCAACAATTTCTCGATGGCGATCGAGCTGGCGGTGATGAAGGTCTCGACCGAGAAATACCGCTCGACCGACATCTCCGGCGACTACGCCGCCATGGCGCGCGCTTTCGGCGGCTACGGCGAGCGGGTGACGAAAGTCTCGGAGATCGCCGCCGCCATCAAGCGCGGCATCGAGCAGACCAAGCAGGGCAAGCCGGCGCTGCTGGAGTTCATCACGTCCAAGGAGACGTCGATCTCGACGTTCAAGTAGGCAGGGGTCGGCCTTCCCCCTTTCGGTGCTGGCGGGCGGCTGGCCTGTCACCGGGCGGTAATGCCGCGCGGCGACTGTTGACCTGAACCTGACGAACCGTCATTCGTGGGCGGTCGTCCCGCCATTGGAGTTCCGTCGATGTTCGCCGATCTCGCCACGCTGTTCTCCGATCCCGCCGTCTGGGCGGCGCTGGCGACCTTGATCGCGCTCGAGGTCGTGCTCGGCATCGACAACCTGATCTTCATTTCGATCCTGACCAACAAGCTGCCCGAGGCGCAGCGCCAGAAAGCCCGGCGGATCGGCATCGGCCTGGCGCTGATCATGCGCCTGGCACTCTTGGGCACGGTGGCGATCATCGTGCAGCTCAAGGAACCGGTGTTCACGGTCCTGGGCCAAGGCCTCTCGTGGCGCGACATCATCCTGATCGCCGGCGGCCTGTTTCTGGTGTGGAAGGCGACCAAGGAGATCCATCACCACGTCGATCCCGATCACGGGCCGGACATGTTCGAGGGCGACGCCAAGGTGATGAGCTTCGGCGCCGCGATCGTCCAGATCCTGATCCTCGACCTCGTCTTCTCGGTCGACAGCATCATCACCGCCGTCGGCATGACGCCGCATGTGCCGGTCATGGTGATCGCCGTGATCGTCACCGTGGCCGTGATGCTGGTGGCCGCCGACCCGCTGGCGCGTTTCATGGAGAGGAACCCGACCCTGGTGATGCTGGCGCTGGCCTTCCTGCTGATGATCGGCATGGTGCTGATCGCCGAGGGCTTCGGCGCGCATGTGCCCAAGGGCTACATCTACGCCGCCATGGCCTTCTCGGTACTCGTCGAGTTCCTCAACATGCTGGGTCGCCGGGCGACTCAGAAACGTAAGGCTGACTAAGGCGCAATAGTCCTGGGCAACGAACGGAGGAGCCGCCATGCCCGACACCGTGATGAGTCAAGCCGACCGCCTGCGGGTGATCCCCTTGGGCGGTTCGTTCGGCGCGCGCATCGAGGGGCTCGACCGCTCGGTACCGGCCGATGACGCGACGCGCGCGACCCTGATGCGGGCCTTCCTCGACCACCAGCTGCTGGTCGTGCCGGGGCCGCCGATGACGCCACCGCAGATGCGCGATTTCAGCGCGATCTTCGGCGAGGTCGTACCGCAGGTGCTGCGCTACAAGCGCGTCGGCGACCTGCCCGAGGTGTCGCGCATGGAAAGCACGCTGAAGCTCGACGGCACCACCGACAAGACTGCGATCCGCGCCGAGGACTGGCACACCGACGATTCCTACATGGCGATCCCGGCGCGCGGCACGGTGCTGCACGCGCACGAGATCCCGAGCCACGGCGGGACGACCTGGTTCTGCGACATGTACGGCGTCTACGCGGCGCTGCCCGACGCCATCAAGCGTCGCATCGATGGCCGCATGGCGGTGCACGGCTACGACACGAAGCGGGCGCGCAACCGCCCCTCGCCGCGCACCGCGCAGGAGATCGCCGAGACGCCCGACGTCACGCACCCGCTGGTGCGCACGCATCCGCAGACCGGGCGCAAGGCGCTCTACGTGAACTGCAACCGCCTCGATCGCATCGAGGGTATGGAGCGCGCCGAAAGCGACGCGTTGCTCGACGAGCTCTACGCTTTCGCCAAGCAGCCGCGCTTCCATCATGGCCATCGCTGGACCGTGGGCGACGCGGTGGTCTGGGACAATCGCTGCCTGATGCACCGCGTCGACGTCGACTACCCGCCCGGCGAGCCGCGCATCATGCTGCGCACGCTGCTGCGCGGAGAGAAGCCGGTCTGATCTCCCTCTCCCCGCACGCGGGGAGAGGGTCGGGGTGAGGGGGAGTCTCAGGTTGCGCACGGTCATCGTGCGTCACTTGCCGCAGCCCCTCACCCCAACCCTCTCCCCGCGTGCGGGGAGAGGGAGAAAAACTTACTCCGCAGCCGTCTTCTTCGTGGCGGCGTTGGCCTTGGTCGCCATCGGGCCCATCAGGCCGGTGGGATCGACCAAGGTGCCGAAGTTCAGCTGGTTGTGCGTATGGGCGAGGTGGTGCAGGGCGAACGAGACCTGCATCGCCGTGCGCCGGCCCTGCGCGTCCTGCGCGGCGTTGACCGCCTCCTTCACCAGCTTCAGCGCGAACATCGGCTTCTGCGCGATGCGCTCGGCCATGGCGAAGGTGAAATCGAGCAGCTCCTGGCGCGGCACGACATGGTTGACCATGCCCAGGCGCAACGCCTCCTTGGCCTCGATCCAGTCGGCGGTGAACAGGAACTCCTTGGCCTTGCGTATGCCCATCTCCCAGGGGTGCATGAAGTACTCCGCGCCGCCCACGCCCATGGCCACGGTCTGGTCGAGGAAGGCGGTGTCGTCGGCGGCGACGATCAGGTCGCAGGGCCACATCAGCATCAGCCCGCCGGCGATCACCTTGCCGTGCACCGCCGCGATGGTCGGCTTGGGAATGTTGCGCCAGCGCTCGCAGAAGCCGATGTAGATCTCCTTCTCGCGCGCGAACTGCGCTTCGGCGCCGGGCTTGCCGAAGCCGCTCCAGGTCTCGACCGTCTCGTGCTTGCGCATGTTGTCGTGGCCGCCCTTCTCGCGCAGGTCGTGACCCGAGGAGAAATGCGGGCCGGCGGCCGACAGCACGATGACCTTCACCTCGTCGTCCTGCGCCGCGCGGTCGAAGGCGTCGTTCAGCGCGTAGAGGAACGCCGTGTCCTGCGCGTTGCGCGTCTCCGGCCGGTTCAGCATCAGATGCGCCACATGCGGGCGCGGCTTGCTGAAGAGGATCGTCTGGTTCTCGCTCATGGTCGTTCCTCCGTTTATTCCGCCGCCTTGGGCTTGCCGAGATAGTCGCCGGTGGGCGACGGCGACTCGGCGGAGCCCGCCGTGGCGCCGGCGTCGACCGGCAGGATCACGCCGGTGACCCAGCGCGACGCGTCGCTGCACAGATAGAGCACGGCGTGGCCGACGTCCCAGCCGCTGCCTTCGACCTGCAACAGCGAGCGCTTGCGCCTGGCCTCGCGCTGCTCCGGCGTCATGCCGCGTGAATAGACCATGGGGGTGTAGACCATGCCCGGCGCGATGCAGTTCACGCGGATGCCCTCGCGGCCGTGATGCGCCGCCATCGCGCGGGTGAGCTGCACCACCGCGCCCTTCGATGTCGGGTAGAGCAGGCTGGGATGGCCGCCGCGCAGGCCGGCCACCGAGGCGATGTTGACGATCGCGCCGGCGCCCAGCTTGCGCATTTCAGGGATGGCGAACTTCGCCATCGCCACCATCGAGGTGACGTTGATGCGCATGGCGTTATCGAAGGCGGCGAGGTCGATGTCGACCGCGTTGCCCGTGGGCCCACCGACGCCGACATTGTTGACCAGCGCGTCGAGCCGGCCCCAGGCGTCGACGGCGGCCTTCACCGCCGACTGGCACTGCGCGGCGTCGGTGACGTCGGCCTTCTGCACCAGGCAGGTGCCGCCCTCGGCGCGGATCATGCCCGCCGTGACTTCCGCCCAGTCGGGCATGGTGTCGATCAGCAGCACCTTGGCGCCGGCGCGCGCCATCAGGATCGAGGCGGCGCGGCCATTGCCGATGCCGTCGGCGCGCGAGCCGGCGCCGGTGACGATGGCGACCTTGCCGTCCATGCGGTGCTCGGGGAGCGCGTCGGCCATCTCAGCCGCTCGAGCCGATCACGGCGACGGCCTCGATCTCGACCAGCAGCTCGGGCGCGGCCAGCGCCGAGATCTCGACCAGGGTGCTGGTCGGGAAGTCGCCGGTGAAGAACTCGGCGCGCGCCTTCCATACGCCGGTGTTGTTGGCGATGTTGGTGACGAAGATCGTCACCTTCACCACGTCGTTCATCTTGCCGCCAGCGGCTTCGACGAGGTCCTTGATCTTGGTGAAGATCGTACGGGACTGCTCGTACTCGTCGGCACCCCCGACCTTGTCGCCGGTGCGCGCGGTCATGCCGGCGACCCAGACCATGTCGCCGACGCGGATGCAGTTGGACCAGCGCTGCGGCGGCGGTTCCGCCACTTTCGGCGAGGTGATGCGGGTGCGTTTGGCCATGGTTGCCTCCCGGTTAGAACAGCTCGAAATACTCGCGCTGCTCCCACTCGGTGACCTCGGCCTGGAAGCGCGCCAGCTCGTGTTCCTTGATCTTGGCGTAGTAGGACACGAAGGCCTCGCCGAAGCCATCGACCAGGATCGCGTCTTCTCGCAGTGCGGCCAAGGCCTCGCCGAGGCTGGTCGGCAGCATCGGCGCCTTGGTCTCGTAGGGCCTATCGGCCGACGGGCCGGGCTCGAGATCGCGCACCAGCCCGTCGAGCCCGCTCACCACCTGCGCGGCCATGTAGAGATAGGGGTTGGCGGTGGGCTCGCCGACGCGATTCTCCAGCCGCGTCGCCGGATCGCCGGCGCCGCCCAGCGCGCGCACCATGACGCCCCGGTTGTCGCGGCCCCAGATCGCGCGGTCCGGCGCCAGCGAGTAGGGGCGGTAGCGCTTGAAGCCGTTGATCGTCGGCGTGCTGAACACCGTGGCGCCACGCGCATGCGCCAGCAGCCCGGCGAGCCAGCGCCGCGCGACGTCGGAAAACGGTCGCGCCGCATCGTCGATCATGAAGGCGTTGGCGCCTGACTTGCGATCGCGCAGGGACTGATGCAGGTGCCAGCCGCTCGACATCACGTTGGGCAGGCGCGGGCGGCACATGAAGGTGGCGTGATAGCCGTGGCGCCGCGCGATCTGCTTCACGGCCGAGCGGAACAGCACCATGGTGTCGGCCGACTCCAGCCCGATGCCGGGCGCGAAGGTGAACTCGCATTGGCTCGGCCCGTACTCCAGCTCGACCGTACGCAGTGGCAGGCCGAGCTTGAGCACGTCGCGCCTGAGGATCTCGAACACCGGATCGAACAGGTCGTAGCGCTGCTCGGTGAGGTACTGGTAGCCGGTGGTCAGCAGCGACACCTCGGGCGGTGAGCCGGGTTGCCCTGCGTCCGTGGGCTGGAGCTTGGGATCCTCCAGCTTGAAGACATGGAACTCGACCTCCAGGCCGGCGACGAAATCGAAGCCGGCATCGGCGAGCTTCGACAGCGCGCGGCGATAGAGATCGCGGGTTGAGAACGGCACCGGCTGGCCGTTGCCGAAATACAGATCGCACAGTATCCAGCCGGTCTTCGGCGCCCAGGGCAGTACCTTGAACGTCGTCGGATCGGCCACCATCAGCGCGTCGGCCGCGCCTTCCATCTCCTTCATGCCGAAGCCGCCGCCAGGCGTGAAGGCGGGGAAGACGGTGCGATGCGCGGTGTCCTTGGCGAGCAACGTCGTCGTGACACCGACGCCGCTTTTCATCGACGACTCCAGCGCCGCCGCCGTCACCGACTTGCCGCGCAGCACGCCGTGCTGGTCGGCGAAGGACAGCCGGACGACCTCAAGCCCCTCGGCCTCGACGCGACGCAGCACCTCGCGCGCAGCCTCGACCTGCGCGGGGTTCCACAGCCCGTAGCGCTCAACGAAGCTCATGACGATCTCTTACCTTCCCCCGCTGGCGGGGGAAGGTGGCGCGCAGCGCCGGA
>JALHMM010000100.1 GCA_022844045.1 Reyranellaceae bacterium | reverse complement strand
GTGGCGCAATGGCGCAAGTCGATCGGCCGCGCGCTGCAGCACTTCCTGCCCGGCGGGCCGCCGGCCGACGTCGAGGCGTGGATCGACCAGTGGATCGCCGATGGCTGCGACCTGCGCTGTGACGTGCTGCCGGCGATCAGCCTGGCCTGCCGCCCATCACCCTATGGCGAGCCGCCGGCCGGGCTGGCGGCGGTCGGCGCCTATGCCGAGGCCAATCGCCTGCGGCGCCTGGCCGTCGCCCACGCTAGTCTGGCGGCATGATCGCCATCGACGACGCCACGCCCGCCGACCTGCCCGCGCTCTGCGACCTGCTGGAACTGCTGTTCGGGCAGGAAGCCGATTTCACGCCCGACCGCGCCAAGCAGGAACGCGGCCTGGGGCTGATTCTCGATGATCCCCATGTCGGCGTCATCCTGGTGGCGCGCGACGGCGATCAGGTTGTCGGCATGGTCAACCTGCTGTTCACCGTCAGCACCGCCGAGGGCGGGCGCGTGATGGTGCTGGAGGACATGATCGTGCGGCCCGACCATCGCGGCCAGGGCGTCGGGTTGAAGCTGATCGAAGCGGCGATCGCGCGCGCCACCGAATCGGGCTGCGCGCGCATCACCCTGCTGACCGACGAGGACAACGATCAGGCGCAATGGTTCTACGGCCGCGCCGGCTTCCGCCGCTCGGCGATGATCCCGATGCGGCGTACGATTCCGTAGGAAGGGGAGGGCGAGCGCACGTCGCGTTTTCCTCCCTCTCCCCGCAGGCGGGGCGAGGGGCGTCACGGCCGCCAGCCGTCGATCACGAGGAGCGAGCCGTTGATGCCGACGCCTTTGTGGATCGTGACGTACAGCCGGTCGCCGACCACCAGCATGCCACGCGGGCCATCGCCGGCGAGGCCGGGCGCGCCCAGCCGCGCCAGCGGCGTCAGATCGTCGGCCGACAGCGCGAACAGCGCGCCCAGCTCGTCGGCGACGACGATGTGGCGGCCGGCCGAGGCGATGGCCACGACCCGCCCGGCGCCGGGCAAGGTGCCGCGGTGGGTCACGGCGCGGCTGGCGACGTCGATGCGCGCCACCAGCGGCGCGCCGCCCTCGAGGCGGTCGAGGCCGCCGACAAAGACGGCGCTGTCGCTGGCGGCCATTGCCTGGGTGGTGCCGCCGATGGCGACGGTGGCGCGCTTGGTCAGCGCGGCGCTGTCGACCACATCGATTGTGCCGTCGCGATGCAGGACCCAGGCGTGATCGCCGGCGGCGGCGATGGCGACGGCGTCCTTGCCGAGCGACGGCGAGGTGCGCGAGCGCGCGGTCGCGGTGTCGATGGCGACGACCTTGGAGTCGGCGGACGAGCAGTCCGGCCAGGTCAGCACGAGCAAGGTGGTGCCGCTGAGCGCCAGGTGCTCGGGGCAGCCGGCGACGCCGGAGAGCACGGCGCCCGGGCCGGCGCGCTTGCGCGCGAAGACCGCGCGCTCGGTGTTGACCAGGGCATAGACCGTGCCGTCGGTGCCGGCGGCCATGTCGACCGGCAGGCGGCCGACGCGCACGGTCTCGGTGACGCGGCCGGCGGCGGGGTCGACCCTGGCGATGCGCTGCACGCCGCTCTCGGCGATCCACAGGGCGGCGCCGTCCCACGCCAGCCCCTCCGGCCAGCGCCCCAACGGCACGACGGTCACGGTCGGGGTGATGGTGCGGATGGCGGTGTCGGGCGCCGCCGGGTTCGACGTCTGCGCCTGCGCCATCCCGGCGCCAGCGATCGCGACGATGGCCAGCGCCATCGCCAGAAAGACCCGCTTCATCCGCCGCTCCCTGTTGTCCCAGTAGACTGTGAAATCACGATGCGGCGAAGCGACGACAACAAGAATAAAGCGGGGCCGCGACCAGCGCGGCCCCGCGATCCGCCCGCCAAGCCGGCGGCGTCAGCGATTGAGGTTGATAACCGGCGTTTGCGTCGTGGTGCCGCAGATGTAGCAGCAGCTGGTGCAGCTCTGCCGGTTGTTGCGGCCGCCGCCCCAGTAGGAGCTTTCGGTGCCGCGCACCCAGGCGCCGTAGCAGACCTTCTCGCCGCGCACGCAGCTGATGGTCATATTGTGCACGTTGTAGTCCTTGAGCGACCAGACCTGGCCATTGCCCGGCCAGACGTTGTTGCGCGCCGAGGCGTAGAGCTGGACGTCGACGATGTTGGCGTGCTGGCTCTTGAACTTCCAGACCATCGTGTCGGCCATCGCGGCCCCAACCGCGAACACTTGCGCCGCGATCAGGATGATCGCGGCCAGCAGCGACTTCTTCATAGACGGCAACCCCTGTTCCGAAAGGAGCGCTCACTTTGTTCCAAGATTGTGGCGCAATCAAGCATAACGGTGTGAATCCGCGTGCAGGGCACTAGATTGGCGGGTGCGACGATGAAACCGGAGGCCGGCAAATGACCAGCATCGGCTGGCGGGGCGTCTTCCCCGCCGTGACCACGCAGTTCCGCGACGACTACAGCCTGGACCTGGCGGCGACCCAGCGCGTCATCGACGCGCTGATCCGCGACGGCGTGTCGGGCCTGATCATGTGCGGCACGGTGGGCGAGAACACCTCGCTGCAGCCCGACGAGAAGCGCGCCGTGCTGGCCGCGGCCAAGGAGGTCGTCGCCGGTCGCGTGCCGATCATATCAGGGGTGGCCGAATACACGACGGCGATGGCCTGCGACTACGCGCGCGACGCGGCCAAGATCGGCATCGACGGGCTGATGGTGATGCCGGCGATGGTCTACTCGGCCAAGCCGCGCGAGACGCTGCATCACTTCCGCCAGGTGGCCAAGGCCAGCGACCTGCCGATCATGGTCTACAACAACCCGCCGATCTATAAGACCGACGTCACGCCGGACATGCTGATCCAGCTGGTCGATTGCGAGACCATCGTCTGCGTCAAGGAAAGCTCGGGCGCCACGGCGCGCTACACCGACCTGAAGCGCGCCCTGGGCGATCGCTTCGTGCTTTTCTGCGGGCTGGACGACGTGATCGTCGAGTCGGTGATGCTGGGTTGCGTCGGCTGGGTCTCGGGCATGTCCAACGCCTTCCCGGCCGAGGGCAACCGGCTCTTTGCCCTCGCGGCCGCCGGCCGCTACGCGGAGGCGCGGGCCTTGAACGAATGGTTCATGCCGCTGCTGCACCTCGACGCGCGGCCCGACCTCGTGCAGTGCATCAAGCTCTGCGAGCAGATCATGGGCCGCGGCTCGGAGGTCACGCGGCCGCCGCGCCTGAAGCTCGAGGGGGCGGAGCGCAAGGCGGTCGAGGCGATCATGGCCGAGGCGCTCGCCAACCGGCCGACGGTGAAGCTGGCGGCCGAATGAAGACGCTCGCGGCCATCCTGTTGTTGGTCCTGCTGCCGAGCCTCGCCTCGGCGCAGGCCGGCAAGTTCGACGGCGTGTGGAACGGGCAGGCCGGCGACTGGAAGATCCGGCTCCAGATCGCGGGCAAGCGCGGCCAGATCGCGCTCACCTGCACCACCATCGTGCACCGCTTCGACATTCCCGTGGCCGAGGACGGCACCATCGATTCCTGGCTGAGCTCCGAGACCTTCGGCCGCCGCCAGGTCGCCGGCAAGCTGCCGCATCTGATCATCCCGACCGGCGGCTCCTGCAAGGGCGGTCCGACTAATCTCAGTCGATGATTTGAAATGCTGCGGCGCAATATGCCAGTCTTCGCACATGCGGCGCATCGCCATCGTCGGGACCACGGGATCGGGCAAGAGCGTGCTGGCCGAACGGCTGGCGCCGCGGCTCAAGGCCGAGCATATCGAGCTCGACGCGCTCTTCTGGACGGCCGGCTGGCGGCCGGTGCTGGCCGAGCTCTTCCGCCAGCGCGTCGAGGCGGCAACCTCGGCCGAGCGCTGGATCGTCGCCGGCAATTACGGCCAGGTGCGCGATCTCGTCTGGGGCCGCGCCGACACGCTGGTCTGGCTCGACTACGACCTGCCGCTGGTGCTGCGCCGCCTCGCCCTGCGCACGGTCCGGCGCGTGGTCACCCGCGAGAACCTGTGGAACACCGGCAACCGCGAATCGATCGGCAGCGTGGTCGGCAAGCAATCGATCCTGCGCCATGCGCTGCGCACCCATCGCAGCAATCGCGCGCGCTTCGCCGCCGACGCCGCCGATCCGCGCTACGGCCATCTCCAGGTCCATCGCCTGGAAAGCCCGCGCGCGCTCGAGCGATGGATTGATCGGCTCGAGGCACGATGACCCAGCACACCTTCACCTGCCTGGACGGCCACACCTGCGGCAACCCGGTCCGCCTGGTGACCGGCGGCGCGCCGATCCTCAAGGGCGCGACGATGAGCGAGAAGCGGCTCGACTTCCTCGCGCGCTGGGACTGGATCCGCCGCGCCCTGATGTTCGAGCCGCGCGGCCATGACGTGATGTCGGGCTCGATGCTCTATCCGCCGACACGCGCCGATTGCGACATCGCCATCCTGTTCATCGAGACCTCGGGCTGCCTGCCGATGTGCGGGCACGGCACCATCGGCACGGTGACCATGGCGCTGGAGAACGGCCTGGTGACGCCGGCGCGCGAGGGCGAGGTGGCGCTCGACGCGCCGGCCGGCCGCGTCGTGGCGCGCTACAAACGCGAAGGCCGCTTCGTCGAGCAGGTGCGCATCACCAACGTCGCCTCGTATCTCGCCGCGACCGACATCAGCATCGACGTGCCGGGACTCGGCGAGCTCGTCGTCGATGTCTCGTACGGCGGCAACTACTACGCCATCGTCGAGCCGCAGAAGAACTTCGCCGGGCTCGAGTCGATCTCGGCCGGCGACGTGTTGCGACTGTCGCCCATCGTGCGCGACCTGGTGCGCGCGAAGCTCGACCCCGTGCATCCCGAGAACGAGACCATTCGCGGCGTGAGCCACGTGATGTGGACAGGCAAGGCGCGCGACCCCAAAGCCCATCTGCGCAACGCCGTGTTCTACGGCGACAAGGCGATCGACCGCAGCCCCTGCGGCACCGGCACCTCGGCGCGCATGGCGCACCTCGTGGCCAAGGGTCGCCTGAAGGTCGGCGACGGCTTCGTGCACGAGAGCATCATCGGCACCTTGTTCGAAGGCCGCGTCGAGGCGGCGGCGCGCGTCGGCAATCACGACGCCATCATCCCCTCGATCGCCGGCTGGGCGCGCCAGCACGGCATCAACACCATCTTCGTCGACGACCGCGATCCGCTGGCCCATGGCTTCAGCGTGATCTGACGTGCGCTCGATCCTGCCCTGGCTGCTGCGGCTGCCACCGAATGTGCAAGGCGCGCTGTGGCTGATCAGCGGCGGCTTCATCTTCACCACGACCAGCGCGATGATCCGCCTGCTGTCGGAGCAGATCGAGAGCGTCCAGACCGCGTTCTTCCGCTCTGTCATCGGCGTGATCCTGCTGATCCCGCACATGGCCTCCGGCCGCGTGCGGCCGTGGGCGAGCCAGCGCATCGGTGGCCATTTCTGGCGCACCCTGGTCGGCACCACCTCGATGGTCTGCGGCTTCTACGCCGTGGCGCTTCTGCCGCTGGCCGACGCCACGGCGCTGTCCTTCTCGCAGCCTCTGTTCTCCGTCGTCATCGCCGCCCTCGTGCTGCGCGAGGCGGTGCGCTGGCGACGCTGGAGCGCCACCATCGTCGGCTTCATCGGCGTGCTGATCATGGTCCGGCCGGGCGAGGGCTCGCTGCAGCCCGGCGCGCTGATCGCGCTGGCCAACGCGATGCTGGTGGCGATCTCGATCCTGATGGTCAAGCGGCTCACCGACACCGAATCGCCGATGATGATCCTCACCATGTTCGCGCTGTTCTCGACCGTGCTGCTGGCCGGCCCGGCGATCTGGGTGTGGCGCTGGCCCGACCTCACGGGCTGGCTGCTGGCCTTCGGTATCGCGCTCACCGCCACGGTGGGGCAGTACTTCTGGGTCCAGGCCTTCCGCGTCGGCGAGATGTCGGCGGTGGCGCCGTTCGAATATCTGCGCCTGCCTTTCGCGGTTTTCGTCGGCTGGCTGCTGTGGCAGGAGATGCCGGTGATCTGGACCTTCGTCGGCGCCGGCATCGTCGTCGCCTCGGCGGTCTATATCATCCGCCGCGAGGCCAAGCTGGCGCGCGAGCGGCGCTGGCAACAGCCCAAACCGTGAGTGTGAGTAACGCGTCCATGGCCATGACCTTCACCCGCCAGACCATTCGCCGCGTCACGCGCGTCGGTCTGCTCGTGGCGCTCGCGAGCTGGCCGGCGGTCTGGGGCTTCTCGACCTGGCTGAGCGACTCGCGCGCGGCGATGGCGGAGCGCATCCGCACCGAGGGCGTCGAGGTGCAGGCCACGCCGCTGTCGATCACCGGCTCGATCGGCTGGCAGAAGCGCGACATCGGCTACGACTTCACCTACCGCTTCACCGACAGGGCCGGCCGCACGTTCATCGGCAGCGACCAGGTGCGCGTCTCGATCAACAGCATCGCGCGCGGCCAGTACGAGGCGATGCGCGATCCCGCTTCGCCCAACGGCATCCGGCCCGACGCGCGCATCCCGGTGGTCTACTTGCCGTCGAACCCCGAGGTGAACGGCATGCGCCTGCGCTTCGACTCGACGCGCGTGCCCGACGGCTCCTGGGCCTTCACGGCCGGCTTCGGCGTAGCCCTGGTGCTGGCCGCCGTCGTCCTCGGCATCGGCTCGTTCATGGAAAAGCGGTTCCGGCCGGGCTGATGTCTTGCGCTGTGGCCATCGCTCTTCCATGGTCCGCACCGCCGGGGGTGCGGATGGCTGGCTTGATCCTGAAGATAGCGCTGCTCTGCGCGACGCTCGCGTTCGCCTTGGGCGGCGCGGCGGCGCAGGATCTGCGTGTCGGATTGAGCGCCGATCCCGGCTCGCTCGACCCGCACTACGACAACTTCCCGGCCAACAACCAGATCTCGCTGCATGTCTTCGAGGCGCTGGTGAGCCAGGACGAGCACCAGCTGCTGCGCCCGGCGCTGGCGACCAGCTGGCAGGCGATCGACGAGCGCACCTGGGAGTTCAAGCTGCGCGAGGGCGTGCGCTTCCACGACGGCTCGCCCTTCACCGCCGACGACGTCGTCTTCAGTCTCGAGCGCATCGCCAAGGTGCCCAACGCGCCGTCGCCCTTCACCCACTTCACGCGCCAGATCGCCGAGGTCGAGGTGGTCGATCCGCTGACCATCCGCCTGCGCGCCGCGGGCCCGGCGCCGCTGCTGCCGCGCGATCTCAGCGCCATCCGCATCCTCTCGCGCAAGGCGGCGTCGGGACCGGCGCCGGAGGGCAAGACCACCGAGCAGCTCAATCGCGGCGACGGCCTGGCCGGCACCGGCCCGTTCCGCTTCGTCTCCTGGACTCGCGGCCGCCAGCTCGCGCTGGTGCGCAACGACGACTACTGGGGTCCCAAGCCGGCCTGGGTCAACGTCACCTTCTTTCCCATCGCCGATGTCACGACACGGCTGGCCGCGCTCGATTCCGGCGATCTCGATTTTGTCGAGAACCCGCCGGCGCAGGAACTGCCGCGCCTGCGCCGTGACGAGCGACTGCGCATCGTCACCGCGACGTCCAACCGCGTGATCTACCTGCACCTCGACCATCGCGCCGAGCCGTCGCCCGGCATCCCCGACACCGCCGGCAAGAACCCGCTGAAGGACCGGCGCGTGCGCGAGGCGCTGAACCTGGCGCTCGATCGCCAGGCGCTGGTGAGCCAGGTGATGGCCGGCGACGCCGTGGCCGCCGCCGATCTCGTGCCATGGCCGATGTTCGGCGCCCGGCAGAACGCGGTGGTCGCCATGCCCAACCTCGACCTTGCCCGCCGCCTGCTCGCCGAGGCCGGCTATCCCGACGGCTTCTCGATCACCTTGGGCGCGCCCAACGGCCGCTATGTCAACGACGTGCGCGTGGCCGAGGCGGTGGCGGCGCGCTGGACTGCGATCGGCGTGAAGACCCGGGTCGAGGCCAGCCAGCCCCAGGCGTTCTTCCAGAACCGCGACGCGCATCGCTACAGCGCCTATCTCGCCGGCTGGAGCACGGCGGCGGGCGAGGCCGGCGATCCGCTGCGCGCGCTGGTCGCGACGCCGGACCTCGAGCGCGGCCTGGGCGGCACGAATCGTGGCCGCTATTCAAACCCCGAGGTCGACGCCCTGCTGATCGAAGCGCTGCGCACCATCGACGACGATCGCCGCCGCGCGCTGCTCGCCGATGCCTCCAAGCTGGCGCTCGAGGACGTCGCCCTGCTGCCGCTCTACTTCGAGATGGCTGGCTGGCTGATGCGCCGCGGCCTCACCTATCTCGGCCGCACCGACCAGTTCACGCTGGTGCAGTTCATCACCCCGGTGCCGTGACTCGGGAATGTCCGTGATAGAACGACACCCTCGGCCGTGCTTCGGCGCGAAGGCGTGACAATTGTCACCCCGGTTGGTATCTTTACGGCTATGAAGACCGTCACCATTCGAGACTTCCGATCCCGGCCGCGCGCGGTTCGCCAGGCGCTGTCGGGCGAGCTCGAGGCTGTCCTGACCTCGAACGGTCAGCCCATCGCGCTTCTGGTTCCGGTCGACGCCGCGACAGTGGACGAGACGGCCGAGGACATCAGGCGGGCTCGCGCGATGCGCGCGCTGCAGGCGATCAGGCGCAAGGCAGCCCGCGACGGCACCGATCGCCTGACGATGCGGGAGATCGACGCCGAGGTCGCCGCCTTTCGGGTGACCAACGCGTCGCGCGCACGGCGCACCGGGCGCGCTTGATTCGTGTTGTCCTCGACACGAACATCGTCGTGTCGGCGATGCTGTCGCCTCAGGGGCCGCCCGGCCTGATTCTGGAACTGGTCATCCATCACGACTTGGAGCTGGCGCACACGTCGCGCATCGTGGCGGAGTACCGGGGCGTGCTGGCTCGGCCGCGGCTCGCTCTCGATCCGGCCGATGTCGAGCGCGTCCTGAATATCCTCGAGACCACCGGCATTCCAGTGATCGCGCCGCCTTGGCCCTTGGCGCTACCCGACCCGGCCGACGGGGAGTTCCTTGCGTGTGCCGCCGCCGCCGCCGCGATCCTGATCACCGGGAATCTCAGGCATTTCCCGGCCGCGTCGCGGCGTGGCGTTGACGTCATGTCGCCGCGCGCCTTCGTCGATCGTCTCCAACTCTCCGCGTGAGCCCCATGACCGACGCGCCGCGTATCGCCCGCAAGACCTTCGACCCGCGCGCCACGGGGCCGCTCGATGGCGTCCGCGTCATCGACATGTCGCGGCTGGTCGCCGGCAACATCGTTACCCACGCGCTGGCCGATTTCGGTGCCGACGTCATCAAGGTCGAGCGGCCCGGCAGCGGCGATGATCTCCGTAACTGGCGGGTGCGTGGCCATTCGGTGTTCTGGAAGACCTACTCGCGCAACAAGCGCTCGATCGCGCTCGACATCAAGGACGCCAAGGGCCGCGCTATTCTCGAGCGGCTGATCAAGCAGGCGCAGGTGCTGGTCGAGAACTTCGTGCCCGGCACGATGGAGAAGATGGGGCTCGGACCCGACGCGCTCTTGGCGATGAACCGCAAGCTGATCGTCGTGCGCGTCTCGGGCTGGGGCCAGACCGGGCCGTGGAAGGACAAGCCGGGCTTCGGCACCCTGGTCGAAGCGATGTCGGGCTTCGCGCATATGAACGGCTTCCCTGACAAGCCGCCGGCGGTGCCGCCGCTGGCGCTGGCCGACATGATCGCGGGACAGACCGGCGCCTTCGCCGTGATGACCGCCTTGCGCGAGGTCGAGGTCAAGGGCGGCGACGGCCAGGTGATCGACTTGTCTTTGTTCGAACCTATTTTCGCCGCCGTCGCCTCGGAGGCCGGCGTTGCCAGCATCGAGGGCAAGGGTGCGATGCGCGCCGGCAACAACGCCAGCCACACCGCGCCGCGCAATCTCTACCTCTGCGCGGACGGCAAGTATGTCGCGCTCTCCGGCTCGATGCAGGCGATGGCCGAGCGCATCCTGCGCACCATCGGCCGGCCCGAGCTGGTGAGCGATCCGCGCTTCGCCACCAACGACGCACGCGTGCGGCATCGGGATGAACTCGACGCGATCATCGGCGGCTTCATCGGCTCGCGCACGCAGGACGAGAACTTGGCGCTGTTCGAGGCCGCCGGCGTGACGGTCGGGCCGGTCTGCGCCATCGAGGATCTGCTGGTGCATCCCTATCCGCTGGGGCGCGAGGCCATCGTCGAGGCCGACGATCCCGATCTCGGCGGCCTGCCGATGCACAACGTCGTGCCGCGCTTGTCGCGCACACCAGGCACGTTCCGCCGGCCGGCGCCGAAGGTTGGTGCCGACACCGAGGAGGTGCTGGCCGACCTCGACCGTTGGGAGCGCGGCCACTAAGCTGGGCCAGCTGTTGGCCTCAGCGTTCGGCAGGTGTCGATGTCCCATCACGACCATTTCTCGCCAGACTACAGGAGCGCGCGCGCGAAGTTCCGCGCCGCCTGCGCCGAGCGGAACGTCGAGGTCACGAGCTGGCCGCATCCGATGAAAGGCTTCCACGGCGAGGAGCTGGCGACCGACGCCGCCTGGGTGGGCCCGCGCGACGCGCGCAAGATGCTGGTGCTGTGCAGCGGCACGCACGGCGTGGAGGGCCTCTATGGCAGCGGCGTGCAGGTCGGCTTCCTGCGCGACGGGCTCAGTCGCGAGCTGCCGGCGGGCACGGCGGCGCTGCTGGTGCACGCCACCAACCCCTGGGGCTTCTCGTGGCTGCGCCGGGTCAACGAGGACAACATCGACGTCAATCGCAACTTCCGCGACTTCCACGCCAAGCTGCCGCCCAACAAGGGCTATCTCGAGATCGCGCCCTATTTCGAGCCACGGGAGTGGAACGATAAAGTGCGCGCCGAGCTCAACAAGCGGCTGCGCGACTACGGCGCGGCCAACGGCATGGCGGCGCTGCACGCGGCGATCGGCGCCGGCCAGCACACCCATCCCAACGGCGTGTTCTATGGCGGCACCGGGCCGTCCTGGTCGAACCGCACCGTGCACGAGATCGTGCCGCATTTCCTCGACGAGGCCGACGCGGTCTGCGTGCTCGACCTGCATACCGGGCTGGGGCCGTTCGGCTACTCGGAAATGATCTGCCGCCATCCGCCGGGCAGCGAGGCGCTGAAGCTGGCGCGCCAGTGGTTCGGCAAGGCGGTGACCTCGCCGCAATCCGGTGAGTCGCAATCGCCGGTGATCGAAGGCAACCTGCGGATGGCCTTCCCGCAGATCCTGCCCGAGGCCATGGTGATCGCCTCGGCGATCGAGGTCGGCACGCAGTCAGCCACCGAGGTCAACGCCGCGTTGTTCGCCGACAACTGGCTGCATCTGCACGGCGAGCCGCGCTCGGCGCAGGGCGACGAGATCCGCCGCCAGGTGCGCGACGCCTTCTATCCCGACAGCGCCGACTGGCGCGACCTCTGCTACCCGCGCGCGGTCGAGATCCAGCGCGCGGCGCTGGCCGGGCTGGCGGCGCTGTAGCGCACGGACATCGCGAAGCTGGGGCGCACCGCTTCAGTGGCGCGTCAGCCTCGCCTTCTGCCGTGCCGATAGAGCGCCGTGTGTCGAGCTCGACGAAGAGAGCGTTGCTCTAAAGTTCCAGAAGATTCAAGGCTAGTGCCCTAGCCAATATTCAATATCTCACGACCCCAAAGCACTAGGCTACCGGGTCGCTCTGCGGCGCATTCCCGGCAAGCGACCAGACCTCCGAAATCGTGTCGGTGGAGGAGTTCGTTGAGAGCCCCGAGCAACGTCGCCTCATCTCCCGTGGCGACACCAGCTTGAGCGTCTCGTTGGTGTTGGCGAAAATCATCATCGCCTCTGCCCTCAACGAGGCACCATCTCAGAACGGCCCGTGACCGACCTTCATCACGTGGCATTTGCTAGCCTCCAATCAATCTATTCAACGCTATTTCCACATTTTCTACAACGCAAGGTGGTAGATGGTAACTGGCCAGTTTGAATAGCGCGCGTACGCTGTGCGCTGGCGAATACTTGGTGTCAGGCTTGCGCTGTTACGTTTGCGTTCGAGATAGCCATCAGCGGGGCGCGGCTCGCGACGAGACAACAATGCAATAACGCGAGCCCAATAGGACTGTCGCAGGAGGCGCTTGCCGGACTCGCGGCGCTGTAGCGCATCTTTTCTTCCCCCGGAGGGGGAAGGTGGCGCGCAGCGCCGGAAGGGGATGTCGAAGACGAACACGGGAGTCCGTCTTCGACATCCCCCTTCCGCCCTTCGGGCACCTTCCCCCTCCGGCGGAAGGGAGATGCGATAGTCGGTGGACTACGGCGAATCGCAGCCCTTCATCGCTTTGCGGCCGCGCGCGCCGCAGGGCTCGCCGGGCAGGCCCGCCGCCTCGTCGGCCTTGCGCCAGCACCAGGTCGCGGCGTCGGGGCCGATATGCAGGCGCAGGTTCTTCTTCGCCGGCCAGGCGTAGAGCGCCCAGCGTCCGTCGGGCCATTCCAGGCGCAGCGCGGCGGAAGAGTCGTTGTCGTTGCGGAAGCAGGTGAACTCCTCGGTGCCGACGGAGCCGGGGTTCGAGCCGGCCCACGCCGCGGTGGGCGCGGCCAGCGCGGCCGCGATCGACAGAGTCGCCAAGTGTCTCATGCCGAAGCCTTCGCCATGGAACGCCGGACCGCTGCCGGGTCGAGCCGGCCGCGCAGGCCGATCGCGACCAGATCGCCCGGCCGCGCATCGGGTGGCGCGTCGTCCAGATGCCAGCGTGCGCCCACAATGTGCAGGGCCTGTGGCCGTCCGGTGCGATCGGTGAGCAAGCCCTTCGCGCGCAGGATGCCCAGCGTCGGGTCGACCAGCGTCTCGGCGAGCCCGGCGAGATCGACGCCCGGCGGCACCTCGATCCGCAGCCAGTCGTAGAGCGTCGCCGCGTCCACCTGACCCGGCGTCGTCAGCGTCGTGCCCGGCGGCGCCGGCGCGCGAACCATGCCGAGGACGACGTCGATCGGCACGGCCGACCAGGCGACCTCGACGATCCGCGCGCGCGGCGCGGCCTCGGCGATGGTCCGCCGCGCGCCGTCGAGCGCGGCGGCGGATGCGAGATCGACCTTGTTCAGCAGCACCAGATCGGCGGCGGCGAATTGTCTGATGATGGTATCCGCCATGTAGGGATCGGCGGCGCGTGTCGCCGTCGTCTCCGCGTCGGCGAGCACCACAACGGCGTCGAGCCGGTAGTCGGCGAGCAGGCTGAGCGTGCTGGCCACGGCGCCGGGCAGCGCGACGCCACTCGTCTCGAGCAGAACATGATCGATGTCGGGCAGGCGTGCCGGCAGCGCCATCAGCGCGCCGACCAGATCGCTGCCGTAGCCGCAGCAGACGCATCCACCGGCCAGCGACAGGACGTCGCCGTCGCGGCCCTCGATCAGCGCGGCGTCGATCGGCAGCGCGCCGAAATCGTTGACCAGCACGGCCAGTCGCCGTCCCGCGGCCTGGCGCAGCAGGTGATTGACGAGCGTCGTCTTGCCGGCGCCGAGATAGCCACCGATCACGGTCACCGGCAGGGTCGGCCGGCTCATGCGCCCTCGGCCGCGAACACGCGGCCGCCCTGCACCGTGCCCCATATCCCGACGTCCTTGAGGTTCTCCGCGCCGATCGCCAGCGGATCGTCGTTCAGCACGGCGAAGTCGGCACGCTTGCCGCATTCGATCGAGCCGACCTCGCCATCGAGCTTCAGCGTGTAGGCCGCGCCCAGCGTGATGGTGCGCAACGCGTCGGCGACGGCGATGCGCTCGTGCGTGCCCAGCGTGCGGCCGCTCGCGGTGCGCCGGTTCACCGCGCACCACGCCGTGAACAGCGGGCCGAGCGGTGTCACCGGCGCGTCGGAATGGATGGCGAGCGGCACGCCTGATGCGAGCGCCGTCGCGCAGGCGTTCATCCGCTCGGCGCGCTCGGGTCCGACGGTGGTCGCGTAGTGCTGGTCGCCCCAGTAGAAGTGATGGTTGGGAAACAGGTTGGCGCACATGCCGAGCTTCGCCATGCGGCGGAACTGCGCGGCGTCGGCGAGCTGGCAGTGCTGCAGCGTGAAGCGGTGGTCGTGCGACGGCACGGCCTTCAGCGCCGCGTCGAGGCAGTCGAGCGCCATCTCGGTGGCCTCGTCGCCATTGGTGTGCGTGTGCACGAGCACGTCGTGCGCCAGCGCGTGTTGGTAGACCTCGCGCAGCACCTCCGGCGGCGTGTACCACAGGCCGTTGGGCGCGCCGTTGTAGTAGCCGGGCCAGCGCAGCCGCGCCGAGAAGCCCTGGATCGAGCCGTCGGCGAAGGCCTTCACCGCGCCCAGACGCAGCCGGTCGCTGGACTGGCGGCGCAACTCGACGGCGCGCTCGACGACTTCCTGTGGCGACAGCGCCTGGAAGCGGCGCAGCGAGACGATGCGGACGGGGAAGGTGCTCTCGCCGGTCACGCGCAGCATCATGGCGACCGCGTCGGGCGGCAGCAGGTTCGCGAGATCGGTCGCGGTCGTCACGCCCTTGCGCACGCACAGCCGCGCGAAGCGGCGCAGGCCGGGCTCGTCATTGGCCAGCGCCTCGCGGTCGAAGCCGATGTGATGGCCGACGATGGTCATCGCGTCGGGCCCTTTGAGCTCGCCGGTGGGCAGGCCGTCGGCGCCCAGCGGCACGCCGGGATGATAGACGCCCGGCCGCAGCAGCCCGGCCAGCTCCAGGGCGCGGCTGTTGACGTTGAAGATGTGGCCGCTGGCGTGCATCACGCCGATGGGACGCGTGCTCGACACCGCGTCGAAATCCTGCCGCGTGACGCGCCGCGCGCCGTAGTAGATCGGATCGAGCCCCCAGCCCGTCAGCGGCGCGTCGGCTCCGACGAGCGCCGCCTCGGCCCGCCTCATGCGCGCGATGATGGCGTCGATCGAGTCGGCGCCAGGCCACACCTTGCCGTCGGGATCCATGCGATCGAAGCGGCCGAGATAGGTATAGCGCCAGAACGTGCCTTCGCTGGTGTGGCTGTGGCCTTCAACGAGCCCGGGCATCAGCACCTTGTCGGCGAAACGCTCGTCGAGCGTCGCGGGTCCCCAGCCGGCCAGCTCCTCCGGTGTGCCGGCGCCAAGGATACGCCCGTCGCGCACCGCCACATGCGTCGCCTCGGGCCGGGCGGGATTCATCGTCAGGATGCGGCGGGCTCGGTAGATCGTGGTGGTCATGCGAACTCGGGAAAGCAAGGACGTGCCATGCCATAGCACCGCCATTGACCGCGTGGTACGGCGCTTGCACTTTTCGACTCCTCTCGATCGTCGCCTCCTTACGACCGCAAGGCGATCTTTCGCTTGACGCCTGCCGGACATCCTTCCCGGCGATATGGTCAGGCGACGCGCGCCTCTCTTGGGCGCTTCCAGCGTGCGGCCAAGCCGGCTCCGAAGGGCTTGCGGTTCGAGATTCACGCTATCCGGATCGTGCGTCGCCCCGACTCAGCACAATGAGGGCGGCGATCAACTGGAGACCGGCGCCCAGTGCGAAAGGAAGCGCATAGCTCGCCGACACGTCGCGCAGCACGCCGAAGACGGCGGGCGCGAAGGCGAACACCGCCTGGTTTATGGCGACAACCAGTGCGACGACGGTTCCGACATCGTTGCGGGCGAAGTCGCGCTGGGCGATCAACGGCGGCAGCGAGACGAGATTGCCGACGCCGAGGCCGAACAGGACACAGCCCACCAGCAAGGTCGCCGTACCTCCGCCCAAAGTCAGGAGGGTCACCCCGCAAGCCTGGACGACGAAGTTGCCGGCCGCCGCCACGCGGCGGTCGGCGTCGCCGATCAGCCAGCCAAGCAAAGTCCGGCCGGCTACAGCGGATGCCGTCGCCAGGCTGACGGCCGCGGCCGCGCCCGCGGCGCCGAGTTCCGGCGTAAGGCGAGCTACAAGATGGGTGAAGATGCCGATCTGCGCGAACAGTCCCAGAGCGAAGGCGGCGGAGATCGTCACAAAGCGGCGCTCGCGGATCAGGGCACGACGGTCACATGGCGTCGACGACGGTGGCGAAGGAGCATCGGCGGGAGGTCGACCATCCGGCGAAAGGCCAAGATCCGAGGGCACCGGGGCGAGGAAACGACTCACGAGTGGCCACAGCACAATCAGCATCGTGAGGGCGATGGCGAGCGCGGCCGTGCCAAAGCCAAAGTGCGCCACCAGCGCGATCCATAGCGGAACGAAGAGCACACCACCGACGCTCGAGCCGTTGAACGCGAGGCTGAGTGCCTTGGGTCGGTCGCGTTCGAACCAGCGCGCAATCATGGCGTTGATCGCCGCGCCGCTGGTGAGCGCCCAGCCGGCACCGCTGAGCAGCGCGGCGGCGAACAGCTGCCAAGTCTCGCGCACCTGAGACCACGCGACAATGCCGGCCGCCAGCAATGCCACTCCCGTTATCGTGGTGGGTGCCAGCCCATACCGGCGATGAATGTCGGGCAGGACCGCCACGATGACCGCGCTCAACAGGAAGTGGGCGGTGATCGCCGCCGAAATCGTCGCGATCTGCCAACCGCGCTCGGCGTGTATGGCGTCGAGGAAGACGGATGGGCCATAGAAGCCGACGCCCCAGGCGAACACCGCTATCGCGAAGGCGACCCACGCGACCTTCCAGCCAAAGAAGATCGGTGTGGCGCTCATGTCGCGTCGCTCGTGGGCTTCCGCCAAGTGACCAGGATCTCCCGCCGCGTCTTGAAGCCCAGCCGCTGATAAAGCGACAGGGCGTCGGTGTTGTCCGGCCGCACGTGTAGAAACGGACGGCGACCCTCGCTCAGCGCAGCTCGCATCAATTGGCGCGTGAGGCGGGCGGCGTGACCGCGATCGCGTGCGTCCGGGTGCACGCAGATCGCGCTCAGCTCATCGAAGCCATGCAAGCGCATACGGACGCCGGCCATGGCCACCAGATGTCCATGGTCGCGGATGCCGAGGTAGGTTCCGAGGGCCCGAGTGCGCGGGCCGAACGGGCCGGGCCTGCTGATCGCTACAAGGTCCAGCATGTCCTGGACATCAGCCTCACCGAGCGCGGGAGCCAGCGCCGGCATCGGATCGTCGCCGTCGATTCGTTCGGCGATCATCTGCAGCATCCAAAAGCTGTCGAGTTCACGCCAGCCCGCAGGCACGGGCTCGCGCGCCGGCCGGAACAAGCGGGCTTCATTGTTCGCCGGCAAACGAACCGCGAGGTCGACGTACGCGTCATCGCCGGCATGCTCTATGGCGGAGAAGGGCGCCATATCGCGCGGATAGTGTCGGGCCTGGCCCGAGCCGATGGCCAGGGACGAGTGCGGTCCAGTCAGCGCATGCCAGACCGGATTGTCGAGGATGTGTTCCATCGCGGCGCGATCTATCATCGCGACGATGGCAGCGCTCGCCGGATCCGGACTCCGTCCCCATGCTCGATATCGAAGAATGTGAACGCGCCAGGGTTGGTCGGGACCGTCGGTACGACGGCCGCTTCTTCACCGGCGTGCGGACCACCGGCATCTATTGCCGGCCCGTCTGTCCGGTACGCCCGGCCCGCGCCGGCAACGTCGAGTTCTATCCTTCGGCGGCCGCGGCCGAGGCGGCTGGCTATCGCCCCTGCCTGCGTTGCCGGCCGGAGGCCGCACCGTTCTCGCCGGCATGGAAAGGCTCGCGCTCGACGATCGATCGCGCCGTGCGCCTGATCCGTGATGGTGCGCTCGACGCCGACGGCGTCGAGGCGTTCGCCGGGAGGCTTGGCGTGGGGGCTCGACATCTCGGTCGGCTGTTCCAGCGCCATGTCGGCGCCAGTCCGCTGCAGCTCGCGCAGACGATGCGGGTGCAGAAGGCCAAGCGGCTGCTCGACACGACAGACATGGCGATGACCGAGGTGGCGCTGCACGCTGGCTTCGGCAGCCTTCGCCGCTTCAACACGGTGTTTCGCGAAACCTATGGGCGGCCGCCCAGCGAGATCAGGCGACGGCCAGTTGTGGCGTCGGGTTGACGCTGCGGCACGCCGCTTGCGATGGTCGAGAAGCAGCCGCGCCACCCCGCCCGCAGGACACACGCCATGCTCGACGCCTCGCTCGCCACCCAGATCATGAACGCCGTCGACGAGAAGCACGACGAGCAGACCTCGGTGCTGGCCGATCTCGTGAAGATCCCCTCGACGCGTTACAACGAGGCGCCGGCGCAGGACATGATGGCCCGCCTGTTCCGCGACGAGAGGCTATCGATCGATCGCTGGCAGATCCGGGTCGACGACATCCGCCACCTGCCGGGCTTCTCGCCCAAGCACCAGGACTACGACGACGCCTGGAACGTCGTCGGCGCCTGGCGACCCAACAATCCCCGGGGCCGTTCGCTGATCCTCAACGGCCATATCGACGTGGTGCCCGAGGGGCCGCACGAGATGTGGACCGCGCCGCCTTTCGAGCCGCGCGTCAAGGATGGCTGGCTCTATGGCCGCGGCTCGGGCGACATGAAGGCCGGGCTGATCCTCAACCACTACGCCCTGCTGGCGCTCAAGCGCGTCGGCTGGCGCCCGGCGGCCGACGTCTACATGCAGTCCGTGGTCGAGGAGGAGTGCACTGGCAACGGCGCGCTGGCCTGCTTGCAGCGCGGCTATCGGGCCGACGCCGCGCTAATCCCCGAGCCGTCGAGCCATGTGTTGACCGTGGCCCAGGTCGGCGTGATGTGGTTCCAGGTCAAGGTCACCGGCCACCCCGTGCATGTCTACAAGGCCGACGCCGGGTCGAACGCCATCGAATCGGCCTATCGCCTGATCCAGGCGCTGCGCGAGCTGGAGAAGAAGTGGAACGCGGCCAAGAAGGACGACAAGCATTTCCACGACCACCATCATCCCGTGAACTTCAACGTCGGCAAGATCGCCGGCGGCGACTGGGCGAGCTCGGTGCCGGCCTGGTGCACCTTCGACATGCGCGTCGGCGTGCTGCCGTCGATGACGCTGGAGCAGGGCCGTCGCGAGATCGAGGACTGCGTCCGCCAGGCCGCCGCGCGCGATCCCTTCCTCGGCAACGCGCCGCCGACGGTGACCTGGGAAGGCTTCCAGGCCGAGCCCTATGTGCTGAAGAACCATGAGGCGGTGCGCGAGGTCCTGGCGGGGGCGCACCAGGCGGTGTTCGGCGAGGCGCTGCTCGACAAGACCTCGACCGGCACCGCCGACAACCGCTTCTTCGGCCTCTATGCCGGCATCCCCGCGCTGGTCTATGGGCCGAAGTCGGACGACGTCCACGGCTTTGACGAGCGCGTCGAGCTCGAATCCATCCGACGCATTACGCAGGCGACGGCGTTGTTCATCGCGGAATGGTGCGGGCTGGAACGCGTCTGAGCCGCTCAGGCAGCTGACATGCGTGCCCGGCGAGTCTGCCTTGTCGGGCTGGCTCTGGCGTAAGCCGGCGAATCGGCCGACGAGTCGCGCCCTTTGAAGCCAAGCTGGGAGCGGCGATAGTGGTCCGCGTTGGTTTAGTCCGGTTTCGCGTGGTGAGCGTCGCGGTCGCGCTGCTGCTCTCTGTCGCCTGGTCGGCCGGCACGCCGGCGCGAACGGAGGGTGGCCTGCGCACCATCCTGCTGGGCGACAGCTTCGCCATCGGCATGGCGCCGATGTTCGGCGCCGACAAGACCGTGGCGATGATCGGCGGCAGCGTGCGGTATCGCTGGGAAAGCGCGCCCGATATCGATCGCGGCACGCGTGTCGTGGTGGTCCTGGGCACCAACGACTCGGTCGAGGTCGGTCCCGAGGCCGCCGCCAATTACGGCTATCGCGTGCGCGAGATCGCCCGCAAGCTCGCCGACCGCGCGCGCGAGGTGGTGTGGGTCGGCCCGCCCTGCATCCTGCCCGGCCACCCGATGATCGACGACGAGCATCTGCGCGAGTTGAGCGCGGTGCAGCGCGAGGCCGTGGTCGGGCTGGGCAAGTCCAATCTGCGCTGGATCTCGCTGCGCGACCTGACCGAGCGCGACGGCAGTTGCGCCGAGGACGATCGCACCGAGGATCAGATCCACTTCACCGCCGCCGGCTACGCGCGCATGGTGCGCGCCGTCCGCCAAGCGGCGGGCATGCGCGCGCGCTGAGCCGGATTGACTCATGCGGTCATCTCGAGCGCGGTGAGGGATCCAGGGAAGCTGCCTGGATCCCTCGCTGCGCTTCAGGGGCCGCGGACGGCCCCGAGGATGACAGATATTCAGCCGACGCGGACTCTGCTCTAAGATCGCCGCCATGGCCGATACACTGAATGCCGACCAGACCTATGACGGCAGCGGGCTGCTCTGTCCGCTGCCGGTGCTGCGCGCCAACCGCGCGCTGCGCGCGCTGGCGCCCGGCCAGACCCTGAAGGTGCTGGCGACCGATCCGGCGGCGGCGCAGGATTTCCCGGCCTATTGTCGCCAGACCGGCCACGAACTCGTCGCCACGGCGAACGAAGGCGATGCGTTGGTGTTCGTGATACGCAAGCGCGCCGCGTAGGCCGCCATCCCTCTTCAGTATAGCCAGCAGGACTCGCGATGCCTGATTTCAGAACTCTCGACGGCGCCAAGGTCAGCGGCCAGCGCGTGCTGATCCGCGTCGACCTCAACGTGCCGATGGAGAACGGCCGCGTCACCGACACGACCCGCATCCAGCGCGTCGCGCCGACCATCGCCGAGCTGGCGCAGAACGGCGCCAAGGTGGTGGTGCTGAGCCATTTCGGCCGGCCCGGCGGCAAGCCGGTGCCGGAGATGTCGCTGCGCCCGCTGGTCGAGCCGTTGGCCGCCACGTTGAAGCGGCCGGTCGGCTTCGCCGAGGACTGCGTCGGCGTCAAGGCCAAGCAGGTGGTCGAGCTGATGAAATCAGGCGACATCGTGTTGCTGGAGAATGTGCGCTTCCACAAGGAAGAGGAGAAGAACGAGCCGGGCTTCGTCGACCAGCTCGCGGTGCTGGGCGACGTCTATGTCAACGACGCCTTCTCCTGCGCCCATCGCGCGCATGCCTCGACCGAGGGCCTGGCGCATCGCCTGCCGGCGCTGGCCGGCCGCCTGATGCAGGCCGAGCTCGAGGCGCTCGAGGCGGCGCTGGGCAAGCCGAAACGGCCGGTGATGGCGCTGGTCGGCGGCGCCAAGGTGTCGAGCAAGCTCGAGCTGCTGGGCAATCTGGTGAGCCGGGTCGATCGCCTGGTGATCGGCGGCGGCATGGCCAACACCTTCCTGTTCGCGCAGGGCCTCGCGGTCGGCAAGTCGCTGTGCGAGAAGGAGCTCGCCGACACCGCGCGCGACATTCTCGCCAAGGCGCAGAAGGCGGGCTGCCGGATCGTGCTGCCGCTCGACGCCGTCGTCGCCGCCGAGTTCAAGGCCGGCGCTTCCAACCGCATCGTCGACATCAAGGAGGTGCCTGACGACGTGATGATCCTCGACATCGGCCCGAAATCGGTCGAGGCGCTGAAGGCCGAGCTCGCGCAATGCGCCACGCTGGTCTGGAACGGCCCGCTGGGCGCCTTCGAGATCGCGCCGTTCGACGCCGGCACGGTGGCCGTGGCGCGCGCCGCGGCCGATCTCACCGAGGAGGGCGGTCTGCTGTCGGTCGCCGGCGGCGGCGATACCGTCGCCGCGATGATCCACGCTGGCGTCGAGGAGAAGTTCACCTATATCTCGACGGCGGGTGGCGCCTTCCTCGAGTGGATGGAAGGCAAGGACCTGCCAGGCGTCGCAGCACTGGTGCGCGCCGCCTGACGCGCTGCGGCCGGAGGCGACGATGCTTAACCGTTTTGTCTTCCCCCGGAGGGGGAAGGTGGCAGTGCGCAGCGCTGACGGATGGGGGATGTCGAAGACGGACTCCTGCGTTCGTCTTCAACATCCCCCATCCGCCTTCGGCACCTTCCCCCTCCGGGGGAAGGCAACGGCGCTCGCGACCCTCTTGATCGCACTCCTCTGCGCCGCGGCCTCCGCGCAGGAAGAGCGCAACCTGCCGCCGGGCACGCGCATCCGCATCGACGCCGCGAGCATGCCGGCGCCCTTTGCCAGCCCCAGCGTCGCCAACCCCGCCGACCGCGTGCGCCGGCCGGCCAATGCGCAGCTCAGCGCGCCACAGGGCATCAGCGCGCAGCTCTGGGCCGACAATGTAGGTAATGCGCGCACGATCATCTTCGCCGCCAATGGCGACGCCCTGATCGCCGATTCGAGCGCCGGCCATATCGGCATCCTGCGCGACACCGATCGCGACGGGCGCGCCGAGACGCGCTCGGTCTTCGTCGAGGGCTTCGATCGGCCCTTCGGCCTGGCGATCCGGCCCGAGGGCCTCTACGTCGCCGACATCGCGGGCGTCTGGCGCCTCGACTACAAGCCCGGCGATCTGAAGGCGCGGGCCGCGCCGGTGCGGGTCACGGCAGCGGGCGCGCTGGGCCCGGGCACCGGCCACTGGACGCGCAGCCTCGTCTTCCATCCCGATGGCGAGCGCTTCTATGTCGGCGTCGGCTCGCGCGGCAATATCGGCGAGGAGCCCTTGCCGCGCGCCACCATCCAGGAATTCCGCCGCGACGGCTCGGGCCAGGCGACCTTCGCGTCGGGCCTGCGCAACGCCATCGGCATCGCCTTCTATCCCGGCACGCAGCGCCTCTACGCCGCCGTCAACGAGCGCGACGGTCTCGGCGACGAGCTGGTGCCGGATTACCTCACCCTGGTCGAGCGCGACTCCTTCCATGGCTGGCCCTACGCCTATGTCGGTGGCCGGCCGCAGCCGGGCCTGGCCGAGAAGCGCCGCGACCTGGTGGCCAAGAGCGTGATGCCGCAGCTGCTGATCCGCTCGCACTCCGCGCCGATCCACTTCGCCTTCTACGACGGCACGCTGTTGCCCGAGCGTTATCGCGGTGGCGCGTTCATCGCCATGCAGGGCTCGTGGAACGCCGACAAGCCGCGCGGCTATTTCCTCGCCTTCGCGCCCTTCGTGAAGGATCCGCGCACCGGCGTCGAGAAACCATCAGGCGACTACGAGGTCTTCGCCAGTGGCTTCTGGGTCTCGGGCACCGAACGCGCGACGATCTGGGGCAAGCCGGCCGGCGTCGCCGTCGCCCCCGACGGCGCGGTGTTCCTGAGCGACGATGTCGGCGGCACGATCTGGCGCTTCGCGCCGCTGGGGCGGTGAATCCGGCGCGACTGGACAAGAACGGTGGCTGGGTCCGATGATCCAGCCATGTCCGAGACACCCGCCAGCAAGCCACCGCGTCCCGCCTGGGCACCACCCGAGAACTTTCGTAGGCGTGTGCCCGATGGCGACACGCACGAGCGGCTGGTCTGCGACGATTGTGGCTTCATCAGCTACGAGAACCCCAAGATCGTCGTCGGCGCGGTGATCCTCTGGGAGGACCGCATCCTCCTGGCGCGCCGCTCGATCAATCCCCGCAAGGGCTACTGGACCCTGCCGGCGGGCTTCATGGAGCTGAAGGAGACGACCGAGGAGGGCGCCGCGCGCGAGGCCTGGGAAGAGGCCTGCGCGACGATCGAGATCGATGCGCTGCTGGGCGTCTACAGCATCCCCCGCATCGGCCAGGTGCAGATGATGTACCGCGCCAAGCTGGTCTCGCCCGACGTCGCGCCCGGCCCCGAGAGCCTGGAGGTCGCGCTCTTCACCTGGGACGAGATTCCCTGGAAGGAGCTGGCCTTTCCCAGCGTCACCTGGGCGCTCAACCATTGGCGCGAGACACGCCACCTCGAAGCCTTCGCGCCGTTCGTGTCGCCGGCGGATTATCCGGGGTTGCGATAGAGAGCGTTATACCAACCCACCTAAAGACTGACGCATGCCCATGATCGATGACCGATGGATCGGATGCGCAGGGGATCGTCGGTGAGAAAGCGCCATGCGATGGAGCAGGCCTCGACGATGTCCTCGT
>JALHMM010000099.1 GCA_022844045.1 Reyranellaceae bacterium | reverse complement strand
CGACCAGCCCCGCGGCGCCGCTGCAAAGCGCGCCGCCGGCCCCGCAGGCGCCGCTGCCGCCGCTGCCTTCAGTGACCCTGTCGCCCGGCCAGGCCCAGGCGGCCACGCCGCCGCCTCGTCAGGATGCCGGTGGACAGCCAGCCAATGCCCAGGAAGCCAGCCGCCCGCCCGAGGTGAAGCCGGGTGAGGTCAAGCCGCCGGAGCCGCCCAAGGCGGCCGTTATCTCCGCCCCGGCCAGCAACAAGCCGGTCACCCTGCTGCCCAAGACCAATGGCTGGCTGGAACTGCGCGGGCCCAACGGCGAGGTGCTGGCCTCGACCTTCGTCCGCGCTGGCGAGCCCTATACCGTGCCCGAGGGCATCGGTTATCGCCTGACGCCAGAAGCCCCACGCTGACATCTTTTCTTTGCGGATTGGTGGCATGACGTCGCTGGCGTCTGCCGGACGAGTCGCACCGCGCCTATATGCCGGGTAGAATGCGTCACCCCTAGTCAGCCCGGGCCACCCGCCGATGAGCGTCAGACCCTATCGCGACATCCACCGCCGCAAGAGCCGGCGCATCATGGTCGGCGACGTGCCGGTGGGCGGTGATTCGCCGATCACCGTGCAGACCATGACCAACACGTTGACGGCCGACGCCGGTGCCACGATCGACCAGATCCGCCGCTGCGAGGAGGCCGGCGTCGACATCATCCGCGTCTCCTGTCCGGACGAGGAGTCGACCAAGGCGCTGAAAGAGATCGTGCGCGCCACCAAGGTGCCGATCGTCGCCGACATCCACTTTCACTACAAACGCGCCATCGAGGCGGCCGACGCGGGCGCCGCCTGCCTGCGCATCAACCCCGGCAATATCGGCAGCGCCGAGCGCGTGCGCGAAGTGGTCAAGGCCGCCCGCGATCATGGCTGCTCGATGCGCATCGGTGTCAACGCCGGCTCGCTCGAGAAGGATCTGCTGGAGAAGTACGGCGAGCCTTGTCCGGAGGCGATGGTCGAAAGCGCGCTCGATCACGCGCGCATTCTCGAGGACCACGACTTCCGCGAGTTCAAGATCAGCGTGAAGGCCTCCGACGTCTTCCTCGCGGTCGCCGCCTATCAGGGCCTCGCCGAGGCCTGCGACTATCCCCTGCATATCGGCGTCACCGAGGCCGGCGGATTGCGCACCGGTACGGTGAAGTCCTCGATTGGTCTCGGTATGCTGCTGTGGGGCGGCATCGGCGATACGCTGCGCGTGTCGCTGTCGGCCGAGCCCGAGGAGGAGGTGCGTGTCGGCTTCGAGATGCTGAAGGCGCTCAATCTGCGGCATCGCGGCGTCAACCTGATCTCCTGCCCGAGCTGCGCGCGCCAGCAGTTCGACGTCATCCGCACGGTCGAGGCGCTGGAGAAGCGCATCGCGCATATCACCACGCCGATGACGGTCTCGGTGATCGGCTGCGTCGTCAACGGCCCGGGCGAGGCGCGCGAGACCGATATCGGCTTCACCGGCGGCGGCAACGGCACGCACCAAGTTTATGTCGCGGGCGTACCGCACCATCGACTCAAGGACGCCGGCATCGTCGAGCATCTGGCCCAGATGATCGAAAAGAAAGCCGCCGAGATCGAGGCCGCCAAGGCCAGGGCGGCGGCGGAGTAGCTGCTTTCTTTACCTTCCCCCTCCGGGGGAAGGGAGTTCGTAGGGCAGGGGTGGGCACAGGGCCGCAATCCGTGTAATCAACCGCCCGGTCCAACCGCTCTTTCGCTGGAATCCCGACGTGTCCAAGCTTCAACCCGTACGCGGCACCCACGACATCCTGCCCGACGAGTTCCCGCGCTTCGCGCATGTCTGGAACACGGCGCGCGAGGTGGCGCGGCTCTACGGCTACGCCGAGATGGCGACGCCGATCTTCGAGTTCACCGAGCTCTTCGCGCGCGGCATGGGCGAGACCTCCGACGTCGTGTCGAAGGAGATGTACAGCTTCACCGATCGCGGCGACGAAGGCCTGACCTTGCGGCCCGAGTACACCGCCGGCATCTGCCGCGCCTTCATCTCCAACGGCATGACGCAGCAGGTACCGCTGAAGGTCTTCGCGCACGGCCCGATGTTCCGCTACGAGCGGCCGCAGAAGGGCCGCCAGCGCCAGTTCCACCAGATCGACGTCGAGGTGCTGGGCGCGCCCGAGCCGGAATGCGACGTCGAGGTGATCGCGCTCGCCGCCGATATTCTTCAGCGCCTCGGCATCCTGGAGCGCTGCACGCTGAACCTCAATTCGCTGGGCGATCCGGAAAGCCGCGCCATCTATCGCGGCGTGCTGATCGACTATTACAGCGGCCACAAGGCCAATCTCAGCGAGGATTCGCTGCGCCGGCTCGAGCGCAATCCCATGCGCATCCTCGACAGCAAGGACGAGGGCGACAAGGCGGTCAACGTCGACGCGCCGTCGCTGGCCGACTATCTCAACGCCGCCTCGCGCGATTTCTTCGCCGCAGTGCGCGCCGGGCTCGAGGCCTCGGGCATCGACTGCGTTGTCGATCCGACCCTCGTGCGCGGGCTGGACTACTACACCCACACCGCCTTCGAGTTCGTCACCACGCATCTGGGCGCGCAGGGCACGGTGATCGGTGGCGGCCGCTATGACGGGTTGATCGAGGCGCTGGGCGGCCCGCCGACCGCCGGCATCGGCTGGGCCGGCGGAATCGAGCGGCTGGCGATGCTGTGCAACGATCCGCCCAAGCCGGAGCGGCCGGTGGCCATCGTGCCGATGGGCGAGGCGGCCGAGCGTCGCGCGCTGGCGCTAGCGCGCGAATTGCGCGACGCCGATGTGCCGGTCGAGCTCGCCTACCGGGGCAACATGAAGCGCCGCCTGCAGCGCGCCAACAAGCTCAACGCCAGCCACGCGCTGATCCTCGGCGACGCCGAGCTGGGCAAGGGCGTGGTGGCGCTGAAGAACTTCGACGACGGCACGCAGCGCGAGGTCGCTTTCGACGACATCGTCGAGGAGCTGACCATCGACGCCATGGGCGAGCTCGGCGACCTGATGGGCATCGACGACCTCGACGACGAGGAAGAGGACAAACGCTGATGGGCGCGTTCACGTCCTTCTCCCCGCGAAGGCGGGGAGAAGGTGCCGAGCGCAGCGAGGCGGATGAGGGGCTTCCTCGCGCAACCCCCACCGCCATCGTTGTTGAGACTCGGCGAAGCCCCTCATCCGCCCTTCGGGCACCTTCTCCCCGCCTGCGCGGGGAGAAGGAAAAGTCGTCATGTGCGTTACCTTCCCCCGCTCCGCGGGGGAAGGTGCCCGAAGGGCGGATGGGGGTGCCGGCATCGCGGCCAGTCACGACCGATGGAGTCGTCGCGCTCCGGGGCCGTCTTATGGACTTTGGATCTACCTTCCCCTGGAGGGGGAAGGTGGCGCGCGCAGCGCGACGGATGGGGGATGTTTCAACAAACGCGGTGTCCGTCTTCGACATCCCCCATCCGCCCTTCGGGCACCTTCCCCCTCCAGGGGAAGGTAAGGATCCGCCATGAGCCTCGACGACAAGCTGGACCAGGTCGTCCATCGCCACGCCGAGCTGCAGGCCATGCTCTCGCGTGTCGGCCTCGACTCGGCGCGCTTTACCCAGGCCTCGAAGGAGTATGCCGAGCTCGGCCCGCTGGTCGAGGCGGTCAACGAGTTGCGCGCGGCGCAGAAGGAAGCGCAGGACCTCGCGGGCATGATCGCCGACGCCGGCACCGACGCCGAGATGAAGGCGCTGGCCGAGGAGGAGTTCCGCACCGCCAAGGAGCGCGTGCCACAACTGGAGCGGGGCGTGCAGCTGATGCTGCTGCCCAAGGACGAGGCCGACGCGCGCGACGCCATCCTCGAAGTGCGCGCCGGCACCGGCGGCGAGGAAGCCGCCCTGTTCGCCGCCGACCTGTTCCGCATGTACCAGCGCTACGCCGCGCTGCGGGGCTGGAAGTTCGAGGTCATGGAGCTCAGCGAGAGCGGCATGGGCGGCTATCGCGAGGCCACCGCCACCGTCACCGGCAAGGACGTCTTCGCACGGCTGAAATTCGAATCGGGCGTGCATCGCGTGCAGCGCGTGCCGGCCACCGAATCGCAGGGCCGCATCCACACCTCGGCCGCCACGGTGGCCGTGCTGCCCGAGGCGGAGGAGGTCGACATCAAGATCGAGGACAAGGACCTGCGCATCGACGTGTTCCGCTCCTCCGGGCCGGGCGGCCAGTCGGTCAACACCACCGACAGCGCCGTGCGCATCACCCATCTGCCGACCGGAGTCGTGGTCAGCCAGCAGGACGAGAAGAGCCAGCACAAGAACAAGGCCAAGGCGATGAAGATCCTGCGCGCGCGGCTCTACGAGGCGCAGCGCCAGAAGCTGCACGACGAGCGCGCCGCCTCGCGCAAGGGCCAGGTCGGCAGCGGCGATCGCAGCGAACGCATCCGCACCTACAACTTCCCCCAGGGCCGCTGCACCGACCACCGCATCAACCTGACGCTGTATGAGCTCGACAAGGTCATGGAGGGCACGGCGCTCGACAAGGTGGTCGAGGCGCTGATCGCGGATGACGAGGCGGCGAGGCTGGCGGAGTTCGCGGCGTAAAATGCCGGTGCAACAGGGCTTTTCGCACCGGCGGCCTAGCGTCCTTTGCAAAACGACCGACTTGGCGTGAAAGGTCGGCCCTCGTATAAGTGGTCCATGCCCGTCCTATGCTCGCAAGAGTGGATCAATAATCACCGCGTCACGCCTCTCGGCGGGGCATCACATCCATGATTAACACACTCGCTCTCAACCTCGTGGCTGACGTGATGAAGTGGGACAACGAGGTTGCCACCAAGGAGTACGCTTGGCTGCGCCTCATCTCTTCGATGAAGTACGATGGCTATTCGGACTTCCGCGCCGGCGTCCGCTTCCTCGAGAGCCTCGTATCCTGGCTGCGCCAATTCGCCGAGGCAGACCGCCCTACTGCCTACGCCTTCGTTAAGACGCGCTTGGTCTACATCTCGGCGCTCGAGATGCAGCGCGTGATCGAGACGTTCATCCCTGAGACGGTGACGCCATATCTCCGCCATTCCGTTGGCGCTGAGCTCAGTATAAAGCCCTACGAGGTGTGGAAGACTGCCGAAGGCACGGCCGCTTTCAGGCGACACCTGCGGCGTTGCCTTTTCGTCGGCCTCAGCGACGGAAGCCGCATCGACGTGCTTCGGCGAGCAAATGCCGGTCGCCTCTCGCAGGAGCAAGTCGTCCCGATGATGAACGTCGACGACGAAAAATGGAGGAGCCTGGCTAGCGACCTCAAGAATGAACTCGGAAACGACGCCCGGTTTGATGACGTCTACCTGATCGACGATTTCACCGCCTCAGGCACCACCTTCATCCGTTTCCCGGGCGGCAAGCCCAAGGGCAAGCTCTACAAGTTCGAGAAGATCGTCCAGGAGGCCAAGAACCGCCTGAAGGGCGATTTCCCCCTGGCCGACGGCTACACGCTGCACATCCACCACTACGTTTCGACCAAGCAGGCGCATGACGCCCTAAAAGAGCGTGTCGCCGAGGCGAACCAGATGCTGGACAACAAGAGCTTTGGAGACGCCCTGATCACCGAGGGTTTGGCTCTGCCGAACGACCTTAGGATCGCCGCGATCGATAAGAATACTAGGCTTGCGACGCCGACTAAGCCCGGCGATGGACCGACCGTCGATCTGTGCGGACGGTGCTATGATCACGACCTGTTCAAGCGCCTCGAGGTGCACTGCAAGGAGGCGGGTCAGACCGATATGAAGTACGGTTATGCCGACTGTGCATTGCCGCTGGTCCTCGAACACAATACGCCGAATAACGCCGTTCCAATCCTGTGGGCGGAGACTGAGGGGAAGCTGGGTGAATCCATGCATCCCCTCTTCTACCGCCGCGACAGGCACGGCTAATCCCATGGCGAACCCCTTCCTCCGTCGCGCGACCGAATACGTCCGGGAGGACGAATCCTTTCTCTCGATCGTCAGCCCCGCACCGCTTACTACCTTTCTGGCTACCAGCCAGAACCAAGATGACATGTTCGAGGTCCCGGTTCGCATCATCGGCGCGCCCGGCAGCGGCAAAACGATGCTCGCAACGTTGGCCGAATTTAGAATGGTGGAGACCATCCTCAAGGACGAGACAAACGCGACCAACCGCGCGCTCGCCGACGCGCTCGCTCAGGCTGGATTCTTAAAGGGCGGTAAGCCGAACGTTGCCGCAGTGCGCGTACCGATGGAGTCCGAATACCGAGACTTCTGGGAGCTTCCCTACGATCCCAACGTCAAGACCAAGCTCGCCTTCTGGTTCGTCCAAGCCCGCGCTATGCTGGGTCTCATCCGGAACCTCACGGCGAACAGGACGCGCAGCATCGACGCAATCGAATTCATTCCCCGCGCCAACTACGAGGCCCATCTGGAGCAGATCGGAGGCCTATCCGCTGCCGGCATCCGCGATCGGGCGCTCGCAGTTCAGCGCGCGATCTACTCAGTGAGCGCCGGACTCAGGGCGCCGAAGCTCGAGGACCTGCCTGTAGCCGCTACAGCGCCCTACGCGCCGTTCGACGCAATCAGCCGGATCCGCATTGACTGGAATGGCGACAACATCGAGATGAGCCCGCTCGTTATGCTCGATGACGTGCATGCGCTCCACCACAATCAGCTCGAAGCCATGTTCGATATGCTGTCGCATCGTGAGATGAAGTTCGGCCGCTGGATGATGATGCGGCTAGACGCGCTTAGCCCCGGTGCCGTCATGCGTTCGCCCGCCAGCCAGGCGACACATAACCGCGTCACCGGCCGCGACTTCGTCGACATCCGCATGCAAGGCGACGAAAAGAAGGACGCTTCGCGCCGCCAATTCCGCACCATGGCGCGTGACATGGCGAAGCGCTACCTGCCGATGGTCGAGGGCCTGCGCAACCGCAACGCCACCGACATTGACCGCCTTGTGCCCAGCGAGCCGCCGAGACTCAGCCCCGGACAAATCAAGGAACTCGAGGGCCGAGTCGCCAAGGACCAGAACAAGCTGAAGATCGGACCGACGCGGCGCAAGGAGATTGACCACATCGTCGACGACTTCATCCGTCGCACGAAATCCTACGATGATGGGCCCGAGGTCGCACTGGCGATGAAGCGCATCCTGCTGCACCGCTACGCGGTCCGCATCGCCCGCTCGACACCCTCGCTGTTCGAGGAGATCGACCCCGACCCCAAAAGCCCGCTCAAGGCGGATGCCGACGTCGCTCACGGCGCCCGCGTGCACCTGCACCACGAGTACAGCCGTCCACTTCACTACGGCGTCGACGACGTTTGCGACGCTAGCAATGAAAACGCCGAGGTCTTCCTGCAGTTCGCGGGCGCCCTCGTCGCCAACATCGAAACCAGAGCGATCCGCAACAACACGCTCCCTCTGCCGGCCCGGGACCAGCAGTTAATCCTGATCGAGAAGGCCAAGTCCATTATGGACGCATGGGCCTTCCCCCATGCCCAACGGGTGCGCGGCATGGTCGACGCGATCGGACGCGATTGCAGGGAGGAATCCCTCCTTCCCAACGCGCCGCTCGGCGCCGGCGCTAACGCGATCGCCATCCTCGAGGAGGAAATGGAAGCGCTGTCGTTCGACGACGAGCTCGCCTCGGTCCTCAAGTACGCCATCGCCCACGGCGCGATCACCATCGAACGCAACTACGGGCAAGGTGGTAAGCTCTGGGCACTCATCGAGCTGACCGGTACGGTCGGGCTCGTCTACGGGCTGACCTTCAACCGTGGCGGCTTCCTGCCCCAAAAGATCGACTACCTGCGCAAGGTGACGGGGCTGGCCAATGCGTAAGCATTGGGAGAACTGCATTGCCAACTTCGACAATGAAGTAGACTCGTTCGTCGGCGACTATTTCGCTGATGCGTCGCGCCGCGTCCTGCTCGTCGCGGCAGCGGGCTTCGACCCCCGATCGCGCCGCGTATCAGAGATGCTAGCGGGCGCTCTCGGCAACCGTCTGTCCGCCGTCTTCATCCGCGAGGAGAGAACCGGCGCTTCGGACGCGCTGATCAAACGGGCTGACGAGAACGAAACCGCCCTGAAGGCGATCGTACCGGACTGCACCATCTTCAGGGTCGACGTCTTCGCGGACGACGGGGCGCCGGTCGGCGGATCGCGCATCGTCTCGCTGCTCGGGCAGCATCCAGTGGCCGAAGAGGTGACCGACGTCATCCTCGACCTAAGCGCGCTTTCGATCGGCATAGGCTTCCCGGCCGCACGGATGCTTCTCGAGGACTGCGAGGCAACCAGCAACCGCGCCTTCCATCTCATGATCGTCTCGAACCCCGAGATGGACGACAGGATCTCAAGCGTCCCGTCGAGCCGCGCGGGTTCGGTGAAGGGATTCTCCCCGCAGGTCGACGCCGAGGGTCAGGGGCTGGCGCAAGTCTGGATCCCGCAGCTTGCGCGAGGACGGGCCTCCGCACTGACCCAGATCGGCGCGGCGATCCAACGTCGCTACAAGATCTGTCCGCTGCTCCCCTTCCCCGCCCGAAACCCCCGGCGGGCCGACGATCTTCTTGCCGAGTATCGCACCGAACTCGTGAACGAGTGGGAGGTGGATCCGCGCGACGTCGTCTATGCTTCCGAGCGCAACCCGCTCGACTGCTACCGCACGCTCTCGACGCTCAAGACCCGCTTCGACCGGACCATGAAAGGGACCTACGATCCCCGCATGGTGCTCTCCCCAGTCGGCAGCAAAGTGCTCGCTGCCGGCGCTTTGATGGCCGCCATCGAGCACGACATGGCAGTGCAGTACCTTGAGACCGAGAGTTACCTATTCGATCATCCAGAGCCGACCCTAGCCGATCTACCGGACATGACTGTCCATCTGGTTCTCTCTGGTCCGCTCTACGCCAGCTACGACAAATCGACGAGTCCGGAATGACGACGCCGGTCTTCAGCGGGAAGCTGGACGCACTGCCCGCCACTCTCGAGCTGTTCCGTGCCTACGATGCCAGCTCTCTTGCCGGTCGCATTGTGCAGGGCGCGCGTCGCCATACCCTCGCGATCGGGTCCGGCGGGTCCGCGATCGCAGCCGAATATCTCGTGCGCTGCCGCGACACGCTCGGCCTTGGACCGACGACGGTGCAGACTCCGATGCAGGCAGTACTCGACCAGCATGACCTCACCGACAGCGACGTCTGGCTCTTCAGCGCCGGCGGTGACAACTCCGATGCGGCCGCTGCAGCGCGTGCAGCGCTCGACCGCAAGGCCAAAACCCTCCAACTCGTCACCCGCAACCCGGTCGGGACCGCCGCCGGCATTGTCGGACGCGGCGGCGGCATAGTGCACGTCGTGCCTGTTGCTGATCCGAAGGACGGCTACCTCGCGACGCACTCCCTACTGTCGTCCGTCGTGGCCCTGCTCTTGGCCTCTGACACAGCCTCCCGAGACTCATTCGGAGCGGTGCGTCTGCTCGACGGTCTCTCCGCCCAGCTGGCCTGCATGCGCGACCCGGCCACCCGGGCGTCGCGCGTCGCCGCACTGGCGCACCTCCGGCGTACTGACACTGTCGTCGTCGCCGGTGATCCCCTTCTCAGGCCGATGGCAGTCCTGTTGGACACCTCCATCTGGGAGGCATCGCTTCTGCATATTCAAACGACTGACTTCCGGAACCTAGCGCACGGCCGTCACGGCTGGCTGCATCATCGCATAGACGAAACAATCATTTTAGCGCTGACCGGCATCGACTCCCGCGCCTCATGGACGGCGATCGATGCCGTGCTTCCTGCATCCCTCCGCCGCTTAGCTATTGATCACGGATCCTGCGGCCGTTCCGACAACGCGCTCTCCATTATCGACGGCCTTGGCATCCTTGAGGCCATAGGCGCAGTCCTCGGAATTGACCCGGGCAAGCCCGGCATCGGCGAATTCGGACGGTCGATGTATGATGATCGTTCGCTTGCGGATCTCGCCGAGGCGATGCCGTCGCATGTGCGGCACAAGCGGGCCGCGATCGCGCGATCGGACGCCCACGATCCCACGGTCGATCCCCTGCATGTCATCGGACGTGATCGCCTGGAAGCCTTGGCCCAAGCGGACATCGGAGGCGCGGTCTTCGATTATGACGGAACCATAGTGACGACGGCTGGTCGCTGGTCGGTTCCCGACCAGGAGATTGTTGAGGAGCTGGTGCGGCTCCACCGCGCAGGGCTGATGATCGGCATCGCGACCGGACGGGGTGGATCGGCTGGCGAGGATCTCCGAAAGGTGTTTCCCGCAGACATGCTGCCCTCGATATTGATCGGCTACTACAATGGCGGCCACCTCCGAAGCTCGGATGTCGATATCGACCATGATCTCCCACCGGCCGATCCAGCGATCACCGAGACCGCCGAATGGCTGCGCGGGCGAGAAGATCTCTTCATACAGCAAGAATTCAAACACCGAGAGGTCCAGATCACGGTCAACATGGACCGGCTACGCCATCCCTACCGATTCCCCGTCGACTTAGGAGAGTGCGCTCCGTTTTCGGACGGCCGCGTCCGTGTCATGGGGTCGGGGCACAGCTATGACATCGTTCCTACGGCTTCATCCAAGCTCGCTGTCGTGGAGGCGCTCAGGAAGAAATTGCCCGCGGGAAGGGAAGTGCTCTGCTTCGGAGACAGCGGCTCGCGCCTAGGTAACGACTATGCGCTCCTCTCGCATCAATTTGGGATTAGCGTTGGTGACGTCTGCGGAGCGGCAAATGGGTGCTGGTCGTTGTTTGGGGCTGGGCCAGTCGGGCCCGACGCTCTCCGCAGGATCCTCAAGGCTCTGTTGCCGTCGAATGCTGGAAGGATTCGCCTTAATGTCGCATCGCTCGGACTCGACAGATGATGGAAAGAGAGTACATAAAGAGAACATGTACTCGAATGCCCTCCTTGGTCATCGTGTTGATGTCGCCGGGACCGGATTCACGGTTCTTGATCGCGTCTATGCTGACGGCGATTTGACAGATGAGGCGCTCGGCGGATCATGCGGGAACGTCCTAGTCTCGTTGGCGATGCTCCATCGGCGCGTCGCCCCTGTATTGGCGCTCGGCGATGACGCTGCAGGCGAACGGCTAGTTCTCGAATTTGCACAAGCGGGCGCGACCATTCGCTATATCGCGCGTCGTTCGGATCTGCGGTCGCCCGTTCTGGCTCAGGAGCTGAACACGGCGTCGGGTCAGCATGAATTCCGCTTCGTGTGCCCGGAAACCCAGGAGGACCTGCCGCGCTTCCAACCGATCGGCGAAGCCGAACTCGCATCCGCCCTGCCAATCCTGACGCATTGCAGCATCTTCTATGCGGATCGCCTCTCCGCCAACATCCTCGAGGCGATGAGGACGGCGGGCTCTGCGGGCGCGATCATATTCTTTGAGCCCTCGGACATCGAGGACACGCAACTCTTCGAGGAGGCGCTACAACTCGCGACCATCCTAAAATATTCCGAGGACCGGCTAGGCAAGAGGTTAGCGGACCGGTTGACAGATTGCGTCCGCATCGTCACCCACGGCGCCGCAGGCCTCGAGGTCCGCGACAGCGATATGACTGTTTGGTGCGCGGCGATCGACGCCCCCGAAGTCCTAGACACTTGCGGTTCGGGCGACATGGTGAGCGTGGGCGTGATTGACTGGATGCTCGCCAACAGTTTCGGCACCGCCTGCCTCAGGGCAACCGACCTCCTAGAAGGTATCGTGGCCGGCCAGCGCCTCGCGGCTGAGAACTGCGCCTATGCTGGTGCTCGCGGACTTTTTAAAAAGCGGGGCGCCCAGTACGTCCGCCAGATACTGAGCATCCGTTCCTCGGAATTCTAAGCGCAGGCTACTCCGCCGCCAATAGATAGGCTGCCGTTTCCGCGTCGTCGCCCCGAAGCTCAGCACGGATCTCCATCAGCAACGCGCCCAGCATGTTGCGGCCGATGCCATTGACCTCGCCCCACAATCGGTTGACCTCGTTATCGACGGTCGCGCTCTCCACTAGCCTTGCATCGCCGGTCGCGAGGAGCAGCTCGCGTAGGTCGGTGTGCTGTGTGAACTTAGCCCTCAGCACCGACCGCATGCGGTCGAACTTCTTCGTCGACCAGCCTGGAGCCACGTCCCAGTAATAGAGACCGTGCGCCGCCATCGCAAGGAGCGCAGGCGACGGCGCTTCCATGAGCCATTTCCGCACCGCCGCCTTGCGAGGCTTTCCAGCCTGATAAGCGTGCTCGCTGGTAGCGAATGTCTCGCCTTCAAACTCGATGTCTCGCCGATAGAGGTTACTGAACGCGCCGTAGGGCTTCTCGCTCGCCCGGTAAAAGCGAATCTCGTTCATCTATCCCTCATTGCAAATTAGATAGTGATAATTCATGCTAATTTGCATGAAGCCCAATGACAAGCAAATTAGCAATCTGCGGCAGCGAATTTCACGCGCGCACTCGAAAAGTGGGTTGAGTCAGGCGGATCTCGGCAGGATTGCGAACGTGCACGCCAGTCAGGTCAGCCGGATATGCGCCGGAGAGTTCAAAACGCTCAGCGCCAATGTTGTGCAGATTTGCATGATTCTAAAGGTGAAGGTGCCTCGCCTCGACGAAGAGGAAAAAATGGACAAAGAATGGGCTAAGGCCCATGCCAGCCTTCGTCGTATCTGGGATCAGACGCCGGAGGGCGCAGCGACTATCAGGCGTCTGCTAGATGCCATTGCGGATTTGCGCACGTCCATCGCGACCGGTGAAGATTAGGACCTGCTGCGACCGTCGAGTAATGATGATCTTCCATCCTAATTAACCAATCAACGCGAAGCCGCCTTATTGATGTGATTGTTGCCCGACCATAGCAATCGATAGCGCGATAGTGGATTAAACTGTGGGCATGGCTAACCCGAAAACACACCAAACTAAGCCATTCCCTTACTTTCACTCGATCGTTCACGGCGGCTTTGACGCAATGGCGTATGACATCGCGCATTGGCCTGCTCCTCGATCGCTATGTGCGCGGCCAGGTCAGAGAGCAGGGGGCCTTACCGCTTCGCCGCGTTCTCAAGAATCCGCACCATCTCGATGAACCCGCGCTCGCGCGCCAGCTGCAACGCGGTCTTGCCGTTGCGATCGGGGATCTCGCGGTTGGCGCCGGCCTCGACCAACGCCCGCGCGCAGGCGACATGGCGCGGGCCGCCGTCGCCCAGCACCACCGCCTCGATCAGCGCCGTCCAGCCCAGATTGTTGACGTGGTCGAGCGGCGCGCCGGCCTCGATCAACGCGCGCACCACCTCGTCGTGGCCGAGATGGGCGGCGGCGATCAGGGCGGTGCCGTCGTAGGGGCTGGTGATGGCGCGCGGATCGCTGCCCAGGCGGATCGCCAGCCGCACCATCGCCGCGTCGTCGCGCACGGCGGCGATGGTGATGATGTCGTAGCGACGGTTCTCCTGCGCCTTGGGATCGGCGCCGCCGGCGACCAGGGCCGAGATGGCCGCCTGATGGCCGGCGAAGGCCGCGACATGCAGCGGCGTGCGCCCAGAGCTGTCGCGCGCGTTCGGATCGGCCTTCTGGGCGATCAGCTGCGTGATCGTCGCGGCGTCGCCGCTGGCGGCGGCGGCGTGCAGGCCGGTATAGGCGGCGATCTCCGTGGCGGTCGGCGGCACCTGCGCGATCGCCAGCGGCGCATGCGCCAGGCTTGCCGCGATGAGCAGGTAGAGCAAGCCTGACTTTCTCAAGAGGGCCCTCCGACAGAGGTGATCGCGCGTCTCATTCCGATCGTAGCATGGCGCGCGCGCCCTTGCGCCGCCCCGCGCGCTGCGCGAGCCTGCCGCATCTTCTCGCGACGGAGCCGCCGCCATGTCGACCACGCCAGCCCCCGATCTCCAGATGGGCATCCTGCAACGCCGCCGCATCGAGGCGGAGATCATCAAGCCGCTCTACGAGGAGATGAAGGCGGCCTTCGGCGAGGCGGCGGCGAAGGGCGTGATCGAGCGCGCGATCCGGAAGGCGGCGATCGAGGCCGGCAAGAAGTTCGCGGCGCAGGCGAAGGACGGCACGTCGCTGGCCAGCTTCAGCGCCATCCAGCCGCTGTGGACCAAGGAGGACGCGCTGCTCATCGAGAAGCTGCGCGAGGACAAGGAGCATCTCGACTTCAACGTCGTGCGCTGTCGCTACGCCGAGATGTATCGCGAGATGGGGCTGGGCGAGATCGGCCACCTGCTGTCGTGCAACCGCGACGGCACCTTCATCGAGGGCTACGACGAGCGCATCGAGTTCCAGCGCACGCAGACCATCATGGGCGGCGCCAGCCATTGTGACTTCCGCTATCGCATGCGGGCACAAGACGGGGGTTGAGCGGCGAGTCCTGGACCGGCACATTGGCGCCGGTGGCGTAGGGGGAGTGTCGAGGGGGATGCCCACGGTCGGCGAGATGTTGGCCTCGGTGGCGGCGCGTCTGGCGGCGGCCGGGATCGAGAACGGCCGGCTCGAGGCGCGCCTGCTGGTGGGCGACGCCACCGGCCTGGCGGTCGAGACCATGATCGCCGAGCCCGGGGCGGCGATAAATGACGCCGGCGTCATCGCCCGCGTCGAGCGGCTGACCAAGCGCCGGCTGACGCGCGAGCCAATGTCGCAAATATTAGGGTCACGCGAGTTCTGGAGCCTGCCGTTCAAGGTCACGCCCGACGTGCTGACGCCCCGGCCCGACAGCGAGACCTTGGTCGAGGCGGTGTTGTCGGTGGTGCCCGACCGCGCGGCGCCGCTGCGCCTGCTCGATCTCGGCGTCGGCTCGGGCTGCCTGCTGCTGGCGCTGCTGCACACCCTGCCCAACGCGCGCGGCTTGGGGGTCGACCGCAGCGAGCGGGCGCTGGCGGTGGCGCGGGAGAACGCCCAGGCGCTGGGTCTGGCCGGCCGGGCCGAGATGCGGGCCGGCGACTGGGGCGCGGGGCTCACCGAGCAGTACGACATCGTCGTCTCCAACCCGCCCTACATCCCCACCGACGACATCGAGGGGCTGGCGCCGGAGGTCTCCGAGCACGAGCCGTGGCTGGCGCTCGATGGCGGTCAGGACGGGCTGGATGCCTACCGCACGTTGGCCGGCGAGCTGCCCTATCTGGTGCGCGAGGGCGGCTGGACCGCGCTCGAGGTCGGCCAGGGCCAGGCCCCCGATGTGGCCCGGCTGGTACGGGCGGCGGGCTTCCGGATCGAGCGGGTGGTGGCCGATCTGGGCGGAATCGAGCGGGTCGTCCTGGCCCGCCGGCCCTGATCAATAAATCGTTTGGCAAGGGCCGGCCGACCGGATAGGTTGATCCCATCCGAAAAGGAGAACCGCTGCCGACGCCCGGAGAGGCGCGAGCGTTCCCCTCGGAACCAAGTCCGCGACGGTGCCCGCAGAAGCGGGTTTTTCGAATAACCGGGGTCTATACCCGTCGCGGCCGAACATCGGCAGGCCGAATGAGACCGAATAATCAGAGGCGACAGCGTGGCCGCAACAATGGCGGCGGCGGTGGTGGTGGTGGTGGCGGTGGAAAGCAGAAGTTTCCCAGCCGTAACCAATCCTTCGATAGCAACGGACCCGACGTGCGGGTCAGGGGCACGGCCCACCAGATCTACGAGAAGTACATGGCGCTGGCGCGCGAGGCGACGACCTCGGGTGACCGGATCCTGGCCGAGTCGTACTACCAGTACGCCGAGCACTATTTCCGGGTGATCGCCGCCCAAGGCGGCTTTGTACGCCCCAGCTTCGACCGCATGTGGGACGAGGAAGGCGGCGGCGAGGAGGGCGCGCCCCAGGGCGAGGGCGGTCCGATGGAGGGCCAGGGTGGCGACGGCGGCGGCGACGGTGGCCCGCGCCAGGACGGCGGCGAGCAGCGCCGCTACGACGATCGCGGCGGCTACAACGATCGCCAGCAGGGCTATGGCGGCGAGCGTGGCCCCAATGGCGGCTACGACAACCGCCGGCACGAGCAGCGCCGGCAGGATGACCGCCGCCAAGACGATCGCCGCCAAGACGATCGCCGTCCGGATGACCGCAGGCAGGATGACCGTCGCTACGACGATCGCCGCCAGGACGATCGCCGCCAGGATGATCGCCGGCCCGTGACGGGGCAGGGCGATGGGCCGCGCGACGGCGGCTACGACGAGCATCAGGGTGAAGGCTCGACGCCGATCCCCTATCCGCCGCGGGTACGCAACCTGACGGACGATCCGGCCTTCGCCGACCAGCCGCAGGTCGACGGCGCGCCGTTCAACGGCGCCAGCGTCGTCGATCCCGAAGGCGTCGCGGTCGCCGCGCCCGCGCCGGCGGAAGCCGGTGTGGATGCCGCGGAAGGCCAAGCTGGCCGCGGCGACCGTCAGTTCCGGCCGCGCCATCCGCACTTCCGGCGCTTCCGTGGCGCCCAACGCCGCGAGCGCGACGGCGAGGCCGCACCGGAGCCGGCGGGCGAACCACAAGGCGGCGGTGGCAACAAGGAATAGAGGGTCGGCCCGACAAGGCTGCAACGAACGCGGCGCCGGTTCCCACCGGCGCCGTTTTCGTTGGCGGCGCGCTACTTCTTGGCTTCGAGCGCCTCGATGCGCCGGCGCAGGACGTTGATGTCGTCCATCTTCATTTCGCCCTGGGCGGCCACGGCGCCGATCTCGCTGTGCAGCCGCTCGTCGGCCGCGGTCAGCTCGGCCACGACCTTGTCGACGTGCTTGCGCACCTCGGCCATGGCGATGTGATCGGCATCCTCGGCACGTTGGCGGATCTCGGTCGCGGCCGTGTCGATCGCCTTCGCGACGGAATCGCCGGTGGTATTGGAGCCCTTCTTCAGCGACGCGATCACCGCCTCGAGGGCGGCTACCCGCTTGGCCAGCCCGTTGTCGGCGACCGGCTTCGCCATCACCGCCTTTTTCGCGGGCGCTGGCTTCTTCGCCTTGGCCTTCGCCTTTGGTTTCGCTTTAGCGGCCGCCTTCTTCTTCGCGCCCTTAGCCTTCGCCATGCGATTTCTCCCTATGCGCGAGCCTCGTGGCTGATCGTAGACCGACCTGCGCCAGACGCAAGCCGGCTCGCAGGGGAAATAGGATAAACCCGGCGCGACGCGGGGACTTGTGGCGGCTGGGCGCGGCCCCATATCTGCGCTGGATGCCTCATCAGAGGGTCCGCCCGTTCGCCCGCCGCCAGACGGGGGCACGTAGGAAGGGGTGATTGATATGGATCAAGAGAAGTACACAGATCGCGTTCGCGGTTTCCTGCAGAGCGCCCAGATGCTGGCGCTGCGCGCCGGTCATCAGCGCTTCAATCCCGAGCACGTCCTGAAGGTCCTGCTCGACGACGAGGAAGGCCTCGCGGCCAACATCATCGCCGGCGCCGGTGGCGATTCCCGCCTGGCGCTGCGCGAGACCGAGCAGGCGCTGGCCAAGCTGCCCAAGGTCGAAGGCTCGGGCGCCGGCCAGATCTATCTCGCGCCCGAGACCGCGCGCACCTTTGAGCAGGCCGAGCAGCTGGCCAAGAAGGCCGGCGATTCTTTCGTCACCGTGGAGCGTCTGCTCCAGGCGCTGGCGATGCCCGGCGCCGGCAACGCCACCGACATCCTCAAGCGCGCCGGCGTGACGCCCAACGCGCTCAACGAGTCGGTGAACAAGCTGCGCAAGGGCCGCACCGCCGACAACGCCGCGGCTGAGAGTTCCTATGACGCGCTGAAGAAGTACGCGCGCGACCTCACGCAGGTGGCGCGCGAGGGCAAGCTCGACCCGGTGATCGGCCGCGACGAGGAGATCCGCCGCGCCATCCAGGTGCTGAGCCGCCGCACCAAGAACAACCCCGTGCTGATCGGTGAGCCTGGTGTCGGCAAGACCGCCATCGCCGAGGGCCTCGCGCTGCGCATCGTCAACGACGACGTGCCCGAGGCGCTCAAGGGCAAGAAGCTGATGGCGCTCGATCTCGGCGCGATGATCGCCGGCGCGAAGTATCGCGGCGAGTTCGAGGAGCGGCTGAAGTCCGTGCTGTCGGAGATCGCCTCGGCGGCGGGCGACATCGTCGTCTTCATCGACGAGCTGCACACGCTGGTGGGCGCCGGCAAGGCGGAGGGCGCGATGGACGCCTCCAACATGCTCAAGCCCGCGCTGGCGCGCGGCGAGCTGCACTGCGTCGGCGCCACCACGCTCGACGAGTACCGCAAGCACATCGAGAAGGACGCGGCGCTGGCGCGGCGCTTCCAGCCCGTGTTCGTGAACGAGCCGTCGGTCGAGGACACGATCTCGATCCTGCGCGGCATCAAGGAGAAGTACGAGCTGCATCACGGCGTGCGCATCGCCGACGCCGCGATCGTCGCCGCCGCGACGCTCAGCAACCGCTACATCTCCGACCGCTTCCTGCCCGACAAGGCGATCGACCTGATGGACGAGGCGGCCAGCCGCATCCGCATGCAGGTCGACTCCAAGCCGGAGGACATCGACGAGCTCGATCGCCGCATCCTGCAGCTGCAGATCGAGCGCGAGGCGCTGAAGAAGGAGAGCGACACCGCGTCCAAGGACCGGCTGGGCAAGCTCGAGAAGGAGCTGGCCGAGCTGGAGCAGAAGAGTGCCAGCCTGACGGCGGCGTGGAAGGCGGCCAAGGACAAGCTCGCCGGAACGCAGAAGCTCAAGGAAGAGCTCGATCGCGCGCGCGCCGATCTCGAGATCGCGCAGCGACGCGGTGAGCTGGGCAAGGCGGGCGAGCTGGCCTATGGCAGGATCCCCGAGCTGGAGAAGCAGCTCAAGGCGGCCGAGCAGGCCGAAGCCGCCGGCGGCCGCACCTTGAAGGAAGAGGTGCAGCCCGAGGACATCGCCGCCGTCGTGTCGCGCTGGACCGGCGTGCCGGTCGACAAGATGCTCGAGGGCGAGCGCGCCAAGCTCCTGCGCATGGAGGACGCGCTGCACAAGCGCGTCATCGGTCAGGACGAGGCGATCGTCGCGGTGTCCAACGCCGTGCGCCGCGCGCGCGCGGGCCTGCAGGATCCGAACCGGCCGATCGGCTCGTTCCTGTTCCTTGGGCCCACCGGCGTCGGCAAGACCGAGCTAACCAAGGCGCTGGCGGCGTTCCTGTTCGACGACGACCAGGCGATGGTGCGCATCGACATGTCCGAGTACATGGAGAAGCACAGCGTCAGCCGGCTGATCGGCGCGCCGCCGGGGTATGTCGGCTACGACGAGGGCGGTGCGCTCACGGAGGCGGTGCGCCGCCGGCCCTATCAGGTGATCCTGTTCGACGAGGTCGAGAAGGCGCATCCCGACGTCTTCAACGTGCTGCTGCAGGTGCTCGATGACGGCCGCCTGACCGACGGTCAGGGCCGCACCGTGGATTTCCGCAACACGCTGATCGTGCTGACCAGCAACCTCGGCAGCGAGTATCTCGCGGCGCTGAAGGACGACCAGCCGGTCGACGACGCGCGCGAGCAGGTGATGGAGCAGGTGCGCCGCGCCTTCCGGCCGGAGTTCCTGAACCGGCTCGACGAGGTCCTGCTGTTCACGCGGCTGTCGCGCGGCCACATGGGCGACATCGTCGAGATCCAGCTCATGCGCCTGCGCAAGCTCCTGGAGGTGCGCAAGATCGAGCTACGGCTCGACGACAAGGCGCGCACCTGGCTGGCCAATCGTGGCTACGATCCGGTCTACGGTGCGCGGCCGCTCAAGCGGGTGATCCAGCGCTCGATCCAGAACCCGCTGGCGCAGTTGATCCTCGACGGCACGGTGCCCGACGGCGCGGCGGTCGACGTCACGGTCAAGGACGGCGAGCTCAGCATCGCCGGCCATGTCGTGAAGCCCGACCTGGCCGACGCGGCCGACGACTGAGCCATGTGACAGCATGTGAAGCGGCGCCGGAGCGATCCGGCGCCGCTTTCGTTTGCACGCATGATCGCGCATGCTGCACGCCATGGCCTGGGATCCCGCTCAATACCTGAAGTTCGCCGGCGAGCGCCTGCAGCCGGCGATCGATCTGCTCGCGCGCGTGCCCGCGGTCGCGCCGAAGACCGTCGTCGATGTCGGCTGTGGTGCCGGCAATATGATGCCGTTGCTCGCGGCGCGTTGGCCCGACGCGCGACTCGCCGGTGTCGACGGCTCGCCGGAGATGCTGGCGCGCGCCCGCAAGGATCATCCGGCCGCGCGCTTCATCGAGGCCGACCTCAATCGCTGGAAATCCGACACGCCGGCCGACGTGTTGTTCAGCAACGCCACGCTGCACTGGCTCGATCACCACGCGACGTTGTTCCCGTCGCTGCTGCAGCAACTGACGCCCGGCGGCTGGCTCGCCATCCAGATGCCGCGCAACTTCGACGCGCCCTCGCACGCGACCGTCGTTGACACCATTGAGGACGGGCCGTGGCGCGGTACGTTGCTGCCGGTGTTGCGTCGCAGGCCGGTGGCGTCGCCCGAAGAGTACTGGCGCCTGCTCGCGCCGCTCGCCACTTCCATCGCGATCTGGGAGATCGAGTACCTGCAAGTCCTGAAGGGCGAGAACCCGGTGGCGGAGTTCACCAAGGGCTCGTGGCTGCCGCAGTTCCTGACGCGGCTCGAGGAGCCGATGCGCGCACAGTTCGAGGCGGCCTATCGCGCGCGTGTCGCCGCCGCCTATCCCAAGGAAGCCGACGGCAGCACGCTGTTCAAATTCCGCCGGCTGTTCATCCTGGCGCAGGCGAGGGCTTAGTTGACGGCGCGTCCCACCGGATCGCCAAAGCGCCGCATCATCACCTCGCCGAACGGCGTGCTCGCCGGTGCGATCCAGCTGCCCGATCGCAGCGTGTAGGCCGCTGGCGTCGCGGCGCTGGCCGGCGCGACGCCCTGGTCGCGCAACGCCCTCGCGCCTTCGATCAGAGAAGAGCGGAAGCGCACGACGGCCATATCGGTGGGCGTCAGGATCTCCTGGCTGCGATCGGCGATCGTGCCCTGGCTTTCCTGCACCATGGCGTCCTGCTCGGCGACGCCCTTCACGCCGGTGAAGCTGCGATGCTTCATGTCCTCGATGTCGCGCAGGTATCCGTTGGCCTTGTTGCGCAGCGGCGCGTAGTCCTTGTCGACTTCGGCGATCACGCCATGGCCGGTGGCGTATTTCTCGCGCTCGGCGTTGGTCAGTGGCCGCGCCGGATTCCACGCATAGGTGTAGATCCAGCAGTCCTCGTCGGTGATCGGCACGAAGGTGTAGCCGAAATAGGTTTCGCCCGGCAGCGTTGAGGGCGTCGTGGCATGGTTGGGCAGCATGAACTGCGAGGTGCGCCAGTAGAGCTCGCCGCCGTCGGCGGCGCGGGACGCGCCGATGACGAAGCCGCAATCGTGCGGCACGATCTGGAACTTCGGTCGCGGGTCGTCGCGGATCCAGCGCAGGCGGCGTTCATCCGCCGGCGCGTCGGGATTGTCGTTCGAGCGCACCGACGGCGCCGGCATATGCAGGAAGGAGAAGTGCGCCGTGTCGAGCGCGCCTTCCATGGTCTGCGCCCAGTTGCATTGCTGCAGCTTCTTGGTGACGAAACGATGCGTTGGCGGCACCAGGCCAAACTCCAGTTCAGGCACGCCGGCGGGCGGCTCACTCGGCCCGAGCCAGGCCCAAACGATGTCGCCGAACTCGCGCGCCGGATGCGCCTTGAGCTTCACATTGCGATAGAGCGCCGAACCCGGCTCGACATTGGGCAGGTCGACCGCCTTGCCATCGACGTCGAACTTCCAGCCGTGATAGGCGCAGCGCAGGCCGCAGTCTTCGTTGCGACCCCAGACGAGATCGGCGCCGCGATGCGGGCAGCGCGGCGAGACCAGGCCGACACGGCCGCTTGAGTCGCGGAAGCACAGCCAGGTCTCACCCATCACGGTGACGCGGATCGGCACGGCGTCGCGCTCGGCCACCTGCGCCGACAGCGCCACCGGCTGCCAGTAGCGCCGGAAGTACGCGCCCATCGGCGTCGCCGGCCCGGTGCGTGTCAGAAGCTCGTTGTCGGCGGCGCTAAGCATGGCGGGGTCCTCCGCCCGCGACTCTGCGTGAGCCGCGGCTGCCCCGCAAGCTGGCGTGTCAACGCTTGCGCTTGGTCTCGGCGCCCTGGCGCGCCGCAACGGCCTTGCGCTGCTTGACGGCCGAGCGCTGCTTCACCACGGCCTTGGGCTTTACGACCTTTTGCGACTTGATCGCCGAACGCTGCTTGAATCCCTTGCGCGACTTCACAACAGGATGCGCCTTCGCTGGCGTCGTTTGGGGGACGGAGGCCGTCAGGCTGGGCATCTCGACGCTGTCGACGAGGAAGGCCTGCTGCAGAGCCCGAGGCGCTAGCGGACGTGAGCGGCTACGGATCGGAGTCACGGTTGCGCGCACGGCATCGCCACTGTCGGCGTCGTTGCGGGCCACAAGCATCGGCGCGGAGTCGCGCTCGCGGTTGGTTTTGGCGACCTGGACACGGAAGCGCTCGAGATCCTTGCCGGAGAGCGATCCGCGGACCGCGGCGCGATGCGTGATCGGATTCACCGGCCGGCCGCTGACATGCAGTTCGTAGTGCAGATGTGGACCAGTCGACATGCCGGTACTGCCGACGAAGCCGATCACCTGGCCCTGGCGCACGCGGGCGCCCGGCCGGATGCCTGGTGCGAAACGGGCGAGATGGGCGTAGCCAGTCGATATCCTGGCGTCATGCGCGATCAGCACCCAGTTGCCGTAGCCACCGTTGGGACCGGCCTGCTTGACCACGCCGCTGCCGGCGGCGATCACCGGTGTGCCATACGGTGCTGCGAAATCGGTGCCGGTGTGCATGCCGGTGAAGCCGAGAATGGGATGATCGCGCATGCCATAGCGCGACGACACGCGCCGCAAATCCATCGGCGTGCGGATCAGCGACTTCACGACGCTCTGGCCGTTGGGCAACCAGAACTGGTCGGCGCCGCCTTCCGGGCGAAAACGGTGGACGGATACGGTGCGATTGCCCGAGAGCTTCAGCTCGGCCGAGATGATGCGGCCGGAGCCGACCTGACGGCCATCGCTGGTGAAGGCCTGCTCGAGCAGCACGGTGAAGCGATCGCCGCCCTTCACGTCGCGCTGGAGGTCGAGATCGTAGCCGAAGGCGCGCAGCGCCTCGTTCATCGCGTCCGCCGGCACCCCCGCGCTGTCGGTCGATGCGCGCAGCGAGCCTTTGACGACGCCGGTCGCACGCATGAGTTTGGTGACGACCTTGTAGATGCGCTCCTGCGCGTCGAAGTCGCCATTGTCGAGGCGACGCAGCGCGAGTTCGCGCGTCACTGTTGGGCGGATCGACAGCTCCAGCAGGGTCGGCACGCCGTCGGTTTGCTTGGGGGCGCCGACGGTAACCTCGACGGACTCGCCGACAGGCAAGCGAATCGGTGCCTGCCATGCCTGCATCGCCTTGGCGTGCGCCGCCTTGGCATTCTTGCCTTTGCCTTCGACCGGCTTGGACCCGCGCAGCGCTCTGCGCAGCGCCTCAATCGCGTTCTCGACTTCGGCCGGGGCGAAGTCGAGCTCGGCGAGGATCTTCTCCAGCGTGTCGCCCTTCTCGACACGCACCGTGACCTCGTATCGGTCCATCGATGGCGTCGGTTCGACGGGATCGGCCTCGGGCGGCTTGGGCGGCGCGACGGCGACCGTCGGGGCCTGGCCGGCGGGTGCGCCGACATGCGGCGGGCTGCGCGCGATCAGCTCGTCGACCGGGAGGTCCGGCGGCGCGGCGGCGGCCGATGGCGGCGCGGCCTGGCGTTGTGTGTTGTGCGCCAGGGCCAGAAAGCCCAAGCCGACCAGTAGCGCCACGCCCCCCAGCGCGATGGCAGGTCTTGCGATGGCGGGCGAGGGTGGCCACCACCCTTTGGTGCGGGGCGGACCGATGGCGTCGTCGCGGGTTACGCTGAGCGACGACGACGGCGCAGGGGCGTCGGAATCCGGGGCTGAGGCATCACGCATGGGTGATCGCTTCCGGCGGCTAGAGGGGGCATGCCGACGGGCCGGGGTGGATCTTGTTCACAGCTTGTCCACCGCCATGCCGACGTCTGAGCTTATTGTTGCCTGATAATGGGTTGCAGGGCAACCTCGCGATGATCCTGGAGGTTCATCAACAGCCTCCCTGGCGCATACTCGGCGCGCTGACAGAAAGCGTTTGACACTTCCAAGTCGGTCGCCATATAAGGCCCCCCTCCCCGATGGACGGGTGTTTGCGGGCCGCTTCTGTGGCGGCTCCAATATCGTCTGTCGCCGGCGCGTGCGCCGCAGGTCGGGGTGAATTCGGGCAACCGAATGCTTTATGACAAGTCTGGAGGGAAGGGATGCGCTGGCGGCGGCGTGAGGATGTCGTCGCGAGCGCATTGGATGAATAGCGTGCACCGTGATGTCGGTGAGTTGGGCGAGTGAGTTAAG
>JALHMM010000098.1 GCA_022844045.1 Reyranellaceae bacterium | reverse complement strand
GCCGCCGCGTCACGCGGCGCGGGCCAGCGCGCCGCCCTGACCGGCGCCTGCGCCGGCGGCGCTTGCGATAGCCCCACCGCCCGCATCGGCACCTGGATCACCGGCCTGGGCGGTGGCGGCGCCGTGCCGGGCGACGGCAATGCCAGCGGGCTCAACTACAATCAGGGCGGCGTCCTCGCCGGCGCCGACTACCGCATCGATGCCAACTTCGTCGTCGGCCTCGGCCTGGGTTTCATCAGCTCGCGCCTGTCGACCGATAGCTTCGCCGCCCGCGCCACCGCCAATTCATACACCGGCGCGATCTACGCCTCCTTCAAGCAGGCTGGCAACCAGGCCGGCTTCCACGTCGACGCCGTCGCCGGCTACGCCCTGCACGACAACCGCCTGGTGCGCACCATCGCCATTCCCGGCCTCGCCACGCGCGAGGCCACCGGCACGCCTGTCGCCCATCAGTTCTATGGCCAGGTCGAGGCCGGCTACACCATCCCGGTCGACGCCTTCTCGCTGACGCCCTTCGTGCGCCTGCAGGGCCTGACCAGCCGTCAGTCGGCCTTCAGCGAGAGCGGCGCCAATTCGCTCAACCTCAACGTCGCGGTGCGCACCACCAACGCGCTGCGCACCGTGCTCGGCGCCGACATCACGGCGCGGGCCGACCGCGTTCTGCTGGGCATGCGGCTGGGCTGGCAGCACGAGTTCGCCGACGTGGCGCGGCCGCTCACGGCGGCCTTCGCCGGCGCGCCGGCCAGCGCCTTCACCGTCAACGGCGCGCGGCCGCCGCGCGATCACGCCGTGCTCGGCCTGTGGCTCGACGCCAAGCTCGCTGCATCGACCACTGCCTTCGTCCGCTACGACGGCCAGCTCGGCGGCGGCGCCTACAACCACGCCGGCTCCATCGGCCTGCGCCACACCTGGTAACCCGCTCAAGCGCGCGTCGACTTGGATCTACCTTCCCCCGGAGGGGGAAGGTGGCGCGCGTAGCGCGACGGATGGGGGATGTTTCAACGACATCGGTGTTCGTCTTCGACATCCCCCATCCGCCCTTCGGGCACCTTCCCCCTCCGGGGGAAGGTAAGCGGGCCATACGCGATCGCTCTGCCCCTCCGGCGGAAGGTAGGACGGGGCGAGTATTCGCGCTACGGTGCCGGCAACGCGTCCCCAGGAACCACCATGAACGTCTTCATCGCCACGCTCGGCACCGAAACCAACACCTTCTGCCCCTTCCCCACGGGCTATCGCACCTTCGGCCGCATCTTCCACGGTGATGCGACCAGGCACACGATGAACCTGTTCTCCGCCCCGCTGCATGTCTGGCGACGCCGCGCGGAAGCGCGCGGCTGGGGCGTGGCCGAGAGCGTCTGCGCCTTCGCGCCGCCCTCGGGCATCACCGTGCGTTCGGTCTACGAGGAACTGCGCGAGGAACTGCTGTCGGACCTCAAGAAGGCCATGCCGGTCGACATCGTGCTGCTGTCGATGCACGGCGCCATGGTCGCCGACGGCTACGACGATTGCGAAGGCGACCTGCTGACGAAGGTGCGCGCCATTGTCGGGCCCAAGGCGATCATCGGCGGCGAGCTCGACCTGCACTGCCACATCACCGAGACCATGATCACCACGGCCGATGCCTTGGTGACGTTCAAGGAATACCCACATATCGACACGATCGACCGCGCCGAGGAGGTCTTCACGCTCTGCGCCGACGCCGCCGAGGGCAAGACCAGGCCTGTCATGGCGACCTTCGACAGCCGCATGGTCTCGATGTACCGCACGCCGGTCGAGCCGATGAAGAGCTTCGTCGCCCGTATGCAGTCCTTCGAGGGCAAGGACGGCATCCTCTCGGTGTCGATGGGCCACGGCTTCCCGTGGGGCGACGTGGCCGAGGTCGGCGCGCGCATGATGGTGGTGGCCGACGGCGACAAGGCCAAGGCAGCGGCGCTGGCGGAGAAGCTCGGCCGCGAGCTCTATGACATGCGCGCCACCACGAAGACGCCCTACTGGACCGCCGCCGAGGCGGCGGCGCATGCCGACGGCGCCAAGGCGTCGAAGCCGATCGTGCTGGCCGATGTCGCCGACAATGCCGGCGGCGGCGCGCCCAGCGATTCGACCTTCGTGTTGCGCGCCCTGCTGGATCGCAAGGCCAAGAAGGCGCTGGTCGGGCTGATGTGGGATCCCATCGCCTTCCAGATCGCCGAGGAGGCCGGCGAAGGCGCCACGCTCGAGCTGCGCATTGGCGGCAAGTGCGGGCCGATGAGCGGCGACCCGGTCGACATGCGGGTGACCGTGCGCAAGATCGCGCGCGACGTGAAGCAGAGCTTCGGCGACAAGGGCGTGAAGATGGAGGTAGGCGACGCGGCCTGGCTGCAGGGTGCCGACGGCGTCGATGTCGTGGTCAACACGCACCGCACCCAGCTCTTCCACCCCGACGCCTATGCGCCGCTGGGCATCGACCTCAGCGCCTACAAGACGCTGGTGGTGAAGTCGACGCAGCACTTCTACGCCGGCTTCGCGCCGATCGCCGCCGATGTGCTCTACGTCACCACGCCGGGCAGCATCGAGCCGGACTTCGCCAACATCCAGTACACCAAGCTGGCCAGACCCTATTGGCCGCGGGTCGACGACCCGTTCTCGCTGACGAATCAATAAGCTTCGCGGCGGTGTGAAGGCACCACCGCCGCGATTCTTCCTAATTCCAACCCATTCGGGCCATGTTCGCGGCGCCTAATGCGCCGCATGAACCTCAGCCTCTCGCGGCATATCCGTGTCGCAAGCCCGCTGGAGCGGCACGGCAGCGGCCGCCTCGGTCGCGTGCTGAGCGTCCTCGCCGTCGTGCTGACGATGACCATCAGCGCGGTCGCGCTGTTCCACTGGACCTCGGCCGGCGAAGCCACGGCCTATGATTTCCGCAAGTTCGACGGCGTACGCAGCGCGCCCCTGGCCGGTGGCTCCCTGATCGCCACGACCGAGGCGCAATGGCAGATCATGTGGCGCGGCCTGCGCGGCGATCAGCCCGTGCCGCCGTTTGACGAGGCGCGCCAGACCGGCGTCGCCATCATCCTGGGCGAGCGCCCGTCGGCCGGTCACAGCGTCTCGATCATCTCGGCCGCAAGGCGCGCCGGGCGCATCGTGGTGCTGTTCGAGGAGCGCCACCCGCCACGCATGCTGCCGACACGCGCGGCGACCACGACGCCCTACACCATCCTGCTGATCGACCGCGCCGGCGCCGACGTGGTGGTCGAGCAGCGCGTGCGGGACTGAACAGCCATCGCCCTCATGCTGAGGAGGCCGCACAGCGGCCGTCTCGAAGCATGGGCTACAAACCGTGCCCGTTGCCCACCCTTCGAGACGCGCCCGTTGGGCGCTCCTGAGGGTGAGGCGGAGTGCCGGACGACTCCTGGCGCGTCAGCGCCGCGGGTTCAGCATGCCGGACATCATGGCGCCGAAGTCGTTGACGCCGAGATCCGCGCGCGGCATGGCGCCGCCCGGCGTCATGCGATCGACCAGACCCGGTAGGATCTCCGAGAGTTGACTTGCGGCCTCCGCGTGCGTCATGCCCGCCTGCTCCGCGAGCTGGCCCAGGCGCTCCGTGCCGAATGCGGCGGCGATCTGGTCGGGCGAAATCGCCATGTTGGGTCCGTTGGCAACCCACGAATTGACCTGCCGGCCCATGCCGGCCTGGCCGAAGATTTCGGTGAGGCCACCCAGCCCGCCAGTGAGCAAACCGCCCAACTGACCGCCACCGGCGCCGGGTTGTCCACCAGCGCCGGGCTGGCCACCACCCAGCAACCCGCCCAGCACATCCGCCAGTCCGCCACCGCCGGCGCCGCCCGTCTGCCGCCCGCCAAGGCCGCCTTGCAACAGCATGCCGATCACCGCCTGAATCAGCGCGGCCTGCGTGCCGCCTCGTCCGCCGCCCAGCGCCTGGCCGAGCACGCCTCCAAGAACCTGATCGAGAATGCCCATGGCTGTCTCCTTCGACGGTAATCGCCGATCAGGCTAGCATCGCGACCTCTGACGATCACGCGGAACCCGATCGCGATGCCATCCCTAATCTGCCTCGGCGAGCCGATGGTCGAGTTCAATCAAACCACGCCTGGCGAGCCCAACTGGCTGCAGGGTTTCGGCGGCGACACGTCCAACGCCGCCATCGCCGCGGCCCGGCAGGGCGCCTCGGTAGGCTATCTGACGGCGCTCGGCGAAGATCCGTTCGGCGATCTGTTCATCGATCTCTGGCGCCGCGAAGGCGTCGATTGCAGCCGCGTGCAGCGCCGGTCCGACGGCCACACCGGCGCGGTATTCGTGACGCACGATGCGCGCGGCCATCACTTCTCCTTCATGCGCAAGGGCTCGGCGTCGAGCCGCTTCGCCGCCAGCGACCTGCCGCGCGACTATCTCGCCGCCGCCGACATCCTGCAGCTCTCCGGCATCAGCCAGGCGATCTCCGATGTGGCGCGCGACGCCTGCTTCGCCGCCATCGATGTGATGAAGACCGCCGGCAAGCGCGTCGCCTACGACACCAACCTGCGCCTGCGCCTGTGGTCGGTCGAGGACGCGCGTGACGTGATGCACGCGGCGATGAAGCGCGTCGACATCGCCCTGCCCAGCCTCGACGACGCCAGGGTGATGACAGGGCTAGACGAGCCGGACGCCATCGCCGACTTCTACCTGCGCCTGGGCCCGGCCATCGTCGCGCTGAAGATGGGCAAGGATGGCGCGCTGGTCGCGACGCCCGACCAGCGCCGGAGGCTTGCGGGACACACGGTGGAGGCCCTCGACGCCACCGGCGCCGGCGACACCTTCGATGGCGCGTTCCTCACGCGCATTCTCGCCGGCGACAGCCCGTTCGATGCGGCGCGCTACGCCAATGCCGCCGCCGCGCTGTCGACGACGGGCTACGGCGCGGTGGCGCCTATCCCGACGCGCCAGAGGGTGGAGTCTTTCCTCGCCGGGCGCTGAGCCAGCCCATGCTGGCGCCCGGCTCGGAATCGGTGGTCGGCAGGTACGGCTTGATGTCCAGGAGCGGCGTGCCGTCGAGGCAATCGAGGTTGCGCACCAGCAACACGCCAGTTGACTCGAAGCCGTCGAACTTCACCACCGACAGGCCGATCGGATTGGGCCGGCGCGGCGCGCGGGTGGCGAACACGCCGCGCTCGGTGTCGTCGAAGGGCGGCGTGAAGCGCAATGTCGCCGGGCCGGCCTGGTCGAGCCAATAAATCAGGATCAGGTGGGTGAAGCCCTCGAGGCTGGCGAGGCCGTCGACATAAGCCGGATCGACGACGGCGCGGCAGAGCGGCGGCGGGTCGATGGCGCGGCCATTGCGCGGGCAATCGGCGATGGTCGCGAATGGCGTGCGGATCAGGCCGATCGGCTTGAGCATCACGCCCTACTCCGCCGGCGTCGAGCGGGGCGCGCGCGGCGAGAAAGTGCGGGCGATGGCACGCCCCAGCCGCGCCAGGCCGGCGATCTGCTGGCCGATGAAGCCCTTGCCGTTGTCGGCGTCGGCGATCGGATCGTCGAGGCCGCTGTCGCGCTGCTTGTAGTCGTAATGCGCGGTGCGGAAGATGATGTCCCAGATCGGGAAGACGGCCGAATAGTTGGTGTCGTGGATGCGCGGCTCGGCCGGGTTGGCGCGCGCGTGATGGGTGCGGTGGAACATCGGGTCGACCAGCACCTTGTCGAAGATGCGGCCGAAGCCCCAACGCGTGTTGACGTGCGAGAAGGCCTCGATCAGCCGGCCCAGCAGCAGGATGGCGACGAACTGGCCGGGCTGCACACCGATCAGAATCGCCACGATGGCGAGATAGATGTCGAACAGCAGGTCGTCGAGCACGTGGTTGCGATCGTCGGTCCAGGTCGAGACGTGCCGTTGACTGTGGTGCATGCTGTGCAGCGCCCAGAGCCACGGCAGGCCGTGCTGCGCGCGGTGCCAGACGTAGCCCGCGAAGTCGTAGAGCAGGAAGTAGACGAGGAAGAGCAGCAGCGGCTTGTCGCGCAGCCAGGGAATGACCTGCTCGACCGTCGGCAGCACGAAGCCGACCGTGCGCGTGAGCTCGATCAGCTCGTCGTTGAGCGGCAGCAATATGAGGAAGATCGCCAGCGGGATGATGCCCAGCTTGTTGAGCAGCGTGTAGACCACGTCGACGCGTACCAGCTTGCGGTTCTCCCAGCGCTGCGCCGGCGCCAGCGATTCCAGCGGCCGGAAGATCAGCAGGATCACGGCGATCTGCAGCACGCCCAAGGTCAGCGCTTCGACGCCCGCGGGCACGTCGTCATAGAACTCGGTCAACCCGAACCTGTGGACCAGGGGCTGCACGATCTCCAGGAGCCGGCCCTGCAGTTCGATCCAAAGGTTGGTAAGGGACTCGAGCATCGCTTGACCCCGTGCGGCGCGAGCCCCCGACCGCGCCGCCGTTGACTGAGGAGGACGTTATCTCTTTGTCGCCGCCGTGGCGTCCGAGCGCTCCGGCGGCGGCAGCACGGACCGCGACACGGTATGCGGTCCGTTGATGTAGATGCCGTGCGGCGATCGGCCCACCAAGACCGTGCCGAGGATCTTGCGCGTCGACAGCTCGACGGCGGCGACGCGCCGGCGCCAACGCTGGGTCACCCAGACGACCTTGCCATCGGGCGAGAAGTCGACGTCGTCGGGGCCGCCAGGCACCTTGATGGTGTCGATGACCTCCAGCCTCTCCAGGTCGATGATCGACATGGAACCCTCGACGCGATTGGTGATCAGCACCCGCTTGTCGTCGGCTGGCATCCTGAAGATGTTGTGCGCCCCTTTGCCGGTGACGATGCGCTTGCTGACGCCGCGCGTGGCGAGGTCGACGACGACGGCGGCGTCCTCACCGGTCAGGCCGACAAGCAGCCTCTTCTGGTCGGGAAACACGTGGATGCCGGCCGGCGCCTCGCCGACATCGACGGTCCAGACGATCTCCTGCTTGGCGAGGTCGAGCGCTGCGACCTGGTTTGAGCCCTGCACCGTGAAGTAGACGAAGGCGCTATCGGCGCTGAAGGCGAAGTGGCTGGGCAGCGAGTGCAGCGGCAGGCGTTTGACCAGGCGCAGGTCCTTGGCCTCGTAGATGTCGACATGGTTCATGCGGTAAGCTGCGGTGACAAACCACTTGCCGTCAGGCGAATAGCCCAGCTGGTACGGATCGACGATGTTGCGCACACGCTTGCGCTCGCGCGCGGTCACCGGGTCGAGAAACAGCAGCTCGTTGGTGACGGTCGAGGCGACGACGAGGTCTTTGCCGTCAGGCGTCAGGATCAGGTGATGCGGTTCGCGTCCGACCGGGATGCGCTCGATCTCGGTCATCGCCCGCCGGTCGACGACGCTGATGGATGCTTCGTCGGAGTTGAGCACGATGGCCGTTTCGGGCATCGCCCGCACGGGCGCGGCAACCAGCGCAGCGCTGGTCACGACCGCTGCCAGCAGACCCGCCCATCTCGCACGAGACATTCTGGTTTAGCCCTCGGATCGCCCCAGCGATCCCGTTTCATTATCAGTGGCTTGGCCGCCAACCCGCAGCTTTCCGCCCAGTTATGTCAACCTGCCATTTTCCAGACTTTTCCACCAGAGGACGCCCGGTCGCGCCCCGTCCCGATCGCCGCTTCGCTCAGGCCTGTGGCGGGCTTGCAACACCCCGACCAAGCCCGGCGGCCTTACTGGCCAGGGCCTCGATCCGGGCCCAGTCGTTGGCGGCGATGGCGTCCGGCGGGACCACCCAGGACCCGCCGACGCAGGGCACGTTGGACAGGGTGAGGTAGCCAGCGGCCTTGGCGAGGTCGATGCCGCCGGTGGGACAGAACAGCAGGTCGGGCAGCGGCGCCGCGAGCGCGCGCAGGAAGTCCTGGCCGCCGCACTGCTCGGCCGGAAAGAGCTTGAGGTGGCGAAAGCCGCGCTCGCGCAGCGCCAGCGCTTCCGACACGGTCGACACGCCGGGCAGGTAGGGCAGCCCGGCATCGGCCGCCGCGGCGCCCAGCGTCGGGGTGAAGCCCGGGCTGACGACAAAGGCGGCGCCGGCCTTCTTGGCCTTCTCGAACTGCCCTGGCTCCAGCACGGTGCCCACGCCGACCGTAACGCCCTTCACCTCCGCGGCGATCGCCTTCACCGCCTCCAGCGCGCCGGCGGTGCGCAACGTGACCTCGATCACCGACAGGCCGCCGGTGACCAGGGCGCGCGCGACCGGTATGCCGTCGGGCGCGCCAGCCAGGGTGAGCACGGGGATGACCGGCGTCCGGCCGACGATATCGCCGATTCGCTGCATCAGACGCTCCAGCCGCCGTCGATGACGTGGGTCGTGCCTGTGGTGAAGGCGCTTTCGTCGCTGGCGAGATAGACCGCCAGCGCCGCGATCTCCGCCGCCTCGCCGAAGCGGCCGCCCGGCTGGCGTGCCTTGAACATGCTGGCGTCGCCGCCCAGGGCGGAAATGCGCTCGTCCAGCGAAGGTGTCTGCACCGTGCCGGGGCAGAGCGCGTTGCAGCGTATGCCCTGCTTGACGTAGTCGACCGCCACCGACTTGGTCAGCCCGACCACGGCCGCCTTGGTGGTCCCATAGACAAAGCGCAGCGGCGCGCCTTTGTGCGAGGAGGCGGCCGACGACATGTTGATGATCGAGGCGCCCTTGCCCGCGGCGATCATGGCCGGCAGGAAGGCGCGGATCGTCCAGAACATGCTCCGTACGTTCAGATTGAAGGCGAAGTCCCACTGATCCTGCGTGGCGTCGAGGATGGTGCCGTGGTGCACGAAACCGGCGCAGTTGAAGAGCACGTCGATCGCGCCCAGCCGGCTGGCTAAGGCGTCGATGGCCTTCTGGTCGAGCACGTCGAGCCGCTCGGGACAGACATTGGCGACGCCGGCGAAGGCGGCTTTCAGCTTCGCCTCGTTGATATCCGTCGCCCAGACCTCGGCGCCTTCGGCCGCGAAAGCGCGCGCCGTCGCCTCGCCGATCCCCTGCGCCGCCGCCGTCACCACCGCCCGCTTGCCCTTCAGACGCATGCGTCACTCCCCTGCCTCGCCCCGACCTCATGCTGAGGAGGCCGCGCAGCGGCCGTCTCGAAGCATGGGCAACCGGCACCGAGCGGATTGCCCACCCTTCGATACGCGCCGCGTTGCGGCGCTCCTCAGGGTGAGGACGTGCGGCAACCTACGCCGGACCGCGCTGGCTGTGCTAGGAATTCAGCCGGGAGAAATCACGAGGCCCCGATGAAGACCGACCCCGCGATGATGCACGCCCACGAGCTGCTCAAGCTCTACGGCAAGAAGAAACTCTCGCCGGTCGAGGCGACGAAGGCGGCGCTCAAGCGGCTGGACAGGTTCAATCCCGTCCTGAACTGCATGCAGCATGTCGACGCCGAGGGCGCGCTGAAGGCGGCCAAGGCCTCGGAAAAGCGCTGGGCCAAGCGCAAGACCCTGGGTCCGCTCGACGGCGTGCCGGCCACCATCAAGGACATGGTCCAAACCAAGGGCATGCCGACGCGCATGGGCAGCGCGGCGACCTCGCCGGACGGGCCGTGGGAGAACGACGCGCCCAGCGCCGCGCGGCTGCGCGAGTCCGGCGCCGTCTTTCTGGGCAAGACGACCTCGCCGGAATACGGCTGGAAGGGCGTCACCGATTCCAAACTCTACGGCGTCACCCGCAATCCCTGGGACATCCACAAGACGCCGGGCGGCTCCTCCGGCGGCGGCGTGGCGGCCGAGGCGGTCGGCATCGGCAACCTCGCGGTCGGCTCCGACGGCGCCGGCTCGGTGCGCATCCCCTGCTCCTTCGCCGGCCTGTTCGGCCTGAAGGCGACCTTCGGCCGCGTGCCGATCTGGCCGCCCTCGGCCCAAGGCACTCTGTCGAACGTGGGCCCGATGACGCGCTCGGTGCGCGACGCGGCGCTGATGATGAACGTCATGGCCAGGCCCGATTCACGCGACTGGTACTCGCTGCCCTTCGATTCGAAGGAGGACTACACCAAACGCCTGAAGGACGGCGTCAAGGGCCTGCGCATCGCCTACTCGCCCGATCTGGGCTTCGTCGAGAACGACAAGATCGATCCCGAGGTCGCCGCCTCGGTCGCCGAGGCCGCACGCGTCTTCAAGAAGCTCGGTGCCAAGGTCACGCACGCCAGCCCCGATTTGCAGGGCCTCGACCCGCGCGACATCGAGAACGTCCACTGGACCGGCAACTGCCACGTTCTGCTCAAGGGCTTCCCGCCCGAGAAGCAGGCGCTGATGGATCCCGGCCTGCTCCGGGCGGCCGAGCATGGCGGCCGGCACTCCGTCGAAACCTTCGTGCGCGCCACGCACCAGCGCCAGACCCTGGGCTATATCTTCAACCAGTTCTTCGAGAGCTTCGACCTGCTGCTGACGCCGACCATGCCCATGCCGGCGTTCAACGTCGGCGAGCCGGCGGGCTATGGCGGCGACGGCGTCGACATCGGCTGGACGCCCTTCACGCTCACCTTCAACCTCACGCGCCAGCCGGCCGCGACCATCCCCTGCGGCCTGACCCGCGCCGGCCTGCCGATCGGCCTGCAGATCGTCGGCCCGCACTATGCCGACGCCCTCGTCCTGCGCGCCGCCTACGCCTACGAACGCGAACGCCCCGTGGCGCCGCCGCCGATGGCGGCGCCGGCGTAGGGTCAGTGGGCCCGCCCACCCGGATGCGGCGATTGCTGTGGTTTGTCAGTCATGCCAGGGGTGGCGGCTCGGACCTGTTCTCGTCGGCCCGACTCTTCGCGACTCTTTCCAGGCGCTCGGCCTGCTCTTGGTCCAGTTTCAGGTCGTTGCGTTTGTGATAGCGGACCAGAAACGTCCAGACGCACCCCGTCACGCAGATCGCGCCGACGAACAAGAGCAAGCCTGTCGCGGCCTCGTCGGCCGGGTCCGGGCTCCAGCGCAGGAGAATGTGGCTGTCCGCCCGCGTCCAGCCTTTCTCCAGCAAGATGGCCGCGATCGCCTTATCGCACTCGCGGCATTCGGCGGACCGCATGCCGCGCGGCGGCGCCTGGCGCCAATCGGTCGCGGCGTGATGTCCAGATGACGTCAGCATCCAGAAGCGGACAGGTTCCCGCGGAGTCCAGCCTGACGGCACCACCGGCGCTACGGTATATATTTGAGGCCCGCCTCGTCTCATCACGGATTGCGTCGTCGTCAGATCGACGCGAACGATCGCGTCATCAAGCCTGAATCCCGTGGCCCACCACGCTCTGCCGGCGTCGACGATCGCGCCCTCGAACACGACGCCGATGCGATTGCCGCTGGACGACGCGAATGCGGCTATGAGGGGAGCGAGCAAGAACAGTGCCGCCCCGGGCAACGAACGGTGCCGCGAGGCCCGACTGCCGAGCACCGCCAACAAGCAGACGGCCACATAGAAGATGAGCCATGCCAGCCGGCTCTCGTGCCAGATGTGGATGATGCTCGCGGCGCACATCACCAGCGACATGCCGACGAGACCGAGGAGCAGTGGCGGCCGCCGGCGTCCGGCGGCAGGCATCGAGGTTTCCTTCAACATCGCCGCACCCCCGAGATAGCAATGCTCGGCGACCCGTCGGTGGCCGCTCGCGTCGGCGAATGTATCGCGCGAAGCAGCCGACGGCGATTTCCGCGCCTGCGGTGTTCCGCAGCGTGTTCGCATACTGCACCAACTTCACCCCGAGGAGCGCCCGCAGGGCGCGTCTCGAAGGGCGGGCAATCCGCTCGGTGGTTGTTACCCATGTCTCGAGACGGCCGCGGAGCCTGCGCCGAGCGCAGCGAGGGGCCTGTGGCGCCGCCACCGCTGGCGGGAATCGACTGAGCCGCCCAGGCGTCGGCGGCCTCAGGGAGACATGATTTTCCTGAACTGGGACAATTCCCGGGCCGCCGCTGGGGATACGCTTTGGCAGAATGAGTGGGCTATCCCCAGCGCGGAGTCTGCCCGGTGAAGATCGTCCGAACGGTGTGCGCCCACGATTGCCCTGACATGTGCTCGCTGCTGGCCCATGTCGACAACGGCCGCGTGGTGAAGATCGAGGGCGATCCGGACCAGCCGCTGACCGCCGGCTTCGCCTGCGGCAAGGTCAACCGCGACGTCGACCTGGTGCACTCACCCGAACGCCTGACCACGCCGCTGCGCCGCGTCGGCAAAAAGGGCGAAGGCAAGTTCGCACCCATCACTTGGGACGAGGCGCTCGATGAGATCGCGACGCGCTTCAAGGCGATCATCGCCAGGTCCGGCCCGCTTGCCCTGCTCGGCTACGCCTACAGCGCCCATCAGGGCCTGACCAATCGCGGCCTGCCCGGCGGTATGTTCCACGCGCTGGGCGCCAGCCGGTTGAACGCCGGCACGGTCTGCGACACGTGCTGCGAGACGGCGTGGGAGATGACCGCCGGTAGCGTCGGCGGTGCCGACCCCGAGGCGGTCGTCGACTCCGAATTGGTGATCGCCTGGGGCGCCGACCTGATGGCGGTCAACGTCCACTACTGGGCGCTGGTCGAAGAGCAGCGCAAGCGCGGGCTGAAGGTCGTGGTCATCGACCCGCGCCGCAGCCGCACGGCGCAGAAGGCCGACTGGCACATCCCGATCCGCATCGGCACCGACGCCGCCCTGGCGCTGGGCATGATGCACGTCCTGGTGCGCGACAAGAAGGTCGACCGCGACTACATCGCCAAGCACACGCTGGGCTTCGACAAGGTCGAGGCCGAGGTGCTGCCGCGCTTCACGCCGGCGCGCACGGCGGAGATCACCGGCCTTACGGTCGCCGATGTCGAGCGGCTGGCGGCGATGTATGGCGCATCCAAGCGCGTGATGATCCGCGTCGGCGAAGGCATGACCCGTCTCGCGCAGGGCGGCCAGGCCGGCCGCGCGGTTTGCCTGCTGCCCGGCGTCACCGGCTCCTACGGCGTGCGCGGTGGCGGTGCGCTGCTGCTGACGGCCGCGTCATGCGATCTCAACTACAACGCCATCCGCAAGCCCTCGGGCCCGGCGAACACGCGCGCCATCAACCATCTGCGGCTGGGTGATGCGCTGCTCAACATGAAGGACCCCAGGATCGAGGGGCTGATGATCGCCGCCAACAACCCCGCGGTCACCAACCCCGACACAAACAAGACGCGGCAGGGCCTGGCGCGCGAGGATCTCTTCACGGTGGTGCACGACCCGTTCATGACGGCCACCGCGCGCTACGCCGACATCGTGCTGCCGGCGACGACCTATCTCGAGACCGACGACATGTATCGCGCCTATGGCGCCTACTGGATGCAGTACGGCCCGCGCGCGGTCGACCCGCAGGGCCAGGCGCGCTCCAACGTGCACGTGGCGCAGGCGCTGGCACAGCGCCTGGGGCTGACCGATCCAGTGTTTCGCATGTCTCCGCCCGAGCTGCTCGCCGAGCTGTTCAAGGGCGCCACCGGCAAGCCCGGTACCATCGACACCGAGACCTTGCCCACCGCCGGCCCGATCAACATCGCGCCGGCCTACGAGGGCCAGATCTACAAGACACCCTCGGGCAAGCTCGAGTTCTACTCCGAGCGATTGGCTCAGCAGTGCGCGCCGCCGATGCCGGACTGGGCGCCCGATCCCGAGGAGGTGCGCGACGCGGCACGCTGGCCGTTGCGCCTGCTGACCGCGCCCGGCTATTTCCAGGCGCACACCGCCTTCTCCGGCGTCGAATTCCTGCGCAAGCGCGAGGGCCAGCCGATGTGCGTGCTGCATCCCGAGGACGCGACCAAGCGCGGCCTGAAGAACGGTGAGAAGGTCAAGCTGTTCAACGAGCGCGGCACGGTCGGCCTGATGCTGAAGGTCAGCGACGAAGTGCGGCCCGGCGTCGTGCTGGTGCCGGGACAGCGGCCCGACGAGGAAGCGGTGTCAGGCACGGTCAACATGCTGTGCTCCGACCGCTACACCGACATGGGCGACGGCGCCACGTATCAGAGCACCTTCCTCGACGTCCAGGCCTGGAGCTGATGGCGCGCCCCAGTAGCGCTTTGCACCAGGGCTCGTGTCACTGCGGCGCCGTCCGCTTCACGATCGAAGCCGAGATCACGCAGCTCATGACCTGCGATTGCTCACTGTGTGCCAAGAAGAACGCGCTGATGACGCGCGTGCACGAAAGCGCGCTGACAGTCCTCGCCGGCGAGGACGTGCTGTCGCTCTACGAATGGAACACCAGGCGCGCCAAGCATTACTTCTGCTCGCGCTGCGGCATCTACACCTTCCACCGCAAACGCGCCCTGCCCGACCACTACGAGGTCAATGTGCGCTGCCTGGACGGCTTCGACGCCAGCGCCATCCCGGTGCGCGGTGTCGACGGCGTCGGCATGTCGGTAATCGAGGATGGCGCGCGACCGCAATGGCCAGGACCGCGCGACGCGGGCTAATCGTCACTGGCCCGGACGCCGCCGCGTCGGCTTGCCCGCGAGTACGGCACGCTGCTCGGAAAACACCGCCTTCACCCAGTCGATAGCCGCGCGCACCGAGGCGGAGCGGCGCAGGTCGCGATGCACGATGATCCAGTAGTCGGCGGCGATCTCCGGGATCGGTGGCCGCAGCCGCTCCAGCAGCGGATGGCCGTCGCCGACATAGCACGGCAACACGCCGCGTCCGGTGCCGGCGCGGATCGCTTCGAGATGCATCAGCATCGATGAGGCGCGCAGCGCAATGGGCTTGCCGGTCTCCTCGACCTGCCGCTGAACCCAGCGCGCCGGCTCGTAGTGGGATTGCTCCTCGGTATAGGTGATCCAGCCGGCCGCCTCCGCGCCACGACGGCGGTAGACTGAGCAGGCGAAGGTCCCGGCCTTCGACACATAGAAGTCCCCGCTCTCCGGCGGCTCGTGGCGCATCGCCATGTCGGCTTCGCGACGCACGAGGTTCTTCTCCTGCCGCTCGTCGATCAGTTCCAGCGTGATACCCGACGGCAGCGTGGCCCCGCTCGACGCCGACAGGCAGCGGGCGAGGAATCCGGCCGCGCACTCGCCGGCCGAGATCCTGACAGTGCCGGTTAACGCTGGCGACGCGGCCGCGCGCCGCCGCTCAAGGGTCAGCGCCGCATCCTCGACGCTTTCGGCCTCGGCGATCAATTGCGCGCCGGCGGTGTTCAGGCGTAGCCCTTCGGGTAAGCGATCGAACAGACTCGAACCGCCGAAGGTGGCCTCGAATGCGGCCAGGCGGCGCGCGACGGTTGGTTGGCTCAGGCCGAGCGCACGCCCGGCGGCGCGCATCGATCCCCGGCGCGCGACGGCGAGGAAAACCCGCACATCGTCCCAATGCATTGCCGGTCGGGCACGAGCAGCCATGGTGGCGAACCGTACCACCGCGCCGGTGCCACGAAAACGTGGCGCCTGACAACGAAAGCGAGGATCGCTACCGCAGGGGCAAGTCGCTAGCTTTCATGTGCGATCGGGAGGACCCGAGCGATGGGCACACCCCTATCCGGCCGAACATTCACGCTCAAGCTGCGCTGCGCGGAGACCGACGGCAGCGTCATGATGTTCGAGAGCACGGCGCCGATCGGCACTGGCAGCACGCTGCACCTGCATCACGACAGCGACGAAGTCGCCTATGTCCTCGACGGCGAGATCACCTGCCTGATCGGCGATGCTGTCACTGTTCATGGGCCCGGCAGTAGCATCTTCATGCCGCGCGGCGTGCGACACGCCTGGAAGAGCACCGGCACAACAGACGGCAACGTGCTGTTCCTCTATACGCCGGCAAAGGCCGGCGGCTTGATCGAGGAGCAGCAGCGCACCGGCCGCGGATTCAATGCGATGAGCCAGCGCGAGCTGGCCGACCTGTTACAGCGGCACGGCTGGGCGCTTTTCGGCGCCTCACCGTTGTAGCCCTCTCGTCGCCAAGGCCTGCTAGTATGGCCCCGTTGCCGGGGGGAACCACCATGATTGCGCGCAGGACGATGGGATTGGCGCTGGCGCTGCTACTGGCGGCACCACCTGTGCTGGCGCAGGGCGGCACGCCGCAGGCTTTCCTCGACTCGATCTATCGCGCCTACGGCGAGAATGGCTTCAAGGGCCATCCCTATAATCTGGCCGAGCGCTATTTCGGCTCGCCGCTACGCGAGGCGATAGACAAGGATTTCGCCGAGTCGAAGAGGCGCAACGAGGCGCCGATGCTCAATGGCGATCCCTTCATCGACGCGCAGGAGGCGGAGATCGCCAACATCGCGGTCAACGCCTGGCTCACCAGCCCGACGACGGCGATGGGCGTCGCCACCTTCACCAATTTCGGCAAGCCGGTACGCGTGACCTTGGAGCTGGCGTCCACACCGGCGGGCTGGCGCATCACCGAAATCAAGGCGCCAAGCGGCTCGCTGCGCGCCATGTACAAGATCAAATAGGAGAAAGCCGATGAGTACCGCAGATGCCAACCGCGTGATTGTCACGGGTGAGAATCCGTTCATTCGCTTGAGCGAGAAGGATGGTGACCCCGACACGACGAACGCCAGCTTCTGGCGCATCCTGTTCTCGCCGGGCGGGCCCGGTCACGTGCTCTATCTCAAGAGCGAGCTGACCGAGAATCGCTGGCGGATCTATTCCGACAACATCGCCATGGCGCGATGGTTGCAGTCGACGGTGCAGGGCATGCTCAACGCCGAGCTCAAGGACCTGTCGATTCCCGTGACCGACGCCGAGTTCAGCAAGTCGGGCGATCCGCGCTACTTCTGGACCGAGCGCGCGATCACGCTCGATGAGGAGATCGCGCTGACCTGGCACGACATCGGCGATCCGCTGCTGATCCACACGCAACCCAACGCCCAGCCCAACCCGCGCCCCTACGGTGTGTGCACCGTGCTCGTACCGGCGCTGGGCGCACGGCTCACGCGCAACGGCGTGCAGGCCAAGGGCCAGCCCTGGAAGCGCGACCGCGAAGGCCGGCCCTTCAGCACCTGCTGCCTGGCGTTCTCCGAGAGCTGGACCGAAGCGCGGTAGCGCTCCCTCTCCCCGCTCGTGGGGCAACCATCGCACGTGGCGTCTGAACTTCTACCTTCCCCCGCTGGCGGGGGAAGGTGGCGCGAAGCGCCGGATGGGGGTGGCTGTTGAAGACGAACGGGGTGTCCTTCGACGACCACGTCTGGCCGCGCGAGCCACCCCCCATCCGTCAGCGCTTCGCGCTGCCACCTTCCCCCGCCAGCGGGGGAAGGTAGGGAGACAGTAGTCATCTTGCGGTGCGCGACGGGAGTCGTATAATACCAATCGGTTAATTATCTCAGAGGCGACCGATGCCGCGAGCGACAAAACGCGTGACCTCCCGCGCGCCCAAGGCCAAGAACCACGTCGTTCTCCTGGTCGGCACCAAGAAGGGCGCCTGGCTGCTGCACGGCGATGCCGCACGGCGCAGCTGGCGCGTCGAGGGCCCGCATTTCCTCGGCAACATCGTGCATCACGTAATGCTCGACCCGCGCGACAAGCGCACCTTGCTGCTGGCGGCCAAGACCGGCCATCTCGGCCCGACGGTGTTCCGCTCGCAGGATCTCGGCAAGACGTGGAAAGAAGCCTCGAAGCCGCCGGCCTTCCGTAAGGCTAATGACGGCGAGAAGCAGCGCGCCGTCGATCATGTGTTCTGGCTGACGCCGGGTCACGCCAGCGAGCCCGGCGTCTGGTATGCCGGCAGCTCGCCGCAGGGTCTGTTCCGCAGCGGCGATGGCGGCGATACCTGGGCGCCGGTCGCTGGGTTCAACGACCATCCAATGTACGTGAAGTGGATCGGCGACGATCAGGACGGCACGCCCGACGGCCCCAAGCTGCACTCCATCCTGGTCGACCCCCGCGACGCGGCGCATCTCTATGTCGGCATGTCCGGCGGCGGCGTCTTCGAGACGCACGACACTGGCGCGAGCTGGGCGCCGCTGAACGCCGGCTGCCGTGTCGATTTCGCTCCCGACCCCTATCCCGAGTTCGGCCAGGATCCGCATTGCGTGCGCCTGCATCCGCTGGCGCCGGACGTGCTCTACCAGCAGAACCATTGCGGCATCTATCGCCTCGAGCGTCCGTCGGATCGCTGGGAGCGTGTCGGCGAGAAGATGCCCAAAAGCGTCGGTGACATCGGCTTCCCGATGGTGCTGCACCCCCGCGATCCGAAGACGGTATGGGTCTTCCCGATGGATGGCTCCACCGTCTGGCCACGGGTCAGCGTCGGCGGCAAGGCCGCGGCCTACGTCACCCGCAATTCGGGCAAGACATGGAAGCGACTCGACAGCGGCCTGCCCCAGTCGCAGGCGTGGTTCACCGTGCTGCGCCAGGCGATGACCGCCGACGCACGCGATCCTGTCGGCCTCTATTTCGGCACCACCACCGGCAGCATCTGGGGCAGCAGCGACGAAGGCGCGCGTTGGAAGCGCATCGCGGAGGATCTGCCGCATGTCTACGCCATCGAGGCGGTTGAGATTTCCGGATGAAGGTGCTGATCCCGACGCCGCTGCGCTCCTACACGCGTCAGCGCGCCGAGGTCGAGGCCGAGGGTGCCGCGCTCGACGCGCTGCTGCTCGACCTTGACCGGCGCCACCCCGGCATCCGCTTCCGCATGATCGACGAGCAGGACCGTATCCGCCGTCACATCCGCATCTTCGTTAACGGCAAGCAGGTACGTGAGCTCGCTCACGCGCTGAAGGCCAAGGATCGCGTGCAGATCATCCAGGCGCTGAGCGGCGGCTAGGCACGCGCCGCGTCAACCATCTCAGGCGGGCCGAAAATGAACCTTCGTTCGCGCGGTCGATCGAAGAGCGCGAGAAGCGCTTTGACGCGCTCCACCGCGTCCGGCGGTCCCTCGAAAGCGATGCCGCGTCGCGCCACCTCATCGGCCAACCCGATGTAACCCATCCATGCGCGCGTGAAGGTATCGAGGTCGGCAATGACCTCGACGTCGATCGGATAGCCGGGGTCCTTCATGCACAGGTCGGTATTGGGATGAGCGAAGACGATCCAGTACCGCTTCGCGGCAACGGTTGATTTCGGCAGGTTGCGGAAGACAAAGCAGACCACGAAGCGGCCCGCCGGATAGGTCGGGCGCGGAATCTGGCCCTGCACGCTCTGCAGCAGGAAGATCGGGTCGAGATCTTCGGGCACAAGAATGTTCTGTGTGTGCCGCTGGCCCCACACACTCATCATCTCGATCAGCGGCCGGAATTCTTCGCCGGCCGGAGTCAGGCTGTAGACATGACCGGCGCCGCTCTCCTTTTCGGCGATGGTGACCACACCGCGCCGTTCCAGTTCGCGCAGCCGCTGCGTGAGCAAGGTTTTTGACATCAGCGGCAGCCGGCGCTTGAGCATATTGAACTGCGTCGGCCCGCCACACAGCTCGCGGATGATCAACGGCGTCCACCGTTCGGCGAACAGCTCGGCCGTCTTCGCAACAGGACAAAACTGGCTGTAGCCCGGCATGTCACCGCTCCCCTGACGATCATTTGGTTGTAGGTCCAGATTATGGCCTTGAGACGATCAGGTCAAAAAGAGCAAACAGGCCCCATCAACGATGCCGTTCAGGGAGGCTCAGATGTCGGTCGTGGCAATGTCACAGCATACTCAAACGGACTGGCAGGCACTGGCGGATCAGGTTGGCCGCGACATCGCGCGTCACGCCGCCCGTCATGATCATGACGAAACCTTCGTCGCCGAGGGCTTCGCCGCGTTGAAGGCGGCGGGCTTCTTCAAGGCGCTGGTGCCGACCGAGCTCGGCGGTCCGGGCGCCGACTACCGCGAGGTCTGCCAGGCCATCCGGCGCCTGGCGAACCATTGCGGCTCCACCGCGCTCGCTTTCTCCATGCACAGCCACCTCGTCGCCCTGCCCGTCTGGCGCTGGCGCAACGAGAAGGCGCCGGTCGAAGGCTTGCTGCGCCGGATCGTCAACGAGGACCTGGTCCTGATCTCCAGCGGCGGCTCCGACTGGCTGCCGGGCAGCGGCGTCGCGACCAAGGTCGACGGCGGCTTCCGCATCCGCGCCCGCAAGGTCTTCGCCAGCGGTTGTCCGGCCGGCAGCTTGCTGATGACCAGCGCTGTATATGACGACCCGCAGGCCGGGCCGACGGTGCTGCACTTCGGCGTGCCGTTCGCCGCCGCCGAGGTGAAGATCGTCGACACCTGGCACGCCATGGGCATGCGCGGCACCGCCTCGCACGACGTCGAGATCAACGACTTCTTCTTGGCCGACGCCGCGATCTCGGCGCGGCGTCCCGCGGGCAAGTGGCATCCGCTGTTTCACGGCATCTACATGATCGCCTTCCCGCTGGTCATGAGCGCCTATGTCGGCGTCGCCGAGCAGGCGCGCAACACGGCGCTCCAACTGGCACGCGGCAAGAAGGACAACGGCCATCTCGCCGTGCTGGTCGGCCGCATGGAGAACGCCTTCGCCACCGCCGAGCTCGGCATCGAACGCATGATCAGCATCGCCGAGACGTCGAAGCCGGGTCCTGTGACCACAGGGCAGACAGCGGCCGCCAAGGCGCTGGTCACCCGCGCTGTGATCGAGACGGTGGAGTGTGCGATGAACGTCGCGGGTGGCGCGTCGTTCTACCAGGCCACCGGCCTCGAGCGCGCGTTCCGCGATGTGCAGGGGGCGAAGTTCCACCCGCTGCAGGAAATGCCGCAGCTTCAGTACGCGGGCCGTCTGGCGCTGGGTCTGGACATCGACGGCTGACAAAGCGAAAGCGGCGCCGGATGTCCTCCGGCGCCGCCCGATTCAAGTCTCCGCGCGCCGCTCAGGCGGCCTTGTACGCCCCACGACCGAAGATCTTGTCCATCATGTCGGGCTGCGCCTTGTCGAAGGCCGTGGTCTTGGCGCGCACCTCGTCGGTGAGCTTGGCGGTGCGCTGCGCCGCCGGCCGCTCGGCGATCCGCGCCACCCACTCCGTGAGCTTCGGGTAGTCCTTGGCGACATCCGGGCCCATCAGCGTGGGCACCAGCCGCGCCCACGGCCAGGTGGCGATGTCGGCGACGCCGTATTCCGCGCCGCCCAGCCAGCTCGTCGTCGCCAGCCGGCCCTCCAGCGTCTCGAGCACGCGCTTGGCCTGGGTGCGGTAGCGGTCGACCGAGTAGTCGTTACCCTTGGGCGCGAAGCGCACGAAGTGCACGTACTGACCGAACATCGGCCCGACGCCGGTCATCTGCACCATCATCCACTGCAGCGCGTCATAGCGCGCCGCCCCGTCCTTGGGCAGGAACTTGCCGGTCTTCTCGGCGAGATAGATTAGGATCGCGCCCGACTCGAAGACCGTGTACGGCTTGCCGCCAGGCCCGTCGCGATCGACGATCACCGGCACCTTGGCATTGGGGTTGAGCTTCCTGAACTCGTCCGAGAACTGCGCGCCGCCGAACACATCGATCGGCCGCACGTTGTACTCCAACCCCATCTCCTCGAGCGCGAGGTAGATCTTCACGACGTTGGGGCTGCCCATGGCATAGAAGTCGATCATCGCCGTCTCCGCTGGTTTCAGGATGGCGCGGAGCATGCCATGTCCCCGAGCACGGTGCGATTGTCTTCGACTCGCATGTGGCCCTCTCCCCGCCTGCGGGGAGAGGGAGGGACCCGTTGCGCGAAGCGCGATGGGAGGGTGAGGGGCTGTGGCAAGTGACGCACCATCATTGTGCGCAACCTGAAACTCCCCCTCACCCCAACTCTCTCCCCGCTCGCGGGGAGAGGGAGGAAGACGCCCTGCTCATCAATTTTTCGGCAGCACGATCACCTGACCGCGCATGCTGGGTGTGAGCGCGGTCGAGGCGAAGTCGATGATGCCCGGTTTCTCCGCCTTGAACGTCACCGTGGCGGTCGTGCCGCGGGTGAACTTCACCGGCTCGGCGATGCCCTGGACGGCGATGGTATGCGCGGCCCCCTGCACGCCCACGAAGTGCAGCACGACGTCATCGCCCTGCATGACGACGACCTGCGACGGGTTGAAGGTGAACGCGCGCACCGTCCAATCGCCGTTCTCCTGCGGGCCCTTGACCCACATGCCGCTGGTCGACGCGAAGGGCTTGGCCGGGAACGGCTCGGCCGGATGGCTCGGGCCGGCCACTGGATTGGTCTTGGCGTCATGATGCACGGTGACGATGTAGAATTCGCGGGTTTCAGCGTGCACAGGGGCCGCCAGGGCCAGCGCCACGGCGCCCGCCATAGCAGTATTCAGCCATTTCGCTCGCATATCGGCCTCCTTGATCGGATGATCACGCAGGGACGACTCGGTTTCGTCCCGCGCTATTCCCGGGAATATCTCTGGTCATCAAAGAGTCTTGTGATCCATGGGCCGACGCGAGGAGTTCGAGCGCAAGGTGCTGCCGTTGCTGCCGGCGGCCTACAACCTCGCGCGCTGGATCACCCGCCACCCGCAGGACGCCGAGGACGCGGTGCAGGACGCGCTGCTGCGCGCTTTTCGCGCCTTTGATGGATTCGACGGTGACGATCCCAAGCCGTGGCTGCTGATGATCGTGCGCAACACCTGCCGCACCGCCTTCCGCAGGGGCGAGCGCTGGCGCAACGTCATCCCGCTCGATGTGGCGTTCCGCGGTCCCGCCGCTGCGCACGAGGCCGATGACACCCCGCCACCCGACAGCCGGCTCGACGCCCCGCGCATCCACGCCGCCATCGAGGGCCTGCCCGACGGTCTGCGCGAGACCCTGGTGCTGCGCGAGATCGAGGAGTTGAGCTACGCCGAGATCGCCACGGTCACGGAAGTACCGATCGGCACCGTGATGTCCCGCCTGTCGCGGGCGCGCGCCCGGCTGCGCGAGGCGCTCGACGAGACCGCGGCCCCGACGCGGGAGGCGGAACGATGACCTGCGACGACGCTCGCGACCTTCTGGAGGCCTATCACGACCGCGAGCTGGGTGCCGAGGATCGCGCCCGCGTCGAAGCGCATCTGCAGGGCTGCGCGGCCTGCGCGGGCGAACTTGCCGGCTTGCGTGCCCTCTCCGATCGCGTGCGCGCCGTCGGACGCACGCCCCCGCCCGACGGCATGCATGCGCGCGCCGCCGCCGCCCTGGCGCGGGAGGAGCTGGCGCGACCCGATCGGCGGCGGTTTGGCAGGCTGGTCGCTTCCCACCTCGCGGCGGCGGTGGCTGGCGCCGGCGCGGTCGCGCTGGTGGCGAGCACGATGATCGGCGAACCGCCGCTTACGCGCGATCTTGTCTCGGCGCATGTGCGTGGCCTGGCATCGGAAGAATTCGGCGCCGTGCGCTCGGGCGATCCGCACGCCGTGCGGCCGTGGTTCACCGGCAAGATCGGCTTCGCGCCGCGCGTCACCGACCTCGCCGGCGATGGCTTTCCACTGCTGGCCGGTCGCGTCGATCATGTCGCTGGCCAGCCGGCCGCGGCCCTGGTCTATGGCCGACGCCTGCATCGCATCACGCTCTTCATCGCGCCCGCCGGATCGGCCGCGACAGCCGCCGCCGGTAAGCTGCATGGCTACAACATCGAGAGCTGGCAGGCCGACGGCTTCCGCTTCGACGCCGTCTCCGATCTCAACCGCGACGAGCTCGCCGCCTTCGCCGCCCTGCTGCGCGCCCGCTGACCCGCACGCTATAGTGCGCGCTCCCGAACGGATCGCGCGAGGCGCCTTAGGAATGAAGATCAACCTGAACGCCGACATCGGCGAGGGCTTCGGCGCCTACGACATCGGCAACGACGCCGATCTGATGACGGTGATCCGCTCGGCCAGCGTCGCCTGCGGCTTCCACGCCGGCGACGCCAACACCATGCACCGCCTCGTGACCCTGGCGAAGACATGCGACGTCAGCCTCGGCGTGCATCCCGGCTTCAACGACCTGTGGGGATTCGGTCGCCGGCGGATCGAGATGAAACAGAAAGATCTCGAGCTGATGGTCGCCTACCAGATCGGCGCGCTACAGGCGATGGCGCGTTATGCCGGCCTCGCGGTGACGCATCTGAAGCCGCATGGCGCGCTCAACAACATGGCGGCGGAGCGCGAAGACTACGCGCTCGCGATCGGCCGCGCCATCCAGGCCGTCGATCCCCAGATCATCTACGTCGCGCTCTACGGCTCGCAGATGGAGAAGGCCGCGCGCACGCTGGGGCTACGGGTGGCGCGCGAGGGCTTCGCCGACCGGCACTACGAGGACGACGGCAATCTCTCGCCGCGCTCGATCCCGGGCACTGTCTTCAAGGATCCGGACAAGGCGCTGGCGCAGTCCCTGAACATGGTGAGGGACGGCTATCTGATCTCGCGCCAAGGCAATCGCGTGCCGGTCGCGGTCGAGACGCTCTGCGTTCATGGCGACGAGCCGACCGCCGTCTCGGTGGCACGCCATGTGCGTCAGGGACTCGAAGCCGCGGGTTGCCGGATCGTGACGATCCCTGAGATGCTGGGCTGACGTCTAATCGCGTTGAGGAATTTGCGATGAACAGGATGGTGTCCATCTGCGCCGCAGGGCTAACGCGTGTGGCGTCTTGGCTCATACCTTCCCCCGCTGGCGGGGGAAGGTGGCAGCGC
>JALHMM010000097.1 GCA_022844045.1 Reyranellaceae bacterium | reverse complement strand
CGCGACGACGGCAGGCGGGGCGGGGGGCGCGGCGGCGGCCGGCGGCATCGGCGGCGGCAACAGCGTGCCGGCTGCGTCCGGCTCGTAACCCCAGGCGACGATCACCGGCTGATCGCCAATCAGGAAGATGTAGTCGTCCGACGGCCGACGCGCCGTCAGCTCGAGCGCGCGGCCGGTAAGCTGCGCATCGTCGGACGGCGCGGCCTTCAGCGAGTCGGCAAGTCGGGCAATGTCTTGATAGAGCTTCTCGACCTCGAGCAGCAGTGACGCCTTGCGCTCCGGTGCCAGCTCGGCGAACGGCACGACATCACCCGGCGCATCGGTGTACCAGTCGATGCGGCGGCCCAGCTCGTCGGGCTGCGGCTCGGCGAGCAGACGCGCGTGACGCTCGCCCAGCCGACGGCGCACGACGCCACGGATCTGTTCGTGCGCCTGATGCAGCGGCTCGCCGCGTACGCCGAGCGGACGGACGCCGGTGAGGGTCGTGCGGACGAGATTGGTGCCGGCCACGCCGAAGACTCCGCGACTCACGATCGGTCGGAACCACGATTATACGGGGTCAATTGTGGCGTGCCTCGGGCGCTAGGGTTTCGTCGCCCTACCGGCGATGCAGGCGCACGGTGAACGATGTGGCGGGATTGCGGCGACCATCGGGGCCCGGCAGGTTGGTCTCGCCGCTGCACTGCGCGACGCCGGCGGCGTCCGGCCGGCACAGCAAACGGTCCTGCGTCCAAACGCTGCCGTCGCTGCAGGTGGCGTCGGCGTCGACGATCTGCAGCGTGTCGCCCTGGAAGCGCGCCCGCGCCGGCGCGCGGCAGGTCGTGCCGTTCTGCCAGACGAAGACCAGCTGGCCGTTGCCGCGCTCGTCGAAGCAGTAGGTGTGATGGCCCGGCGAGTGGCGCGGTGTGTAGCGGAAGGAATCGCCGCGCCAGCAGCCCTTGAGGAAGCTGTAATCGTTGGTCGCCTTGGGCGGCAGCTTGAGGATCGGCTCCTGCGGTGGCTTGGGTGGTGGTGGCGGCGGATCGGGTTTCTTCTCGACCACCTGCGGCGGCTTCGGCGGCGGTGGTTCCGGCGGCTTGGGCGGCGGCGGGCAGGCCGCGCGCTTGGCCGCGAACTCATCGCGCAGCGACGCCAAGGTCACCCGCATCTTCTCGGCCTCGGCCTGCGCGTCACCCAGCGCCGTCTGCAAGCCGACCATCGGATTGGGCGGTGGCGGCGGGGTGGGTGGCGCCGGTGGCGGCGGCAACTGCGTGACCGCGACGGTGGGCGCTTCCGGCAGGACCTGGCGCAGCAGATAGGCGGTGGTCAGCGCCAGCACGACGGCAAGCGCGCTGGCCAGCAGCCAGCCGAGCCACGGGAATGGCGCCACGATGGCGGCGGCGGCGACTGGCACAAGAGGTGGCGGGAGCGATGCCGCGACGACCGGCGTCGGCGTCGGTACGGGCGCCGTCGCCGGGGCGGCTGATGGCAGCAGCGTGCCGGCGGCCTCCGGCTCGTAGCCCCAGCAGACGACGACCGGCTGCCCGCCGACCATGAAGACGTAGTCGTCGGATGGGCGGCGGCAGGCCAGCTCCAGCGCGCGGCCGGTGATGCGCGCATCGGCCGATGGCGCCTGCTGCAGCTGCGCGCCCAGCGCGGCGATGTCGGCGATCAGCGCATTGACCTGCGCCAGCGTCTCCGACCGCGCCGCTTCGGGCAACGACGACAGCGGCGCGACGCCGCCGGCGACATCGCTGTACCAGTCGATGCGGCGGCCGACGTCGTCCTGCTGCGGCTCGGCCAGCAACCGCGCATGACGCTCGCCCAGGCGACGGCGGATCACGCCGCGGATCTGCTCGTGCGTCGTGTGCAGCGGCTCACCGCGCACGCCCAGGGGGCGGACGCCGGTCAGCGTGGTGCGGACGAGAGTCGTGCCGGCCACGGCACCCCTTCGTGGTTAGAGCGCCTTCGCCCAATCGCGCAGGACGAACTTCTGCACCTTACCCGTGGATGTCTTGGGAAGGTCGCGGAAGACGATGGTGCGCGGGATCTTGTAGCCGGCCATGTTGGCGCGGCAGAAGGCGGTGATTTCCTCGGCCGTGGCGCTCGCGCCGGGCTTGAGCACGACGAAGGCGCAGGGCGTCTCGCCCCACTTCTCGTCGGGCCGCGCGACGACGGCGGCCTCGAGCACGGCGGGGTGCTGGTAGAGCACGCCCTCGACCTCGATGGTCGAGATGTTCTCGCCGCCCGAGATGATGATGTCCTTCGACCGGTCGCGTAGCTCGATATAGCCGTCGGCATGCGCCACGCCGAGATCGCCGGAATGGAACCAGCCGCCGGCGAAAGCCTCCTGCGTCGCCTTGGGATTCTTCAGGTAGCCCTTCATCACGAGGTTGCCGCGGAAGAATACCTCGCCCATGGTCGCGCCGTCGTTGGGCACCGGCTTCATCGTCGCCGGATCGAGCACCGCCACGGCGTCCTCGGCGGCGTAGCGCACGCCCTGGCGCGCTTTCAGCCTGGCACGCTCGGCGCTGGGCAGCGCGTCCCACTCGTCGTGCCATGAACACACCGTGGCCGGGCCATAGACCTCGGTCAGGCCATAGACATGGGTGATGTGGAAGCCCTGCTTTTCGATCGCCTCGAGCACGGCGGCCGGCGGTGGCGCGGCCGCGGTCATGAACTCGACGACGTAGGGCAGCTCGCGGCGCTCTTCCGGCCGGGCGTTGATGATGAAGTTCAGGATCACCGGCGCACCGCACATGTGCGAGACGTCCTCGTCGGCCAGCGAATCGAAGATGGTCTTGGCGCTGATGCGGCGCAGGCAGACGCTGGTGCCGGCGACCAGCGCCAGGGTCCACGGGAAGCACCAGCCGTTGCAATGGAACATCGGCAGCGTCCACAGATAGGTGGGGTGCATGCCCATCGCCCATTGCGTGGCGTTGCCGTAGGCCGAGAGCGTGGCGCCGCGGTGATGGAACACCACGCCCTTGGGATTGCCCGTCGTCCCTGATGTGTAGTTCAGCGAGATCGCGTTCCACTCGTCGGCGGGATACTCCCAGGCGTAGTCGGCGTCGCCGCCGGCGATGAAATCCTCGTAGGTGAGGTCGCTGATCGCCTCGCCGCCGGTGTATTCCGAATCGGCGATGTCGATCACCAGCGGCTTGACGGTCGCCTTGGCCAGCGCCTCCTTGATCACGTCGTGATATTCGCGGTCGGCCATCAGCACCTTGGTCTCGCTGTGGTCGAGGATGAAGGCGATCATCGCCGCGTCGAGCCGCGTGTTGAGCGCGTTGAGCACCGCGCCGCACATCGGCACGCCGAAATGCGCCTCGTAGATCTCCGGGATGTTGGGCGCCATCACCGTCACGGTGTCGCCGACGCCGATGCCGCGCTTCTCCAGCGCCGCCGCCATCTGGCGCGCCCGCGCGTAGGTCTGCCGCCAGGTGTAGCGCCGCTTGCCGTGCACGACGGAGGCGCGGTCGGGATAGACGCTGGCGGCGCGTTCGAGGAACTGCAGCGGCGTGAGCGGCGCGTAGTTGGCGGGGTTGCGATCGAGATCGCGTTCGAAGATGTTGGCGGCCACCGGGGCGGCGTGATGCTTGCCGGCGGGCCGCGCGGCGGGCATGCGCACGCTCGATGCGCGGGCCTTGACCGGCCGGCGCGGCGCGGGCCGTGCTGCTGGTACCGCCGGCTTGGCGACGATCGGCTTCACCTTGGCCTTGAGCGTGGCGGCGGGCTTCTTGGCCACAGGCTTCTGGGCGACGACCTTCTTCGTCGCCTTGCCCGCCGGCTTCTTGCCGCCGCCTTTGCCCGGTTTCTTGCCCTTGGCCATGCGATCCCTCGTACGCTTGTGCGCTGCCCGGGTCTTTATCGCCTCACTCCAGCTTCAGGTCGAGTTCCTTGATGAGGTTGGCGAAGTACAGGCGGTCGTCGGCGACCTGCTTGCCGAACACGTCGTGCGGCTGATGGTGCGCGGCCTGCGCCACCAGCATCAGCTTGTGCTGGATGTCGGGCTCGGCGGCGAGCTTGCCGAGCTCGGCCGACAGCCGCTCGATCGCCGCGCGTGGTGTCGCCTTGGGCGCGAACAGGCCGAACCAGCTGCGGTCGCGGAAGTTCGCGATGTCGAGTCCGACCTCGGCGGCGGTCGGCGTGTTGGGCAGCTCGCTCAGCCGCTCCTTGGTCGCCGCCAGCGCCGCCAGCACCTTGCCGGCCTTGGCCTGCGGCATGAACGAGGGATCGAACACCATGTGGATGCGCCCACTCATGACGTCGCCCACGGCGTCGACGATGGTCTTGTAGGGTGCGTGCTGCATGCGGATGCCGGCGGTGCGGGTCAGCACCTCGCCGGTGAGATGGGTGATCGTGCCCAGGCCTGAGGAGCCGTACCAGTATTTGCCGGGATTGGCCTTGGCCAGCTCGACGAAGCCCTTCCAGTCCTTGACGCCCAGCTCGTTGGTCAAGCTCACGATCAGCAATGGTGTCGACAGCCGCGCCACGGCCGCGAAGGCGTTGATGTCGTAGTTGACCTGCCGCACCGTGGGCGTGATCGCCATCACCGCGGTCGGCGACAGCAGCAGCGTGTGGCCATCCGCCGGCGCGTTGGCGACGATCGCCGCGCCGACGCCGCCGGACGCGCCCGGCTTGTTCTCGATGATCACCTGCTGACCCAGCGCCGCCGTCAGCCGCTCGCCGTAGATGCGCACCACCTGGTCGGCCGATCCGCCCGGCCCATAGGGCACGACGATGCGCACCGGCTTGTCGGGTTTCCACGCCGTTTGCGCACGCGCGCTCGTCGCGGCCAACAGGGCAAACCCGCCCAGCGCGGCGGTACGACGACGGATCATGGCGTTCCTCCTGCTCTCATTGCCGCGAAGGATAGGATGGTTCGCGCACGAACGGGAGCGACGATTGCGTGACGGGCGTCGTCGGACGCATCGTCCGGTCGCGAACGGCACGCTGCGCGACAGCGTCTTTCGTTCCGTTGCCGCCGCGACACAGGCCGGCCTCGATCGCATCGATGGGGCCGATTCATCGTTGCCCGCGCGTCCATCAATGCGTAGAAACCGCGCCCTCACGGCCGGCGGGCCGGAAGGCGTTGGGTTATTGCCTGTCACGCAGGAGGACCGGGTTCGACTCCCGGAGGCTGGAGCACGCGCTGCGGCCTTGGCTCACGGAGAGCGCCGATCGCTCGGCCGACGTTCGTTGGTCGACGATCCCCCAACCCGGCACCATGTCCGCCAGTCGTCGTGGGATCGGCGCGGGCCGATGGCATTGGGTTATCCATAATCTGGAGGGCCTGGGTTCGAATCCCGGCGGCGGCGACGTCGTAGCTCAATCGGCGAGCACCAGACTTCACCCAGTCCGCACCCATGTCCGCGCCGCATTGCCGACAAGATCGGCGCGGGCCGATGCGATCGGGTTAGTGGGTCCCGGGTTCGATCCCCGGCGGCGGCGACGCCGTAGCTCAGTGGTAGAGCGACAATCGCGTGGCGACACGCGATCTCCCGGTCCGGTTCATGCCCGCGTCGATTTTCTCGGGCGACGATGGCGCTCAGGGTTCGATACGCGTCGCGTGGTCAGGCGGCGGGCAGCACCATTCGCACACGGAGTCCCTTCGGCTCATTGTCCAGAAGCTCCAGCGCGCCCCCGTGACGCCGCACGATTCCGGCGACGATCGCCAGGCCCAGCCCGAATCCGCGTACGACCTGCCGGGCCGGATCGGCGCGATAGAAGGGTTCGAGGACACGGGTCTTCTCGGTCGCGGGAATGCCGGGGCCGTCGTCATCGACATCGATCCGAGCGCCGCCATCAGAACCCTGAAGTGTGACCCGAACAGCCGTGCCGTACTTGGTGGCGTTATCGACGAGATTGGTGACGGCGCGCTCGAGCGCGTGCGGGCGGCAGCGGAACGTCAGGCGCGGCGGACCGACATACTCGACCGAGAATCCCGCGTCGGTGAACTGATCGCAGATCGTGTTGAGGATCGACGACAGCTCGGCGACTTCTTCGGGCTCCTCGTCGATACCTTCGCGCAGATAGGTCACGGCCGCGGTGATGCTGCTGTCCATCGACGCGATGTCCTCGAGGAGTCGCTCGCGCGATCCGGTATCCTCGGTCTGCAGTTCGGCGAGGCGCAGGCGCATGCGCGTCAGGGGTGTGCGGAGATCGTGGCTGATCGCCAGCAGCAGGTTGGTGCGGTCCTCGATAAGGCGACCGATCCGCTCCCGCATGCGGTTGAAGGCGCTCGCGGCGCGGCGGACTTCGAGCGGACCGCCCTCCTTGAGCGCGGTGTCGGCGCCGTCGCGGCCAAAGCCGTCGGCGGCGTCGGCGAACCGGCTGAGCGGCCCCACGAGCCGCCGACCCGCCCATACCGAGAGCGCGCTCGCCGAGACCACGAGGATTATGAAGGGCAGGATGAGCGGTAGCGGCAGAAAGGCGAGTGTGCTGAAGGTCGTGAAAATGGACGCGACCTGCCCGTCATTGAGGCCGAGTACGACGCGGACCTCGTGCGGGCGTTCGGCCGTGATCCGCAGCAGGCGCACGCCCTTTGGGAGTCGCTCGATCAACCTCTCCTTGAGGGGATGCGCCTGCTGTTCAAGCGTCTGTGCCGTTGGTTGACCGGCGATCATCGAGACCTCGGTCCGCTCGTCACTGAACGCGGCGGCAAGCGCGGGGCGCGCGTTCGGCGCGACTCCATCGAGCCCGCGGGCGATCATCGCGATGCGGACGGGACCTTCGGAGGCGGCCACGGGATGGTCCTGCTCCGTCAAGGCAAGCAGCACGACGACAATCGTGGCGAGCGTGCTGAGCGAGATCGCCGCGACGAGCAGCGTGGTGATCTGGCTGGCGATGCCGTCGAGCCAGCGTGCGCTTGCGTTCGTCGTCATTCGCTCACCACGAGGGGCGTGAAGATGTAGCCGCCCGTGCGGACCGTCTTGATGATCTCGGGCGCGCGGGGATTCTCCTCGATCTTCCGTCGGATGCGGCTGACCAGGATGTCGATGCCGCGATCGAGCGGCCCGCCGGCGCGGCCCTGCGACAGGTCGAGGAGCTGGTCGCGATTCAGCACGATCTGGGGATGGCGGCAGAAGGCGAGGAGCAGATCGAACTCCGCGCTGGTCAGTCGCACGCGCGCACCTGAGGGATCATGGAGCTCGCGGGCGACCGGATCGATCCGCCAGCCGAGAAAGCACAGGGGCGCGCTGGCCTGCTCCCATCGGCTCGGCAGCGCCGTGGCGCGCCGCAGCACCGCCTTTGTCCGCGCGATCAGTTCGGTCGGATCGAAGGGCTTGGCGATGTAGTCATCGGCGCCCATCTCGAGGCCGACGACGCGCGCGGGCGTGTCGCCGGCGGCGGTGAGCATGATGATCGGCATCTTCGAGTCGGCGCGGATCCTGCGGCAGATACTCAGCCCGTCCTCGCCCGGCAGCATGACGTCCAGGAGGAGCAGGTCGATACGCGACGATGCCAGTGCGCGTTCCATGGCTCGTCCGTCCTCGCTCACGGTCACGCGGTATCCGTGCTTCTGCAGAAGGCGCGAGAGCATGGTCCGAATCTCGCGATCGTCCTCGACGACGAGAATGTGTGGCGCGCGGTTCATGCGACCATACAGCATCAGTCCGGTCGCTCCGGCCAGTCCGGCGTGTATCTGAGTGTTTCTATCGGTCCAAGGGATACCCGCCGATACAACATGCCGGTGCGCGCAGCGCGATGTCGCCGTTCACGCGTGCCATATATCGGAGCGTAGCGTGAGGCGTCCCGATCCATGTGTGGCCAAGGTTCTCTCCTGTCCCGTGATACCGCGCGATCCGCGCGGGGGTCGCGGTCCGGCTGCGTCCGATGAGAGCGCGCGCGTACGTCCTGATCGGCGCGGCGCTCCTCGCCGCCCTGGCCGTTGGCGCTCTGTACGGACCGAGGATCATTGGTCTGCCTGCCGCTCCTTCGCCGGCGAACGGCAGCCCGGCCGCACCGTCTCCGCCGTTCGTGGGTCGCCCCGCGGCGATCGCCGCCGGCGATAGCGTCGTCGCGCTGGGGCGCGTCGAGCCGTCCAGCCGCATTCTGCGCATCAGCGCTCCGGGCGGCGCGGATGCCGGGCGCATCGCCGCGGTGGCCGTGACCGAAGGCGACCGCGTCGTCGCCGGGCAAGCCCTTGCCGTCCTCGACACCGAGCCGCGGCTGCGCGCGGCACTTGCGCAGGCGGAAGCCAACCTGTCGGTGAAGCGCGCCCAGCTCGCGCAGAAAGTCATGGACCTCGCCAACACCGAGCGCAGCCTGCAGGCGTCCGTCGAGCAGAGCACGGCGGACCGCGATCGCGCGCAGTGGGATCTCGAGAAACTCAGCCGTCTCAACAAGGCCGGCCTGTACAGCGACCCCGCCCTCATCGACAAGCAGCTCGCGGCGCAGTCGGCGACGCATCGGCTCGAGACGGCGCGATTGGCGCTCGAGCGCGTCCAGGCGCGCGATGAGCAGGGGGTCCGACTGGAAGAGGCTGTTCTGCGCGCCGAGGTGCTCGCGGCCGAGGCCTCGGTCGGCAAGGCGCGCGCCGATCACGAACTCGCCACGCTGCGTGCCCCGATCGATGGACGCATCCTGCGGCTGCTGGCGCGTGTGGGTCAGCAGATCGGCTCGGAGGGGTTCGCCGAGATCGGCAACACCGATTCGATGATCGTGCGCGCCGAGGTGTTCGAGTCCGACGTCGGATTCATCGTCCGCGGCCAATCGGTGAGCATCACCTCGCGCGCGCTGGATCGCCCGCTCTCCGGCGTCGTTGCGCGGCTCGGGCTTGCGGTCGGCATGCAGAGCGTCATCCGCGAGGATCCCGCGGCCGTTCTCGACGCCCGCGTTGTCGAGGTGCTGATCAAGCTCGACGACGCCTCCTCGGCGCGCGTCGCCGCGCTCACCAATCTCCAGGTGCGGGTCGCGATCACGACCGAGCGTCGCGACGCCAAGCAGCTGTCCCATGCTCCTTAACGGCCGCACCCCGCTGGGCTGGAAGCAGCTCATCCACAGCAAGGGACGCTTCGCGATCGCGACGTCGGGCGTCGCGTTCGCGGTTCTCCTCATCTTCATGCAGCTCGGCTTCATGAACATGCTCTTCGATTCGACCGTGATGGTGCACCGGCAGCTCAACGCCGACATCGTCCTGCTGTCGTCGACCGCGCGCGATTTCGCCAACCCCGGCACCTTCCCGCGCCAGCGGATCACCCAGGCGCTCGGCGTCGCGGAGGTCCTCGACGCCGAGCCCCTTTATGTCGTCGCGCGCGAGTGGATCAAGCAGTCCGCGACGGAACGCGGCGAGCGCGGTCAGATGCTGATTCTCGGCGTGCGGCCGGATTTCAAGGCGTTCCGCGACGCCGAGGTCACCGTCCAGCAGCGCCGCCTTGTCGAGACCGGGGTCGCGCTGTTCGACCGCGGCACGCGGGGCGACTACACGGCGTTTCTCGCCGCCATCGAGGCCGGCCTGCGGCCGCAAACCGAACTCGGGGGTCGGACCGTCACGCTGGTCGGCTCGTTCCAGATCGGCTCCTCGTTCGGGACCGAAGGCGTGCTTGTCGTGTCCGACCAGACCTTCTTCGAGTTCGCGCTCAATCGCCGGCCTTCGGCCCCCAGCGTGGGGTTGATTCATGTGGCGCCTGGCGCGGATGTCGAAGCCGTCGCGGCGCGCATCCGCGAACGGATGGGTGACTACCCGGACACCGTCGTCATGACCATGCCGCGCTTCATCGAGCACTCGAAGAGTCGCATCCAGAAGGAGTCGCCGATCGCCTTCGTGTTCACCTTCGGCGTCATCATCGGCATGATCGTCGGCACCGTCATCGTGATCGAAATCCTCTCGGCCGACGTGCACGACCACCTCGCCGAGTACGCGACCTTCAAGGCCATGGGTTTCACCAACGCACGGCTGCTCGGCATCGTGTTCGAGCAGTCCATCATCCTGTCGGTCGCCGGGTTCATTCCAGGGATCCTCGCGTCGTTCGGGCTGTACGAAGTCGTGCGCGCCGCGCTGACCATGCCGATCGGCATGCCGCTCGATCGCATCGCGCTGGTGTTCGCGCTCACCGTCGGGATGTGCGTCGCCTCGGGTGCGGTCGCCATGCGCCGCGTGCGCACGGCCGATCCGGCAGATGTCTTCTGATGCGCGTCACTCCCGAAGCGGCGAGAGAAGTCCACACTGCGGACGTGGTTGCCATTCGCGGCCTGTCGCACTGGTATGGCCAGGGCGAGACGCGTCGCCAGGTGCTGTTCGACATCGATCTCTCGGTCGCGCGCGGCGAGGTCGTCTTTCTCATGGGCCCGTCGGGATGCGGCAAGACGACCGTGCTCACCTTGATCGGCGGGCTGCGTTCGGTGCAGCGGGGGTCGGTGCGAATCGCCGGCCGCGAACTCTTCGGCGCCACCGAATCCGACCTGATCGCCAACCGTCGGACCTGCGGCTTTGTCTTCCAGCAGCACAACCTGCATCGCTCGCTGACCGCCCGCGAAAACGTTCGCATGGGCCTCGAGGCGCAAGGGCGCCCGCTTTCCCGCACGGCGGATCGAGAGTGTCTGGAGATGCTGGCGACCGTCGGTCTCGCCGATCACGCCCACAAACGCCAGGACCAGCTCTCGGGCGGTCAACGCCAGCGCGTGGCGATCGCGCGGGCGCTCGTCGCCCGCCCGGCGCTCATCCTCGCGGACGAGCCCACCGCCGCGCTCGATCGGCAGACCGGCCACGAGATCGTGGCCCTGATGCGTTTGATCGCGCACGACCGTGGCATGACCGTGCTCATGGTGACGCACGATCCGCGCGTCTTCGACCTCGCCGACCGGATCCTCGAGATGGAGGACGGCCGCATTGTCGGCGGCCACGCCCCGATACTCGAGAAGGCTCCTGGTGATCCGGTTGGCCACCATGCCGTCGAGGAGCGCCCAAGGTGATCGCGAACCGAACACTAAACAGATGCGCCGGGTTCCGCCGTTGGGCCGGCATCGGGTTCACAACGGACGCCGCCGCATATCGCATCGGGACGGCGGCGTGCCTCGCGACTTCCACCCCCAACCCCGAAGATCGCGAGGCGGGGAGGACCATGTTCAGGGACCGGGCGCGAGCTGCGCTTGCGGGTCCGGAACCTGGTCCTCCCGACCCGGCGCCAAGCCGACCGCTTCCATGTGTCGCGCCGCATCGCGGCACAGAGACGCTGAAAGACAAAAGACTCAAGGTCCAGTCGCTCGTATGTCGCGTATCCACGAAGCGCTCGGTCGTCGCGCCCGCCGCCAGGCCATCCCGTTGAAAGCAGGAGTACCCGCAATGCATCGATCTCTCGTCCGCACGCTGTCGGTTTGGCTGGCGTTGGCCGTCTCCTCGTCCATGGCCATGTCAGCGGCCGCGCAGCCCATGATGGGGCCGCCCGGCGCGCAGAATGGCAAGGGAGACTGGGCGGTCGTGGTCGGCGGCGGCGTGGCGGTCCGGCCGACCTTCGAGGGCAGCGACAGGTACCGGGTGACGCCGGTTCCGTTCTTCAGCGTCACCTACCGGGATATGGTCTCGCTCGATGCGACCGGCCTGAACGCCTACTGGCGCCACGAGAACCTGCAGATCGGCGGCGGGATCACCTACAATCTTGGTCGGACGACCGATGGCAGCTATTTCGGTCGGGGCGATTCGCGGCTTGCCGGCATGGGCGACGTGCCGGTCACGGTCGGCATTCGTGGCTTCGCCAACTACCGCCTCGGTCCCGTGCTGCTGAGCACCTCGATCACCAAGTTCTTCGTCGAGGGCAATAACGGCCTGCTGATCGATGGCGGGATCGGCGTGCCCTATAGGGTCACCGACAGGCTGATGCTGAACGCACGCGTCTCCACGACCTGGGCGGACGGCAACTACATGCGGAACTTCTTCGGCGTCACCGCGGCGCAGTCGGCGGCCTCCGGCTTCGCGGCCTACAACGCGACCTCCGGCATCAAGGACATCAGCCTCAGCCTCGGCGCGCAGTACCGGGTCACGGAGAATTGGCTCTTGTCGACGAACCTGCGCTTCACACAGCTGCTGTCGAGCGCCCAGGACAGCCCGATCTCGTTCGCCGACCGCTCGGTGACCGGCATGGTGGTGATGGGGTACCGGTTCTAATCGCCGCGCCGGCGACGAACGTGTTTCTGAGCCTTGCTATAGGCGGCTGAGAAACATCGGGAAACCACCGCTTACGGGCGCCACGACGTCGCCAGCCTTATGTCTCCATGCACAGGCCCCGCCGTCGTACGATCTCTCTCGGTGCGACGGCGGGGGCTCGGGCAAGGAGACATCCCATGGCCACACGCCACATCGCGCTTATCGCTACCGCTCTTCTCGTCACGCCACCCGCCGCCGCTCAGTCGTTCATGGCGCCGGCCCAGGCGGCACAGGCGCTCGCCGATGGGCAACCCTGGTCGGTGACGACGAGCGAGGGCCGTAAAGGCCGCATGACGCTCAATCGCGACGGCTCGGGCACTTTCGAAGGCCCGATCACGATCAGCATCAAGTGGCAGATCAAGGCTGACGATCTCTGCATCGACCTCAAGATGGCCGGCAACAAGTGCATGCGCTTCCGGCCGACGAGCAGTGGCTACGAAGGCTATCGCGGCGCGGCGCTCGATCTCACCTTCGCCCGCGCGCAGCGCTAGCGCCCTCGGTACCGCGCTTTGGCATCGCAAGGAGGGCCTCGTGTCCATTGCGAAGACGCCCGCTGGCTCGCACGTGATCGAGCCCATTGACGAGGCATGGGGCAGCCTCGCCTGGCTGGTGGATGATCGGCTTTTTCCCGGCGTCGGCTATCGCGTCGGTCGGATGCGGCTGCTCCCGGGCTTCTCCTCGCCGCGCGAGGCGCATGGCGATCGAGCGGAGTCGATCGTCGTGATCGAAGGCGAGGCCACCTGCGTCATCGACGGGCACACAGTGCGGCTTTGGCCAGGTGACGTGGCGTACATCCCGGCGGGTACGCCGCGCCACGTGCGCAACGATTCAAGCCACACGGCGATCCTGCTGCTTGGCCGCTCGAATGACGGGATGACCGCGTAGCGCTTTCCCAAGGCCCCGACTCGATCGCATCGCCGCCGCTTAGCGCTTTGGTCCCATCGTTGCATCGACGCCACAGGCCGCAGCGAACACGCCGCGTAGGCGTTTTTCGCGTTGCGTCGAGTCGTTGCCGCGACTACAACCCGCGCCCTCATCGGTTGGTCGTCGTGGCCCATCAGTGAGATCGGCGCGGGCCGATGTGATTGGGTTATCCTGGTGGTCGTGAAGCGGGGTTCGAATCCCACCGGCTGAAAACGCCGAACGACGTTGCCCAGTCCAAGCCCATGTCCGCGCCACGTCTCGCGATCCGTCCGGGTGGATCGCGCGACGCCACCCAGCTCCCGGAGGACGACGCATCGTGGGTTATCGCACACGAAATACCAAGCGAGCCGGATCACCGGCGGAGCGCTGACGTCGTCCGCGCTGTCCGCCGGCCGTCGAGGCCTGGAGGACAGCATCATGAAGAACATCCTGAACATGTTGAGGTGGCCCCTGGCGGGCCAGCAGCGGCCGTTGGCCGGCGAGGCGATGGTGATGAACCACGCCGGTGGCTACGTCTTCGCGCTCGACGACTGGGCGCGGCTCGACCGCTTCCTCGTGCTGGGCAGCGAGGGTGGCACCTACCACGCCTCGGAGCTCGTGCTGACGCGCGAGAACGCCCAGGCCGTGGCGCGTGTCATCGCCGCCGACGGCGCGCGGGCCGTGGCGCGGATCGTCGAGATCAGCGTCGCCGGCCGCGCGCCCAAGCACGACCCGGCGCTGTTCGCGTTGGCGCTCGCGGCCTCGGCCGAGGCGCAGGCGACCCGTACGCTGGCGCTCGCGGCCCTGCCGCGCGTGGCGCGTACCGGATCGCAGCTGCAGCGTTTCGCCGAGTACGTGCAGGGCCTGCGTGGCTGGGGTCGCGGTCTTCGGCGCGCGATCGCGCGTTGGTACCTCGATCAGCCTCTGGCGGACCTCGAGCTGCAGGCCATGAAGTACCGGGCCCGCGGCGAGAAGGGGCACCGTTGGTCGCACCGCGACCTGTTGCGGCTGGCGCATCCGTTGGCGCCGGCCGAGGACGTGGCGCGGCGCGCGCTGTTCGACCGCATCGCGCGGCCCGACGGTGGCTTCGAGCTGCCGGCGGAGCTGGCGCGCACGGCGGCGGCGGAGCGGCTGGCGAAGACCACGCGCGTCGGCGAGGCGGTCCGGCTGATCGTCGATCACAAGTTGCCGCGTGAGGTGGTGCCGACGGCGCTGCTCAACGAGGTCGACGTGTGGCTGGCGCTGCTGGCCGACATGCCGATGACGGCGATGCTGCGGTCGCTGGCGAAGATGACCGCGGTCGGGCTGCTCAAGCCCGGCAGCGAGTCGGAGCGCCTGGTGGTCGAGCGTCTGGCCAACATCGAGCGGCTGCGTCGGGCGCGCGTGCACCCGCTGCAGGTGCTGACGGCGCTGGCGGTCTACCGCTCGGGTCAGGGCGTGCGGGGTTCGTTGACCTGGCTGCCATCGACGGCGGTCGTCGATGCCCTGGACGGCGCGTTCTACGACGCGTTCGCCAGCGTCGAGCCGGCCGGCAAGCGGGTGCTGATCGGCCTCGACGTGTCGGGGTCGATGGGCTGGGGCCAGGTGGCGGGCTCGCCGCTGACGCCGCGCGAGGCGGCGGCGGCGATGGCGCTGGTCACGCTCGCGAGTGAGCCCGCGACCTCGGTCGTGGCGTTCACCGATCGTCTGGTGCCGCTGGCGCTCTCGGCGCGGCAGCGTCTGGACGACGCGCTGGCGATGACGGCGGACCTGCCGTTCGGCGCCACCGACGTGGCCCAGCCGATGCTCTACGCGCTGGAGCATGGCCTGAAGGTCGACGCGTTCGTGGTCTACACGGACAACGAGACCTGGGCCGGCGCGGTGCATCCTGTCGAGGCGCTCCGGCGCTACCGGCAGGCGACGGGCATCGCGGCGAAGCTGATCGTGGTCGGACTGACCTCGACCGGCTTCACCATCGCCGATCCGAACGACGCCGGCACGCTCGACGTCGTCGGCTTCGACGCGGCGGCGCCGCAGCTGATCTCGCGGTTCATCGCGGGTGAGATCTGAGACGAAGGAGGGGGCCGCAAGGCTCCCTCCTTTTTCTTTGCCTCAGCGGAACGGGCTGCCGTGGCGTTGGTCGGCGGCGAAGGCGTCGTCGTTGAGCGCGCGCAGGAAGGCGATCAGGTCGTCACGTTCGGCGGCGCTGATGGTGAAGCCACGCAGCCGCGAGTCCTTGAGCGGGCTGAACCTGTCTGCCGCCGCCAGCGTCGGCGCGCCCGCGGCATAGCGGTCGATCGCCGCCTCGAGCGAGGCCACCGAGCCGTCGTGCATATACGGCGCGCGCTTGGCGACGTCGCGCAGGCCGGGCGCACGGAAGCGGCCCATGTCCTCGGGTCGCGCGCTGCTTTCGAGCAGGCCACGGTCAATCGCGCGGTATGCGCCCTTGCCATCGAGGTCGTAGAGGCCGGCATTGGCGTAGACCACCGGTGCCGCGCCGGGCAGCAGCTTTTGCGCCAACGGCCCGAAGGTCGCGCCGGCGTGGCAGGTGGCGCAGCCGAGCTTGGCGTCGAAGAAGAGTTTCTCGCCGCGTTGCGCCGACGCGCTCAACGCATCACGTTCGCCGCCGAAGCGGAAGCGTTCGTAGGGCGTGGTGTAGGACACCAGCGCGCGTTGATAGGCCGACAGCGCCTTGATGATCTGGTCGAAATCGACCGTGCCGCCCTTTTCGGGGAAGGCCTCGCGGAACAGCTGGCGATAGGTCGCGTCGTGCTCGAAGCGGTCGACCACCGAGGCCTCGTGGCCGTTGGCCTCCATCTCGGGGGGATCGGCGCGGAACAGCGGCTGGTGCGCCTGGTCCTCGAGCGTTGTCACGCGATGGTCGGCCCAGGTCAGCGTCTCGCGATAGCCGACATTGGCCAGCGGCGGCGGGCGGCGGCGGATCTTGGCGCCGGTGACGCCGACCGAGGGATGGCGCGGATCGCTGAAGGCGTGCTCCGGCATGTGGCAGGACGAGCAAGAAATGTAGCTCGGGCCCGAGAGCTTCTGATCGAAGAACAGCCGGCGTCCGAGTTCGACCTTGGCGACGCTCATGGGATTATCCGCCGGCACCGGCGGCGGCGGCAGCCAGGCGGGCAGCGACCAGACGTAACTCTGGGCGAGAACAGGCGATGCGACCGAGATCATCAGGGCCGCGAGCGCAACAAGACGAAGTGCGATCAGCATGGCGGTCACCCGGAATGGCCGGACTATAGCACGTTGCCCGTGGCACGGGCCGCCGCTATGTCTGGCATACGGGTTTCTTCAGCATAAGGGTTAGAAAGAGGGAGGGCCGTCATGGCCGCTGGCGACAAGTACCGCGCGCTGCATCGCCGCTCGCTGGAGGATCGCGAGGGCTTCTGGCTGGAGCAGAGCCGGGCGATCGATTGGACGCGCGCGCCGAGCCGCGCGCTCGACGATTCCCGCGCGCCGTTCTATCGCTGGTTCCCCGACGGCGAGCTCAACACCTGCCACAACGCGCTTGATCGTCATGTCGCGTCCGGCCGCGGCGCGCAGGCGGCGCTGATCTACGACTCGCCGGTCACCGGCAGCAAAGCGACGTACAGCTACGCCGCGCTGTGCGACCATGTCGCCGAGCTGGCCGGCGCCATCGCCGCGCTCGGCGTCGGCAAGGGCGATCGCGTCATTGTCTACATGCCGATGGTGCCCGAGGCGGTCATGGCCATGCTGGCCTGCGCGCGGCTGGGCGCGGTGCATTCCGTGGTATTCGGCGGCTTCGCGGCCAACGAGCTGGCCACGCGTATCGATGACTGCCAACCGAAGCTGATTGTGGCCGCGTCGTGTGGCATCGAGCCCGGCCGCGTCGTCGCCTACAAGCCGCTGCTCGACCAGGCGATCGAGTTGGCCCAGCACAAGGTCCCGAAGGTGCTGATGCTGCAGCGCCCGCAGCACCAGGCGATGATGATCGAGGGCCGCGATGTCGACTGGGCGGGCTTCGTGCCGGGCAAACCGAAGGCGGCCTGCGTGCCGGTGAAGGCCACCGATCCGCTGTACATCCTCTACACGTCAGGGACGACCGGCCAGCCCAAGGGCGTGGTGCGTGACAACGGCGGCTACTGCGTGGCGCTGCAATGGTCGATGCCCAACCTCTACGGCGTGAAGACTGGCGAGGTGTGGTGGTGCGCGTCCGATGTGGGCTGGGTCGTGGGCCACAGCTACATCGTCTACGGCCCGCTGATCCATGGCGCGACCAGCGTGCTCTACGAGGGCAAGCCGGTGGGCACGCCAGACGCCGGCGCCTTCTGGCGCGTGATCGCCGAGCACGGCGCGGTGGCGCTGTTCACCGCGCCCACGGCGTTCCGCGCCATCAAGAAGGAGGATCCCGAGGGCAAGTTCGTGCGCCAGTACGATCTGTCCAAGTTCCGCACGCTGTTCCTCGCCGGCGAGCGCGGCGATCCGCCGACCATCGAGTGGGCGCAGACCCTGCTGGCCGTGCCGGTGGTCGATCACTGGTGGCAAACCGAGACCGGCTGGCCGATCTGCGGCAACTTCCAGGGGCTCGATCCCATGCCGGTGAAATTGGGCTCGACGGCCGTGCCGTCGCCGGGCTGGAAGATCGAGGTGCTCGACGAGCAGGGCAAGCCAGTGAAGGCCGGCGAGATCGGCGCGCTGGTCGCCAAGCTGCCGATGCCGCCAGGCGCGCTGCCCACCTTGTGGAACGCCGACGAGCGCTTCCGGCAGGCCTATCTTGCCGAGTATCCCGGCTACTACAAATCGGGCGATGCGGGCTTCATCGACGAAGACGGCTACGTCTCCGTCATGACGCGCGTCGACGACGTGATCAACGTCGCGGGCCATCGCCTGTCGACCGGCCAGATGGAGGAGGTGCTGGGCGCGCATCCCGACGTCGCGGAATGCGCGGTGATCGGCGTCGCCGACGAGCTCAAGGGCCAGCTGCCGCTGGGCTTCCTGGTGCTCAAGTCAGGCGTCAATCGTCCGCATCCCGAGATCGTCGCGGAGGTGGTGCGCATGGTGCGCGACCGCATCGGCCCGGTCGCGGCGTTCAAGAGCGCGGTGGTGGTGGCTCGCCTGCCCAAGACACGCTCGGGCAAGATCCTGCGCGGCACGATGCAGAAGATCGCTGATTCACAGGAGTACAAGATGCCGGCGACCATCGACGATCCCGCGATCCTCGGCGAGATCGGCGAGGCGCTGAAGCCGGTGGGTTATGCGCGCTGAGCCATCGCAACGATAGCCCGGCGGCATCGATCGCTGCCGTATAGTCTGCACGCGTGAAACAACGGGGGAGCGGGATGGCGCGGCTTGAGGATCTGACACCGGCGATGGCGCAGCGGCTGCGCGAGCTGGAATGCCCGGTGTATCCGAGCGCGCCCTTCGTGACCGGCGGCAAGCTCTCGAGCCGGCGCGTCGCCATCGTCAGCTCGGCCGCCATCCATCGCCGCGGCGAGCCGGCGATGATGCCCGGCGCCAACGAGTTCCGTGAATTGCTGGCGTCGCTGCCTGTAAGCGACATCGTCATGACGCATGTCTCGGTGAACTACGACCGCACCGGTTTCCAGCGCGACATCAACACCGTCTATCCGATCGACCGGTTGCGCGAGCTGGCGGCTGAGGGTGCGATTGGCTCGGTCGCCGACACGCACTACGCGGTCATGGGCTCCAACGATCCCAAGCAATGGGACGCGCTGGCCGATCAGCTCGTCGGTCGCCTGCGCCAGGACCGCGTCGATGCGGTGCTGCTCAGTCCGGTTTGACCCTTCTGCACGCGCGCCGTGAGCGCGCTCGCCCATCTCATCGAACAGCGCGGCATCGCCACGGTCACACTGGGCCTCATCCGCGTGCACATGGAAAAGGTCCGCGCGCCGCGCGGCCTGTGGGTTCCTTTCGAGCTCGGCCGTCCGCTGGGTGAGCCTGGCGACGCCGCCTTCCAGCGTCGCGTGGTGATGACTGCGCTGTCGCTGCTCGAGCGCACCGACGGCCCGGTGATCCTCGAGGACTATGCCGAAGAAGCACCCGGTCGCCTGCCGCGCGAGGGCTGGCGTCCCGCCGTCGATCTGCCGGCTGTTCCTGTTCCAGCCGCCGACGCGTCGGCCGCCGACTGGGCCGCCGCCCTGCGCGCCGAGTGGACACCGTTGTCGATGCGCGCCGACACGACCATCGGCGGCAGCCGGCTCGAGCGCGAGCGCTGGCCGGAGCTGATCGCCGGCTTCGCCGCGGGCGCACCGCCGAGCCAGTCGCCGGTCGATGGCCTGCGTCCCGTGCAAGCCGCGCGCTACGCCGCCGATGATCTGAAGGCGCTCTACACCGAGGCCGCGGTCGCGCCGGGCGAGCGGCCGAGCAGCGCTCAGGTCCTGGACTGGTTCTGGAACGGCACGGTCGCTGCCGCCTTGCTGCGCCAGGTGCGAACCGCCTGCCTGGCCAGCGACGACCGCGTGCTCAACCTCGTCGCCACGCAGTTCGTGCCCGCCGCCCGCGTGTCATGACAATACTGTCATCCCGAGCGCAGCGAGGGATCTAGGCCAGCCCTGGATCCCTCGCTGCGCTCGGGATGACAGGTTGGCTCGTCACGGCTTCGACGCCAGCAGCATGTAGTTGACGTCGAGGTCGTGCGCATCGATGCGCCAGCGGCCGGTGATCGGGCTGTAGACGATGCCCGCCAGCTCCTCGACCGTGAGGCCGGCGGCGCGCAGGCCGCGCGCCACTTCAGAGGGCTTGAGGAACTTGCGCCAGTCATGCGTGCCGCGCGGCAGCCAGCGCATGACGTACTCGGCGCCGACGATCGCCAGCGCGAAAGCCTTGGTCGTGCGGTTCAGGGTCGAGAGGATCAGCACGCCGCCGGGCTTCACGAGATCGGCGCAGCAGGCGAGGAAGAGATCGACATCGGCGACGTGCTCGACGATCTCCAGCGCCAGCACGACATCGTAGCGCGCGCCCTCGTCGCGCACGGTCTCGGCCGGGATGGCGCGATAGTCGATGGTGAGCCCCATACGCTCGGCGTGCAGGCGGGCGACGCCGATGTTGCGCTCCGACGCGTCGATGCCGCTCACCGTGGCGCCCAGGCGCGCCATCGGCTCGCACACCAGGCCGCCGCCGCAGCCGACATCGAGAATCGACAGGCCGCGTAGCGGACCGGCGCCGCTCTCGCCGAAATCCAGCGGATCGCGGCCGTAATGGGCGGCGACCCGGTCGCGGATGAAGCCGATACGGGCGGGGTTCAGGCGATGCAGCGGCGCGAACTTGCCGCTCTCATCCCACCATTCCTCGGCGATGCGTGAGAAGCGCTCGACCTCCGCGGCATCGACGGTGCTGGCCATGCTTGCTCCCTCTCCGTCTCGCCGTTAGATATACGCCGCCTGCGGTCGGAAATCGCGTGTCAGCGACAAATGACCGCTGGCGCGCCATCCGGTCCGCCGCACCTCGCTGTCGCCGGTTCAGAGGCGGCTGAAGGATCGTAGGGCAGGGGAATGGCTCGCATCGTCGTCAAGTTCGGCGGCACGTCGGTCGGGGACACCGATCGGCTTGAGAACGTCGCACGCATGGTCCAGCTCGAGGTCGAGCGCGGCCACCAGGTCGCCGTGGTCGTCTCGGCCATGTCCGGCGTCACCAACCAGCTCGTGGGCTACGTCGACAAGATCATGCCGCTCTACGACGCGCGCGAGTACGACGTCGTCGTCTCGACCGGCGAGCAGGTCACCATCGGCCTGGTGGCGCTGGCGTTGCAGAAGCGCGGCGTCAAGGCGCGCTCCTTCGCCTCCTGGCAATTGCCGATCCGTACCAACGAGGCCTATGGCCGTGCCCGCATCCAGTCGATCGGCACCGAGGAGATCGAGAAGGCCATGGCCGAGGGCGTCGTCGCCGTCGTGCCGGGCTTCCAGGGCGTCAGCGGCGAGGGCCGCATCACCACCTTGGGCCGCGGCGGCTCGGACACCTCGGCGGTGGCGCTGGCGGCGGCGCTGAAGGCGGAGCGCTGCGACATCTACACCGACGTCGATGGCGTCTACACGACCGATCCGCGCATCACCGACAAGGCGCGCAAGCTGCCGATGGTGACCTACGAGGAAATGCTCGAGATGGCCTCGCTGGGCTCGAAGGTGCTGCAGACGCGCTCCGTCGAACTGGCGATGAACCACCGCGTGCGGGTTCAGGTGCTGGCGTCGTTCCGCAAGCTGAACGGCGAGATTTCCTTCGACGTGCCGCCGGGCAGCGATATGCCGGGCACGCTCGTCGTCGATGAGGAAGAGATCATGGCCAAGGGTCTGGAACAGTCCGTCGTCAGCGGCATCGCCTACGACACCAACGAGGCCAAGGTCACGGTGGCCAACGTCGCCGATCGTCCCGGAGTCGCCGCCGCCCTGTTCGGGCCGCTGGCCGCCACCAACATCAACGTCGACATGATCGTCCAGAACATATCCCAGGACGGCAAGGCGACCGACATCACCTTCACCATTCCCAAGACCGACCTGCCGCGCGCCAGGGCCGTGCTCGAGGAGCACAAGGCCGCGCTCGGCTTCACCGAGCTGCATACCGACGCCAATGTCTGCAAGCTCTCGGTGATCGGCGTCGGCATGCGCAGCCATGCCGGCGTGGCGCTGACCATGTTCGAGACGCTCGCCAAGCGCGGCATCAACATCGCCGTGATCTCGACCTCGGAGATCAAGATCAGCGTGCTGATCGCCGCCGAGTACACCGAGCTCGCCGTCCGGGCCTTGCACACCGCCTACGGCCTCGACGCGGCGTAGTCGCTTACCTTCCCCCGGAGGGGGAAGGTGCCCGAAGGGCGGATGGGGGATGTCGAAGACGGACTCGGAATCTGTTGAAACATCCCCCATCCGTCGCGCTTCGCGCGCCACCTTCCCCCTCCGGGGGAAGGTAGATAGAGACAACACTTTCGACACATCTTGCAGGCCCTGAACGCTGGACCTCGCGCGTGAAAGCGGCGATAACCGGCCCATGTTCGCCGCGCGCGCCCTGACTTCGACGCCGATCGCCGCCTGCGCGGCGGTCGCGGCGTGGCGTGCGCGAATCCAGGCCCATCCGGACGCGCGAAAAGCCGCCCCGATCAAGCGAGCCGATCCCGGAGCGGTCTGACCATGGAGCGTACGACGCCAGTGGCCGGGCCGCGGTTGATCCTCAGGCGGCTCCGGGACGTGATGGCGCGCGCGGGCACCGCGCAGGAGCGCCTCGACCAGGTCGTGCGCATCGTCGCCGGCGAGATGGTGGCCGAGGTCTGCTCGGTCTACGTGCTGCGCGCCGGCGACATCCTTGAGCTGTTCGCCACCCAGGGCCTCAACCCCGACGCCGTGCATCGCACCCGCCTGCGGCTGGGCGAGGGCATCGTCGGCGACATCGCCGCCAACGAGCGACCGCTGTCGCTGGCCGACGCGCAGACCCATCCGAGCTTCGCCTACCGGCCGGAGACCGGCGAGGAGATCTACCACTCGATGGCCGGCGTGCCGATCCTGCGCGGCGAGAAGGTGCTGGGCGTGCTGGCGGTGCAGAACCGCACGCTCCGGCAGTACGACGAGGAGGAGATCGAGACCCTCGAGAACGTCGCCATGGTGCTGGCCGAGCTGGTGGCGTCGGGCGAGCTGGTCAATCCCGAGGAGATCAAGCCGATCGACGGCACCGGGCTGCTGCCGGTGCGTCTCGACGGCGTGCAGCTCAACAGCGGCGTCGCCATCGGCAAGGTCGTGCTGCACGAGCCCCGGATCTTCATCACCAAGGTGATCGCCGAGGACGTTGGCGTGGAGCAGAAGCGCTTCATCGAGGCGCTGGGCGTGGTGCGCGCCGACCTCGACCGCATGCTCGAATCGGATCATCTCGGGCATGGCGAGCATCGCGAGGTGCTCGAGACCTTCCGCATGTTCGCCGACGATCGCGGCTGGGTCGAACGCATCCGCGAGGCGATCGGCACCGGGCTCACCGCCGAAGCCGGCGTGCAGCGCGCCTTCGACGACATGCGCGTGCGCTTCAGCGAGATCAGCGATCCCTATATCCAGGAGCGTCTCGCCGATCTCTCCGACCTGACGCGCCGACTGCTGCTGCGCCTGATGGGCCGCGGCTCGGTGCTCGACGCCGCCAGCCTGCCCGACGACGCGGTGATCGTGGCGCGCGATCTAGGCCCCGCCGATCTGCTGGAATACGACCGCGGCAAGCTGCGCGGCGTGGTGCTCGAGGCCGGCTCGGCGCTGAGCCATGTCGCCATCGTCGCGCGCGCGCTCGACCTGCCGGTGGTCGGCCGCGTCGAGGACATCACCGGGCGCGTCGAGTCGGGCGATTCCATCGTCGTCGATGGCGACAACGCCCAGGTCTTCATCCGGCCCGCCGAGGAGATCCAGCAGCAGGTCGCCGAAACCTTGCAGGCGGTCGAGCAGCGGCGCCGGCGATATGCCGAACTGCGCGAGTTGCCGGCGGCGACGCGCGACGGCGTCAAGGTCTCGCTGCGCGTCAACGCCGGCTTGCTGATCGATCTGCAGCATCTGGCGACCACCGGCGCCGATGGCGTCGGCCTGTATCGCACCGAGATCACCTTCATGGTGCGCTCGCAGTTTCCCGACGTCGAGGAGCAGGCACAACTCTACCGCCGCGTGCTCGACCAGGCCGACGGCAAGCCGGTGGCGTTCCGCACGCTCGATGTCGGCGGCGACAAGGTGCTGCCCTATGTCGAGTCGTTCGGCGACGAAAACCCGGCGATGGGTTGGCGGGCCATCCGCATCGGGCTGGATCGCCCGGCGATGCTGCGCCGCCAGCTGCGCGCCATCGTCATGGCGGCCGAGGGCCGGCCGTTATGGATCATGTTTCCGATGGTCGCCGATCTCACCGAACTGAGGCAGGCGCGTCATCTGCTTGACCTGGAACTGACGCGGGCACGCAGCCGGGGCACGGTGACACCGTCGCGCCTGTCGGTTGGCGTGATGCTCGAAGTGCCCGCCTTGCTATGGCAGTTGCCCGAGCTGTTGCGCGAGATCGACTTCCTGTCGGTCGGCAGCAACGATCTTGTACAGTTTTTGTTCGCGGCCGACCGAGGTAATCCCCGGCTCGCCGGACGCTACGATCCGTTGTCTCCACCCATCCTGCGGGCACTAAAGCTTGTGGTCGAGGCGTGCAAAAAGGCGAATGTCGAGCTCAGCCTCTGTGGAGAAATGGCCGGCAAGCCGATCGAGGCCATGGCGCTGCTCGGCGTCGGCCTGCGCACGCTGTCGATGGCGCCGGGCGGCTTCGGTCCGGTGAAGAGCATGGTGCGCGCGCTCGATCTCGCGCGGTTTACGGGCTATCTCGACGATCTGATCGCCGGATCGCAGCGCAGCGTGCGCGACAGCATCCGCTTGTTCGCGCGCGACCACGGCATTCCGCTCTGACGCTTTTGTCGCGAAGGAATCCTGAAGTCGTTCGCAGACTCAGGTTTCGTCACGCGCGGAGTCCTGCTAAGAGATGGCTCAGGGCGAGTGAACTTCGTAATTTTAGTGTTTGCGACAGAGCTGAGATGCGCGACCACACGAATTGGCAGGTGGAAGCGACGGCCGCGTGCGCGGGCGTTGGTCAAATGCTGCGTGAAGCGCGCGAGTCGCTGGGTTTGTCGCTGCGCGACATTTCCACCGATACGCGCGTGCGTTACGCCTATCTCGAGGCGATCGAGGAAGGCCGCTTCCACGATCTGCCCGGCCGCACCTACATCCCCGCCTTCCTGCGCACCTACGCCAAGCGGGTGAATCTCGACGCCGAGCGCGTGCTCGAAGCCTATCGCGCCATCGAGTCGGCGCCGCCGGTCGGTGCTGCCGTCAACTTCCCGGTCGCCCCCAAGGAGCGCCGCACGCCCAAGGCGGCCTTGGTGCTCGCCTCCTGCGGGCTGCTCTTCGGTGCCTATGTGACGTGGCACGCGATGACCCGCGAGCCGGGGGCGCCGACGCAGGTCGTGGCGCCGGTGCCGGATCGTCTGAAACCGCCCACCGTGGCCAGCGCGCCGGCCCCGCAAGCTCCCGCGCCGGCTCCGTCCGCCGGATTCGCGCCGGCTCCAACCGTCACCCCGGCTCCGGCCGCCGGCTTCGCGCCGGTTCCACCCGTCGCCCCGGCGCCGGCGCCG
>JALHMM010000096.1 GCA_022844045.1 Reyranellaceae bacterium | reverse complement strand
CCAGCACGAAGAGCGGCGCGGCGGCGGCCACCGCCTGCATGTCGGCGAGCTGGATGTGGCGCAGGCTGGCGGCGAACAGGCCGGTCTCGACCACCAGCACCAGGGCGCGCACGATCTGCAGCCCCGGCCGCGCCGACCGCCAGGCACCGCGCTCGCCGCGCCGCCACACCGCCAGCGCCATGACGGCGGCGAAGGCGAGATAGTAGACCCACAGGCGCTGCACCAGCGGCAGCGAGTCCGACATGCTCTTGTTGAGCGCGTCGAACATCGAGAATGTCGCCGCGCCCGCGGCGAGGCAGAGGATTCCGGTGCGGACGGGGCTAGTCATCGAGGGGAGCGCCGACATCGGCGCGCCTTGTATCACGCGGATTGCGCGAGCGGGCTGGCGGCGCGAGACTTCGCGCAACGACAACCAAGGAGGGACTGGCGATGCAGATCGAGCTGCTGTTCCTGGCGCTGAGCGCCGCGCTCTGCCTGGTGCTCACCCTGCCCTACACCGCGGCCCTGGTGCTGAAGCTCGGCCCCTCGGTCATGGCCGGCAACCGCGAGGACTTCCCGGCGCTGGAAGGCTGGGTCGGCCGCGCCCGGCGCGCGCACGCCAACATGGTCGAGAACCTCGTGCCCTTCGCCGCCCTGATCATCGTCGCCGCGGTCACCAACGCGTTCGGCCAGGGCACGGCGATCGGCGCGCAGCTCTTCTTCTGGGGCCGCGTCGCGCATGCCGGCGCCTACATCGCCGGCGTCCCCTGGCTGCGCACCGGCGCCTTCCTGATCTCCTATGTCGGCATGATCCTGATCTTCGTCGCGCTGGTGCGCTGACGCGCCGGCTTGCTAGGCTCGGACGGGGCGCATGGCGGGGGCACTGCAGGAGGAGCGAGACAGATGTCCACCTTGGCACGTTGGACGATGGCGGCATTGGCGGCGTTGATCGCCGTCGTCGTCCTGATGGCGCCCGCCGCGGCGCGAGTCGATTGCGGTAACGGCAAGTACTGCCCGCCGGGCAACGCCTGCCTCAAGGGCGATCTGTGCGGCGAGATCGTCGAGGCACCGCCAGGCAGCTTCCGGACCAAGTCAGGCACCTGGTGCGAGCCCGGCTTTCGCGAGCATCAGTACAAGCCGGGCGCCTGCTCCCCGGTATCCTACTCGGACTGCCGAAACGGCACGATCTGCCCGCCGGGCTCGCGATGCAATGAAGCCACCAACAGCTGCGATGGCGGCGGCACGCCGACGGGGCCGATGTGCGGCAACTTCCGCTGCGAGGAGGGCCGGATCTGCAGCAGCAGTGGCCGTTGCATGAACACCACCTACTTCCAGGATTGCGGCGGCGGCACGATCTGCTCGAAGAACAAGGCCTGCGCCCAGGACGGCGGCTGCGCTATCGTCGGCATCGGGCGCACCCAGCAGATCAGCGCTTCCGGTAGCAACAAGAAGCTGAACCTCATCCGCCCGCAGTGACCGTCAGGAGGAAACCATGCGCCGCCTCGCCACGGCTATTCTCATCGCCGGCTTGGTGGCCGCCGCGCCGGCGATGCGCGCCGGTGCCGAAACGCTGCTGCCGACGGCGGCCAAGCCGGAAGACGTCGGCCTGTCGAGCGAGCAGCTCGCGCGGCTCGAGGCGGCGACGCGCGCCAACATGGATGCCGGGCTGCTGTCGGGCACGATCATGGTCGTGGTCAAGGACGGCAAGATCGGATGGCAGCGCGTGATGGGCCAGCGCGACAAGGCGAAGAACCTGCCGATGCAACCGGATTCGCTGTTCCGCATCTACTCCATGACCAAGCCGATCGTCAGCGTCGCCATCATGATGCTGGTCGAGCAGGGCCGGATGCAGATCGACGATCCGGTGTCGCGCTACCTGCCGGAGTTCGCCGACGTGAAGGTCGGCGTCGAGAAGAAGGACGCCGACGGCAAGGCGACGCTGGAGCTGGTGGCGCCGACGCGCGCCATGACCATCCAGGACCTGCTGCGCCACACCTCGGGCCTGATCTACGGCACGCGCGGCGAGTCGCTGGTCAACAAGGCCTACATCGAGGCGCGCATCGGCGAGCGCTCCGTCAACAGCGAGGAGTTCTCGCGCAAGGTCGCGAAGCTGCCGCTGCGCTTCTCGCCGGGCACACGCTGGGAGTACGGCGTCTCGACCGACATCCTGGGCCGCGTGATCGAAGTAGTGACGAAGATGACCTTGGGCGAGGCGCTGGACGAGATGGTGCATCGGCCGCTGGGCATGGTCGACACCGCCTTCGTGGTGCCGGAGGCCAAGCTCGCACGCGCGGCGCAGCCGGCGGTCAGCCACAAGGACCGGCCGATGACGCCGCGCTTCGACGTCGGTGCTAAGGCCGCCTTCGAGTCCGGCGGCGGTGGCCTCGTCGGCTCAACCGACGACTACCTGCGTTTCATGATGATGCTGGCCAACGGCGGCTCGCTCAACGGCACGCGCCTGCTCGGACCGCAGACAGTGGCCTTCATGACCTCGGATCACACCGGCGCCATTCCCGGCCGACCGCCGGCACTTCCCATGGGCCTCGGCTTCGAGGTGCGCAAGAGCGTCGGCAACGCCGTACTGCCCGGTTCGGTCGGCGAATACGGCTGGGGCGGCAACGCCGGCACGCTGTTCTGGATCGATCCGCAGCGCAAACTGATGGCGCTCTATATGGTGCAGGTCAACGACTACGATCGCATCTTCCTGCGCAACCAGTTTCGCGTGATGGTGCAGGGCGCGATCGCGAAGTAGCGCGCGACGGAGGCCGCGATGTCCGACTCGATCATGTATCACGCGGGCAACCGCGAGCTTCAGGACCGCTTCGACAGCCGGCGCATCGCCGATCGCCTCGAGGAGAAGCTCACGCGCGTGGCGTTCAGCGAGTCCGACCGCGCATTCATCGGCGAATCGATCTACTTCTTCCTCGCCACCGCCGACGCCGAAGGCCGGCCGGACTGCTCGTTCAAGGGCGGCCCGCCGGGCTTCGTGCGCATCACCGCCGACGACGAGCTGGCCTTTCCCGACTACGACGGCAACGGCCAGTTCAAGAGCCTGGGCAACCTGCTGGTCAACGCCAGCGTCGGCCTGCTGTTCATCGATCTGCACAACAGGCCACGCCGGCTCCGCGTCAACGGTACGGCCAGTATCGCCAGAGATGATCCGCTGCTCGCGCAATGCGTCGGCGCGCAGATGATCGTGCGGGTGAAGGCGCGCGCCATCTTCCCCAACTGCCCGCGCTACATCCCCAAGCTGTCGTTGGCCGAGCCGTCGATCTACATCCCGGCCGAGGGCCAGGCGCCGGTCGAGCCGGCATGGAAGGGATTCGCCGACTTCAAGGACCACATCCATCCGCGCCAGCCGACGGCGGGCGTAACGCCGCCGCCAAAGCCCCAGGCGTAGACGCCGCGATCAATTGCGCGGGATGCCGGCGTCCTGGATCACCTGCGCCCATTTCGGGATGTCGCGCTCGATCTGCGCCTTGGTCTCGGCGCCGGTGCTGCCGACGGGGTCGAGGCCCAGTGCCTGCAGCTTCTGCAGGAGTTCCTTGTCCTCGAGAGCCTTCAGCGAGGCCTCGCGCACGCGGTCGAGGATCGGTTGCGGTGTGCCGGCGGGCGCCAGCAGCGCGAACCACGACGCCGCCTCGAAGCCGGGGAAGCCCTGCTCCGCCACCGTCGGCAGGTCGGGCGCCGCGCCGCTGCGCTTGAGCGAGGTGATGGCGAGGCCGCGCAGGCGGCCGTCGCGGATCAACGGCATCGAGGCGCCGGCGTTCTGGATCGCGATCGGCACGACGCCGCTCATCGTGTCGGCCATCTGCGCGCCGCGATAGGGCACGTGCTCCATCTTGATGCCGGCGATCTTCGACAGCAGCTCGCCGGCGATGTGTTGCGGCGTGCCGACACCGGGGCTGCCGTAGCTCAGCTTGCCCGGATTGGCCTTGGCGTGGCCGATCAGCTCGGCCAGCGTCTTCACCGGCAGGTCGTTGTTCACCATGATCACCGAGCCGGTGACCAGCGTCGTCGAGATGTGCGCGAAGTCCTTGACCGGATCGAAGGGCAGCTTCTGCAGGCTGGGCAGGATGGTGATCGCCGCGTTGCCCGACCACATCAGGGTGTAGCCATCGGGCGCCGCCTTGGCGACACGATCGACGCCGATCGCGCCGGAATTGCCGGCGACATTCTCGACGATGACCGGCTGTCCCCAATACTCTTGGAATTTCTGCGCGAAGAGCCGGCCCGAGACATCGGTGGCGCTGCCGGCGGTGAAGCCGACCACCAGCTTCACCGGCTTGTCCGGCCACCTGCCCTGCGCCGCCGCGCCACCCGCGGCCATCGCGCCCAATGTGGACGCCAGCAGCGTCCGGCGGTGCAGTTTCATGGCGTTTCTCTCCCGACTTTATAGCGGAGAGAGTACGGGCGCTATGCTTCCGGCGGAAGCCCCGCCTTGACCCGCGCCTCGGCTTCGGCGCGAACCTTTTCTCTGTCCGGGCCGGTATAGAACAGCGGCGCCCATCGGCGGATCACCTGGCCGTCCTCGGCCCAGGCATGGCAGGTGTTCATCACCGATGGCGCGCGGTAGTCCTTGACCTCGAGCTGGCGCTTGGCCGGCGGGCTCTCGCCGCGCGCCGCCAGTTCCTTGTGCCAGTGATCGCGGCTGAGTTCGTCGGCCTTGTCCGAGCTGATGGTCTGGTAGGCCGTGGTGCCCACCGGCCCGAGCAGCTCGACGATATGCGTGCAACCCTTGGTGCCGCCGACGCGCTCGCGCGCCTGCTTGAGAAATCCGCCAGAAATGCGCAGGCCAACCAGCGCCTTGAAGTTGGGCGCGACGTCGCCGCAGATGCGATAGGGCGAGTGGTCGGTGCAGGCCTCGACGTCGTGGATCACCATCTTGCGGTCGATAGTGAGACGGATCGACATGTTGTGGACGTAGTCGCCCGGCTTCAGCGTGCCGCGCCACTCGTTGTCCTGCTCGTAGGTCTTCTCGTCGGTGATCTGGCCCTCGATATCGAACAGGCCGTCGTCGCGGAAATAGCCGGTGCAGGTGACGCGACGCGTATGCAGGTGCTGGCGCGCGACAGGCGCGGACAAGGGCATGGTGGACTCGTCTGGTGGTTTCCGGGATGCGGCGGCGACTATACCGGCGAGGGCGGGGCAGGCAACGCCGGCGTCACTTTCAGCCTCGCGATGCGGTTGCCCTCGCGGCCCAGCACCTCGAAGCGAAAGCCGTGGAAGGCGAAGGTCTGGCCGACCTCGGGGATGCGGCGCGCCTCGTGCAGGACGATGCCGGCGATCGTGGTGGCGACGTCCTCGGGTAGGTGCCAGCCGAACTCGCGGTTGAGGTCGCGCACCGGCACCGAGCCCAGGCAGACGAAGCCGCCATCGCCCAGCGCCTCGACGCCGGCGACGCGCACGTCGGTCTCGTCGTCGATCTCGCCGACGATCTCCTCGATGATATCCTCGAGCGTCACCACGCCGCGCAAGGCGCCGTATTCGTCGACGACGACGGCGAAATGCTCGCGGCGCTGCTTGAAGGCCTGCAGCTGGTCGAGCAGCGAGATGGTCTCGAGGATGAACCACGGCGCGGTGACGAAGCCCTGCAGGCCAAGCGTGTCGAGCGGCCCCTGATGGCGATGCACGGCGCGGAACAGCGCCTTGGCGTGCACCACGCCGACGATGTTCTCAGGCTGGCCACGATAGAGCGGGATGCGCGTATGCGGGCTGGCCAGCACCTTCTCGACCAGCTTGGCCACCGGTTGCGCCGCGTCGAGCGCCTCGACGTTGCCGCGCGGCGTCATCACCGCGGCTACCGTCAGGTCGGCGAGGTCGAGCACCGAGCGCAACATCTTCTTCTCGTCGGGCGCGTCCTTCTCGTCGCCGGTCTCGTCGTGCAGCTCGATCGCGCCGCGCAGCAGCTGCTCGCGCGCCACCGCGTCGTGGTCGGGCCGCAAGCGCGGATCGGGCAGGCGCAGCAGCCGGCGCACCAGCCGCGCGCCGCCGTCCATGATCGGCCCGAGCAGCGAGGCGGTGAGCTTCAGCGCCGGCGCCAGGACCAGCGCCACGCGATCGGGGCCGAGCTGGGTCAGGCTGCGCGGCAGGATCTCGCCGAACAGCAGGATCAGGGCGAAGGCCAGCGCCGCGCCGTAGAACACGCCGTAGACGCCGTGCATCGAGGCCAACAGCGCCGTGGTCAGCGCGGCGACCGCGACGTTGACTGCCATATTGCCCAGGCGCAGAGCGCCGATAACGTCGTCGCGGCGGTCGATCAGCGCGCCGACCAGCCGCGCGCGCCGGTTGCCCAGCTGCGCCAGGCGGTGCATGCGCGGCCGCGCCGCGTAGGTCAGCGCGGCGCGCCCGGCGGAGAAGAAGGCCGAGACGCCGACACAGGCCGCCACCAGCGGCGCCACCACCTCGGGCGTCAGCAGTTTCTCGATCATGGCGTCATTATACCTTGCCCCGGAGGGGGAAGGTGGCAGTGCGTAGCGCTGACGGATGGGGGATGCTTCAACAACATCGCTCTCCGTCTTCGACATCCCCTATCCGCCCTTTGGGCACCTTCCCCCCTCCGGGCAGGGCGATCGCATATGGATTGTTGGCTGTCTTAGGGCCGCGCCGCTCCAGCGGCGCTCATGATGCGTCGCTGGAGCGACGCGGCCCGAAAACAGTGAAAACCGCTGCCCGGTCGGGGCGCGCCACTCCAGTGGCGCGTCTTCTCGTTCGTCCGCCGCGCCACTGGAGTGGCGCGCCCCCAGCCTTGAAGGCCATATGCGATCGCCCTGCCCCGGAGGGGGAAGGTATGTGCTCCTTCACGCCGCCAGCGCGCGTCGCATGGTGTCGAGCGCCGCCTCGCCGTCGACGCCACGGCGCACGAAGGACTGGCCGATGCCGCGCGCCAGGATGAAGGTCAGCTTGCCGTCGCGGTTCTTCTTGTCGGCGCGCATGTGGTCGACCAGCCGCGCGGCGTCCCACCCCCGAACATTGGTGCCGGGGATCGTCAGCGGCGAGGTCGGCAGGCCGACGGCCTCGAGATGCGCGCGCGCGCGGCGGGCGTCCGACGCCGGGCACAGGCCGAGCGCCGCCGACATGTCGAAGGCCAGCACCATGCCTATGGCCACCGCCTCGCCATGCAGCAGCTCGCCGCCGTAGCCGACTTCCTTCTCAAGCGCATGGCCAAAAGTGTGGCCAAGATTGAGCAGGTCGCGCACGCCGGCCTGCTCGCGCTCATCCTGCGCCACGATGCGCGCCTTGCTCAGGCAGCTGCGGGCGATCGCCTCGCTCCGCGCACGGGAATCGCCGTCGATCACCTTGTGGCCGTTGTTCTCGAGCCAGGCGAAGAACGGCTCGTCGTCGATCAGCCCGTATTTGGCGATCTCGGCGTAGCCCGCGAGCAACTCTCGGCGCGGCAGCGTATCGAGCACGCCGGTATCGGCCAGCACCAGGCGCGGCTGGTAGAAGGTGCCGACCAGGTTCTTGCCGTGGCGGGTATTGATCGCCGTCTTGCCGCCGACCGAGCTGTCGACTTGGGCCAGCAACGTCGTCGGAATCTGGATGAAGTCGACGCCGCGCAGCAGCACCGAGGCGGCGAACCCGCAGAGATCGCCGACCACACCACCGCCCAGCGCGATCAGCACCGTGTCGCGGTCGGGGCGGAGATCGAGCAGCCGTTCCATCAGCCGGCCAAACTCGGCGAAATCCTTGCTCGCCTCGCCTGCCGGCACGACCACGGCGGGCGCGTCGATGCCGGCGACCTTCAGCGCCGCGGTCAGCGGCTCGAGATGCAGCTTGGCCACCGCATCGTCGGTGACAACGACGGCGCGGCGCTTGGGGATGTGCGGCGCGCAGTGCTCGCCGGCACGCGCGACCAGGTCGGGGCCGATCAGGATGTCGTAGGCGCGATCGCCCAGCGCTACCGGGACCCGACGCGGCTCGGCGCTCACGTCGCCTCTCCGGTGGCCACGCCCAGGTGGCGCATCAGCGCCGCGTGCACGTCCTCGGCTGTACGGTCGGCGGGCGCGTCGCGGCTGTCGACCACGAGGTCAGCCTCGGCGTAGACGGGGTAACGCAGCGCCATCAGCCGCTCCAAGGTGCCGCGCGGATCACCGTTCTTCAGCAGCGGCCGGTTGGAGCGGCGCGCGACGCGCTCGAGCAGCACCGCGAGATCGGCGCGCAGCCAGATCGTGGTCGCCTTCTCGCGCATCAGCGCGCGGGTCTGCGGGTCCATGAAGGCGCCGCCGCCGGTCGCCAGCACGTGCGGCGGCCCGTCGAGCAGACGCTGGATCACACGCCGCTCGCCGGCGCGGAACTCCGCCTCGCCGAAGCGCTCGAAGAATTCCTCGATGGTGCAGCCCGCCGCCGCCTCGATCTCGATATCGGCGTCGACGAAGGGCAGGCCCAGCCGCTGCGCCAGCCGCTTGCCGATGGCGCTCTTGCCCGCGCCCATGAGCCCGACCAGGGCGATGGTGCGGACGATGGCGGGGTCGGGGGCGGGGTCGGGCGTGGCGGGGCTCGGTTCGTCCACGATTTCGGCCGATTCTGCGATGATTCTCAACATGTTGCGCGCATACGCGCGTTGCCTGTCGAATGTCCGGAGAGTAGTGTCGTCTCTATATCGCCGCTTGGCCGTGATCGCACAAGCGGCGCCGTGAGGGTCGCCCTATGCCGGCGCGCCCCGGTCCACCCCCTCTCTTCACCCGCGAGCACGGACAGAATGGCGAGACTGGGCTTCGGTACGATCCTCCTCGGCTTCCTCCTGGTGCTGGCGCTGGCCGGCTTTGTGATGCTGGCGATTATCGACGTGCCACCGCCGACCCGCAGCATCGAGATCCAGATCCCCCATGACCGCTTTTCGCGTTAGACCTTTCCTCGCGACGTTGGTCGGCTGCTTGCTGTCGTGGGGCGCTGCGCAGGCGCAGATGGATCCGCCGCTGCGGACGGTCCCCCCCGTGCCGCAGACCAATCCGCTCGACCGGATCGGCCTTGTCGATCCGCGCAGCGCCGGGATCCCGGGCTGGACGTGGTACGGCACGCCGATGGCCACCGCCCGCGCGCTGGTCCTCGGCCTGCCTTCGGCGCCCCAGTCACGTGTGCTGCGCGATCTGCAGTTCCGCCTGCTCACCGCGGGGGCGACGCCGCCCCGGCCCGACGGCGCGGCGCCCATCCTGTTCACCCTGCGCGTCGAGAAGCTGGCGGCGATGGGCGAGGCCGAGAACGCCAACGAGTTGCTGCGTCTGGGCGGCGGCGGCGGCGAAGGACCGATGACGGCGCAACTGGTGACGGAAGCGCTGATGCGCACCCGTCAGCGCGACAGCGCCTGCGTGCGCGTGAAAGACGTGGCCGACTATCTCGACAGCATGTGGTGGCGCCAAGCGGCGATTGTCTGTCATCTGCATGCGCGCCAGAACGACGAGGCGCGCGTCAAGCTCGACACGCTGCGCGAGCAGGGTGATGCGGCCTTCCTCGCGCTGGCGCGCCGGATCCTGGACGGCGGCACGGCGCCGTCGGTGAGCCCGACCGAGGATGGCCTGATACTGGCGCTCATCGACATCGCCGGCCTGCCGACGCCGATGACAAGCCTCGACTCGCCTGGCGTGTTGCGCGCGGTCATCGAGAACAAGGCCGTCCCCTTGGCGCGGCGCGTCGAAATCGCCGAGCGCACCGAACGCTCCGGCGTGACCGACCCGGACCGGCTCGCCCAGTTCTATGGCGAGCTCTCGCGCGGGCTGAAGGAGGCGGCGGCGACATCGCCGACGGCTTGGCGTGCCGTGGTCTTCGCGCAGGCGCAGGGCGCCACGAGCAACGAGCAGCGCGTGGTCGTCGCCCACCGGCTCTATCAGGTGTCCTATGACACCGCGAGCAGCGCCATCCGCGCGCTGTCCCCGGCGATCGCCGCGGCGCGACCGACGACCGCGCACGCCGAGTTCGCCACGTCGGGCTTGCTCGCGGCGCTGACCCTGGAGCGCTTCGATCGCGCCGCCGAGTGGTTCGCCGCGGCGCAGGGCGGGGCGGCGGAGCAAAGCGCCGATCGCGTCGTGCTGCTGGCGCCGCTGGCCGCCATCGCCGGCCTGTCCAACCGCGTACCGCTCGACCCGGGATTGCTGGCGCGCCGCGCCGCGCTGCGGCCTCGCACCGCGCTGGCGCTGCACGCGGTGCTGTCGGGGATGGGCGTGGCATCACGCGACGCGTTGGCGGCACTCGCGCCGAGCCCCGCGCAAGACACGTCCGATCCAGCGATCAGTGCGCTGCTCGCCGCCGCGGAGGCCGAGCGCTTCGCCGAGACGATCAGCCGGGCCGCCGCCTTGGCGGGATCGACGCCGCTCGCCAGCCTGGAACTCGCGAAGGTTTCGGCGATCCTGCGCGCATTCATGCGGATCAAGCGGCCCGATCTGGCGCGCTCCTTCGCGCTCGAATACGCGCTCCTGGCGGAGCTGTGACGCATGGCCGCCCGTCCGCGTTCCCCTGCCCGCCTGCGCGATCGTCGTGGCCGGCGTCCGCGCGAGGGCCCGCCGCGCGATTCGCAAATCGAGATGTTCATCGAGATGCTGGTCGCCGAGCGTGGCGCGGCGAAGAACACCGAGCAGGCCTATGGCCGCGACCTCGACGACCTCGCCGGCTTCCTCGCGCGGCGCAAGATGCGGCCGCTCGACGCCGATACCGAGGCGTTGCGCGCCTATATCGCCAGCCTACGTCACGCCGGGATGGGCGCCGGCACGGCGGCGCGGCGGCTGTCGGCGATCCGCCAGTTCTATCGCTTCCTGCTGGCCGATGGGCGCCGAGCGGACGACCCCTCGGCGACGCTCGATTCGCCCAAGCTCGGCCGGCCGCTACCCAAGGTGCTGTCGACCGGCGAGGTCGGCGCGCTGATCGAGGCGGCGCACAAGCGCGACGCCACCGAGGGTCTGCGGCTCGCGGCATTGCTCGAGCTGCTTTACGCCGGCGGCCTGCGCGTGTCGGAGCTGGTGAGCCTGCCGCTGGCCGCCGTCGAGCGCGACCCGCGCGCGCTGATCGTGCGCGGCAAGGGCAACAAGGAGCGCCTGGTGCCACTGGGCGAGCCGGCGCGCGCTGCGATCTTCGCCTGGCTGGGCGCACGCGGCGCCACGTTGAAGCCCGACGCATCCTCGCCCTATCTGTTCCCCTCGCGCTCGGCCGAGGGCCATCTGACCCGGCAGCGCTTCGGCCAGCTGCTGAAGGAGCTGGCGCTGGAAGCCGATCTCGACCCGCGCCGCGTCTCGCCGCATGTGTTGCGCCACGCCTTCGCCAGCCACCTGCTGGCGCACGGCGCCGACCTGCGCAGCGTGCAGATGATGCTCGGCCACGCCGATATCGCCACCACCCAGATCTACACCCACGTGCTCGACGAGAAGCTCAAGGCGCTGGTACAGGAGCATCATCCGCTGTCGGGCGGCACATCGGACAAGAGCGAATAGCTGGGAGCGTTGGCATTCCCGGGACGGCTCCATTGACTCGGCCCATCCTTTGCTCATATTGCATTGCACCATCGCACTTGCAGCATGACGGGAGACAGCCGATGAGCTTCACGATCGCCGAGCCGGCCCCCTCGCGCCTGAACCGCAGCGAGCTGGCCGTTCCGGGCAGTCGCGTGGAGCTGTTCGAGAAGGCCGCCAAGGGGCCGGTCGACGTCATCTTCCTCGACCTCGAGGATGCCGTGGCGCCCGACGCCAAGGACCAGGCGCGCAAGAACGTCATCCAGGCGCTCAACGAGGTCGACTGGCGCGGCAAGACCATGTCGCTGCGCATCAACGGGCTGGACACCCACTGGATGTACCGCGACGTGATCGACGTGCTGGAGGGCGCGGTCGATAAGCTCGACCTGATCATGATCCCCAAGGCAGGCACCGCCGCCGACATCTACGCGCTCGACATGCTGGTGACGCAGATCGAGACCGCGACCAAGGCCAAGAAGCGCATCGGCTTCGAGATGATCATCGAAACCGCGCTGGGCATGGCCAATGTCGAGGCGATCGCCGGGGCCAGCAAGCGCAACGAATCCCTGCATTTCGGCGTCGCCGACTACGCCGCCTCGACCAAGGCCAAGACCGTGAACATCGGCGGCCCGCATCCGCAATACGGCGTGCTGACCGACAAGGATGCCGAGGGTAAGCGCGACTTCGTCTGGGCCGATCCCTGGCACTACGCGATCTCCCGGATGGTGGTGGCGGCCCGGGCGCACGGGCTGCGGGCGATCGACGGGCCGTTCGGCGATTTCTCCGATCCCGATGGCTTCCGCGCCCAGGCCAACCGCGCCGCGGTGCTGGGTTGTGAGGGCAAATGGGCCATCCATCCCTCGCAAGTGGCGCTGGCCAATGAGGTCTTCGGCCCGTCGAAAGAGGAGCTGGCCAAGGCCAAACGCATCCTCGACGCCATGGTCGAGGCCCAGGCGGCCGGCAAGGGGGCGGTGGCGTTGGACGGAAAACTGATCGACAATGCCTCGATCAAGCAGGCAGAAGTCCTGCTCGGCATGGCGCGGCGCCTCGGGATTGCAGCCTGAGGCAGCGTCGGGCCATCCCGGGAGTATAAGCGCCGTATGCCGACCTATCTCGACTTCGAGAAGCCCATCGCTGACCTTGAAGGCAAGATCGCCGAGCTCCGGCATCAGGGCAGCGGCGAGTCCGAGGGCATCGACATCGCCGACGAGGTCGCCAAGCTGCAGGCCAAGGTCGACCGGCAGATCCGCACCACCTATACCAAGCTGACCGCTTGGCAGCGCGTGCAGGTCGCGCGCCACCCCGAGCGGCCGCACGCCAAGCACTACATCGCCGGCCTGGTCGAGGAGTTCACGCCGCTGGCCGGCGACCGCGGCTTCGCCGAGGACGCCGCCATCATCGGCGGGCTGGGCCGCATCGCTGGCCGTCCCGCCATGATCATCGGCCAGGAGAAGGGCGACGACACCGAGAGTCGGGTGAAGCACAATTTCGGCATGGTGAAGCCCGAGGGCTACCGCAAGGCGCAGCGCCTGATGCAGCTCGCCGACCGCTTCGGCCTGCCCGTGGTGACCTTCGTCGACACCGCCGGCGCCTATCCCGGCATCGACGCCGAGGAGCGCGGCCAGGGCGAGGCCATAGCGCGCTCGATCGAGGTCTGCCTCGACCTGCGGGTCCCGCTCGTCAGTCTCGTGATCGGCGAAGGCGGCTCGGGCGGCGCCATCGCCATCGCCGCCGCCAACCGCGTGCTGATGATGGAGCACTCGGTCTACTCGGTGATCACCCCCGAGGGCTGCGCCTCGATCCTCTGGCGCTCGGCCGAGAAGGCGCAGGAAGCCGCCGAGGCGATGCGCATGACCTCGGACGACCTGAAGAAGCTGGCGGTGTGCGACGAGATCGTGCCCGAGCCGGTCGGCGGCGCGCATCGCGACCCCGCCGCCGCGGTGAAGTCCGCCGGCGACGCCATCGCGCGCCATCTTGCTGATCTTGAAGCCCTAGACGGCGACACGGTCCGCCGCGCACGGCGCGACAAGTTCCTGGCGATGGGTCAGGTCGGGTTGTAGCGCCCAAAGATCGGCTCAGAACGCCGCCGCGACCGCCGTGTCGGTATCCGGCAACTCCCGCGTGATCTTCGAGTCCTTGACCTCCTTGAACTCGCGACCACCCGAGACCTCCATGGTGCCGATCACCGCGCGCAAGGCGCATTTGGGGCACTGGCACAGTTTGTAGATCAGTCGCGCCTTGGGCTGCTTCTTCTCCAAGGTCCGTGGCTCGGGCGGCCAGGTCACCGCTTGGCGGATCGCCGGCACATCGCCCGAGATGAATTGCTGATGTACCGCGGCGGCTTCCTCGATCGGCAGATCGGAACTCTTCTTGGTGCGAACGGTCTTGAAGTAAGCGCCGCAGCGCGGGCAGGCCGCCATGCCGCGGATCAGCGCGAAGATGAAGAAGGCGCCGAGCACGAAGCCGCCCAGCTTGAGCAGCGCGAAGAGGTAACCGAGATCGCCTGCCTCGCCGAGGTCCTGCCGCGAGCGGCCCAGCCGCATATGCGATTTGGTCAGCGACAGATCGACATAGGTCCAGAAGTCCACCAGCGTGCGGATCTTCGTGCCGCGTACCTGCAGCGTGTTGTATTCGAGGAAGTAGATCAGCAGCATCGTCGCCGCACCGATGATCGTGGCGCTGATGATGCCCTGCCACACTGACGGTCGGATATCGAACAGGCGCGCCGCGACGATGGCGCCGCTGGCGGCCACCGCGCCGACGATCAGGGCACCGACCGGTATGACGAACCAAAGCGTCAGACCGAAGAGGTTGAAGCCTGCATAGTGCGCCAGCGCCGCGTTGCCGGCGGCGGCGGCGATGCAGGTGATGATCATCGCCAGTTCGAGAACGAAATGCTTCACGGCAGCCTCCTCGATCCGTGATGCCTGGACATAACCTGAAAGGCTGATGGCTGCGTTACGCGTCAGCTAGTGGCCCCCCGCCACCTGCAGCCGCAGGATCAGCACGTTGATCTCATCCTGCAACCGGCCGAACCGGCTGCGCAGGGTGGTGATCTGCGCCGCGGTGTAGGCGTAGGCCGGCACGTTGGAGTCGCCGGCGGTGAAGCCTGTGGGCACGAGGTAGCTGCCGTCGAGTGCTCCGGGGCGGAACAGCACGGCGATGCCGTGCACCACGTCGTCGCGGCGCTGCGCGGCGAGGCCCGCCGCCTCGATCACGCGGCGGCAGGTCACGCTGTCCTCGGTTTCGTCGTCGATGAAATGCGCCTGCGCCGCCTCGCTCAGCCTTGCGTGACGCGCGCGCGGATCGCGTTCGGCGGCGTAAATACTCCAGGCGATCTGTGGCGCCACGCCGTCGAGCACGGCGTAGAGCCGGCCCAGCGCGATCTCGACCATCGACCATTCGCTGAGCGCGCGGCCGACGGCGATGTAGATGTCGTCGACATCGATATCGCCGCGACGCTCGGGCGCCGGCCGGCTCCAGGTAGGCGGATGCAAAACATCGTCGTCGGGCACGGGCAACCCTGCGGCGGAACGCGAACCAGGTGGCACTCTAGCACGCGACTCAACCGGCCGTGCCCTCGGGTTCGCGCCCGGTGTACTCGATCTGATCGGCGCGCAGGTGGCGCCAGGTCGTGTCCTGCGCCTGCTCCTCGAGGAAATGCGCGCCCATGCTGACGCTGCGCGCCGTCAGCAGGAAGAGCCGCGTGGCGCGCCAGTCGAAGCCGAGGTCGAGCGCGATGGCCGCGCCGACGCCGTCGAGGTTCATCGGTACCGTCTTGCCGCCGCGTGCCGCCGCCAGCTCCTCGCCGATCAGCTCGGCCAGCCGGCAGTAGGCGCCGAAGACGCCCGCCTCGCGCGCGATCGCCAGCAGCTTGGGCGCCCGCGGATCGGCGCCGTGCAGGGGGATGCCGAACCCGGGCACCCGGCCGCCGCCGCGCCGCGCCGCCTCGACCACGTCCTTGGCCGCGATGCGCAGCCGATCCTCGCCGATCTTGGCGGGATCGCCGAGCTTGCCCAGCCGCTCGGCCATCGCTTGCGCCAGCTGCTCGCCCAGCCCGCCCATGCGGTCGCCGAAAGCGATGATGCCGCCGCCGACCGCCGCCTGAATCGAGGTGCCGTAGGAGGCGAAGCAGCGGCTGATCATCGAGGGCGGCGCGATGCCGTGCTCGATCGAGGCGACCAGCATGGCGTCGAGCACGCGTGACTGCGCCGACGTCGGCAGGCGGCCCTGCAGCATCAGGAACATCGCCTGGGCGAAGGAAACGCCGCCGATGAGATCGCTCATGCGATGGCCGCGCACGATGATCTCTTCCTCCCCGCCGTGGCTCACCACCTTGCAGATCGCGGTCTCCCATTGCGTCATGTCGCGCGTCGCCATCGCTTGTCCTCCCTGACATCGCGCGTGAAGGCTAGCACGGCGCTTCCACTATCAAACGCTGGTCGCGCGCGATGGCTACGATCCTGCCCGCCGCGCCTTGTCCGATGGCGGATCCTCGGCGAGGCCGGGCTGCCGATGCAGATTCCATTCGGCCGTCGTCGCCCTCTTCCGCAGATCCGTGCGCAAGCGCGAATCGCGCCCGTCGAGAAACGCGAGCCAATCGCCGGCGTCGCGGAACGTCGTGGTGCGATCGCCGGACGCCTCGATGAGAACCGCTTTCTTGCCGCGTCCGAGCAGCCGCAGGATATTGAGCGCCGTACCCGGGCTCTTGCCATCCCAGATCATCAACCCGAAATCGGCCGCCTCAGCCATGGCGCGGTCCTTGGCGGCGAAGAAGGCGTAGCCATCGCGCGCGCCCTCGGCCGACACCGCGCGCACTTGCCAGTCGCCGAAATTGTGCCGGGGCCGCCCTTCGGAAGCGAAGATCTCGACGGCGCGGTAGCCCGCAGCCAGCAGATGACGCTGCACGGCCGCGTCGACGCCGGCGGCGTCGCCGACCACCACCCGGGCGCCGCTGGCGACGATGTTGTCGAGGCGCTCGCAGGCCGCCGCCGGCAGGCGCGCGACGCTGCGCGAGCCACCGACGAAGATCGTCGTCATCGATTGGAGCGCGTGTAGGTCATGGTCAACGCGTACACCTTCGCCACCTTCGCGTCGTCGAGCAGCACCGACGTGATCGCGTTCATCGTAGTGCCGGAGCGGAAGACGTCGTCGAACAACAATACCCTCTTTCCGGCGACATGGGCAGCCACCACCGCGTAGAGGCCCGCCACCGCTTGGGCGCGCAGCTCGGGCGTGTCGATGCCCTTGAGCTGGTTCGGCGCGCGCGTCGTCGAGACGCAGTAGATCACAGGAATTCTCAGCGCCGCGCCAATACCTTCAGCGACCACATAGACGGGCTGGAAAGAGCGCTCGTTCGATGGCGGCACGGGCACGATGACGTCGACATTCGCGCGCCGCGGCGACAGGAACAGCACGGCCGCGTCGATGATCTCGGCCGCAGCCGAACGGTCGCTACGGTACTTCAACCGGTTGACCAGCTCGCCCATCGGCGAGCGCGTGGTGTCGAACATCGGCTTGCCCTGCGCATCGCGGCCGACCAGCTTGCTGCTGGTGGTATGGACGTCGAGCGCATAGCCCCTTTCCCATTTGCCGGAGATCACGGTGGGATTGATATCGACCACTGGTTCCTCCCTCGCCTGGATCAGGTGCTATACCTTAGAGATATGAACTCCCGGTGAATACAATCAAGACGGCAGGCCGCGCGCCTTGACCCCGCGTTGGCGCCGCTCCCATCCTCCACTCATGCCCCGCACCCTGAAGCTCGGAGTCCTCGACCAGTCGCCGATCCGCAAGGGCGGGACGGCGGCGCAGGCTTTGCGCGAGACGCTCGATCTGGCGCGGCTCTGCGACCGGCTGGGCTATCACCGCTACTGGCTGGCCGAGCATCACGCGTCGGAAGCGCTGGCCGGCTCGGCGCCGGAGATCCTGATCGCCCGCGTGGCGTCGTTGACCGAGCGGATGCGCGTGGGCTCCGGTGGCGTGATGCTGCCGCACTACAGCGCGCTGAAGGTGGCCGAGCAGTTCCGCGTGCTCGAGACGCTCTATCCCGGGCGCATCGATCTGGGCATCGGCCGCGCGCCAGGCAGCGATCGGCGCACCGCGCAACTGCTGCAGCCCGGGCCGCAGGCCTGGGGCATCGAGCATTTCCCCTACCAGATCCGCGACCTGCTGGCGTGGCTGCACGACGCCGTGCCCGAGGGCCATCAGGGCCACGGCATCAGCGCCCAGCCGATCGGCGAGAGCGCGCCCGAGGTGTGGCTGCTGGGCTCGTCCGACCAGAGCGCGGCCTACGCGGCACATTTCGGCCTGCCGTTCTGCTACGCGCATTTCATCGAGCCGCAAGGCGGCGTCGAGGTGATGCGCGCCTATCTCCAGCAGTTCCGGGCCAATCCGTTGCACGAGGCGCCGCAGGGCGCGGTCGGTATCTCGGTGCTGTGCGCCGAGACGGATGAAGAGGCCGATCGCCTGGCGTCGAGCCGCGAGCTGTGGGCGATGAAGCGGCGCACCGCGGGCGAGCGGGCCGCTATCCCCAGTGTCGAGGAGGCGCTGGCCTACGACTACAGCGAGCGCGAGCGCGCGGTTGTCCAGGCGATGCGCCGGCGCTCGGTGGTCGGATCGCCCGCGACGGTGCGCGCGGGGCTGGAGCGCCACGCCGAGGCCTATGGCGTCGACGAATTCCTGTGCGTGACCATCACCTACGATTTCGAGGCGCGCCTGCGCAGCTACGCCCTGCTGGCCGATGAATTCGGTCTCGGCGCGCTGCCCCAGGCGGCGGACTGACAACCCCGGCAGCAGATGCACCCCCACCCCTGCAGGAGCCGCACCCCACCCCGGCAACTGCCGCACCTACCCCGGCAGCTGCCGCACCCGAACCCTTATGAACCCTCAAGAACCCTCATCGGCGATCGACGCGCGGGACCGCTCAGTTCACAGCGCTCAAGCCAAGGCCGGCCTCGGTCTCGCCCGAGTCGTCGAGGATGCGAAACCAGGTCATGCGCGCGCCCCAGCCACCTCCGGGGCCCGGCAGCGTGACCGCGCCGAGATAGGTGCGCAGGCTGTCAAACACCTGACCGCGCGCGCCGTCGATCACGTACAGGCGGCCGCCCATCCGCAGCACCACGAAGTGATGCGTGCGGCGGACCAGCCCAGGATCGCGCATGGACTTGGCGCGTGGCGCGTCGGGTGAACCCTCGACCAGGATCGGCCGCAACTCCGGATAGCCGCGCCACGCGTCGCGCAGCAGGGTGGTCAAGGTGCGGGTCTCGGGGCGGGCGACGCTGGCGGAGACCGGCATGGCGCGATCGCCGCCGAGCCAGCGGGCTACCGCTTCGGCGATCCGGGCATTGTCGAAGGCCGTGCCTTCCCGGCCGAACAGGCTTGTCAGCATCGGGTTGCGCTCGAAAACCGGCGCCCGGGCGACACCCGCGGCCAGCAACGCCGTGAAGCGCTCGACGATCTCCGCCCGCGGCTGCCGGCACGACCGCGCCGTGAGAGCCCGCATCGGGTCATGTCGGCCATCGAAGACGGTGTGGTCGTTGGTGCGCATGGCGGCGATCTGCATGGCTTGGTCTCCTTTGGTGTTGTCGCCACCGTGCACCGGGCCTGTATCGCCGCGGTGTCGCGGGCGCGCCTTTCCTGTGTCGTGTGTGTCGCCATGGGGCGGCGGCCTGACGGGGTGTCACAGCGACGGGCTACCCCCGTCACCGTGACACCCGAACCCTCAATGATCCTCCAGAGAACCGTCATCACATGACGGGTACGGACCGGTGGTCGGACGCGGTGACGTTCCGTGTGATGGCCCTTTCGCGGGCGTCGCCACCTTGCTTCCGCCGTGTTACGTCCCCATCTCGCGGGTATGGCGATCATGCCTCGTGTGCAACGCCGTCAGGAATTGTCCGCATCGCGCCGCAGCATTCTGCCAAGCGCTTGAGCAGACAGCAGAATTGCCCCCTCGGAAGGGCATGCCAGCAGGCGGAATATCGCGACGATTGCGCGCTTGCAGGGGGGTAGCCTCCCTGCCATCCTCCGCTGCCCCGGCGTCCCGCCGGGGTTTCCATGTTTGGATTTGGTGATGACGTCCGCTTCCGGCCCGCAAGTACCCGATACCACCGTTTCCGTTCGCGAGGCGTTCGGCCTCGATAGCGACATGAAGGCGCCCGCCTTCAAGACGCCGACCGAACACGTCCCGGTGCTCGACCCCGACTATCTGTTCGACCACGACACGACACTCGCGATCCTGGCCGGCTTCGCGCACAACCGACGTGTGATGATCCAGGGTTATCACGGCACCGGCAAGTCGACGCATATCGAGCAGGTCGCGGCGCGCCTGAACTGGCCCTGCATCCGCGTCAACCTCGACAGCCACATCAGCCGTATCGACCTGATCGGCAAGGACGCCATCGTGCTGCGCGACGGCAAGCAGGTGACCGAGTATCGCGAAGGGATCCTGCCCTACGCGCTGCAGTCGCCGACCGCCCTGGTGTTCGACGAGTACGACGCCGGCCGCGCCGACGTGATGTTCGTGATCCAGCGCGTGCTGGAGGTCGAGGGCAAGCTCACCCTGCTCGACCAGAACAAGGTGATCCGCCCGCACCCCTCGTTCCGCCTGTTCTCGACCGCCAACACTGTCGGCCTGGGCGACACGACCGGCCTCTATCACGGCACGCAGCAGATCAATCAGGGCCAGATGGACCGCTGGTCGATCGTCACCACCCTGAACTACCTGCCGCACGACCAAGAAGTCGGCATCGTGCTGGCCAAGTCGAAATCCTACAACACCGACGCCGGCCGCAAGACGGTCAACAACATGGTGGCGCTGGCCGACCTGACGCGCGCGGGCTTCATCGCCGGCGACATCTCGACCGTGATGTCGCCGCGCACGGTGATCACCTGGGCGCAGAACGCCGAGATCTTCGGCGATATCGGCTTCGCCTTCCGCCTAACCTTCCTCAACAAGTGCGACGAGGTCGAGCGCACCACCGTGGCAGAGTACTACCAGCGCTGCTTCGGCAAGGAGCTGCCGACCGGCCACGGCAAGGCCAAGCTGCACTGAGGCGCGGGAGCGCGTCGTGGCGATAAGCAAAGACTCGACACCTATCGAGGAATTCCGGCGGCTGACGTCGGCGACCATGCGCGCGGTGTCGCGCAAGGACGTCAACGTCACCTTCGTGCCCGATGGCGGTACCGCCATGGGCAACGAGGCGCGCATCACCGTGCCGGCCCGCGACCTGCCGGCCGAGGACGTCGCGCGCGCTCGTGGCGAAGCCGATTCGATGGCGCTGAAGATGCGCCACCACGATCGCAAGCTGCATCTGCGGCGCATGCCCAGTGGCGAGGCCGCGCGCGCTGTCTACGACGTCGTCGAGCAGGTGCGCGTCGAATCGCTGGGCGCGCGCAGGATGCCCGGCGTGGCGCAGAATCTCGACCAACTGTGGACCGAACGCTGCGAGCAGCGCGGCTATCGCCGGGTGCGGTCGAAGGACGACGCGCCGTTCGCCGAGGTCGTCGGCCTGATGGTGCGCGAGAAGCTGATGGGCACGCCGATGCCCGAGGCGGCGCGCGAGATGGTCGAGCTGTTCCGCGAGGACATCGAGAAGTCCGCCGGCAAGGATTTCGAGAAGCTCGCCGAGACCACGACCAACCAGGAGAATTTCTCGCGCGCGCTGCGCCGGCTGATCCGTGACCTGCATCTGAGCGACGATGCGATGGACATGGAGGACGAGTCCAACGAGGACCAGGACCAGAGCGAGAATCCCGACGGCGAGAGCAACGAGACCGGCGAGGACGGCCAGGATTCGTCGGAGACGCACGGCTACGGTGCCACCGGCGACGAGACCGACGACAGCCAGGACCAGGACGACAGCTCGGACACCACCGCCGATCAGGCGCAGACCGAGATGCAGATGGGCTCGGGCGACGAGGACGAGCCGGGCCGCGCCGAGCGTCCGTGGCTGCCGCCCGGCGCGCTCTCCAACGAGCCGCACGGCCAGCAGTACCACGCCTACACCACCAAGTTCGACGAGGTGGTCGACGCGCAGGATCTGTGCGACGCCGACGAGCTGGCGCGCCTGCGCCAGCACCTCGACCAGCAGCTCTCCCACCTCCAGGGCGTCATCGGCAAGCTGGCCAACCGCCTGCAGCGCAAGCTGATGGCGCAGCAGAACCGCTCCTGGGAGTTCGACCTCGACGAGGGCATGCTCGATGGCGCGCGGCTCGCGCGCATCATCGCCAACCCGACGCAGCCGCTGTCCTTCAAGATGGAGAAGGACACCAACTTCCGCGACACCGTGGTGTCGCTGCTGATCGACAACTCCGGCTCGATGCGCGGGCGACCGATCACGGTGGCCGCCATGAGCGCCGACATCCTGGCGCGCACGCTCGAGCGCTGCGGCGTGAAGGTCGAGCTGCTGGGCTTCACGACGCGCGCCTGGAAGGGCGGCCAGAGCCGCGAGCAGTGGCTCGCCGCCGGCAAGCCGGCCAATCCGGGCCGCCTCAACGACCTGCGCCACATCGTCTACAAGAACGCCGACGCGCCGTGGCGCCGGGCGCGCAAGAACCTCGGCCTGATGCTGCGCGAAGGCATCCTCAAGGAGAACATCGACGGCGAGGCGCTGCTGTGGGCGCACAACCGCTTGATCCCGCGCACCGAGGAACGCAAGATCCTGATGGTGATCTCCGACGGCGCGCCGGTCGACGACTCGACGTTGTCGGTCAACCCCGGCAACTACCTCGAGCGGCACCTGCGCGACGTCATCGACTGGATCGAGCTGCGCTCGCCGGTCGAGCTGGTGGCCATCGGCATCGGCCACGATGTCACCCGCTACTACAAGCGCGCCGTCACCATCGTCGACGCCGACCAGCTCGGCGGCACGATGATGGAGCAGCTCGCCTCGCTGTTCGACGAGGAAGGCGACGCGCGCACCGCCGACGCCTCCCGCCGCGCCGGCCGCAAGATCAGCGCCGCGATCTCCCAAGGCGCGCGCAAGCGCTAACCACACCCTTACCTTCCCCCGGAGGGGGAAGGTGCCCGAAGGGCGGAAGGGGGATGTCGAAGACGGACTCCTGCGTTCGTCTTCGACATCCCCCTTCCGTCGCTGCGCGCCACCTTCCCCCTCCGGGGGAAGGTAAGGCATAGCCGGCGGTCCCAAAGTCGGCTCGACCGCGCGCCTGCATCCCCGTAGAATCGCCGTCCCCTCAGCCGGCTACCGTCGGCCAAACGACACGGCGAACCATGCCGCTGCACGCCGCCGCGATCTTTCTCGGCTCTTTCCTGCTGTTCCTCGTCCAGCCGCTGGTGGCGCGGCAGATGCTGCCGTGGTTCGGCGGCGCCGCCTCGGTCTGGACCGTGTGCATGGTCTTCTTCCAGATGGCGCTGCTGGCGGGCTATGCCTATGCCCATCTCGTCATCCGCTACCTCGCGCCGACGCCGCGAGCGGTGCTGCATCTGGCGCTGCTGACTCTCAGCCTGCTGTGGCTGCCGATTACCGCCGACGCGTCATGGAAGCCATCTGGCGAGGACGCGCCGGCGCCGCGCATCCTGCTCTTCCTGCTCGCCACCATCGGCCTGCCCTTCGCGCTGCTGGCGGCCAACGGGCCGCTGGCTCAGGCCTGGTTCGCGCGCGCCAAGCCGGGTGTCAGCCCCTACCGGCTGTTCGCGCTCTCAAACCTCGCCTCGCTGCTGGCGCTGCTCGGCTACCCCGTGCTGCTCGAGCCATGGCTGGCGACGGCGGGGCAGGTCTGGGTCTGGTCCGGCCTCTACATCGTCTTCGCTATCGTGCTGGCGGTCATGGCGTTCCTCGATTCTCGGCTGCCGGCGACAGACGCGCGACGTGACGCCACCACGGACGCCACGCCGCCGCCCACTATCCGCGACTATCTCCTCTGGACAGGGTTAGCCGCTTTGGGCTCCGTCCTGCTGCTGGCGGTCACCAATCACCTGACGCAAGACGTCGCGTCGTTCCCGCTGCTGTGGGTCGTGCCGCTGGCGCTCTACCTCGTCACCTTCATCCTGTGCTTCGAGCGCGAGCGCGCTTATCGCCTGGCGCTCTACGCCATCCTGTTCATCGCGATCGTCGTCTGCTTCGCCGTCGTACGCGGCGTGCCTGGCCTGAAGGACAGCCTGCCGGCGCAGCTCGTCGTCTCGGCGGCGCTGGTCTTCGTCGGCTGCATGATCTGTCATGGCGAGCTGGCGAGCATGCGCCCCGCCGCGCGCCATCTCACCGGCTTCTATCTCACCGTCGCCGCCGGCGGCGCGCTGGGCGGGCTTCTGGTCGGCGTGGCGGCACCGTTGCTGCTGCCCAATTACTTCGAGCTCGACATCGCGCTCGCCGCCCTGGTCGGCCTGATCCTGCTGCGCATCCGGTCAGGCAAGCCGGCCTCGCCGGTCTTCACCGCCGTCGCGCTGGGTGGCCCGCTGCTGCTGATCGGCGCGCAGTTCTTCAAGGAGAGCGCCGAGTCGGTGGTCTCCAGCCGCAATTTCTACGGCGTGCTGCGCCTGCTGGAGGCGGGCGAAGGCGACGAGCGCGAGCGCCAGATCGTGCACGGCACCATCATCCATGGCCGCCAGTTCCTCAGCGCCGAGCGCCGCCGCGAGGCCGCCGGCTACTATCGCCGCGAGGGCGGCGGCGGCCGCGCCGTCGAGGCGCGCATGGAACGCGGACCCGCGCGTATTGGCGTGGTCGGGCTGGGCGCCGGGGCGCTCGCCGCCTACGGCCGGCCGGGCGACACCATGCGCTTCTACGAGATCAACCCTGCCGTGATCGCCATGGCCCGGCGCGACTTCACCTATCTCGGCGACAGCAAGGCCACGATCGAGACAGTGCTGGGCGATGCGCGCCTTGTGCTTGAGCGCGAAACGCCCCAGCGCTTCGACGTGCTGGCGATCGACGCGTTCTCGGGCGACGCGATCCCGGTGCATTTGCTGACCCTGGAAGCGCTCGACGTCTATCTGCGTCACCTCGCACCCGATGGCATCCTGGCGTTCCACGTCAGCAACAAGTTCCTGGTGCTGCCGCCGGTCGTCGGCGCGCTGGCCAAGGCGCGGGGCCTGCAGGCGCGCTCTGTCGGCGACCGCGATCCGGCGACGGGCGCGGCGATCAGCGAATGGGTGCTGCTGTCGCGTGACGCCGCCACGCTGGCACACGTCCGCATCGCAACGGCCTCAACCGAGGCGCCGGCGCGCGGCCCCGCCTGGACCGACGATTTCGCCACGCCGCTGCTGGCGTTGAAGTGGTGATGTTCCCTCTCCCGCGAGAAGAGGGGCGGTCACTTCTCCGGTCGCCCCCAATGCGAGACGAAGAACGCCACCGTCGTGTTCCAGGCCAGCTGGGCGTCGAGCTGGACGTAAGCCTTGGCCAGCGGATTGGCGAAGTTGCGGCCCGCCGGATAGTGGTGGATCTGCGTGCGCGTCGGGCCGATGCGGCGGTAGCGGTTCTCCATCTCGTAGCGCCAGGCCGGCCCGGCGACGTCGTCGCGATCGCCGAAATGGGCGATAACGTGATTGGGGTAGCGCTTGGCGTCTTCTTCTTTGAACTGCACGCGGCCATAGAAGAACGCCATCGGGTGGATCAAGGTCTGTCGCGCCGCCGCCAGCGACCAGGCGCAGGACGGGCCGAAGGCGATCAGCCCCAATCGGCGGTCGACGAACTCGCGCGAGCGCAGCCAGTCCGCCCACATGGCGATGGCGGTCACGGCCGCATCCTCGGCGATCGCCGTGCGCGCCAGCTCGGCCGCCTCGGCGTCGGTGCTCGCGGTCTTGCCGCGGAACAGATCGACGACCAGCGCGATATAGCCCTCCAAGGCCAGCGCGTCGGCATAGACCTGCAGGTGCGGCTGTACGCCGAAGCCGTCGTGTACCAGCAGGACGCCCGGCGCCGGCTTGGCCGGCACCTTGGTCGGCGTCAGCTTGCCGGTGAACTCGCCGTGGCCGGGCACGGTGATGATCGGGACGTCCTCGGCCGGAGGTGGGCGGCGCCCCTGGGCCAGCGCGCGTGGCGCCGCCGCGGCCAGCGCCA
>JALHMM010000095.1 GCA_022844045.1 Reyranellaceae bacterium | reverse complement strand
CCAGGGCCTCGCCGGCGCCGTCGGCGAAGCGATGGAGACCGCCCACGCCGTCCTCCTCGCCAACCACGGCTCGGTGGTCGCCGGCAAGAGCCTCGACGAGGCGGTCTACGCCGCCGAGGAACTCGAGGAGACGGCAAAACTCTGGTTCCTCCTCCGCGGCGAGACCACGCGCTACCTGAGCGTCGCCGAGGTCGCCGATCTCCGGGCGCGCTTCCCGAGCTGAACCCCACCGTAGGGCGCATTACCCCGGACCCGATCCGGGTGTAATGCGCCGAGCGTCTCGGTCGATAGGACGGGGACCTTTCAACCGCCAACGCGCTCCCTGATGGGAACGATGCGCCGCGCCGGGGATTGCTGAAGGGAGGCGACTCCCATCAGCAGCGAGAACACCTCATGCGATCCATCTTCCCCATCGTCCTCGCCGCGGCTTTCGTTGCCCTCGGCGCGCCCATGTCAATCGCCCAGACCGCCGCCGAGCCCGATAGCCTCGTCACCACCGACGACTGCGAGGTGGCCCCGTCCAGCGATGCGCTTGCGCCAACCCCCGCTCCGGAATCCCTCACCGACACGCTCGCCCCCTGCGACGGCGTGCTCGCGCCGGCTCCCGTCGGCGACGAGGAGATGACCATCACCCCGCCGGCCTTCGGCGAAACCCCCATCGTCCCGCCGGAACTCGTCCCGCCCCAGCCGCCGCAAGGGGAGTAACCCGCGACTCCAGCGTCGGGGACACCCAGTGACGCGGCGGCCTCGATCTTCCGCCCGGAATCCGGCACCATGTCGCGAGCGGCCAACGGGAGGCGGACGGTGAAATCGATGCTGCGTGTCACTCCTATGCTCGGCGCGGTCTTGCTTGGCGCCGCGGTCCTTCCCGCCACGGCCGCGGACTTCACCCTCACCGGGACCTACGAGGGCTTCTTCGTCTGCGACGACGTGACCGGCGGGCAGGGCGGGGCCTTCGGCCGCGCGATGACGATGGAGGTCGTCCAGTCCGGCGACCGGATCGACATGCGGAACACGGTCGCGGTCGATGCGTCAGGCCCCGAGTCGCACAGCCTCTACCGCGGCCTGGTCGCCGCCGATGCCGACGGGTCCGTTTCCGGCTATGTGGAGGCCTGCGGCGGCACCTTCCCGCACAAGGAACTCGTCCGCATCTTCCCGGCCTCGCCGTCGCGCGCGCCCTTCAGCTTCGCCGCCGACACGGTGTTCGTCTCAGAAGCGGTGCCGGGCGTCGGCGACAAGCTCGTCGTCGAAAGCTGCAAGTGGGCGCTCACGCGGGTGTCGACCGAGACGCCGCGGTTCGAGGCGTGTCCGTAGGGCGGGATGCCGGGCGATTCTGTAGGGCGCAGTACACGCCTTTGTCATCCCCGGCGAGCCCGGCGAAGCCGGGCGAGGGAAGGGGACCCAGTAAACGATGTCGAGTCCGAATGAGACGCGGCGGTAATTACTGGTTCCCCGCTTTCGCGGGGATGACAGGATTGGTGCTCAATTGATGTTGGGCTTGGAGGTCGAGAGGTCGCAGCGCGTCCCCCCTCATCCCCCCTTCACATTATGGTTCCGCGCCAGAAACTCCGCCATGCGCGCGATGGCGCGTTTGATGTTCTCCGCCGAGTTGGCGTAGCTGAGCCGCATGTAGCCCTCGCCGAGGATGCCGAAGTCGGGGCCGCCGATGGTGGCGACGCCTTCCTCCTCCAGGAGCCGCGAGGCGAGCGGCTTGGCCTTGAACCCCGTGCCCTTGATGTTGGGGAAGGCGTAGAACGCGCCCTTCGGCGTGATGCAGGAGACGCCGGGGAGCTTGTTCAGTTCCTCGACCACGATCTTCCGGCGCTTGTCGAACTCGGCGACCATATGGCCGACCGAATCCTGCGGGCCGGTCAGCGCCGCGAGGCCGGCGAACTGCGCCGGCGCGTTGACGCAGGACCAGGCGTTGACGGCGAGCTTCCGCACCTTGTCGTAGAGCGGCTTGGGCCACACCGAGAAGCCCATCCGCCAGCCGGTCATGGCGTAGGTCTTCGACCAGCCGTCGAGGATGATCAGCCGGTCGCGGATCTCCGGGTAGGAGAGGAGCGAGACGTGCGGCAGGCCGTCATAGGTCATCTGCCCGTAGATCTCGTCCGACATGATCGCCACATGCGGATGCGCGGCGAGACCGGAGACGAGTCGCTCGACGTCGGCCTTCGGCGTCACGCCGCCGGTCGGGTTGGCGGGGGAGTTGACGATCATCAGCCGCGTCTTGGGCCCGATCAGCCTGAGCGTCTCCTCGGCCGAGAAGGCGAAGCCGTTCTCCTCGCGGATCGGGATCGGCACCGGGGTGGCGCCGGTGAACTCGATCATCGAGCGGTAGATCGGAAAACCGGGGTCGGGGTACATGATCTCGACGCCGGGCTCGCCGAACATCAGGATCGCGGCGAACATCGTCACCTTGCCGCCGGGCACGATCAGCACCAGGTCGGGCGAGACCTCGACGCCGAGGCGGCGGTGGATGTCGGCGGCCACCGCCTCGCGGAGCGGCTTGATGCCGGTCGCCGGCGTATAGCCATGGTGCCCGTCGCGGAGCGCCTTGATCGCGGCCTCGACGATATGGTCCGGGGTGCGGAAGTCGGGCTGGCCGATGCCGAGATTGATGATGTCGCGGCCCTCGGCGGCGAGGTCGGTGGCGCGGGCGAGCACGGCGAAGGCGTTCTCCTCGCCGATCCGGCCGAAGCCGGCGATCGTGGTCAGCATTCCTCTGTCTTTCTCCCAAGGCCGGGGCAGGGCGGCATGGTGCCGCCGATGGCTGCCCGAACCGCATCCCCCCGTGTTTGTCCGGGCGCTGTTCTTGGCGCATAAAGCCTCCGAAATCAAACGGCGGCGAGGGGACCATGACCGGAGTCAACGACAAGCGGCGCGCCTTCCGCGCGCTCCACGAGCGCGGCTGCTTCGTCCTCCCCAACCCCTTTGATCTCGGCTCGGCCCGCTGGCTGCAAAGTCTCGGCTTCAAGGCGCTGGCGACCACCAGCTCGGGCGCGGCGTGGAGCTACGGCTACCCCGACGGCGCGCTGTCCCGCGACGTGATGATCGAGCATATCCGCGAGATCGCCGCCGTATCCGACGTGCCGGTCAGTGCCGATTTCCTCAACGGCTTCGCCGACGAGCCGGAGGACCTCATCCCCAATATCGTCCTCTGCATCGAGGCGGGCGTCGCCGGCCTGTCGATCGAGGACATGGATGCCGACCGCCGCCTCTACGACATCGACCTCGCGGTCGAGCGCATCAAGGCCGCGCGCCGGGCAATCGACGACGACGGAACCGGCGTCCTCCTCGTCGCCCGCTCGGAGGCCTTCCTCGTCGGTCATCCCGACCCGCTCCGCGAGGCGATCGCGCGGATCGAGCGCTTCGCCGAGGCCGGCGCCGATTGCCTCTACGTCCCCGATGTCACCCGCCGCGAGGATATCGCGGCCATCGTCAAGGCCGTCGCGCCCAAGCCGGTCAACGTGCTCGCCCCCAATCTCGGCGGCCTCACCGTCGCCGATCTCGCCGCCCTTGGCGTCCGCCGGGTCAGCGTCGGCGGCGCGCTCGCGCGGATGGCCTGGGCCGGGGTGATGCGTGCCGGCAAGGACCTCGCCGCGGGCCGCTTCGACGCGCTCCACGATGCCGCCTCCGGCGCCGAGCTCAACACGTTCTTCGCGGAAGATGCCGACCGGAGGCAGTGACGGTTGCGCTACCGCCGCATGGCGCGGGTGTCGATCGAGTCGAGCGTTTGCTGGATCTTGCCGAGTTCCGCGATCGTCGCCGTCAGCCGTCCGGCCAGCGTCTTTCTGAGCCGGACCGCGACGTGGGGATATTCGTTGAGCATGCGGGTGACGAGCTTGCGGTCGATGTCGAGCACCTCGGTGGAGACCACCGCGGTCGCCGTCGCCGGCCGCTTGGTCTCGATGAAGAGCGCCAGCTCGCCGATCAGGCTCCCCGCCTCGCAGGTCATCACCACCTTGCGCTTGCCGCCCTGGCCAATCGACATCTCGACGCCGCCGAAGGCGACCACATAGCCCGACCCGGCGGTGGTTCCCTCGCGGAACAGAACCTGGCCCGGAGACAGTTCCAGCCGCACCGCGCTGAAGGCGAGCAGGCGGAGCTGCTCGGTCGTCAGCTCGGCGAAGAGGGGCACGCGCGCGAGCAGCGCGATGTCGCGGTCGAGGCTCACGACGCCTCAGTCCCCGATTGCCGATGCGCTTCGGTCGAATGCAAGTGCGAAGCCCTGGCTGCGCGCGCCGTCGGTCGCAGCATCATCCTCACGGCACCAGCTTGTAGCCGCCGACGTCGGTGACGAGCAGTTCCGCCTTGGACGGATCCTTCTCGATCTTCTGGCGCAGGCGGTAGATGTGGGTCTCGAGCGTGTGGGTGGTGACGCCGGAATTGTAGCCCCACACCTCGTGGAGGAGCACGTCGCGGCTGATCACCTTCTCGCCGGCGCGGTAGAGGAATTTCAGGATCGCCGTCTCCTTCTCGGTGAGGCGGATCTTCTGCGCGCGCTCGTCCACCAGCACCTTGGCGCTCGGGCGGAAGGTGTAGGGGCCGATGGTGAAGACCGCGTCCTCGCTCTGCTCGTGCTGGCGGAGCTGGGCGCGGATGCGGGCAAGCAGCACCGCGAAGCGGAACGGCTTGGTCACGTAGTCGTTGGCGCCGGCCTCGAGGCCGAGGATCGTATCGGACTCCGAATCCTGTCCGGTGAGCATGATTACCGGCGCCTTGAAGCCGCCCTTGCGCAAGAGCTTCACCGCCTCCCGCCCGTCCATGTCGGGCAGGCCGACGTCCATCACCACCAGGTCGACATGGCCGGCCCGCGCGGCCTGGATGCCCTTCGCGGCGGTCCCTTCCTGGGCGATCTCGAATTCCTCGTAGAGCGAGAGCTGCTCGACAAGGCTGTCGCGGAGTACGTCGTCGTCATCGACGACCAGGATCTTTCGGGCAGGCATGATCGCCTCTATCGGTGTCGCCTTGGGGCCGAAAGCCCGAAACCGGCGGAAAGCTTCGGATTCGGCAAGACAGGATGTAGACCCCAATCCATAGCCGGCGCAAGCTGAAGGGGCGGAACACGGCAATTTCATGGGAGAATCGCGTGTCGACAGGCGGAACCCTCGGCCGGATCATCGTGCGGACGTCGCCGAGCGACCCCTCCCGCGGCCTCCTCGTCGCTGGCGCGTTGACGGTCTCCTGTGCGCTTGGTCGGGGCGGCGTCACCCGCCACAAGCGGGAAGGCGATGGTGCGACACCGGCCGGACGCCTGCGTTTCGTGTCCTGTCACTACCGCCCCGACCGTGTCTCCAGGCCCCGCACACGGCTGCCGACGATGCCGACAAGGCCTCTCGACGGCTGGTGCGACGACCCCGCCGACCAAAGCTACAACCGTCCGGTGCGCCTCCCATACCCCGCCAGCCACGAAGAGCTGTGGCGGGAAGACGCGCTCTATGACGTCCTCGTCGTCCTCGACTGGAATCTCCTCCATCCCCGTCCGGGAGCGGGGTCGGCGATCTTCTTCCACCTGGCTGCGCCCGGCATGACGCCCACAGCCGGCTGTATCGCGGTCACTCTCACGGCGATGAGGAAGATTCTAGCTCTTTCCGGACCCGAAACGTATTTCGACGTCTTCTGACGTCAAAGATCCACGTCCCGTCCCGTGTCTTCGGCGCGGCGAAGGTCGATCCCTTCGAGCGGCGCGGCGGCGAGCAAGCCCTTCCGGTCGATTCCGCGGCTGCCGAAGATGGCGCTGCCGACCCGGATGTCGGTGGCGCCGAAGGCGATGGCGGTCTCGAAGTCGCTGCTCATGCCCATGGAAAGCGACTTGAGATCAAGGCCTTCCGCGAGCTTTGCGAGGAGGGCGAAGTGCGGCGCCGGGGCTTCGTCGACCGGCGGGATACACATCAACCCGTCGACCACGAGCCGGTGAACGTCGCGGCAGCGGGCGACGAAAGCCGCGGTGTCCTCGGGCAGTATCCCGGCTTTCTGCGGTTCCGCCCCGGTATTGACCTGGACGAGGAGGCGCAAGCTCCGCCCCTGCTTCGCCATCTCGGCGGCGACCGAGGCGGCGATCTTGTCGCGGTCGATCGTGTGGATCGCGTCGAACAGCGCCACCGCCTCCGCCGCCTTGTTGGACTGGAGCGGGCCGATCAAGTGAAGCTCCAGGTCGGGGAATTCGGCGCGGAGCGCCGGCCACTTGCCCTTGGCCTCCTGCACCCGGTTCTCGCCGAACACCCGCTGCCCGGCCTGGATCACCGGCAGGATGTCCGACGCCTCGAAGGTCTTGGACACCGCGATCAGCCCCACCGAGCCGGCCGTGCGGCCGGCCGCCGCCTCGGCGGCGGCTATACGCGCCCGGATTTCCGACAGCCGTTCCGGCGCCGTATCGGTTGCCATCCCGGTCATTCGAACCACGTCGTGCCGGGATACTGATGGGCGCGAGCCACGGCCTCGTCGAGGTCCAGGCCGATCCCGGGCGAATCGTCGAGCGCGATATGGCCGTCGACGATGATGTCGCGCTGTTGCGTCACGATCGTCGACCAGAAATCCCGATGCAGCCAGTGGAATTCGAGCACGAGGAAGTTCGGCACCGTCGCGCAGACATGGGCCGATGCCATCGTCCCGATCGGCGAGGCGACGTTGTGGGGCGCGAAGGGGATGTAATAGATCTCGGCGAGATTCGCGATCTTCCGGCACTCCGAAAGCCCGCCGCATTTCGGGATGTCCGGCATGATGATGTCGACCGCCTGCTTCTCGATCAGCTCGCGAAAGCCCTGCCGGAGATAGAGGTTCTCGCCGGCGCAGATCGGCGTGGTGGTGCTGCGCTTGATCTCGCGCATCGCGTCGATGTTTTCGGGCGGCACCGGCTCCTCGAGCCACATCAGGTTGAGCGGCTCGAGGTCGCGGGCGAGGCGTATCGCGCTCGGCACGTCGAGCCGGGTGTGGACGTCGCAGGCGACGTCGACCTCCTTGCCCGCCGCCGCCTTCACCATTCCCGCGAGCTTGACCATGCGGTCATGCTCCCATGCGCCGGCGGTTTGGTTGAAGCGGTCCTTGTGGAAGCCGGCGACCTCGCTCTGGGCATGGCCGTAGGCGTGGATGTCGAGGTCGACCTTGAGGGCGGTGAAGCCCCGCACGAGGACATCGTCCACCACCCGCCGGATCTCGTCGAAGTTCATGCCGGGCTCGACCTGGCAGTCGGCATAGACGCGCACCTTGTCGCGGAATTTTCCGCCGAGCAGCTCGTAGACCGGAACCTCGAGCGCCTTGCCCTTGAGGTCCCACAGCGCGATCTCGATGCCGGTGAGGGCGGTGATCAGCGCGCCGGCGAAGCCGCCTTCGAAGACGAGGCTCCGCCGCAGCTCCTCGAAGATCGCGTCGACGGCGAACGGGTCGCGCCCGACCAGCCGCGGCGCGAACTCGTGGATGAGGGCGATCGCGGCATGCCCGCCATGGACGCACTCGCCGAGTCCGGTGATCCCGGCGTCGGTCTCGATGCGCACCCAGATGTGCATGCAGTGGCCGGCGGTTGCCGCGGTCTTCACGGTCGTGATTTTCATCGTGGCTTTCGTTCGTCGAGGGACCACTCAGGAATGATGGTGGTCGTCGTGATCGCGGGCATGGCGGCAGTTGTCCGCCGAACCGGCCCCGGCCGCAAGCGTCACCGGCTGGCCGTGGGGTGTGTTGATGTAAGCGCGCCGCCAGGCCTCCACCCGCGCCTCGAGCGAGGCGCCCGTTTCCGGCGAGCCTTGTCCCGCGAGCCGCTCGAGTGCCGCGAGCGCCGCACCGTAGTAGCCCGCATCGGAATCGGGGTCTCCGGCCGCCGCCGTCCGACGGATCTCCGCCCCGAGCGCGTCGGCCCATTCGGCGGCGGTGAACAGGCCGGCGCGGGTGAGGGCGTAGGCGATGGCGAGCACCTCGGCATGCCAGGGCTCGGCGAAGACCGGCGCGCCCGGCGCCGGCTCGCAGGGCAGGATCGTCGTCGCCTCAGGCACGCTCAAGGTAGCTCTCCCAGAGGTCGAGGAAGATGCGGTCCTTCCTGCCGTCCGACTCGGGCCACAGGTCGGCCGCCCGGAACGCCACCGTGTAGAGCGGCTGCGCCGGCCCGTCGCCGGCCATGTTCGTGTCGGGGAGGACGTGAAATCCGCGAAACGCCTCGACTTGGCCGGCCCGCCCGCGGGCATATTGCGGGAGCCTGGTATGGCCGCGCGACCCGAAGCTCCGGGTGACGACCGCATCGCCCGCTCCGAAGGCGGGGAGCGCGTTCGATTCGCGGTCGAAACGCGCCATGCCCTTCTTCGCGGCTGCGACCTTGTCGGGCGTCATCGGCGGCGGCTGGCCCGGGACGTCACGGGCCGACCTGCCGGTGGCAAGTTCGTCGAGGGTGGCCACGCCGGAGTCGATCATCATGGCGGCATAGGTCTGGAGCCACTGGTCGTAGTACGGCCGCGTCAGGTAGTCGTCCGGCCCGATGCACTCGCGGACGTGGCGGAACCAGTCGATGCTCCAGTTCCTCGGCCGGGTAAAGGCGCGGACAATGCCGAGCATCCGCGCCTCCCACGGCGCATGGAAGGGCTCCGGCGGCTCGCCGACGTCGATCGGGCCATAGCCCTCCCGTCCGCCAAGGTCATGGATGCCATCCATCAGGCGACCTCCTCAGGGGCACGTCTCCCCGCGCCGCCACTAGGCAGCCGGTGGCAGTGGCAGGTCAAGTGGTGCGGATGAATTCCGCCAGGCCGCTCCACACGATGTCCACCCCGATCGCGAGGAGGAGAAATGCGGCGAGCCGCGTCAGGACCAGGACGCCGGTCTCGCCGAGCCGGCTGAGGAGCGGCCGGGAATAGCGGTAGGTGAGGTAGACCGCGAGCGCGGCGACGGCGAGTCCGATCAGGGCGCCCGTCACGCTCGCGACCCAGGCGGCGCCGTGTTCCGGGCGAGCCGCGCCGAGCGTGATCGCAGCTGCGATCGTGCCGGGTCCGACGGTCAGCGGAAACGTCATGGGCAGGAAGCTCCGGCGGGCGATCTCGCGGTCGAGCATCTCCTCGGCGGCGTTCGCCAGTGATTTCTGCAGGTCGTCCTGCCCGGAGTCGTTGAGGAGACGCCACGCGGTGGCGCCGACCAGGATACCGCCGGCGACCCGCACGGCGGGGATCGACACGCCGAAGAACTCGAGAACGTAACCGCCGACGAAGTATGAGCCGGCGAGCAGGAAGAAGCAGTTGAGGCCGACCCGGCGCGCCATCCTCACGGCGAGATGCCGGTGGTCCCCCGTCATCGCCATAAAGATGGGCGCTCCGACGAGAGGGTTGATGATCGGCAGGAGCGTCGCGGGGACGAGCAACACCGCCGTCAGAAAGACCCTGAACAGATCACTCATGCCATCCCCCGGAGCATCACGGTCGGCGCTCTTAGGTTCGACAGGCTACCGGCTCGCCAGGCTCGGGGAAACGGCCTCATGCCGATTGTCGAAGGCCGACCTGCCGCGCTCCTTGTGCCGCGATCGCGCATCCGAAGGCGGCGCCACGAGTGCGGCTCGCATTTCCACAACGAAGGCCACCCCTGTGCGACACCGCCTGCCTCGCCATCGTCAGCGGGTCGAAGCGGGGAGCATCATGGCAGACGAGACGCTGAACGAGGACGGAAATGCCGCGCCCGTAATCCACGTCGCGACTGCCGAACCCGGCTGGATTCCCGGAGAGAGCTGGTCGCTTGACGGAGCCCGCGGCATCCTCGCGACCGACCTCGACGGCGACGGCGATCTCGATATCGTCGCCGCCGGGTACGGCTCGGACCAGTTCCTCTGGTACGAGAACGACGGCGGCACGTTTGGCACTGCGGCCTCTATCGTTATCGATTCCGACCAGCACCCATATCGGTCACGGTGACGCTCGCGGTGTCCGTGGCCACCGTTGCGGCGGAAAACGCTGACGGCGTCGTCGTGTCCGGCTCGGAGTCGGACACGGTGCTGACCGGCTTGCTCGCCGACAGCGGGGAGGACGCCGCGCTCACCGTTTTCATCGACGACGGAACCGCAAGCGCCTCTCAGCTGGTCGTCCTCGATATTCATCCGGATGTCGGCCTGCCGCCGGCCGATCTGGAACTGACCGGCGCGATGGTTGCAGAGGACGCTGCCGTCGGCGCCGTGATCGCTGTCGGCGGCCGATCCCGAGGGCGGCATGCTGACCTGCGCGGTCACCAATCTAATCTAGCGGCAATCGGGTAATGGCGGATACGGGGCATCACCGGCCTCCCCGACGATGTCGCCGCCGCGCGACAAGGATCCGTTCGGACTCATCGAGAGCGTGGGCGAAAGACAATCTTGAGGCATAGAACCGCCGGCCGTTCTCGCCCATCTCGGCCCGTCGCTCGGGCGCCATATCAGCCAGTTCGAGGACCGCCGATGCGATCGACTGCGCGTCCTCCGGCCGGGCGACAAGCCCTGCTGCGGCCTGAACGATAAGGTCCGAGGCATCGCCCTCCACTGCCATCAGCACGGGCTTCCCGCCAAAGAGATAGGCCTGCGTCTTGGACGGGATCGTGACAGCGAACAGAGGCGTCTTCTTGAGATGCACGAGGAGACAATCCGCTGCCGCAAAGTAGGCTTGGACTTCTGCCAGCGGCACATGGGGAAGAAAGCGGACGTTTCCCAGTGCGTTCACCTCGGCGTATCTCTTCAGGGCGTCCAACTCGATGCCGGCGCCGAGGAAGTAGAAGACGATGTCGCTGCGCCGCTTGGCGACTTCCCGCGCGGCGTCGAGAACCACGGTCAGGCCCTGGGCCCGCCCCATGTTGCCAGCGAAAAGGACACGGAAGCGATCGGCAGCGTCAAAGACCGGGGGCACCACTGAACTGGCAGGCGGCGGAGTTTCCTCCGCCCAGTTGTAGATCACCGATACCTTGTCGGGCGCTGCTCCGCGTTCAATCAACAGGTTGCGGAAGCCCGGCGAGAGCGCCACGATGTGATCGACGCGCCGATACAGTACCTTGCACAAATATCCGACGATCCGCCGTACCCGCTTGCTCTCGATCATCCCGGTCGCGTCGAGCGAATCCGGCCATATGTCTTGAATGTCGAGGACGATCGGGGTGCCGCGAAAGAGTTTTGCGCAGGCCGCTGCCAAGCCAGCGGTCAGTGAAGGATAGTAGACGTAGACAATATCCGCGCGCCGCGCGCCAAAGCAGAGGTAAACCAGGGCAGACAGGAAGAAGCTTGCATAGGAGAGAGCGCGCCGTGTCGCGCTGCTGTCGTGACTTGGATAGGTGGCCAGCCGTGTGACCGCAATACCGTCGAGCGTCTCACGGCGGAGCGGTGCGATCCGGTAGCCGTCGTAGACCTTGCCACCGGGAAAATTCGGAAAGCCGGTCACCACCTCGACATCGAAACCGCGGGCCGCGAGGGCCTTTGCGAACGAGAGCCCCTTGAAGGTGGGTTCAGGGTCGAAGAGCTGCGAGAGGAAGATCAGTCGGGAATGCTTTTCACTCAACGCTTCCACCTTACCCCTGTCTCGTCTCCCTGCTGCCTCGCCGGCGCTCGCCGCCCAACTCAGGTCGGCGGGACGGTACCGGCGCCTGGCGTCGCCGGACCAGCTAAACCATTCTCCCGGCGAAGCACCAGCAGGATAATCCAAAGCAGGATCAGACCGTTGGTCAGAAGGGTCACCTGGAGCGGCGTGTTCAGGAGAGCCATGCAGGGAGGGAGGAAGAGCACGAGCATCGAGGGACCGTGACGATTGAACACGAGCGTCGAGAACAGGAGCACCAGACCCGTCAGCACCGTCATGATGAAGACGCCCGGGACACCGAGATTGATGAAGCCATCACCGAAAAAGTTGGTGTTCGCCCTGACGCCCGGCCCCAAGTATTTGGCCCCCAGGTGCATGAACGGGTCTTCCTCGTAGACCGGATCGATGAAGTGGCGCATGAAGCTGGCGCTTCACAGCGCCTTTGGAGCATCGGAGAATTCCTCCACGGCGAGGATGTTGATCACGCCGTGAATCACCAGCGTCCGATGGGCCGCAAGCGGACTGATAACCGGCCGTTCGAAGTAGTTCCTGTCGATGGTGTAGGATCCGACCAACAGCACGAGGGCCGAGGCGACGATCAATAGTTTGCACCCGATCAGTCGCGCCAGCGACTGCCAAACCGACAGCACGACTATAACCGCGAATATGGCAAGGGATAGCCTGTGAGCGGTGACGAAGAATATCACCGCCGTCGCGACCGTCGCGATGACGACGGGCACTGGTCGTCTCTTTAGTATCCCTATGTAAAGCAGGAACGGCGACAGTACGACCATCTGCAAGTTTACGAAATAAGAGATCATTCCCGAAAGAGACCTGTAGGTTAGACGCTGTGCGAAGACATCGCTGCCGGCATCAACATTGAAAATCTCACGAAATACAATCAGAATTGCGAGGACATTGATTGCCGATATTATTGCGACGATGGTGAGGAGACGATCTGCTCCGATACTCCATCCGACCTCGATATGGGTCCGCTCCGGCACCGCCCTCCCCATGAGCGACAGAATCACCGAAGAGGCGACCGCAACGAGCGATGTTTGATCAAAATCGAAGTCCGGTTTGAAATATAGAGAAAGAATCAGGAATGGAATGAAAAATGTAACTATGAGCAGTGTATTGGCCAGCGCGAAGAGACCGCTCCTCACCAATGAGCTGACGATGACAACGATCAGAACATAACCCGCGACCGTGGCTGATTCCCCTGTCGTGTGCTCGGAGAGCCGCAGAGCTGCGGAAAGATTCCACTGATAATACGTGGGATAGAGCGCGTAGAGTGCAAACGCATATCCCAAAGATGCTATGACATACGCCAGACGCTGCACGCTAACGAGCGTCTCTCGCACCTCGGGACTACGGCGGACACCGGTCACAAGGCTGAAACGGGTCATCACTATGGATCCGATGGAGCGGAACGCCCCAAAGCCGGCGCCTCTTTGCGGGTGCAGGTCATTGAATTTGGCACCCCGCTGTGAGGCAACGCCATGTCATTGCCTCCGCCCGGCATCTTGGCAGGACGACTCGGTTGCAGCGGTTCCATCCCGAATCACGTCAATGCGGATCCTTGCGTGACAGCCGCGCGTACGATGTTGCAAACCCTCCTCCTTCCGGGTTCGGTATCATCCGATTCCGACGCGGCCCCTGATCACGACCCCTTTTGTCGGTCTTGCCACGTTCTTCCTGTGTCTTCTCGTCTTCTATACTGTCGACGTGTTTCGTGTCGACATTTTCGGGTTGTTGGCCTGGGGCGCACTGCTCGTCTTTGCAGCAGCCACCGCGGCCGCGTCCACACTGATGCTGACCACCGTCATCCGTGCTGCGATGGCGAGCGCCTACCTCGCAGGCTTGTATGTGGAGTCGGGCGAATTCGGTTCGGCCTATCTCAGGACCATCCTGACCTCCTTTGTGTTTTCCACCGTCGTGCTGACGGTACTCGGCCCGAATGCACGTTGGCCTGCCCAGTCGCTGATCGCCCCCCGCACGCAGATCGCAATTCAACGCATCGGACTGCTGGGAATCGGTGCCTGGAGCATCTGCGTAGCCGGCTACCTTTATTATTATCAACAAACGGATTTCAGGCTGCTCATCGGCGGAAACTATCTGACGGTTTCCGATTTATTGGTACTCTTTTGCCTATCCATACAGTTGCGACGCGATCTGCGATGGCCGGAGCGCACAATTTCGGCGCTCGTTTGTTTACTTGCGCTGGTGCTGTACGGATCGCGCCCGTCGATCCTACTAGTTGTCGCAATCCTCGCGATCCTCTTCGCGAGGCGGCTCGGCCCTCGCATGAGCCTGCTGCTCATTGTGCCGGCCCTGACTGGCCTTGCAGCAACCGTCTATGCGTTCGGCAACGAGTGGCTCTTGCTGTCGCGCCTCGCGACCGTGCTCGACCCCGCCAATGATCAGAGCCTGCTTGTACGCGTCGAGTTGTTCGGCGACTTCTTCAAGGGTCTCGCAGCGAACCCTCGCTGCCTGATCGTCGCCTGCCCACCGGAAGTCGGACGCTACGCCCACAATATCCTGTCGGTGATCCAGTACTTCGGCATCTTCGGCATCGCGTTCTGTGCGACCTATCTGGCCGCCATCACCGTCGGGCTCCGTCGCATCCTGCGCTCGGAAGCGTGGCCGCTGTATGTCTATTCCTTCGCCATGGTGGGCTTGTTCCGGGCCTGGACCCACATCATATTCGCGGTCTGTCTCGCGCTCCTGATCCTTCTGGTCGAAAGCGCCCTGCGACCCACCCCGCAGGTCGAGCGTGTGAGTCCCGAATGAGGATCGCTCATGTCTGCCTGTCCAACTACTACAGCGAGGGGCATCTCTATCAGGAGAACGAACTGGTGCGGCAGCACCTTGATGACGGGCACGACGTCCTGGTCATCGCCTCCACCGAGATCATCGCCTCCTCGGGACAGCCGGCCTACACCACACCAGGCGTATCGGACGACAACGGGCTGCGCCTCGTGCGACTCGCGTATCGGAGCTTTCCCCCGGTCATTGCCCGCAAGCTTCGGATTCACTGGGGCGTGTACGGGCTCCTCGACGACTTCCACCCTGACGTGATCATGTTCCACGGTTGCGCCGGGTGGGAGATTCGCGCCGCCGCCCGTTATGTCCGCGATTTCCCGTCGGTGAAGCTCTATGTGGACAGCCACACCGACTGGCAGCACAGCGCAACGACGTTCCTGTCCAAGGCTATTCTTCACAAGTTTTACTATCGCCGTGTGCTTCAAGGCGCCTTGCCGCAGGTCGAGAAGCTGTTGTGTGTCTCCACCGAGGTTATGGACTTCGCACGAGAGATCTACGCCGTGCCGGATTCCCTGCTCGAATTCTATCCGCTCGGCGGCCGGCCGATTCCCGACGACGAGTATCGCGAGCGGCGCAACCGCACCCGTGCCGATCTTGGACTGGAGGAAGGGCAGGTGCTGATGGTGCAGGCCGGAAAACAGACCCGGCGGAAACGCCTGGTCGAATCCCTGAAGGCGCTGCGCCGAGTGGACAATCCAAGTCTTCGTCTGGTCGTCGCCGGGGTGCTTCATGAGGATATCCGGGGCACAGTCGAGGAACTGGTTGCGGCCGACAGCCGGGCGACCTGCGTGGGCTGGAAATCGTCCGAAGCGCTCACCGACCTGCTCTGCGCCGCTGACATCTACCTGCAGCCGGGGACCCAGTCGGTCACGATGCAGCACAGCCTTTGCTGCCGCTGTGCGGTCATCCTCAACGATGTGCCTGCCCACAAGGCCTACCCCGACGACAACGGCTGGCGGATCGACAGCGATGAGTCCCTGGTCACGGTGTTTTCCGGGATCGATGGAGCGGACCTCAAGGCAATGTCCTCCAGTTCCTATGAGTTCGCATGCCGCCACCTCGACTACAGGGTGTTGTCCCGCCGGATATTGGAGTAAGGCGCCGAACCGGAGGGAGCGTTACGGCGACGCCCTGACAAGGAGATTACGATAGGGTGAGGTGTATGGCAGGCGCGGCCGGACGTCCCTTCCGATTGCTTTCTTGACGAGGGTTTTCGCGGCATAGACGAGGCCGTCGACCCGCTCGTGGCGGATGACGACTTGCCCGAAGCCATGTCGCTCCAGGTAGCCCCGGATGTGCCGTTCGCCCGCGAAGGCCAAGTGGTCGGGAAGCGAGAGCTCCCCGGGAAATTGATTGCGAGCGCTCAGATCGGCGCTATTGCCGGTCTCGATGAAGACCTCCCCCCTCCGGCACCAGAACCTTCCTGATCTGGGCCAGGAGTTGGTCGAAATCGGGGATGTGCGAGAAGACATTGACCAGCGAAACGAACCGGATACCCGATAGCCCGCTATTCTCCAGGTAGTCCGGAGTGACGTTCAGTCCCCTTTTGGCCGCTGCTTCTGCCTTGGGCAGCATCGGCTCGACGCCGAGCACACGGCCGCCCGCTGGGGCGAGAGCCATGACCGCCTCCATGACCTCTCCGTAGCCGGCGCCGACGTCGAGCCAGCTGACTGGTTGGCCCTCGCGCCAAACGTCGGAGAACATGTTGCCGAGGATCGTCCGGTAGCGGGCGACCCTGTCCGGCCGCCACCGGTCAACCACGTTATGTTGGCCCTCGGCGTGCAGGCCGGAGCGAACGGCCTCCTGCCGGATCCACGGCCGCTGGCCTTGGATTGAGATAGAGGAAGGCGCAGTCGTCGCAGCGCGCGACCGTGTGCCCGCGCTCCGAGGCCCAGAAACTGCGCCGTGACGAGCTGCAATATGGGCAATTCACCGCGTCCGTCGCGTGTTCAACCGCCGCCATGTCTGCCCCGCTGTCCGGATCTGGCCCTGCCGTCCTGCGCCCCGGCACCAGGGCGCGCAAAGCGACAGCGCATGGTCGTGCAGAATACCGTAAGGCAAGGCTATAGTGGCACACCGCGATTGGAAAGGTCGTGCATGGCAAGGCAGCGACTCGGATGACATGGCGCCTCTCTGACTTCCGCGGCGTCGCCGGACTCACGGTGCTGCGCGACGGACCGTTCGAGATGACCGGCAAACTCTGGACGCGGCTTGATGGCGCCTTCGTCCCGGTACGCGATCCGCGCTACATGGAGGAGGCGAATCGCCGCCCGAATATCGCCGCCGTGGTCACCACACCGGCCCTCGCCGATGCCGTCGATGAAAGGTTAGCGCTCGGCGCTGCCGAACGTCCCGAGGATGTCCATAGCGAGGTTCACGCCGTCCTCGCCGAGGCGAGGGACCAAGTTCTGCAGCGACAACCGACGCGCATCGACACAAGTGCGGTGATCGATCCGGGTGCGACCGTGTCCCCCTATGGCGCGAACATTGGCGCAAGGGTTCGCATCGGTGCGAATGTCGTGATCGCCCCCGGCGTTGAAATCGCCCATGATTGCGTCCTTCACCCGGGCGTGGTGCTTGGCGTGCCAGGCTTCAATCGGGGCATTGTCGGGGGTCGCCGACGAAACTTCGCCTCAATCGGAGGCGTGCGTCTGATGCCCTTTGTCGAGTTGCTCGCGCATACCTGCGTGGCGCGCGCGCTGTTCGGCGGAGACACCACGGTCGGCGAGGAGGTCGTCACCGACAACCTGGTCTACATCGCCCACGACGCCCGCATCGGCCGCCGCGCCGAGCTCTGCGCGCTGGCGAACATCCTTGGACGCGCCGAGATCGGCGAAGACGCCTATATCGGCCCCTCGGCCGTCATCCTGAACGGGGTCACGGTCGGCCGCGCCGCCCGTGTCAGCGTTGGATCGGTCGTCACCCGCGACGTGCCGCCCGGCAAGACCGTGACCGGCAACTTCGCACTACCGCACGACAGGTTCATCAGTCATCTCCGCGCCATCGCGCGGGACGACGGCTGACCGTCGCCGATTCCGCTCCTGCCTGGTCAGGCAGAGAAGAAGGCGCGAACCGCGGAGGTGACCACGTCAACGTCGTTGGCGGTCAGATGCTCGCCGATCGGCAGGCTGAGGATAGTGTCGGCGCTCTTGGCGGCGACCATGTCCTCCGCCGCCTGACCAAGATGGGCGTAGGCCGTGAGCCGGGGCAGTGCGATCGGATAGTGGATGCCGGTCTGGATGCCGCGGTCCGCAAGATACGCGGCGAGAGCATCGCGCTGGCGCGTCCGGACTACGAACAGGTGCCAGGCATGCCGTGCATTCTCCGGCGGAACCGGCAGGATCATGTCCCCGACCCCCTCCAGGGACGCCAGGTAGTGGCGCGCGAGCCGATTCCGGTGATCGATCCAGTCGTCCAGGTGGCGGAGCTTGGCCCTCAGGATCGCAGCCTGAAGGTTATCGAGGCGGCTGTTCCGACCTTCGAACTGGTGGTCATACTTGGCCAGGCGCCCGTGGTTGGCGATCATCCGGCACCGCCGCGCAAGTTCGGCGTCGTTCGTCGTGATCGCCCCGCCATCCCCATAGGCCCCGAGGTTCTTGCCCGGATAGAAGCTGAAGGTTCCCCCGTCGGCGAGCGCACCGACGCGTCGGCCGCCGATCTCTGCACCATGCCCCTGCGCCGCGTCCTCGATCAGCTTGAGGCCATGCTCCCGAGCCGGCCGGCCGAGTGCCTCCATCGGTGCCGGGCAGCCGTGAAGATGGACGGCCAGTATCGCCGCCGTCCGCGGCGTCACGCGGCGGCGCACGTCGTCGGCCGAGAGCCGCAGGGTCACCGGATCGACATCGGCGAATACCACCGTGTGTCCGCTTCGTGTTACCGCCTCGCTACTGGCGATGAAAGAATTCGCCGGAACGATTACCTCCGACCCGCTTGGCAGATTCAGCGCTTCGAGCAGGATCTCGATCGCATCGGTTCCGTTGGCCACGCCGATGCAGTGCTCCGCCTGCTGGTAGGCAGCGAACTCGGCCTCGAAGGCGGCAAGATGGTCACCGCCGATGAAGGCCGATCGCGCGATCACGTCGGCGATCGCACTGTCGATCTCGTCCTTGATCGAGCGGTACTGGGCATTGAGATCAAGGAACCTGATCATGGCGCGAACGTCACCCGCTAGCGGAGGCCGAGCCGGGTGTGTTCGGACAATGACCGGAGGCGCACCTCACGGCCCGCTTCGATCGACCGGTATATCGCGGTGATGAGTTCGAGGCTCCGGCGCCCCTCGACGCCATCGACGAGGTGCCGCTTGTCGTGTTCGATGCAGTCGACCAGGTGCTCGTAATAGGCCCTGTGCCCGAAGCCGTAGACGTCGGGCGGGTTGACCGAAAACCGCTCGCCCACATCGTGGTCCTCGGGAAGCGGGTCGACGAACGCCCAATGCCGCAGGGCATTGACCGCAAAGCCGGAGATCTCCACGCTGCCCCGCTCGCCGAGGAGCGAGATCGAACCCTCGATGTCCCTCGGCCTGGCACAGGTCGTGGCTTCGATCACGCCGATCGCCCCGCTTGTGAACCTGAGCGTCACCACGGCGGTATCTTCGGCCTCGATGTCGGCCAGTGCGCGCGCCGACATGGCGAAGACGCTCTCGACATCGCCCATCATCCATTCGAGCAGGTCGATGTGGTGGCTCGCCTGGTTCATGAGGACCCCGCCATCGAGCGCCCACGTCCCCCGCCAGGCGTCCTGATCGTAATACGCCTGGGTCCTGCACCAGCGGACCCGCACGGTCCCGAGTACTAGTTTGCCGAACCGCCCGGCCTCCAGCGCCTCCCGCATCTTGACCACCGGGACATTGAAGCGGTTCTGCTTGACGACGAAGAGCCTGACCCCCGCCGCCTCGCAGGCCGCGATCATCGCATCCGCGCCCGACATCGTGAGCGCCATCGGCTTCTCGACCACGATCGGCTTCCCGTATTGCGCCAGCTCCACGACGTGCCGTGCGTGATTCCCGCTTTCGGTCAGCACCGCGACGGCGTCGATCGGCACTGAACGCATCATGTCGTGCATGTCGGCGAACCAGGGGATGCCGTAGCGCTCGCCGAGAACCCTCGCCTTGTCCGTGACGACATCGCACACCGCGGCGAGCGACGCGCCGTCGATCACGTTGTTGCCGAGCAGTTCCGAATGTCTCTGCGCGATCCGGCCGCAACCAACCAGCCCGAATCGGATCATGGACTTCCTCGCTTCATGTCGTTGACTAGCATGGACCCGGCTATTCCTTCCCCGGCGTCCGCACGGCCCTGGCCGCCACCGCGGCCACGGTCTGGCACATGATGCCGATGTCGGTCAGGAGGTTGCGGCGCGCAATGTAGGCCAGGTCGGCATCGACCTTCTCTCTGAGTATTCCCGAGGCGTAGGACGCGGAGGCGTCGCCCCCTTGCACTGCTTCGCGGAAGCGGCGGAAACAGAGCAAGGTACCGGGGCTGGTGATCCCGGGCCGGACCTTAAGCGTCTCGCGCATCCGCGCATCGAAGTGTTCCGCAACGATGCGTGGGTCTTCGGGGCGGGGGCCGACCAGCGACATGTCCCCCATTAGGATGTTGACCAGTTGCGGCAGTTCGTCGATCCGGCTGGCGCGCAGGAACCGGCCAAAACCGAAGATTCTCGGATCGTCGGGCGCCGTGATTGCTGATCCCCGTTCGCTTCCTACATGCATGGTGCGGATCTTGAACATGGTGAACGGCACGCCGTCGACGCCAGCCCGCTCCGCGCGGAAGAGGATCGGACCCGGTGAGGTGAGCCGGACGCCCACCGCCGCCGCCGCGGCGAAGGGCAGCGCCAGCACCAGTACCGGGGCGGCGATCGCAACATCGAAGATGCGTTGGAGCCCGTCTCCCTTTGGAGCCACGGACACCGTCCCGACGTCGTGACGAGGGCTGCCCCGCTTCACGATAGGATGCGCCGCAGCGCTCCAACGACATCGCCGATCTCGTCATCGCTCATCCCGACATAGAGCGGCAGTGAGATCGCCCCGGCGAAGGCTCGCGAGGCGTTGGGGAAGTCCTCGTCTCTGAGGCCGTGGGTCTTGCGCCAATAGGTCATCTTGTGAAGCGGCCGATAGTGCACCGAGCAGGAAATCCCCGCCTCGCCGAGCGCCTTAACCGCGGCGTCCCGTGAGACCGGGCTTTCAGGGCGAAGCTTGATGATGAACAGGTGCCAGCTATGGCTGTCGCCCGCAGTCGCCTCCGGCGGCAGGTCGATCGGCAGGTCCTGTAGCGCCTCGCGGTAGCGTCGCGCCGCATCCTGTCTCGAGGCCTGGAACGCGTTGGCCCGGCGCAGTTGGTGGATGCCGATCGCCGCCGCGATGTCCGTCATGTTGTACTTGTATCCGGGGAGCACGATGTCGTAGGCCCAGCTGCCGCCGGCAAAGCGGTCGGAGGCGTCGCGGTCGATGCCATGCAGCCGCATGATCCGGGCACGCGCCGCGATCTCCGGATCGGCGGTCACCAGCATCCCCCCCTCGCCGGTGGTGATGGTCTTGTTGGCGTAGAAGCTGAACACCGTCGCGCTGGTGGGATGCTTGCCCACGAGGACGCCACCGGATGTCGCCGGCAGGCTGTGCGCCGCATCCTCGACCACCCGCAGTCCGCGCCGCTGCGCCAGCGCGACGAGGGGCGCCATGTCGCAGGCAAGCCCGGCGAAATGCACCGGCATCACCGCCCGCGTCCGTTCGGTGATCGCCGCGTCGATCTGGGCGGCGCCGAGGCAGAGCGTGTCGTAGTCGCAGTCGACGAACACCGGCCGGGCGCCAAGATGCTCCACCACCGCTGCAGTGGCGGTGAAAGTATAGGACGGCACGATCACGTCGTCGCCGGGGCCGATACCAATCGCCTGGAGCGCGAGGTGAAGACCAGCCGTTGCCGAACTGACGGCAACCGCCTCGACGCCGCCGCCCATATAGGCAGCGAAGTCCTCCTCGAAACGCTTCGTCTTCGCGCCGGTCGTGAGCCAGCCGCTCCTCAGGCAATCGACGACCTCGTTAATCTCCTCTTCACCGATCTGCGGCCGAAAGAATGCGACCTTCATGAAGACACACTCGTTTTGATCGAGACCGCTCTTACACCTCTGCACTCGCGCAACGCAACCAAAGCGCGATCCGTGGATGACCGGTTGCGGTTTCCCATCAAGGGGCATCCTCTGCGGTCAGGACATAAACGCAAAGGACCCGATCGGCCCGCTGCTCCCGTGCTGAGGAAACAAAGCCGAGCCGCGAATAAAACGAGCGGACACGTTCGTTCTCCTGTTCGTCCGTCGTTAGCACTATTCTCTTCGCGCTTCGCTGGAACATCAGTTGGCAGAACTCCGTCACAAGTCCCGAACCGACACCCATCCCCTCTTGAATCACCGCTACCGACGATAGCTCGGCTATCTCGCTGCCCTCGCTGGCCTTCTCCATGTTCGACACACGGCGCACGTTGCTGAAGATCGCCCTCGCCAAGGACGGCTGACGAGCGACGGCGCCAATAATACTCGGCAGGAGCTTCAACCGCTGACTGCGGAAATGAGCATAGAATGCCTCTGGGTCTTGGAACCCCGTGACGAAGCCGATCGGTTGCCCATCGCTCCGCTCTGCAATGAGGGCAATCGATCGTTCATAGGACAAGACCGAGGCATAGTAGCCGCGGAGGAACGCCGGCCCCATCCTTGTGAGAAAGAACCCGGCGAAGGCCTGTTCATGCAGGCGAGCGACCTCTTTGAGATCGTGAGGCACCATACGACGGGTCGCAAACTGCAAGATCGCCTCCAACAAGACGAATATGCGTCTTCCGCCAAAATGGCCTGCGGCCGTAACGCCTGACGCCGACTCCCTACTGAGGCGGGCGCCCTCGATGCCCTGTTCGGCCTGGCCGTTTAAGCCCAGGGGAGTTGCCCGGTCGATCGTCGCTTTTCGATCGCAGCGAGCCGCCGCAGGGCTCCGACAAGAATCACAGGGGCCACGAGGAGTCCGTAGCAGCAAAGCGAAACCAAAGGAATGATCCAGAGAGACGAGGCATCAACGAGCAGGAGTTTGGTTGGGACGGTAAAGGAAAGGAAAGCGCTCCAGGCCACGATTTGCACATGCGTCTCGCCCAGACTGTTGAGGATCATGTTGTATGGCGCCACAAACGCGCTGATCCAGAAAGTCCCGACAACCAAGCCGACGATCAACTGTTGATCTGGAAAGCTTCGACTCATCCAAACCTCCATCAGGGCGTCGGTGAAGACTGTCAGGAGGAGTCCGCACACGCCGACCGCTACACCGCCGATCAGACACATCCGACGGCTGCTTTTTCTGACCCACTGTACGTCACCCCGTGCCAAAGCCTCGCCGTTGCTCGCCCAAAGCGGCGAGTAGATCGATGTCACCAGCAGGCCGGCCAGTGTTCCTAACCTCGCTGGCACGGCGTAGTTGGTCACGGCCTCGGCGCCGGCCGCTACTGCTACTATGGGACTGTCCAGGTTGAGCGCGACGGTCGTAATGATCGAAAGAATGAAAAACCTTGAACCCACACCGAGAAGCGCACGAACCGAAGCGATTGTGACATCCTCAAACCGCGGTGCGAGGCTCCGGTTCCGCCTGAAGTACCACAGGGCGAAGATCGCCGGGAGCAAGACCTGGGGAGACGAATAGGCGAATATGACCAGCCAGACTGGTCCGTTAAGATGGATGGCCGCGAGGCAGGCGCCGATAGAAGTTGCCGCGATCGCAACCTGAAATCCGCTGGCAACGAGCGCTTCCTGCCGCGCCTGTACGACTCGCAGGATTATAGAGGCTGGCATGCCCAGCAGGAAGGTCCCGGTAACCACGCCGAGAATGGCCAGCGCATCCGGCGAGAATGGCCCTCCGCCAATGGTGATCCGGCCGAACTGCACTGCGGTGAACGCGATCGCGAGTACCAAGCCGAGTGAAGCCGCGACCATCGCCAGCGTCACGTAGGCGGCTGCGATGTCGACGCGCATCGCCTCGTGGTTGTCGCTGCCAAATCGCTGAGCAAGGCGGGTGACGAGACTGCTCCCGATACCAAGATCGCCGATCGCCGCGACTGCCACAACGGCGACTGCCGTCACCCATAGACCGAAGCTTTCGTCGCCAAGATACCGTAGCATGGCGGGCATCACGAAGAACGGCGCGATCAGGGTCAGCCCTCGTACCCCCGTTCCGCCGAATATGCCGATTGCCAGCCTCCGATTTCGCCGACGAGCGTGAATCTCCGGAGTTGGATGCGAGGACTCTGTCACGGTCCGTCCACAGTCTTTCGTCGCATAGGTGAGATGGTGGTCCGACCGAGCGGCTCGGCACAGCAAGGCGAACAAGCCGGATGCGGCAGGTTGAACTTGTTCGCGCTCGTCACCGATAAGTCAGACTCTGAGGCCGGCTCGACCGAGGGCCAGGATGGTTCCGTTCCCGTAGCAGATAGCGGCCTCCATCAGGGCGTTCTAACCCTGTCGAATTACCTCTCACAGTGCGCGTCGCCCATTACACTCAAAGCAGGCCGTACTATCTTCCCGCCGTGTCATTTTTGGAACTTCCCCTTCCACGGACCGCCATTACGCCTGGATGCAACCTCCGCACCGGCTGCTAGTCCGATTGGGAGCCAAAAAGTCACCCAGGTCCAATTGGTGAGCGTCGGAAGGAGCTCGTAGTCGAACACTCCTGTGACGCAAAGGGCGACCATCATAGCAAAGAAGACGGGCTCCCCGAAACGCCGTGCATAGGTCCACGACCAGTAGAGTCCAGCTCCGAGCATGATAATCATACCGAAAAGACCGACGAGCGCTCCTCGCGCTAACGCCGAAATCAAGAGGTTGTGGGCGTGGTAGAACTCGATGCCGCCGATGACGCGATGAACGTTGGCGGTCATCCCTTGACCGATAAGGGCTGTCTCCCACGCCCATTCCAGATAGGTCACCCAAATCTCAATACGGTAGCTCATACCGCGCGTCGCCACCGCCTCGAAGATCGGAGGATAGAAGCTAAGGATGACCGCAAGGCCGACTATGCTGAGTATGAACGCGCGTACGCGGCGCTCGACGAACGGTACGACCGACAGCATGCCAGCAAGGGCGCCAACGTAGCCGGCGCGGCCGACGGTTAGTAATAGCATAGCTCCGATAGGCAGCATAGCCACCGCGGCGACGATCGTCACCGGTCGGCTCGACCGGCGAGCGGTGGCGAGCGCAAAAGCCGCGGCGAAAAACACGGCGCATCTTACGGAGACCGCGGTCGGCCATATGCCCCCGGGTGTGCCAATCGCCGCGGACAAGCGGCCATTACCGGGGAGCATTGTTCGCGGGTCGCCCTCCAGGAAGAGCAGGACATTGATGCCGGCGTTTACGGCACAAGCGATCACCATCAGAAGAACAATAAGTCTAAGATCGGCGTCATTAAGTAATGGAATCATAGACAATAGTAGACAAAAATATATAATAAGCAAAGATGGTCATACAACTTTGGTTAACAGCGTTGGATCGACAACGTTCTCACTGAAAATTGTTGAAATTAACCCCCCGATTATATAAAGAGTGACGCCGATCAAAATGGTTGATCGTGGAATTTTCAAAAATCCATTTACGTACAGAGCAATTCCGGCGGGTAGAGAAGTCAGAATGAATACTGCTAGCGGTACCCATCTTAGATCCACAATCAGCACCGCCGTAACGGGAAATGCAACGGCCAAGACCAGCTCTAGCGGAATGATCAAAGGGTATGCGCGAAGTGCATGGTAGCTGCGGCAGGACATTCACAAGAATCCCAAAGATCAAAGACTCAAAGCCGCGGAACCATGTCAGTCGGGAGACTTCTGCCCTGTCGTCTGGTTCTTGGCGGATAGTCCAAGAGGTCGAGCTGGAAAGCAAAGGATTTCCGAGGATTGCATAGCCGACCCGCCAGGCATAGCTCGTTCTCGACATGATGGAGCAGCTTCGCGGCGCGAGTCAGTTCCACTGAACGAGTGGCGGGGAGGATCGTGCACACGAGACGATCGGTCGGGCGACATGTTCAGGCATGTCGAAATCTGGAGGCGATTGGGTTTGAGTCACGCCACCAGCTTCTGCTCGTCGAGCATGGCGTAGTAGCGACCCTCGCGGCCGGCGGGATGTTGCCGACGGGCTCGATCAGTCGGCGACTGTATCGTTTCGGCGACAGCGTTGTCGCAGCTGTCGCCGATACTGCCGACGGATGGCTCGACGCCCTTGAATGCCCATCGCAACTCCCTTGGTTCAGGAGTTGCGACGACCGCTTGAACGTAATCTGGCTGCCTCGGTCGCAATGGTGGATCAACCTGTTGCCCTGCACAGGCCGTCGGTCGTGGAGAGCCTGTTCCAAGGCATCGAGAACGAAGCTCGCATCCGCCGTCCTGCTTGCCCGCCAGCCAACAATCCTCCTCCCATAGGCATCGATCACGAAGGCGACGTACACCAAGCCGGTCCAGGTTGCGACGCAAGTGAAGTCCGAGATCCCGAGCGCGTTCGGTTGCGTCGCCTGGAACTGGCGGTTGACGTGATTGAGCG
>JALHMM010000094.1 GCA_022844045.1 Reyranellaceae bacterium | reverse complement strand
GCGATCATCAGCCGGCAGGCGGTGCTCGCCAGTATCGAGCGCTTGTGCGGCGACGCGGCCGACGGCGGCGAGCCGCCGCGCGCGCCGGTGCTGGCGCTGTTCAAGGACGCGCTGGCGGCCGGCCGCGCCGAGATCCGCCGGCGCTTCGAGGGCGAGGCCGAGAAAGCCGCGCATCTCGTCAATGACGGCCCGGCGGTGCTGGCCGCCACCTCCTACCTGATGGACCAGCTGATTCGCAGCCTGTTCGACTTCGTCGTCGAGCGCGTCTACCCGGCGGCCAATCCCAGCATGGCCGAGCAGATCGCCCTGGTCGCCACCGGCGGCTACGGGCGCGGCCAGCTGGCGCCGCAGTCCGACATCGATCTGCTGTTCCTGCTGCCCTACAAGCAGACGCCGCGCGGCGAGCAGATCGTCGAGTACATGCTGTACTTCCTGTGGGATCTCGGCCTGAAGGTCGGCCACGCGACCCGCTCGGTGCCGGAATGCGTGCGGCAGGCCGAGCGCGACTTCACCGTCCGCACCGCGACGCTGGAAACCCGCTGGCTATGGGGCGAGCGCACGCTGCACGACGAGCTCAAGCAGGCCTTCGCGCAGAAATTCCTCGTCGGCGAGGGCCGCGATTTCGTCGAGGCCAAGCTCGCCGAGCGCGACGCGCGGCATCAGCGCATGGGTGACTCGCGCTACGTCGTCGAGCCCAACGTCAAGGAGGGCAAGGGCGGCCTACGCGATCTGCAGACGCTGTACTGGATCGCCAAGTACCTCTACCGCGTCGACGACGTCGCCGAGCTGGTCGACAAGGAGGTGCTGACCGCCCAGGAGGCGCGCCAGTTCCAACGCGCCGAGCGCTTCCTCTCGACGGTGCGCTGCCACATCCACTATCTCACCAACCGGCCCGACGACCGCCTGTCGTTCGATCTCCAGCGCGAGGTGGCGCGGCGCACCAACTATACCGACCGAGCCGGCAGCCGCGGCGTCGAGCGGTTCATGAAGCACTACTACCTGCACGCCAAGACGGTCGGCGATCTCACCCGCATCTTCATCGCAGCCCTCGAGGCGAGCCGTCGGCGCAAGCCGAAGCTGGCCTTTCTGCTGTCGGCGCTCAAGCCGCGCCAGCTCGAGGGCTTCAAGGTCGATGGCGAGCGGCTGGCGGTAGGCGGCGCCGACGATTTCGTGCGTGACCCGGTGCGCTTCCTGCGCCTGTTCCATGTCGCGCAGGAGAACGGCATCGACATCCATCCGGCGACGCTCAGGTTGATCACGCAGAACATCCGGCTGATCGATGCCAAGCTGCGCGCCGATCCCGGGGCCAATCGCCTGTTCATGGCGATGATGACGTCGCGCAAGGATCCCGAAACGACCTTGCGCCGCCTCAACGAGGCCGGCGTCTTCGGCAAGTTCATTCCGGATTTCGGCCGCGTCGTGGCGCAGACCCAGCACGACATGTACCACACGTACACGGTCGACGAGCACACCATCCGCGCCATCGGCATCCTCTCGCGCATCGAGACCGGCGACCTCGAGGAAGACCATCCGCTGTCGACCAAGATCGTGCACAAGGTGCTGTCGCGGCCGGTGCTCTATCTCGCGGTGCTGCTGCACGATATCGCCAAGGGCCGCGGCGGCGATCACTCGGTGCTGGGCGCCGACGTCGCCATGCAGCTTGGCCCGCGGCTGGGCTTGAGCGACGCCGAGACCGAGACCGTGGCCTGGCTGGTGCGCCACCACCTCGCCATGTCGGGCACCGCCTTCCAGCGCGACCTGCAGGATCCCAAGACCATCGCCGATTTCGCCGCCCTGGTGCAGTCGCCGGAGCGGTTGCGCCTGCTGCTGGTGCTGACGGTCTGCGACATCCGCGCCGTCGGCCCCAATGTGTGGAACGGCTGGAAGGCGGCGCTGCTGCGCCAGCTCTACTACGCCGCCGAGCACCTGCTGTCGGGCGGCACCCTGCAGGGCGGTCGCGCCGAGCGCGTCAAGCAGGCGCAGGCGGATGTCGCGCCGCTGCTCGCCGGCTGGAGCGAGGCCGAGAAGGACGCGCATTTCGCGCGCGGCCAGCCGGCCTATTGGCTGTCGTTCGACGCGCCGACACTGGCGCGGCAGGCGGAGCTGGTGCGCGGTGCCGCCAAGGCGCCCCAGCCGCTGCACATCGCCCATCGCGTCGATACCCAGCGCGCGATCACCGAGGTCACGGTCTACACGCTGGACACGCATGGCCTGTTCGCGCGGCTGGCTGGTGCCTTCGCGGTCTCCGGCGCCAGCATCGTCGACGCCAAGATCTTCACGCTATCGGACGGCATGGCGCTCGACACGTTCTGGATCCAGGATTTCGACGGCATGGCCTTCGACAGGCCCGAGCGCCTGCAGCGCCTATGGGCGCGGCTCGAACTGGCGCTGACCAACCGGCTCGACGTCAACGCCGAGCTCGAACGCCAGCGGCCGAACTATCCGACCCGCGACCAGGTCTTCACCGTCGAGCCGCGCGTGCTGATCGACAACGCCGCGTCCAATACCCACACTGTGATCGAGGTCAATGGCCGCGACCGGCCTGGCTTCTTGCACACGGTTACCCGGGCGCTGACCCGCTGCAATTTGCAGATCCAGTCCGCCCATATCACGACCTATGGCGAACGCGCGGTCGACGTCTTCTACGTCAAGGACCTGTTCGGCCTGAAGGTTGTGCATGAGGGCAAGCTGGACGACATCCGCCGTCGGGTCGACGAGGCCATCCGGGCGTTCGACGGCCGGTTCGCCCTGCGGTCCGCGCCCAGCACCGAGGCGGCGCAAGTGCGCCGCGCGGCAAGTGCGGAGTGACTGCTAAAAAGAGTCTTCACAAACGACGATAATTTCGGTATTATAACGTATTAGAGTAGTTAAATTACCTAATTTGTTCGCCAACAACCGATAAACCAAACGCTCGTCCCTTCCATGCTCTCCATGTTCCTCGACGACGTCGTACGCGGCAAATCCACGCTCGTGATCGGCCTCGTGGTTATCATCGTCTTCGTCGGCCTGGTGCTCTACGTCGCCATGTTCGCTGGCGGCAACTCCAGCTCGAGCGGCAGCAAGGGACGACGCACCACCTTGATGATGCTGGCGCCGGTCATCCTGCTCGGTGGCGGCGGCTGGGCGTTCTACTCCTATGACCGCTACGGCAGTATCGCGCCGATGGCCGGCTCTGTGCCCATGTGGGATCGGCCGGGACCGTGGGGCGAGTCCGATCGTGCCGCGAGGCTCGCCGACCGTGCCCAGCAGCAATTGCGGGTCGGCGATACCGATGGCGCGCGGCTATCCCTGGAAGGTGCGCTCGACAGCTATCGCCGCGCACGTAATGTCCTGGGCGAGGCGAAGACACTGGGGGCGATCGCCGACATCGATCGCCGTATGGGCCGTTACGACATCGCCCGCGCCGCCTATGCCGACGCGCTGACGCTCTTCCGCAAGGAAACCAACCGCGCCGGCGTCGCCAATACCCTGCGTGGTGTGGGCGAGCTCGAGCGCCAGATCGGCAACCGCGAGCCGGCGATCGCCGCCTACAGCGAGGCACGCGAGCTCTACCGTCAACTGAGCGATCGCCAGGGCGAAGCCAACACGCTGCTGAGCTACGCCGAACTGCTGCGCAACGCCAACGAGACGGTCAGCGCGCGCAAGGTCTTCATCGACGCCCAGCGGCTATATCGCCTGGAACGCGACCGCGCCGGCCAGGCCTTCGTACTGCTCGGGCTCGGCGACCTCGAGCGCGACGACGGGCAGATCGACAGGGCGCGCGCGACCTATGACGAGGCGCGCGAGATCTTCCGCGACGACCGCGTGCGTTTCGGCGAGGCCCTGGCCCTGCTCGCGCTCGGCGATCTCGAGATCGTCAGACGCGCGCCCAACGCGGCGCGGCCGTTCTATACCGAGGCGCGCATGATCCTGTACCGCGACCGGGTGATGTTCGGCGAGATCCACTCGCTGACCGGCCTGTCGCTGGTCGAACGCCTGTCCAACAACCCGGCCAAGGCCATCGAATGGTCGCGTGGCGCCAACGCCGTGGCCGCCCAGGCTCGCGACGCCGTGTCGACGGCGGCGCTGGCGTACATGACGCAGCACCCCAATGTCGCGCCGCCCGCCTATATGCGCGCACGCTACTACGTGCTGCGTTAAGCCGGAGTTTTATGGCGAGCGTGACGACGCTATCGCTCGGCCTTGACGGAGATCGGCGTCGAGCAGGGCTTGCCGTCGGTCTCGCAGATCGCATCCACCACGCCGACCCCGACGATATCGGCACAGGCCGCTTTCATCGGTCGCGATTCGTCGCCATGGACAACAAGCTGCCGCGATTCGCCTGGCGAGATCGGCCGGCTTACGCCGTGACGATAGGACGACTTGAACTCGTGTCTGTGCGTGCGCCCGTCGCGTAGCGAAAAGTCGAGATCGACTTGGACGTAGTCGACGGACTGGCGCGACCGGTTGTGCGCGATCAACGACGGTGCGCAGGAGCCGAACACCGTCGCATCAGGACCGCGCATCACGACAATGATGTCATCCGCGCGCGACGGAATCGCGGACGAAACCACGATCAGCACGACCGCGGCGCGCAGGCGCCCGATCACTCCGCGATATCTCCGCGTTTCGCGCCGCGGCGCTGCGCCAGGATCTGCATGATCGCCGCGGCGGTTTCCTCGATCGAACGGCGCGTGACATCGATGCTCTGCCAGCGCTTGCGCGCGTAGTAGCGCCGTGCCTCCTGCATCTCGGCCTGGACCTTCTCGATGTCGGTATAGTCGCTCTCGGTCTCCTCCTGCAGCAGTCGCAGGCGATTGCGACGGATTTGTACCAGACGCTCGGGATCGGTCGTCAAGCCGATCACCAGCGGCCGCGTCGCCGCCTCGAGTTCGGGCGGCGGCGGCACGTCGGGCACCAGCGGGATATTGGCCGCCTTCACGCCGCGATTGGCGAGGTAGACGCAGGTCGGTGTCTTCGAGGTGCGCGAGGGGCCGATCAGAATCACGTCGGCGTCGTCGATATCGTGCGCCGACTGGCCGTCGTCGTGCGCCAGCGTGTAGTGCATGGCGTCGATGCGGCCGAAGTACTCGTCGTCCAGCGCGTGCTGGCGACCGGGCCACATCGCCGTCTTGCTGTGGAAGTGCACACCCAGCATGCTCATCGCCTGGTCGAGCACGCCGACGCAGGGTAACTGCAGGCGCCGGCAATGCTCGCGCAACCGGTCGCGCAGTTCAGGGTCGACCAGCGTGTAGAGCACCGGGCCGCGGTTGAGCTCGATGGCGCCGGCGACCTTGTCGATCTGGCCCACGGTGCGGATCAACGGCCAGGTATGCTCGGTGACGAACACGCCCTCGAACTGCACCAGGCAGGCACGCGCCACGCTGGTCACGGTCTCGCCGGTCGAGTCCGATACCAGGTGGACGTGGAAATTTCGGCTGCGCATCGCCGCGAGCTTACCCACGCTGGCCGGGGAATAACAGGTGGACGACTGCAGGCTTCATCCCCGATTCACACCGTCAGCGGCGCTGTCGGGCAGTGGCGTCCCCTATCGTCCCGGTCAGGTACCGGGACTCCTCCGCCGGGGATCATTGCCCAGGCCTGATGGCTGAACCGGGGACGACGATTCCATCCCCGTTGTCCCCGGCATTGTTGCGGTACCTGCTTTCAGCCGAATCGCGGCAAATTCGCCTGTGCCGGCCGCGCTGTCCCCATGCTATCCATCATCCCGAACAGCCTGTGGACGGTGCAGGGATGAATTTGATCCCCGTGGTTCACAGGCCCTACTTCTTCTCCTCCTTAAGATTCTAAGATTCATGAAAGAGAAGAAGACCAAAACCCTGATCCGTGCCCTTCGCGGAGAACGCCTGAAAAGCCCGCCGATCTGGCTGATGCGGCAGGCCGGGCGCTACCTGCCGGAATACCGCGCGGTGCGGGCCAAGGCAGGTGGGTTCCTTGAACTCTGCTACTCGCCGGACTTCGCCACGGAGGTCACGCTGCAGCCGATCCGCCGCTATGGTTTCGATGCGGCGATCATGTTCTCCGACATCCTGGTCATTCCACATGGTCTGGGCCAGGCGGTTTGGTTCGAGGAAGGCGAGGGACCCAAGCTCGAGGCGTTGTCCGGTCCCGGCGACCTGGCGAAGCTGTCGCTGGCGGCGGTCGAGGACAAGCTTGCGCCGGTCTACGCCGCGATCCGCGCCACGCGGGCGGCCTTGCCGGAGGAGACGGCGCTGATCGGTTTCTGTGGCGCGCCGTTCACGCTGGCGAGCTACATGATCGAGGGCGGCTCGAGCCGGGACTTCTTCAAGATAAAGCAGTGGGCCTATGGCCATCCCGACAGCTTTCGCAGGCTGATCGATCTGCTGGTCGAGGCCTGCGTCGATCACCTCGATCGCCAGGCCGAGGCGGGATGCGAGGTGGTGCAGATCTTCGACAGCTGGGCCGGCGTGCTGCCCGAGGAGCAGCTCTTCCGCTGGTCGGTACAGCCCATGCATGCCATCGCCAAGGGTCTGAAGGCGCGGCGGCCCGACCTGCCGATCATCGTCTTCCCGCGCGGCGTGGGCCCGGCGGCGCTGATGTATCGCCGCCTGCAGGAGTTCGATGCGCTGTCGATCGACACCGCGATCGGGGCGCACTGGGCCGCCGAACAGTTACAGCCGCACATCACCGTGCAAGGCAATCTCGACCCCGCCATGCTGGTGACCGGCGGCGAGGCGATGGTACACGAGACCAAGCGTATCCTTGGCAAGCTCTCCGACGGCCGGCACATCTTCAATCTCGGCCACGGCATCGTACCGCAGACGCCGCCCGACAATGTCGCGCGCTTGGTCGAGATCGTGCGCGAGTGGTCGAGCCGATGAAAGTCGCGGTCGTTCTGTTCAATCTCGGCGGACCTGATTCACCGGAGGCTGTCGAGCCATTCCTGCGTAACCTGTTCAACGATCCAGCGATTATCGGTGCACCGGGTTTTATTCGCCGGCCGCTGGCCCGGTTCATCGCGCGCCGCCGCGCGCCGGTGGCACGAACGATCTACGGCCATATTGGCGGCCGTTCGCCGATCCTGCCGCAGACCGAGGCGCAGGCTCGTGCCCTGGAGCGCCTGTTGGGCGAGCGCCATCCCGACAGCCAATTCCGTGCCTTCGTATCGATGCGGTACTGGAACCCGCTGTCCGATGCCGTGGCGCCGGTCGTGAAGGCATGGGAGCCCGACCGCGTCATCCTGCTGCCGCTCTATCCGCAGATGTCGACGGCGACGTCGGAGTCCTCGGTGAAGGACTGGTTCAATGCCGCTGCGCGCGCCGGCATCCATGCGCCGACCCGCGTCGTCTGTTGCTATCCGATGCAAGCCGGCTTCATCGAGGCGGCCACCAGTCTGGTTCGCGAATCGATCGACAAGCTCGACGGGCAGTCCTGGCGACTGCTGTTCTCGGCCCACGGTCTGCCGGAAAAAGTGATCAAGCGCGGCGATCCCTATCAGTGGCAGGTCGAGCAGAGCGCGGCGGCCATCGTCCAGCGGCTGGCGCTGCGCGATCTCGACTGGAGCGTCTGCTATCAGAGCCGGGTCGGTCCGCTGAAGTGGATCGGGCCTTCGACCGATTCGGAGATCCAGCGCGCCGGCAGCGACCGCAAGGCCGTCGTGTTGTTTCCCGTGGCGTTCGTCTCGGAACATTCCGAAACCCTGGTCGAGCTCGATATCGAGTATCGCGAGCTGGCCCAAGAGTCAGGCGTGCCCGCTTTCCATCGCGTCGCAACGGTCGGTATCCACGATGCCTTCATCGGCGGATTGGCGAACCTGGTCGACGGGCTCATGGCGGCGTCAGAGCGTTGGGTCGTCAACGATGGCAACTTCTCGGCTTGTCCGGCACAGCACAGCCGTTGTCCCCTGACCGAGCAAGCGCGTGTGGCGACAGGACTTCGGCCATCCAGTCCGCTGTGGCCGACGGCGGCTACGGAATAGGCGATGTTCTATCTCGTCCTGAAATCCCTGCACATCATCGCGGTGATCGCCTGGATGGCGGGCATGCTCTATCTGCCACGCCTCTACGTTTACCACGCCGATACCAAGCCCGGATCGCCGCAGTCCGAAACCTTCAAGATCATGGAACGCCGCCTGCTGCGCGCGATCATCAATCCGGCGATGGTGGCGACCTGGGTCTTCGGCCTGATCCTCGCATATCTCGGCGGCTACTGGCTGCAGGGCTGGTTCATTCTCAAGCTCGCGCTGGTGCTGGCGATGAGCGGCGTGCAAGGCGCCTTCTCGCGCTGGCGCAAGGATTTCGAAGCCGATCGCAACACCAGACCGGCGCGCTTCTATCGGGTCTGGAACGAGGTGCCGACCCTGCTCATGATCGGTATCGTTTTCGTGGTGGTCCTGCGGCCCCTTTGAAGCACGGCGTGATGGAGCGGTGAACATGCGATCAGGCTGGTGTCTTCTCGTTGCGCTGATGCTGCCGTCGACGGCCGCGGCGCAGTTGCCGGTGCGCAAGTACCTGCCGATCGGGCTGGCCACCGAGGCGGTGCTGGGCGCGGTCGAGACGTGCGAGAACATGAATCAGTTCGTCGCCGCGGCGGTCGTCGACTCCGCGGGTCAGGCGCTCGCGATCCTGCGCCACGATCGCGCCCGGATACAGTCGCTGGAGCAGGCGCGGCAATGGGCGCAACAGGGCGCGTTGCGAGTGTTGACGGCGCCGGCCGCCGCGACTGCGCCGCCCCGACAGCCGACCACGCCCGATACCAATATCGACGAGGCTCGGCGCAAGGCGCAGGACGATGCGCGCCGCGTGCTCGAGGATCAGCGGCGGCGTACCGAGTTGACGCAGCGTCGCATGATGGGTCTGCCGATCGAGGCCCAGGACGTCCTCGTGGCGCAGATCGCCGTTTCCGGTTCCTACGAGCCGGAAACCGATCTGGTGTGCGCCAAGGCCGGCATCGATCGTATTCGTTCACAGCTCAGATAAGTGGCGTCGCCGGGCTAGACTGAGGGCATGACCCTCGCCGACTGGCTCATCGTCATTGAGATCGCCGCGACACTGGCATTCGCCGTGTCGGGGCTGATCGTCGCCGCGCGCGAGAGGCTCGATGTCGTGGGCGCCGCCGTGGTCGCCATCGCCGCGTCGTTCGGCGGCGGCACGATGCGCGACGTGCTGCTGGGGCGTCGGCCGTTCTTCTGGGTCGAGCACCAGGAATATCTCTGGGCGGTGCTGATCCTCGCGGCGATCTCCTGGCCGCTTTTCGTGCGCGGACGGATCGCCGTATCGGAGCGCGTGCTGGTGGTGCCCGACGCGCTGGGATTGGGCCTGTTCTCAGCAAGTGGCGTCGGCCTGGCGCTCGATGCCGGCATGCCGATTCTGGTGGCGGTGCTGATGGGGGTGGTGACCGCGGTGTTCGGCGGCGTGGTCCGCGACGTGCTGTGCAATCGCGTGCCGGCGGCGCTCCACGACCATCAGCCGTACGCGCTCTGCGCCTTCGCCGGCGGCTGGCTTATCATCGGCTGTGTCAAGCTGGGCGCGACCAGCATGACCGCGCTGCTGGCTGGCGCGGCTCTGGCCAGCGCGCTCAGGCTGCTGGCGTGGTGGCGTGGCTGGCGGCTGCCGGGCTGGCCGGCGGCGTAGCCTAGAAGATCGCCATCGCGCTGACGATCACCCGGCTCGCGGCGCCCATCAGCAGGACGTCGGAGCCGACCTGGACATAGAGATAGCCGGCGGGGGCGGGCGTCAGGCGTCCCAGCAGGGCGGGCGGCAGCGCGAAGTAGGCGACGCCCGCAGGCAGCGGCTGGCCGACAACCCATTTCTTCGCCTGGCCGGGCGGCAGGCAGCCATTGTTCTTCTTGGCCAGCCCCGGCGGGCAATGGCCCATCGTCGCCTGCTGCGTATAGTACTGGCGGATGCTGAGCTGATCAGGGGCGCCGATCGTCAACGATACGCTGGCGCTGCCGCCCGGCGCAGGGCCGGACCCGTGCCCGGGCTGCACATACTCAGGCTGACCGCCCTGGCCATGGCCCTTGCCGCGGCCCTGGCCCGCGTGGGCGGGCTTCTCCGCCATCGCCGGCGCGGCCAGCGCGAAGACGAGCGTTGTGGCGATCAGGGCAAGGCCGGCGCGCATCGAAATCCTCCTGCATATGACGCCCATACATGATGGCAGTTTGTGGCGGCAATCGGGAAGCTCGCGCTATGCTGCGCGCACGCAGAAACGGAGGAAGCGGACATGGCCAAGGCGAAGAAGGCGGCGGCGAAGAAGGTGAAGCCCAAGCCGGCGAATCACCGAATGTTCAACAAGGGGCTGGCGATCCGTCGCCAGGTGCTGGGCAAGCAGTACGTCGACAACTCGTTGAACAACGCCAACGAGTTCATGATGGCCTTCCAGGAGATCACCACCGAGTATGCTTGGGGCTATGTCTGGGGTCGCGACGGGCTGACCAAGAAGCAGCGTTCGATGCTCAATCTCGGCATGCTGGCCGCGCTCAATCGCGGGCCGGAGTTGCGCCTGCACATCAATGGCGCGATCACCAACGGCGTGACCAAGGACGAGATCAAGGAGATCTTCCTGCAGGTCGGCATCTATTGCGGCATCCCCGCCTGCCTCGACGCCTTCAAGACCGCCAACGAGGTATTCAAGGAGCGCGGCGTGTGAGATGGCGCGTCAATCGCGGCGCTCAGGAGCACACCTGTACGATCAGCGCCAATCGACGCTAGGGAGGGGGCATGCCGCGACACTCATCAGGCTTGGCCGCGATCGTGGCCTTCGTTACCTTGAGCAGCGCGATGGCGACATCACCCGCTGCGGCGCAGGCGCTCGATGGCGTCTATGCCGGTTCGCTCGGTTGCGAAACCCTCGTTGGCCAGACGCGCCGGCAACTCGCCAGCGATATCCGTATCACCATCGCCGGGACCGCCGTGAACTACGAGCGCGAGATCCTCAATCCCGACGGCGGTGGCTCGGGTATCAAGGAGCGCGGTACCGGCGACGTGAAAGGCAACAGCCTGTCCATGGCCGCCACCGGCCGCGGCAACGGCTGGTCCTACGAGGCGAGCTATTCCGGCACGATCGCCGGCGGCACGATCGCGATGCGCGGCGTGCAGAAGTGGCGCGTCAACCAGGGCAACCAGGATCGTTCCTGCACGATCAATGCGCGGCGTCGTTAGGGAGGCGGACAATGCGACGCGTAACGTTGGGCGGCGCTGTGGCGCTTGTAGCTTTGGCCGGCGCGGGGCCGGTGCTGGCGCAGTACGACGGCGTCTATAGCGGCCAGGTCCAATGCGGTCCGACCGGCGGCCAGCGCGTGCCGGTGGGCACGATCCGCGTCACCGTCGCGGGCGCCAGCTTCACTTACGAGGTTCAGGTCACCGGTGGTGGCGTCGAGCGCGGCAACGGCAGCGTGACCGCGCCCAGCGTGTCGGCCGGCGGCTCGGCCTCGGGCGGCGGCCTGCGCTACGACAGCAGCTATAGCGGCCAGATCATGCCCGGCAGTTTGTGGATGACCGGCTCGCAGGTCGGCACCTTCGCCGGCGGCGTGCGCGGTGACCGCCAGTGCTCGATCGGCGCCCGTCGCGGATGATTCTGCGCGCCGCCCGCGCCGAGGAGGCCGCAACGCTCACGGCGCTGTGCACGCGCTCGAAGCGGCACTGGGGCTACGACAAGGCCTTCATGGCGCGCTGCGCCGGCTCACTCGCGGTGCCCGATGGGGCGATCGCGCGCGGCGACGTACGGGTCGCCGTCGACGATGATGGCCGGCCGCTCGGCACGGCGCAGCTGTCGCCGCCCTTCGGCGACGCCATCGAGCTCGACAAGCTGTTCGTCGATCCGCCGGCGATCGGCCGGGGCGTTGGCGCCGCGCTGCTGCGCTGGGCGATGGACGAGACGCGCGCGCGCGGCGCGAAACGGCTGGTGATCCTGGCCGATCCTAACGCCGCGCCGTTTTACGAAAAGATGGGCGCGCGCTTCCTGCGCATGGCGCCCTCCGATGCGATCCCCGGCCGCGAGCTGCCGTTCTACGAAGTCGATCTGCGAGGACCTCAGTGATGAGCAAGAGTCTGGCGCCGCCGGCCACCATCGCCTTCATCGGCCTGGGCATGATGGGCAAGCCGATGGCCGCGCGCCTGATCGGCGCCGGCTACACCTTGCGCGTCTACGACCAGTCGCAGCAGGCGATGTCGGATTTCGTCGGTGCCAATCCCGGCGCCATCGCCACCGCCTCGGCCAAGGCCTGCGCCCAGGGCGCCGATGCGCTGGTCACCATGCTGCCCGACGGCAAGATCGTGCGCCGTGCGCTGCTCGAGGGCGCCGACGCCGCGGCCGAAGGTTTATCCAAGGAGGCGATCCTTGTCGACATGTCCTCGAGCGCGCCGGTGGGTACAGTCGAACTCAGCAAGAATCTCGCCGCGCGCGGCCTGTCGATGATCGACGCGCCGGTGTCTGGCGGCGTCCGCCGCGCCATCGACGGCTCGCTGGCGATCATCGCCGGCGGCACCGCTGACAACGTCGAGCGCTGCAAGCCGCTCTTGCAGTCGATGGGAAAGACGGTGTTCCACACCGGCGCGATCGGCGCCGGCCACGCGGTGAAGGCGCTGAACAACTACCTCTCGGCCACCAGCCTGCTGTCGATGTGCGAGGCGATGATCGTCGGCGAGAAGTTCGGCATCGATCCCGGCATGCTGGTCGACGTTTTCAACAGCTCCAGCGGCATGAGCAACAGTACGCAGGTCAAGGGCCGCCAGTTCATCGTGCCGCGCAACTACGCCGCCGGCTTCACCATGGCGCTGATGGCCAAGGACCTGCGCACGGCGGCCGACCTCGCCGACCAGCTCGACGTCGAGGTGCCGACCATGACCGAGATGGCCGATATCTGGGCGCGTGCGGCGGAGAAGGTCGGCATGGCTGCCGACCACACCGCGATCCATAAGTTCCTCGAAGGCAACTAGCCGTTGGGGCCGCGCCGCTCCAGCGGCGCTCTTTCTTTGCCGCCGCTCAAGAGCGCCGCTGGAGCGGCGCGGCCCGAAGACAACTGCTTCACCCGCAAGCTTGCGGTCGGTCACATCGCGGCGCAAAGTCGCCGCCAACTGAACGAGGGACCGATATGAAGCGCCAGGAACTCCCCGACGGCACCGAGATCGCCAAGTGGTACGTGCGCGCCGTGAAGGCTGGGCCGTTTGTCTTCGTATCGGGGACGACTTCGCTCGACGCCAAGGGGCGGGTGCAGGGCCGCGATGCGGGCGCCCAGACGCGGGTGACCATGCGCAAGATCGTCAATGCCCTGAAGGGCGCCGGCGCCACGGTCGACGACATCACCCGGCTGACCATCTACTGCACCGATATCCGCGACGGCGCCCTGATCACCAACGAGCTGTCGCGCTGGTTCAAGAAGTCGCGCTGCGCCTCGGCCCTGATCGGCGTGTCGACCCTGGCGGTGCCCGGCCTGGTGGTCGAGATCGAAGCCACGGCGGTCGTCGGCGACGGCCGCTGATTCGAGCCAGCCCTTGAACTTGGGCGCATCAGGCGCTATTTAGGCCGCAGATTTCGGGTGCGTGTGCCGCCCCGGGTCGTGCTCCGAGCCGCAACGCCAGTTGTTTATCGGGACCGTCCAGCAGGGCGATCCGGCCGCGCGGCGAACCTCCTGATGTCGAATATCGCGGACCCTACCGCGCTTTCGGTCATTGACCTCTCAGCCCGTATTGCGGGCCTTTTCCAGACGAATCCCCATGAATCTCCAGGACCTTAAGAAGAAAACCCCCGCAGAGCTCTCGGCCTATGCCGAGGAGCTGCAGATCGAGAACGCCTCGCTCATGCGCAAGCAGGAGCTGATGTTCGCGGTGCTCAAGCGGCTGGCCGAATCCGACCAGGCCATCTTCGGCGCCGGCGTGATCGAAGTGCTGCCCGACGGCTTCGGCTTCCTGCGCTCGACCGAGGCCAACTACCTCGCCGGCCCCGACGATATCTACATCAGCCCTGCGCAGATCCGCCGCTACGGCCTGCGCACCGGCGACACGGTCGAAGGCGAGATCCGCGCGCCCAAGGACGGCGAGCGCTACTTCGCCCTGGTCAAGCTCAACACCATCAACTTCGAGGACCCCGAGCAGGTCCGCCACCGCATCAACTTCGACAACCTCACACCCCTCTATCCCGACGAGAAGCTCAAGGTCGAGCTCGAGGAAGCCGGCTTCGTCGCCGCCGAGAAGGTGGTCGAGGATGTCGGCTCGGCGCGCGTCAGCGCCGCCGGACGGGTCAGCACCGGGGCCGGCGCGCGACGCACCGCGACGCTCTCGAAGAAGCCGTCGGGCCCGACCATCGATATCAGCACGCGCGTCATCGACCTGATCGCGCCGATCGGCAAGGGCCAGCGCGCGCTGATCGTCTCGCCGCCGCGCACCGGCAAGACGATGCTGCTGCAGAACATCGCGCACGCCATCTCGAAGAATAACCCCGAGGTCATCCTCCTGGTGCTGCTGATCGACGAGCGGCCCGAGGAAGTCACCGACATGGCGCGTACGGTGAAGGGCGAGGTCGTCAGCTCGACCTTCGACGAGCCCGCCTCGCGCCACGTCGCCGTCGCCGAGATGGTGATCGAGAAGGCCAAGCGCCTGGTCGAGCACAAGAAGGACGTGGTGATCCTGCTCGACTCGATCACCCGCCTGGGCCGCGCCTACAACACGGTGGTGCCGAGCTCGGGCAAGGTGCTGACCGGCGGCGTCGACGCCAACGCCCTGCAGCGCCCCAAGCGCTTCTTCGGCGCGGCGCGCAACATCGAGGAAGGCGGCTCGCTGACCATCATCGCCACGGCGCTGATCGATACTGGCAGCCGCATGGACGAGGTGATCTTCGAGGAGTTCAAGGGCACCGGTAACTCCGAGATCATTCTCGACCGCAAGCTCTCCGACAAGCGCACCTTCCCGGCGATCGACATCACTCGCTCGGGCACGCGTAAGGAGGAGCTGCTGGTCGACCGCGGTACGCTCAGCAAGATGTGGGTGCTGCGCCGCATCCTCATGCCGATGGGCACGGTGGACGCGATGGAGTTCCTGCTCGACAAGCTCAAGACGAGCAAGAACAACGCCGACTTCTTCTCCTCGATGAACCAGTAGGATCACGACATGCGCTTCGCATCCGCCAACGAGGCGATGCAGGCGCTGTTCGAGCGACTCGGTCCAGTCGACGATCCGGACTGGCAGTTCGAATACGGCCTGAAGGCCGAGCCGATCGATCCGGCTCGCCCCGACATCCGCGCGGCGCGCGGCCCCATCGCGCGCACCATGCATTTCGGCGCGGTGCGCGTCGATCTCGCATCCGGCGTCGTCGAGTTCATCGACGAGGATCATCGCGACGGCGGCGACTACGTGTGCCGCCGCGCCCAACTATCCAGCGACTGGATTGAGGCCTTGCGCGCGCTCGGTTAGGCCAGCGCCATCTCCAGCACGCGCGCGACATGCAGCGCCTCGCGCTGCGCGCCGTCGTGGATCTGGTGCCGGCAGCTCGTGCCGTCGGCGATAATCAGCGTATCGGCGTCGGCGGCACGCACCGCCGGCAGGAGCGACAGCTCGGCCATCGCCATCGACACGTCGTGGTGCGAGGCCTCGTAGCCGAAGGCGCCAGCCATGCCGCAGCAGCTCGACTCGACCGGCGTGGTGGTGAGGCCAGGAATCCAGCCCAGCACCGTCTGCACCGGGCCCATCGCGCCGAAGGCCTTCTGGTGGCAATGGCCGTGCAGCAGCGCCCTGCTCTGGGGCAACGGCTTGAGCTTCAGGTCGCAGCGGCCCGCCGCTTTCTCGCGCGCCAGGAATTCCTCGAACAGGTAGCTGCTCTCGGCGATGCGCTGGGCGTCTTCGCCCAGGCCCATCACGGTGTATTCGTCGCGCAGTGACAGCAGGCAGGACGGTTCGAGCCCGACGATGGGCACGCCGCGCGCGACGAAGGGCGCGACGGCGGCGACCAGACGCGACGCCTCGCGCTTGGCCTCGTCGACCAGGCCGGCGGCGAGGTAGGTGCGGCCGCAGCACAGCGGCCGCTCTCCCTTGGATGGCGCCGCGACATGGACCTTGTAGCCGGCGGCCGCGAGCACGCGCAGCGCGGCGCGCGCGTTGTCGGGCTCGAAATAGGTGTTGAAGGTGTCGGCGAGGAAGACGACCTCGTGCGCGCCCGACGCCGTGCCGCTCGCGTGGAAGCGATCGCCGCGCCATTTCGGCAGTGTGCGCTTGGCTGAGAAGCCGAGAAACTTCTCCGACAAGGTCGCGGCGCCCGGCAGCGTGTCGCGCAGGTTGAACAGCCAGGGCAGGCGTGCGGCCCACGGCGCGTAACGCGGCAGGTGGGCGATCAGCCTGTCCTTCAGGCTCACGCCGTGACGGCGCGCGCGCTGATGCGCCACCTCGATCTTCATGCGCGCCATGTCGACGCCGGTGGGGCAATCGCGCTTGCAGCCCTTGCAGGCGACGCACAGATCCATCGCCGACGCGACGGCGTCGGAGGTCAACGCTTCGGGGCCGAGTTGGCCGGACAGCGCGAGCCGCAGCGTGTTGGCGCGGCCGCGCGTCAGGTCCTTCTCGTCGCGCGTGACGCGGAAGCTCGGGCACATCGTGCCGGCGTCGAACTTCCGGCAATGGCCGTTGTTGTTGCACATCTCCACGGCCTTGGCGAAGCCGCCGGCCGGATCGCCGCCGGTGCCCGGTGGCGTCGTGATCTCGGTGCGCGGATCGGCCTGGACATCCCACGCCGACCAGTCGAGTCCGGTCTTGATCTCGACAGACCGGTAGCCCGGCTTGAAGCGGAACAGTTCGCGCTGGTCCATCTTCGAGGGGCGCACGATCTTGCCGGGATTGAGGATGCCCTCAGGATCGAAGGCGTCCTTCAGTTCCTCGAACGCATGCGTGAGCTTCGCGCCGAACTGCCAGCCCACCCACTCGCTGCGCACCAGACCATCGCCATGCTCGCCTGAGAACGCGCCCTTGTACTCGCGCACCAGGGCGCCGGCCTCCTCGGCGATGGCGCGCATCTTGGTGGCACCATCGTTGCGCATGTCGAGGATCGGCCGCACGTGCAGCGTGCCGACGCTGGCATGGGCGTACCAGGTGCCGCGCGTGCCGTGCTTCTCGAAGACGTCAGTGAGCCGCGAGGTGTAGTCGGCGAGATGCTCCAGCGGCACCGCGCAATCCTCGATGAAGGACACCGGTTTGCCGTCGCCCTTCATCGACATCATGATGTTGAGCCCGGCCTTGCGCACCTCCCACAGGGCCGACTGCGCCTTGGCATCGACCATCTCGACGACGCTGCCGGGCAGGCCGAGATCGCCCATCAGACTCACGAGGCGCTTCAGATCGCGGATCTGCGCGTCGCGCTCCTCGCCGGCGAACTCGACCAGCAGGATGGCCTCCGGCTTGCCGATCAGCGCCGCGTCGATCACCGGCCGGAAGGCGGGATTGGCACGCGCCAGGTCGATCATGGTGCGATCGACCAGCTCGACTGCGACCGGCTTGAGCGTGACGATGTGCTGCGCCAGCTCCATGGCGCGACGGAAGGTCGGGAAGTTCACCACGCCCAAGGTCTTGTGCTGGGGCAGGGGCGACAGCTTGAGCGTCAGGCGTCGCGTCACCGCCAACGTGCCCTCGCTGCCCACCAGCAGATGCGCCAGGTTGATCGAGTTGTCCGATGTATACGGCCGCTCGCTCTGGGGATGGAAGACGTCGAGGTTGTAGCCGCCGACGCGACGCAGCACCTTCGGCCACATCCGCTCGATTTCATCGCGCTCGCGGGTCGCGAGATTGCGCGCGATATCGGCGAGGCGCCGCACATGTGGATTGGCGTCATCCTCGTCGTAACGGCCGAAGCGCGCCTCGCTGCCGTCGGCGAGGATGGCATCGATCGCCTCGACGTTGTGCACCATGTTGCCGTAGCGGATCGAACGGCTGCCGCAGGAATTGTTGCCGGCCATGCCGCCCAGGGTGCATTGCGCCGAGGTCGAGACGTCGACCGGGTACCACAGGCCATGCGGCTTGAGGAATGCGTTGAGATGGTCGAGTACCAGGCCGGGCTGCACGGTGACCGAGGCGCGCTCCTTGTCGAACTCGACCACCTCGCGCAGATGCTTGCTGAAGTCGACGACCAACGCCTCGCCCACGGTCTGGCCGCACTGCGAGGTGCCCGCGCCGCGCGGCAGGATCGGCACCTTCAGGTCGCGCGCGATGTCGACTACCGCGCGCAGATCGTCTTCGTCGCGCGGCACCACCACGCCGACCGGGTCGATCTGGTAGATCGACGCGTCGGTGGCGTAGCGGCCGCGCGCGGCGTCGTCGAACATCACCTCGCCCTTGAGCGCGCCCTTCAGGGCGCGCTCAAGCGTGCGGACCGGCTGCTTCACTGTGGCGACATCTGTCATCGAACCACCTTGTCCTTCTCCCCGCGCAGGCGGGGAGAAGGTGCCCGAAGGGCGGATGAGGGGCTTCGCGATGCTGCTCCGTGCGCCGTGCCGCTTGCGAGAGCGGGAAGCCCCTCATCCGCCTCGCTGCGCTCGGCACCTTCTCCCCGCCTTCGCGGGGAGAAGGACTAGACCTTGATGGCGGCGTCCTTGGTGACCTTCTCCCATTTCTCGATCTCGCTGCGGATGCGCTTGGCGAAGTCGGCGCGCGATTCGCCGCCGGTCTGCGCCGATTGCTCCTGCCAGATCTTCTTGAGCTTGGGATCGTTCAGCGCTTTGACGACCTCGGCGTGCATGCGGTTGACGATCGGCTCCGGCGTGCCCTTGACCGCCCAGACGCCGTACCAGGTCGCGACCTCCCAGCCCGGCACGCCGGCCTCGGCCGCGGTCGGGATGGTGGGGAATTCGCTCAGCCGTTCCTTGGTCGCGACGGCGAGGCCCTTGAGCTTGCCGCCCCGGATCTGCGCCGCCGAGGTGCCCATGCCGTCGAACATCATGTCGACCTGTCCGGCCAGCAGATCGTTCATCGCCGGGCCGGCGCCGCGGAACGGCACGTGCACGATGTTGGTCTTGGTCAAGAGCTTGAAGAGCTCGCCGGCGTAGTGGTGCGCGGTGCCGGCGCCGGGCGAGGCGTAGTTCACCTTGCCGGGGTTCTTGCGCACGTAGTCGAGGAACTCGGCCAGCGTGTTGACCGGCACGCGCTCCGGATGGATCGAGACCACCTGCGGCACCAACGCCAGCATGGTGATCGGCTCGAAGGCCTTCTCGAGATCGTAGTCGAGGTTCTTGTAGATGTTGGGCGCGATGGTGTGGTGGATCGCGCCGATGAAGAACAGCGAGCCGTCGGGCTTCGCCTTGGCCGCCTGCGAGGCGCCCACCGTGCCGCCGGCGCCGCCCTTGTTGTCGACGATCACTTGCTGGCCCAGTTGCTCCGACAGCATCGAGGCCACCGGGCGGGCGAAGACATCCGTGCCGCCGCCGGCAGGGAACGGATTGAGGAAGGTGATCGGCTGGCTCGGCCAGGCCTGGGCGCGCACCACGGCGGGTGCGGCCAAGGCGGTGAGACCGCCGGCTACCATCGCGCGGCGGGTGATGCGAGAGATCATGGATTCCGTCCTTCCCTTGCTCGGTTTCATTGACCCGTCTTCATTTCCTCCAGGACCGCGTCGCGCTTGTGCGCGAGGTGGTCCACCAGCACGCGGCGCAGGCGCTCCCCGTCGCGCGCCGCCAGGGCCTCGAGCATTTCGCCGTGGTCGGCGACCGCCCGGTCCCATTTGTCCTGGATATAGTTCGAGCGAAAGCGCAGCGCATGCAGGCGATCGTTGAGCGCGCGATAGGTGCGCGTCAGCGTCGGATTGCCGGCGATGGCGTTGATGCGCTCGTGGATGACGCGGTTGATCCGGTAGTAGTTCGGCAGGTCGCGCCGCGCGTGATAGGCGACCATCTCCTCGTGCATGACCCGCAGCGCCGCGATATCGGCGTCGGTGACATGCCGGCAGGCGAGCTCGCCCGACAGGCCCTCGAGCGCACCCATCACGTCGAAGGTGTCGCGCACGTCCTCGGGCGAGAGTTTCACCACCTGCGCGCCGCGATTGGGCGGCAGCGAGATCAGGCCCTCGGTCGCGAGCACGCGGAAGGCCTCGCGCAGCGGCGTGCGCGAGATGCCGAGCTGCTCGCACAGCGCGCGCTCGTTGAGCCGCGCGCCGGGCTCGAGCGCGCCCTCGACGATCATGTCGCGCAGCCGGCTCGCCACCGCCTCGTGCAGCGCCTGCCGGCTGATCAGCGCCGAGGGACCGTCCATCGCCTCACAAATCTCCTGCCGTGAAACCCATCTGGACTCAGTCTGGCATATTGTATACAAAATGCAAGACGCTCTAGAACGGAGGGACCGACCATGCTGCGCCTCAACGGCCACCCCAGCGGCCGCCATTTCTTGCAGATCCCCGGCCCCACCAACGTGCCGGACCGCATCCTGCGCGCCATGGACTACCCGACGATCGACCATCGCGGGCCGGAGTTCCAGGCGATGGCGCTGAAGGTCCTGCGCGACGTCCGCCAAGTCTTCCAGACCCAGCAGCCCGTGGTGATCTACCCCTCGTCGGGCACCGGCGCCTGGGAAGCGGCGCTGGTCAACACGCTCTCACCTGGTGATCGGGTGCTGATGGTCGAGACCGGCCACTTCGCGACCTTGTGGAAGAAGATCGCCGAGAAGCTCGGGCTGAAGCCCGAGTTCATCGCCGGTGACTGGCGCCGCGGCGTCGAAGCCGCGTCGGTCGAAGCGCGGCTGCGCGAGGACAAGGGCCAGACGATCAAGGCGGTGTGCGTCGTGCACAACGAGACCTCGACGGCGGTGACTTCCGATATCGCCGCGGTGCGCCGCGCGATCGACGCGGCCAAGCATCCGGCGCTGCTGTTGGTCGACACCATCTCCTCGCTCGGCTCGATCGACTACCGCCACGACGAATGGGGCGTCGACGTCACCGTGGGCGGCTCGCAGAAGGGCCTGATGCTGCCGCCCGGCCTGTCGTTCAACGCCATCAGCGAGAAGGCGCTGGCGGCGTCGAAGAGCTCGACCTTGATCCGCTCGTACTGGAGCTGGGACGAGCAGCTGGCGATGAACGCCAATGGCTGGTTCCCCTATACGCCGGCGACCAACCTGCTCTACGGCCTGAGCGAAGCCGTGGACATGCTGATGGAAGAGGGCCTCGCCAATGTCTTCGCGCGCCACGCGCGCCACGCCGAAGCGACGCGTCGCGCGGTGCGCGCCTGGGGGCTGGAGCTGCTCTGCGTCAATCCGGCCGAGTACAGCAATTCGCTGACCGCCGTGCTGATGCCTGCGGGTCATGACGCCGATGCTTTCCGCAAGGCCGTGCTGGCGAAGTTCAACATGTCGCTGGGCCAGGGCCTGACCAAGGTCGCCGGCAAGGTCTTCCGCATCGGCCATCTCGGCGACTTCAATGACCTGTCGCTGATCGGTACCTTGGGCGGCGTCGAGATGGGCCTCGCCGTCGCCGGCGTGCCGCACAAGGTCGGCGGCGCGCAGGCGGCGATGGACTATCTCAAGAGCGTCGCCGCGGGCGGCGCGCAGGAACGCGCCCGCGCAGCGGAATAGCGGCGTGCGCCATCATCGACAGCGCATTCGCTGCTGCATGATGCTTCCCTCCATCGCGGCATGGAGGGAAGCATGACCTTGAAGATCTACGGCGTCGCGGGCTCGCGCGCCGGGCGCGCGCTGTGGGCGGCCGAAGAGCTCGGCCTGCCATACGAGCACATCAAAACGCCGTTCACCGGCGGCGCGCCGCGCTCGCCCGAGATGCTGAAGCTCAATCCCAACGGCCGCATCCCCGTCATCGACGATGACGGCGTCGTCGTGTGGGAATCGATGGCGATCAACCTCTACCTGGTGAAGAAAGCCGGCGGCGCGCTGGCGCCGAAGAACGTCGTCGAGGACGGCCAGATGACGATGTGGAGCGTCTGGGCGATGACGGAGTGCGAGAAGGCGGCGCTGCAGATCCTGTTCCATCGCGTCGTCTATCCCGAAGACAAGCGCGACGAAAAGGCGGTCCAGGACGCCATCGCCACACTCAGGGGGCCGCTGGGCGTGCTGGAGAACGCCTTGAAGGCCGGCGGCGGCCAGCTGGTCGGCGGCCGCTTCACCATCGCCGACCTCAATGTCGCCGCGGTGCTGTCATGGTCGCGCCCGGCGCGCGAACTCCATGCCGACTTCCCCGGTGTCGCCGCCTGGCTCAAGGCCTGCCTGGACCGGCCAGCGCAGAAAAAAGTTCAGGCCATGCGATGATTTTTAGCCCGTGTGGCATCGGCATCACGGCGACCTCGTATATCCATGGGTAGTGTGGTCGACGCCCGGCCGATGCCTATCGGTTCGATACGTCGACCGTCAGAAACCCGTAACCCTTTGATGGTACGGGCGAATTGCCGATAGCCTTAGAATTTGCAGGGGGAATTTTCAGTCGCATTCGGCCGTGACCGCGTGTCATAGTCGGGTCAACCCGGAAGGCTGCTTGGGGGCTTGGCCGCGCGGGGGGAGAACGACATGACCGGATCCGACCGGGCCAAGCGTGTGCTGATCTACAGCCACGATAGTTTTGGACTGGGCCATCTCAGCCGCTGCCGCACGATCGCCAACGCGCTGGCCGCCGCCGACGAGGACCTTTCTGTTCTGATCATCTCCGGCTCGCCGATCATCGGCAGCTTCGATTTCGGCGCGCGCGTCGACTTCGTGCGCGTGCCTGGCATCGGCAAGCGCAGCGACGGCGAGTACGAGGCGCTGAACCTCAATATCGGCATCGACCGCACCGTGAGCATGCGCGCCGCGCTGATCCGCGAGACGGCGGAGATGTTCGATCCCGACCTGTTCATCGTCGACAAGGAGCCGCTGGGTCTGCGCGGCGAGGTCCATGCGACGCTCAAGATGCTCAAGGAGCGCGGCACGCCGCTGGTCCTGGGCCTGCGCGACGTGATGGACGAGCCGACGATGCTGGCGCCGGAATGGAAGCGCAAGAACGTGCTGCCCGCCCTGAAGCACCTCTACGACGAGATCTGGATCTACGGCTTGCCGCAGTTCAACGACCCGCTGAGCGGCATCACGCTGCCCAAGGCGGTGCGGCGCAAGACTGTCTACACCGGCTATCTGCACCGCGACCTGCCGCGCGAAAGCGACGACCTCGCGGTGCTGCACGATCTCAATCGGCCCTACATTCTGGTCACTGCCGGTGGCGGTGGCGATGGTGAAGCGGTGGTCGACTGGGTGCTGCGCGCCTACGAGCACGACGCGAATATCCCCTATGCCGCGGTCGTGGTGTTCGGCCCGTTCATGGCACCCGAGGCGCGCGAGGCGTTCCGCCAGCGCGCCGAGAGGTTGCGCGGCGGGCCGGTGCGCACCTTGACCTTCGAGACCAATCTCGGGCCGCTGATGACCAGTGCCGCCGGCATCGTCGCCATGGGCGGCTACAACACGTTCTGCGAGATCCTGTCCTTCGACAAGAAGGCGCTGATCGTGCCGCGCACCGTGCCGCGTCGCGAGCAGTTCATCCGCGCCCAGGGCGCCCGCCAGCTCGGGCTGGCCAACATGCTGGCCGACGACGGCATGCGCGATCCGGCGAAAATGGCCACGGCGCTGCGGCAATTGCCGCAGCAAGGCCTGCCATCCGACGTGGTGATCCCCGGGCTGCTCGACGGCTTGCCCAATGTCGGCAAGCTGGTGGCGCGCCATCTGCGTCAGCCGGCTCGGCGGCCGATGCCGGTGGCGGTCCCGCGCGAGGGCGACGCCGATCCCGAGATGGCGCGGCGGCGTAGACAGGCGTGATCGCTCCGGCCGGCCCCGGCCCCACCCTGGCCATCGTCGTCAAAGGCTATCCGCGGCTGTCGGAAACCTTCATCGCGCAGGAGATCGCGGCCTTCGAGGATCGCGGCCTCGATCTCGTGATCGTCTCGCTGCGCCATCCCACCGAGAGCAAGACGCATCCCGTGCACCAGCGCATCCGCGCCGCGGTGCTCTATCTGCCGGAATATCTCCACCAGGAGCCGCTGCGCGTGCTGAAGGCGTGGTGGGCGGTGCGCCGTCTGCCGGGCTACAGCGCCGCGTTCCGACAGTGGCTGGCGGATTGGCGCCGCGACCCGACGTCCAATCGCGGCCGCCGCTGGGGTCAGGCGCTGGTGCTGGCGCACGAGCTGGCGCGGAGCGTGAAGGCACTGCACGTCCATTTCCTGCATACGCCCGCCTCGGTGACGCGCTACGCCGCGATGATCCGCGACCTGCCGTGGAGCGGCTCGGCGCACGCCAAGGACGTCTGGACCACGCCGGCCTGGGAACTGCGCGAGAAGCTGGCGCATTGCCGCTGGCTGGTGACCTGCACCGATGTCGGCTGCCGCCATCTCGCCGCGCACGCGCCAGCCAACCGCGTCGAGCTGGTCTATCACGGCCTCGATCTCGCGCATTTGCCGGATGCCCCGCCACCGCGTGCGGCGCGCGATGGATCCAGCGCGCACAAGCGCGTGACCATCCTGTCGGTCGGCCGTCGCGTCGAGAAGAAGGGCATCGACGACGTGCTTTCGGCGCTGGCGCTGCTGCCGCGCGACCTGCACTGGGAGTTCAACCATATCGGCGGCGGCGGGCTGGGCGACGCGCTGAAGGCGCAGGCGCGCCGGCTGGGCATCGCCGATCGCTGCACCTGGCATGGCGCGCAGGCGCAGCAATTCGTCTTCGACGCCTATGCCGACGCCGATCTGTTCGTGCTCGCTAGCCGCATCGCCGGCGACGGCGATCGCGACGGCCTGCCCAACGTGCTGATGGAGGCGCAGAGCCAGTCGCTGGCCTGCGTCTCGACCAAGGTCTCGGCGATCCCCGAGCTGATCGAGGATGGCAAGAGCGGCCTGCTGGTGCCGCCGTCGGATCCGCCGGCGCTCGCCCGGGCGATCGAGCGGCTGATCCGCGATCCCGGCCTGCGCGCCGATCTCGCCCGGCACGGCCACGACATCGTGCGCGAGCGTTTCTCCTTCGAGGCCGGGATCGAGCGGCTGCTCGCCCGCCTGCCGCGATAGATGCTATGTCCCGCCGCATGCGGATCGCGTTCCACACGCCGCTCAAGCCGCTCGATCATCCCACGCCTTCCGGCGACCGCTCGATGGCGCGGGCGCTGGCTGGCATCCTGCGCCGCCTGGGCCACGAGGTGATCGCCGTCGATCGCCACGAGCCCGGCCGCCGCGGCCTGATCGAGCCGGATCGACTGTCCGAGGAGCGCGAGCGCCAGCGCGCGCGGCTTCCCGAGCTGATCGCCCTGCGGCCCGACCTGTGGTTCACCTACCACCTCTGGTACAAACGGCCCGACTGGATCGGCCCCGAAGTTGGCGCCGGGCTGAAGATTCCGTACGTCGCCGCGGAGGCGTCCTACGCGCCCAAGCGCGCCGGCGGGCCGTGGGATCTCGGCCATCGCGCCGTCGGCGCGGCGATTCGCGCCGCCGATCTCGTGCTGACGCTCAATCCCGACGACGCGCCGATGATCGCGCCGCTCTTGCGCGCGCCCGAGGTCGCGGTGGCGATCGCGCCCTTTCTCGACGCCGCGCCGTTTCGCGCCCAGCGCCGCGCGCCAGGCGCCGGCACGCCGATGCTGCTCGCCGTCGGCATGATGCGGCCGGGCGACAAGCTGGCGTCGTATCGCCTGCTTGCCGATGCGCTGCGGCGGGTGCGCGATCTCGACTGGCGGCTGACGATCGTCGGCGACGGCGAGGCGCGCGCCGATGTCGAGGCCGCGTTCGCGCCGCTGGTGGATCGCGTCGTCTATCGCGGCGCTCTCGACGGGGCGGAGCTGCCGGCGATCTACGGCTCGGCCGACCTGCTGGTGTGGCCGGCGATCAACGAGGCCTATGGCATCGCGCTGCTCGAAGCGCAGGCGGCCGGGCTGCCCGTCATCGCCGGCCGCACGCGCGGCGTGCCCGCCGTGATCGGTGAGGGCGAATCGGGCCTGCTGCCGGCACTGGGCGACGCGCAGGCTTTCGCCGATGCGGTGCGCGCGTTGCTGGTCGATCCGGCGCGGCGGACCGCGCTTGCCGCCGGCGC
>JALHMM010000093.1 GCA_022844045.1 Reyranellaceae bacterium | reverse complement strand
ACGAGGAGTTCAAACGGCGGATCAAGACCCAGACGGTGCTGCCCTCGGCCGACACCGCGGCGATGTTGTTCTGGGCCCTGCTGGCATCCGGCCAGATCAACATGCGAAAGGTCGACGGATGGCAGACGCTCGGAACGAGGGGCATCGACCGGCCAATTGACCTGGCCGCCTGAACCGATACCTTCAAACCGCCGGAGGCCACGTCACGCCGAATTCCAACACGACCCGCGACGGCACCAGGCGCGTGACTGACCGAGAGAAACCCCTCCGTCGAACCTTTCTTACGGTGAACTGACCATTGCATGGTAACCCATCCCGCGTGGCGCGACCTCGACATGACCTATGAAGGCGAAGCCCGGATCCCGGATCGACGGACTTTGTCCGGAACCGTCGGCCGCGCCCCGTGAAATGCCCACGCGTCGTTCCAGCGTCCGTAAGATGGATCGCGCGAAGGCTGAGGGGCGCCAACGTCCCCCTCGTTGGACCTCAGAGCGACGGCGAAATGCGGCATCGTCTCTCGGGCAGGATCTTCGCTGCATTGCGTTACAAGATCCGGAGCGCTCCCAGTTCGATGACCTTGCACATCAATCGTCAGCGGATTGGCCGTCGTAACAAGTTGATCACATCCCGCGATAGTTCGGGCCGCCGCCGCCTTCGGGCGGCACCCAGTTGATGTTCTGGTTGGGGTCCTTGATGTCGCAGGTCTTGCAGTGGACGCAGTTGGCGGCGTTGATCTGGTAGCGGAGACCGGCCCCCTCGCCCACCCATTCGTAGACCGCCGCCGGGCAATACAGCCCCGACGGACCGCCGAAAACGTCGTGTTCCGAGGATTTCTGGAGGGATAAGTCGCGGACCTGGAGGTGCGGCGGCTGGTCCTCTTCGTGGAGGGTTCCCGAGAGAAATACGGAGGAGAGGCGGTCGTAGGTGACGCTCCCGTCGGGGCGGGGATAGTTGATCGGCTTTGCCTGCGCGGAAGGCAGGAGGGCTGCGTGGTCGGGCTTGCCGTGACGGAGGGTGAACGGGGATATCCGCAGCGTGTTCAGCCACATGTCGAGACCGCCCGCGGCGATGCCGAGGACCGTGCCCAGCTTCGTCCACAGCGGCTTCACGTTGCGCACACGGTAGAGGTCACGGCCGATGCCCGAGCCGCGCCAGCCGTCCTCATAGCCGCCCAGTTCGTCGCGCGCCGCCCCACGGCCAGTGCATCGGCCGCACAGTCGGCCGCGAGCATGCCCGACAGGATGGCGTTGTGGCTGCCCTTGATACGCGGGACATTGACGAAGCCGGCGGCGCAGCCGACCAGCGCCCCGCCGGGGAAGACGAGCTTCGGCACCGACTGCCAACCGCCCTCGGTTATGGCGCGGGCGCCATAGGAGAGACGGCGGCCGCCCTCGAAGAGCGGCGCGATCGCCGGATGGGTCTTGAAGCGCTGGAACTCGACGAACGGCGAGAGATGCGGGTTCCGGTAGTTGAGGTGGACGACGAAGCCGACGGAAACGAGGTTGTCGCCGTAGTGATAGAGGAAGGAGCCGCCGCCGGTGCGGTTGTCGAGCGGCCAGCCGAAGCTGTGCTGGACCAGGCCGGGGCGGTGCTTCGACGGCTCGACCTGCCACAGCTCCTTGATGCCGATGCCGTATTTCTGCGGCTCGCGGGCGAGGCCGTAGCGCGCGATCAGGCCCTTGGCGAGCGAGCCGCGGGCGCCCTCGGCGATCAGGGTGTACTTCGCCTCGAGCGCCATGCCGCGCTGGAAGCCCGGCTTGGCCTTCCCGTCCTTGCCGATTCCCATGTCGCCGGTGGCGACGCCGGTGACGGCGCCGGCCGCGTCATGCAGGGTCTCGACGGCGGCGAAACCGGGGAAGACCTCGACCCCGAGCGCCTCGGCCTGTTCGCCCAGCCAGCGGCACAGGTCGCCGAGCGAGATGATGTAGTTGCCGTGGTTGGACATCAGCGGCGGCATCAGGAAGTTCGGCAGCCGCAGCGACCCTTCCGGCCCGAGCCAGAGGAAATGATCGGCGGTGACGGCCTGATGCACCGGCGCGCCGCGCTCCCGCCAGTCCGGGATCAGCGCATCGAGTCCGACAGGGTCGATGACCGCCCCGGACAGGATGTGGGCGCCGGCCTCCGGGCCCTTTTCGAGCACCACCACTGACAGTTCGGGCGATCGCTGCTTGAGGCGGATGGCGGCGGCGAGGCCGGCCGGGCCGGCGCCGACGACGACGACGTCGAAAGGCATCGATTCGCGTGGCGGCAGGCCCACTTCGCTCACGCCTGATCTCGCTCTTTGGGAGCAGGATAGGAGCTGATCATGTCGAGGCGGATGATCTCGACCGGCCGTGCCAACAACTCTTCGCCGCGATCCGCGAGTGGCTTAAGGTAGGACTGCGTGAGGTGGCGCTCGAAATCGACGACGTATCGGAAATTCTCGTAAAACACGAAGGTGCAAGGATCGTCGCCACGGCAATGGAAGTGGTAGTCGATGCAGCCGGGCTCACGCCGGGTCGGCTCCACCATAGCCTCGAGGATTCCCCTTAACTCATCGCGCTTCTCGGGTTTCGCAACGACGATGCCGAGAATAGTGCAGCCCGGCATGGGCAGGATGTTACCGCCCGACATCGGTCCAAGCCCCCGTCTTGCCCGAAGCGAGGATGGCGTCGGCTATGCGGCTGATGCGGTAGCCGTCCTCGAAGCTCGGCGAGGGCTGCGTGCCGGCGACGATGGCGGACAGGAAATCGAAGCATTCGATGATCTTGGTCTCGCCGTAACCGGTGCCAAGGGCCGGGATCGGCCAGAGCCCGGCGCCATAGGGGTGGGCCGGCCCGGTATGGACCGTGCGGAAGCCCTTCGAGTCCGGCGGATCGTCGGCGAACATTACTTTGAGCTCGCCCATTCGCTCGTAGTCGAAGGCGATCGATCCTCCCTCGCCGTGAATCTCGAACGTCAGGTAGTTGCTACGCCCGAAGGCGTTCCGGGTCGCCTCGATCGAGCCGACAGCGCCGTTCTCGAAGCGCAGCAGTGTAATCATCTCGTCGTCGACATCGATGTCGCCGAGCGGCGCGTCGGACCGCGCTGCGGTGCCGAGCTTGTCTAGGCCTCCCTGCTGGATCGGACGCCTCGAAATGTAGTTGTGCACCATGGCATTGACCGACGCGATTTCCCCCACGAGATACCGTGCGAAATCGATCACATGGGTCCCGATGTCGCCGACGGTTCCCGACCCGGCGATGTCTTTCTGAAATCGCCAGGAACGTGGGCTCGAAGGATCGGCCGACCAATCCTGGAGGTAGGTGCCACGAAAGTTGAGGATCCGGCCGATGCGGCCATCCTCGATGTACTTTCGTGCCAGCGCTACCGCGGGCGTCCGCCGATAGTTGAACGCAACCATAGTCGTCGTCCCGGCCCTGCGGGCGGCCTCCAGCATAGTGAGCGCTTCGTCTCCGGTACGGGCAAGTGGCTTCTCCGAAATGACGTGCTTTCCCGCCTCGAGCGCGGCGATCGCGATCGGCGCGTGACTGTCATTGGGGGTGCAGATGTCGACGATGTCGATGTCCGGGCGAGCGACGACGCTCCGCCAATCGGTTGACGACTCCTCGAACCCGTATCGCGCCGCGGCCTCTGCCGCCGCCTCCGGGCCGACGTCGACGAGTATCTTACGGCGCGGAATTGCGGGCGCCGGCCAAAAGAACATCGGCATCGCGGCATAGGCGAGCGCGTGGGCCTTCCCCATGAAGCCGCCGCCGATCATTGCGACGTTGAACGTAGAAGCCATTCTCCCCTCCCTGGCTGAGCGCGCGGACGCCGGCACGCCATTAGATTCCGAGTTGGTCGAGGAAAGCGAGGCTCCGCCGCGCTCCATCGGCCGGGTCCGGCCAAGCGTCCAACTCGGTTGTGATCCAGCCCCCGTAGCCGATCTCCTTCAGCGCCGTGACGACCGCGGCGATGTCGAGCGTCCCTTCGTCAAGCGGGGTGAAGGCGAACGGCGACGCCTGCCAGCCCTTGAGATGGACGTAGCTGATGCGCTCGCGGTGCTCCCGAATCATCGCCGCGACATCGCCGCCGGCGGCGGCAAGATGGGCAGTGTCGGGACAGAAATCGATGGCGGTCTCGGCGAAGATCCGGCGTACCGATTCCGGCCCTTCCACAATCGTCGACAAATGCGGGTGGTAGTGGGTGCGGAGGTCATGATCCTGGCCGATGCGGACGACTTTCTCGAGGGCCGCTCCGAGCCGTGCGATGTCGTCGGGCTGCTGGCCTCCGGCACGCTTCGCACCGCCACCGACAACTAGGTGGAGGGCTCCGAACGACGCTGCCGCATCCGCCGCTCGCTCGATCCGGAGAAGCTCCTCTTCGAGAATGTCGTTGAAGACGAAATTCGCACCGGAATAGACCGCGACGAGCTGGAGACCGGCATCGGCAAGCGCCCGCGAGAGATCCTCGCGCTTAGTCTCGTAGTCGAGCAGGTTGCCGTCGAAGAGCTCGATGCCCGCATAGCCGGCCGCCCCGATATCCCGAATCGCACGCTCCATATCGGCGAACGTCCGGTAGGTGAGCTGCGTGATCGACGTCACGCCGACGGCGCTGCCCCCAAGCGGACCCCAGCAATTGGCATGATAGGCCTTCTTAAGTCCGCTCATGGCTCATCCTCCCTTCGCCGCGCGGCTTGCGGTAGCCGCCCTCGATGTCCTTGACTAGAAGAAGAAGAGTTCTCCTTCGCCGTCGATCGCGAGCACTCCGTCGCTCCGGGTACACGTGGTCCGCACCCAGACGCGGGACCTTTCTTCATCCTTCCGCGTGACCACCGCTTCGATTGTCACGGTCTCGCCGATCAGCACGGGCGCGTGGAACTTGAGCGTCTGCGCCACGTAAGCGCTGCGAATCCCCAGGAGGTTTGCGAGGGTCGCGCCGATATAACCGGCGGTGAGCATCCCGTAGGAGACGCGTCCCTTGAATCGCGTTCCCGACGCGAATTTCTCGTCGAGATGGAGCGGTCCGCGATCGCCGATGATGCCGGCATAGAACACAACGTCCGCTTCTGTGATCGTCCGCGTCCACACTTCGCAATCGCCGACGGCGACGTCCTGGATGGTGATGTCCTTCATGTCGCGCTGGCCGCCTTCTTGCGGACCAGTGCGCCGACTGACACCCCGGCGGCGCGGCGATCCCAGGTCTCAGGCGTCACGCCGAGGCTTTTCAGGCTCGCCTTTTGGAGCTTGCCGGTCGGTGTCCGCGGAATCGCGGCGATGAATTCAATGTATCGCGGCACCATGAAGTGCGGTAGGCGGGCTGCGAGGTAGTGTAGTACTTCCTCCGCCGTGAGGTCCGAGCCTTTCGCTCGGACCGCATAGAGCATCACGTCGTCGTCGCCCTCGAACTCGGAAGGCACGCCCACGGCGGCGCACTCGGCGATGCCGTCGTGCTCGAGTGCGCAAGCCTCAATATCGTAGGAAGATATGTTCTCCGCACGGCGGCGGATGCGCTCCTTGGCGCGATCGACAAAATACACGTACCCGGTCTCGTCGATGTATCCGAGGTCGCCGGTGTGGAACCAAAGGTTCCGCCAAGTCGAGATCGTCGCCTCGGGCATCCGCAGATAACCCTGCATGATGGTGAAGGGATAGCGCGGCCGGATGGCGAACTCGCCTGTCTGGCCTACTGGCATCTCCTCATCGGTGTCGGGATCGACGATCCTGAGCTCGAAGTACTCACTGCGAACCTTGCCGCAGGAGCCGACGCGCATTGGCTCGTCGAGCGGCTGCCAGATCGGCACGGTGACCTCGGTCATGCCCCAGGTCTCGACTCCGCGGACGCCGAAGCGCTTCTCGAAGTCGAGAGCGATTTTTCCCGGGAACGGCGACGCTATGATCCGGGTGAGGGTGTTGTTGGCGTCGTGCAGCGTCGGCGGCTGCTTGTAGACCATCTCCACGAGCGGGCCGTGTATGAGGGCCACCGTGATGCCGTGGGCGCGCACGGTCTCAATGAACGTCTCGGCCGAGAACTGGACGTCAAGGACGACTTGGCTGCCGACCATCATCGAGCCAAGGATGGCGATGTGCTTTCCGGCGACGTGGAACAATGGAATGAAGCAATACCAGACATCCTCCGCTGTGAGTTGCGCGCCCTCGACGCCGAGGCGCGCGAAGAGCGATATCTGCCCGTGCGGCATCATCACGCCCTTGGCAGGGCCTGTCGTGCCGGAGGTGTAAACGACCGAAGCGATATCGCTGCGGCGTGCGGTTCGGGCCGGCGGAACGGAAGCGCGAGTGCCGAGCACCGCGAACGGTACCACTTTCCACGGCACATCGTAGGGCAGGCCGACATCGCCATATACGATCAGCGTCTCGATAAAGGTAAGCGAATCCTTGACCTCGAGCAGCCTCGCCACCAGATCGGGCGCCACGAACATCACCCGCGCCTGGGCGTTCTGCAGCACATGCTCGAGCGTCTTGCCGCGGTAGCCGGTGTTGACGGCCACCTCGGTGGCCACAGCAAGGTTGATCCCAAGCCAAGTGTGGATGCTGTCGAGGGAGTTAGGCGCCATGACAACCACGCACTCTCCCGGCGTAACGCCGAGGTCGACGAGCCCGTCGGCGATTGCGCAGGCCCGAGCGTAGGATTCGGCATAGGTCGAGCTGCCGCCATTGGCGACGCGGAGGAATGTCCTTTCCCCCGCATCTTCCGCCCGCAGGCGGAGGACGTCCGGCAGCAACCTGTCAGTCAGAACGGCAACCATTCGTGCTCCTCGTGGCGGCCCATTAGCGGCCGATCTCCGCGGGAGCGATCTCGCTCATGTCGGCGTAACGTTCGCCCGCGGTTGATCCCGCCGGCATCCGCTCCTCGATGCGGGCGAGATGTGCGGGCGTCAGAACGACGTCTACCGCACCGGCGTTCTCCTCGAGCGTCCGTCGGCGCTTGGTGCCGGGGATCGGAACGATATCGTCGCCGCGGCTCAACACCCAGGCGAGCGCGACTTGCGCCGGCGTGCAGCCGAGCTCGGCAGCGATCTCCTGGACAACTGAGACGAGCGCCTTGTTGGCGTCGAAGGCGCCGCCCTGGAAGCGGGGGTCCTTGTGACGGTAGTCGTTTACGGCGAGATCAGAGGGGTTGGCGATAGCGCCGGTGAGAAAGCCGCGGCCGAGGGGGGAGTATGCTATGAATCCGATCCCAAGCTCTCTGCAAACCGGCAGGATCTCATCTTCCACGTCGCGGCTCCAGATCGAGTATTCGCTCTGCACGACCGTGATCGGATGCACACTATGCGCCCTACGGATCGTGTCGGCGGAGGCCTCTGAGAGCCCGATATGGCCAACCTTGCCCGCGGCCACTAGCTCCGCCATTGCGCCGACCGTTTCCTCGATCGGCGTGTGGGGGTCGACCCGGTGCTGGAGATAGAGGTCGATCCGGTCGGTGCCGAGCCGCTGCAGCGACAGGTCGCAGCTCCTGCGCACGTAGTCAGGGGTCCCATTGACGCCGAGATGCTGGCCGGCAGATGTTCTCACGAGACCGAACTTGGTGACGTAGAGTACCCGGTCCCGCACGGCCCCAAGCCCATGACCGATGAACGCCTCGTTTGCGAAGGGGCCATAGACATCCGCCGTGTCGAACAGGGTGATACCCAACTCAACCGCACGATGGAGCGCAGCAAGCGATTCCCCGTCGTCATGGATGCCGTACGCTCCAGACATGCTCATGCAGCCGAGGCCGATCTCGGAACTCTGGAGGTTCGTTCCTAGGACGCGTGTCCGCACCGGCTCAGCCCTCCCGCTCGTAGGCGCGCTCGACCAACCGAACTTGCATGCTGTCAATGTAGGTTTTTGCCTCGTCTCCGATGATTTTTTGCCGCTCATCCCAGGCGACGTAGCGCTTCTCCTGATCCTCGACGGGCTCGCCTTCGGCGAAGTCTCGAACCCAGATGAATTCAGACGCCGGACCGTCGATCCAACCCGCGTGCACCGGGATCCCGAACTTCCGGTGAAGTGGCACCACCTTGTCATGGAAGAACTTCAACCAGTTATCCATCTGGCCGTCACGAATCCGGTAAATGCGTAGTTGGGAGGGCATTTGGCGTCGATGTCCTGTTCGGCTCGCGATCCTTTATCGCAGTATCCCAATCGTACGTCAATATATGCACTGGCACTGCATATAATGCAGATTTTGGCCAAAGTGGCTTGACAGGGGTCCCGCACACCTCCTACTCTGTGCACGATGCGACGGAAGCGTGCATATGATGCAGGAAAATGAGGATAACATCCATTTCTCTTCGAACGAACGCGCCCTCATCGCGGAAGTAGCCGACTGCCTGATCCCCGGCGGCGCTGGGCTGCCGAGCGCGAGCGGCGCTGATATGCAGGGGCCGTGGCTCGATCGCGTCGTCGCCGCGCGGCCCGACCTCACCGAAGCACTTCGCAAGGTGGCCACCGCCCGCGGCGACGCCGCGACGCGGCTCGCCGCGCTGGACCAGGTCGAGCGCGATTCGGTCTGTTATGCGGTTGCTGCTGCCTACCTCATCGTGCCGCAGGTCCGCGCGCTCCTTGGATACCCCGAAGGGGTGCCAGCGCGACAGCCTGCCTATCCGGACGAGGCCGAATCCTACCTCGAGGACGGCATCCTCGAGGCCGTGATCGCGCGGGGGCCGATCTACCGCCCTACTCCGATAACCTGAAAGGAACAGGTTAAATGGCTGAGCTTGCTCCTGGCGCTGAGGCGACTATCGATTTGCGCGTTGAAGCGCAGAACTGCACGGTGCGGGGCGAGCACCGCATATTCTCGACGCCAGAACTCGTACTCCTCCTCGAATTGACCGCAATCAAGGCGCTGGAGCCTTACCTGCCGAGGGGGCGGTCGAGCGTCGGCACGCGGATCGACGTCGCCCACTCCTCGCCGACCCTCCTCGGCCAGACGGTACGATGCACCGCGACCGTAACCGAGGTCGACCGCCGTCGCGTGGTGTTCTCTATCACCGCGCGGGACGAGATCGACACGATCGCCACCGGGACGCACGAGCGCTTCATCGTCGACCTCGACAAGTTTGGGGCGCGCCTAGCCGATAAGGCGGTCGCCGCCCAGGCGGCGAAACAGGTATAGTCCGATGGCAGCCCACGGCGCGGATGTCCTGATCATCGGGGCCGGCGCCTCGGGCGGCGTTGCCGCGAAGTACCTCGCCACGGCGGGGCTCAAGGTCGTTGTCCTCGAGCAGGGCCAATGGCCGGATCCCGGTGAGTATCCCGGCGACCGCCCGGAGTACGAGGTGCTAAACTCCAGCCGGTTCCACCCCAACCCCAACATCCGCGGACGCCAAGACGACTATCCGATCAACATTACGGACTCGGTCCAGCCGATCTACATGTATGCAGGGGTCGGCGGCAGCACCGCCTACTTTGCCGGGGTCTGGAGCCGCGCGCTCCCTTCCGACTTCCGCGTCCGCACCCTCGACGGGGTCGCCGACGACTGGCCGATCTCCTACGAGGACCTTCAGCCACACTACGAGGCGAACGACATCGATTTCGGGGTGTCGGGGATGGGTGGTAATCCGGCTTATCCGCCGGGCGCTGCACCGCCGCTTCCTGCCCATCCGATCAACGCGACCGGCCGCCGCATGGCGGAGGGGATGAACAAGCTGGGCTGGCATTGGTGGCCCGGCTATTCGGCGATACCGTCAAGGCCCCACGGCAACCAGGCGCAGTGCGTACGATACGGGATCTGCCGGCTCGGCTGCCGCGAGGGCTCCAAGGGCTCGACCGACGTGACGCATTTCCCCGTCGCTATGAGGCAAGGCGCCCGGATCATTACCGGCGCCCGCGTCGCGCGTATTACCGTTAACGATGCCGGCCTTGCCAACGGCGCGGTCTATGTCCGCGATGGCAAGGAGCACTTCCAGGCGGCTGCGGTAGTGATTGTCGCTTGCAACGGCATCGGCACGCCCCGGCTCCTCTTCATGTCGGAATCAAGCCTCTTCCCCGACGGCCTCGCCAACCGCTCCGGTCAGGTCGGCAAGCGACTTATGATCCATCCCTTCGCCGGGGTCGTAGGCCTCTACGACGATGACCTCGAGGACTGGGTCGGACCGGCGGGTACCCAGATCGAATCGATGCAGTTCTACGAAACGGAGGCGTCTCGAGGCTTCGTCCGCGGCAGCAAATGGCACGTCATGACGACCGGCGGGCCGCTCGAGATGGCGCACCGCTGGTGGTTCGGCGAGGAAGTCCGCGACGAGCCGTTCTGGGGTCCCGAGTTCGCGCCGAAGATGAAACGCGCCGTGGGCCATTCGATCGACTGGGTCGTCCACGCTGAGGACCTGCCGGAGGAAACGAACTTCGTCTCGCTCGATCCAGACCTCAAGGATTCGGACGGCCTAGCGGCCCCGGCAGTGCACTACAGGACGGCTGAGAACACGCACCGGATCTTCGACTTCGGCGTCGCCCGGGCGCTCGAGGCCCACGCCGCGGCAGGTGCCGTCAAGGCGTGGATCAGCCACCGCAACCTCTCATCTGGGCATAACCTCGGCACGGCACGAATGGGCAGTGATCCCGCGACTTCAGTGGTGGACGGATATGGCCGCGCACATGACGTGCCCAATCTCTACATCATCGACGGCAGCGTCTTCACTACCTCGACTGGCACCAATCCAACGGCAACCATATGCGCCATCGCGCGGCGGACCTCGTCATACATTGTCAGCAACGCGAGAAATCAGGCGGTCGGCACTTGACCGGACCCTGTTCCACCACCACGGTGCGAAGTCTACATTCGCGGATTCTTGCTCGCCGTACGCGCGCTTTCATTTCTGCAGAAGCCGCTTTCCAGCATGGTCAAGGCAACGCAGAGTTATCTGGATGAGTCAGACGCTTGACCGTGCGCTTACAATTCTCGACCTCGTCGCAGAGAAGCCCCGCCGCGTGAACGAGGTCGCGGCGTCCCTCGACGTCCATCCCTCGACGGCGCTTCGTCTCCTCCACACACTACGCCGTCACGGGTTCGTGTACGAACTGGACGACCACCACTACCGGCTCGGACCAGGCATGTTCCGCCTTGCCTTCCAAGCGCTTGCTGGCATCGATCTTCGGACGGTCGCACGGCCCCACATGGAGCAGCTAAGCCGAGTCACGCTCGAGACGGTGCATCTTGGCATTCTCGGCGGCGAGGAGGTGGTCTACGTTGACAAGGTGACATCACCGCATCCGGTGATGATGCAGTCGCGAATCGGTGCAATTGCCCCGATTCACGCCACCGGGGTGTCGAAGGCGATCCTGGCCTATTTGCCGGCCGACAAGCGCAACCGGCTGCTCGAAGGCCGGACCTTCACGCCTTTCACGCCCTTCACGATAACGTCCCGGGAGGAGCTCGAGGCGGATCTCGCTGCGACTCGGGAACGCGGATACGCCCGCGACAACCAGGAGCACTCTGTCGGCATCCACTGCGTCGCCGCGCCCATCCTCGCCGGGGACGACGAGGTGCTCGGCGCCTTCAGTGTGTCCGCGCCGACGTCTCGCGTCGACGAAGCAATGCTGCTCAGCTTTGTTCCCGCTCTCCAGGCCGCCGTTCACAAGACGTCCGAGCATTTCGGGTCCCGCCTGAACGCTTAAACTCTGTATCGTTCGAGGTGCTCGAAATCGAGCTCGATGCCGTGCCCCGGCAGGTCGGGAGCGGTGGTTAGGCCCTCGTTGATCCTGAGCGGCTGCGCGACGAAGCGATCGAGCGAGAATCCGTGGATCTCCATCAGGCGCCGGTTCGGCAGGGCTGCCATCAGATGGACCGTGAGGTCGTGGGCGCCGTGTGACGTGATGGGTAGATTGTTGGCCTCCGCCAGGGCTGCAATCTTGCGGAAAGCCGTCATCCCGCCGCAGTTGCAGACATCTGGCTCGGGATAGGTGATACCGCCCGCTGCGATCATCTGCTGGAACTCATAGATAGTGTGGATGTTCTCCCCGCTGGCGATCGGAATGCCGCCGTCGCGGAGGATGCGGATGTGGCCCGCTACGTCGTCCGGGATTGTCGGCTCCTCGAGCCACACCAGGTTGAAGTCGCGAAGCGCCCGTGCTGCCTGGATCGCTTGATCCGCGCTCCAGCGCATGTTGGCGTCGACCATGATTGGGAAGTCGGCGCCGAGATGCGCGCGCATGCCGCTCACGCGCTCGATGTCCTCGCTGAGGCGCGGCCGGCCGGCCTTCATCTTGATGGCTCGGTGGCCGTGCGCGAGGAATCCGTCGGCCTGGCGGATGAGCGCGTCCAACGACAGGTCGAGGTCAATGCCGCCGGCATAGACGTCCACCACCGGGTCGAACCCGCCGAGCAGACGCCATAGCGGGGTGCCGAGACGCCGCGCCTTGAGATCCCAGAGCGCGATGTCGACCGCCGAAATGGCGGAGGTCCCGTGGCCGCCACGTCCGCAGTAGTGGATCTTCCACCACATATCCTGCCACAGCTTCTCGATGGTATCAGCATCGCGCCCGATCAGGACGTCCTTGAGATAGCCGTCGATCAACACCTGGAACGCGGGTGCACCGGAATTGACCGCGTAGGTGTAGCCAACGCCCTCGGACCCGTCCGCGTCGCGGATGCGAACCGTGACGAACTCGAAATAGGGGATCGACCCGTGGGTGCTGTCGCTCAGAACCTCCTCGAGCTTGACGCGATAGGAGTCCGTACGGACCGACTCGATGATTGCCATGACCTGCCTTTACTGTGTTGCGATGGGCGTTGCGCCGGCGAGGCCGGCCGGCAAGGCCATCCCGGTGATAGCGGCGACGTCGCTGAACGACTGCATGAGCATGTCGCTGACGACGATGCGTCCGTGGTTATCTCGGACCTGCGCCAGCTCAGGCTCGCCCGGCGCCATCGGCATCCGTCCCGCCTTAGATCCGCTCGCATGAATTGATTCGACAAGGGCACCGATCCGGGCGCGATAAGCCTCGGCGGGCATCGCTGCATCGGTGCGGATCGCCAAGAAGAACTGACCGAGGCGTTGGGGCTCCGAAGGGTCGCCGTAGAGCGCGGCCACTTCGGGGCTTGTGAGGGCGCCGGAAATGGCGACGATCGTGTCTATCGCAAAGGAAAGTCCGAAGCCCTTCGGGCCGCCCATCGGGAGAAGCGCGCCCTTGAGGCCGGCGGCCGGCGACGTCGTCGGCTCTCCGTCCGCGTCCACGGCCCAACCGGTCGGGATAGTCTCGCCACGGTGCGCCGCGATAATCAGCCGACCCTGGCTGACCTGGGTCGTCGCCATGTCGAGCTGGGGTCGCGTATCCGCGGGAAGCGGCACCACCACCGCCAGCGGGTTTGTGCCGAGCACCGCATGGCCGCCCGACGGCGCGCACATGACCTTGTCGGTGTTGCAGGCGACGATGCCGAGCAGGCCCGCATCGGCGATCCTGTTGCCGTAGAAGGCGGCCACGCCGAAGTGGTTAGAATTTCGTACGATGACGCAGCCCACGCCGTATTCGCGCGCGCGAGCGATGGCGAGGTCGGCCGCGAAGATGCCGCTGCTCGCGCCGGCCACGTGCTCGGCGTCGACGATCGCCAGCGCGCCCAGGTCCTCGGCGATGCTTGCCTTGCCAGCACCGTTGATGCCGCCCGCGCGGACGCGTTGGACATAAGTCTCGAGCCGCATGAAGCCGTGCGTGTGGACGCCGCGCGCATCGGCGAAGGCGAGGGAGGTGGCGGTCGCTTCGGCATCAGACGGTGATAGCCCCACCCTGCGGAGCACCTCCTCCGCCCAGTCTTGGACAGCGCGAAGGGGAATCTGTACGTCCTGTGCGGCCGCGTTCATTGCGTGTCCCTCGGGGGCGTTCACGACAGCAACTTCTTCATTTCGACGGCGACCTCGAAAATGTCAGCCACCGCGCCATAGTCAGCGACGTTGAAGATCGGCGCTTCGCCGTCGCTGTTGATCGCGATCACCGTCCTGGCGCCGCCGATGCCGGTGAGGTGCTGCATCGCGCCGGAAATGCCGAAGGCCAGGTAGACGCGGGGCGCCACGTTCACTCCCGATTGTCCGACTTGATGGTCGTGCGGCAACCAGCCGGCATCGACGATTGGGCGAGAAGCGGCGAGCGCCGCACCGAGCTTCTCGGCGATCTCCGCGAACACCGCGATCCCTTCCCGCGTACCGACTCCGCGGCCGACCGCGAGGATCACCTCTTGCCGGGTCAGGTCGTAACCGCTGGCCGGTGCCGATTGGTACGTGAGGTGGCGTACACGCGGGTCGGCCGGCGCCGCGGGCACTAGTCTAAATGGCTTGGCGATACCTGGCGCTGCTTCCGCCCACTTGAAAGGAAGGAGCAGGAGCAGCACCGGGGCGCCAGAGTCGAATTCGAACTCGGCATGGACCTTACCGCGATAGAGCGTGCGGGTGACGGCGATCTCGCCCGAGGCCGACCGTCCGACCTTCACGACGTTTGTCGCGAAGCCAAGGCTCATCTTGGCGGCCACCGCGCCGGCGATCGCGGCAGCGCGCGCCTTCGACGGCATCAGGATCACTTCCGGCTTTACCTCGGCAACGAGCGTGCGAACAGCCTGGGCGTCGTGTCCTCCCGCAGCCGATTCAAACGGGACGGCGCATCCCACGACGCTGGCCAGACCCTCAAGGCCATTGGCGCGCGCAACTGCCTCGGGGTCGGTTGCGACGATGCCGAGCGTCACCGGTTTTCCCAAGTGCGCGGCCGCCGTAACAGCCTCCCGGGTCGCCCCATCGAGCGTCTCGCCCAAGGCGAAGGCGATGACAAGCGTACCGCTCATGCGGCATCTCCCCGAACGAGATCGATGATCCGCCTGGCGATACTGTCCGGCGCACCCGGCAGGAGTTCGGCCCGCTCGGCGGTGGCCGGAGCCTCGAACATCCGGACCACGCGGGCGCCAAGCCGCACGGCCCCGGGATCGGTGACGGCGATCGGGGTCTTTTTCGCGAGCATGAGCTGCTTGAAGGAGCCGGAACGTGGCGTATTGAGTCCGGTCTGCACGGTCACGACCGCCGGTAGGTCGACTTGGACGACCTCTATCTGACCCCCCTCCCGTTCGCTGCTGACCGTCGCTGTTCCGCCGTCCACGACAAGCCGGGCCGCGGCTGTGACGCACGGAAGCCCGAGCAGCGCAGCCAGCGCCGGGCCGGTCGACTGCTGAGCCGCGTCGGAAGACTGTACGCCGCATAGCACGAGGTCGGCCTGTTCCTCCCGGATCACCCTGGCCAGTGCCGAGGCCACCCCGATGGCGTCGTTGACCGAGAGGCCGTCGGCCCACACTCGGATCGGCCGATTCGCGCCCATCGCGACGCACTTCTGAAGCATCTTGTCAGCGCGAATGTCGCCCACCGTGATCGCGATGACCTCACCGGCCCCCGCAGCTTCGACCAGCCGCAGGGCCTCCTCGAGCGCGTAGAGGTCAGCCTCGTTGGTCTCGAAGGTCGAGTAGGTCGGATCGATGTCGAGGCGGCTTTTCTGGAACATTAGCTGGGCCTGTCTGTCGGCCACGACTTCCTTGACACACACAGCAATCTTCATCGGCCATCCAGTTCCTTGAACTACCGCCCATGCTCAGGCTTGAACAATTGTGCATTATATGCAGTGATACATCACATGTTGCAGATCATAGTCCAGGGCGGGGGTGTGGTCAATCCGTCGACCGGAATCTGTCCGCCTTGACGAAAGAGCACAAATCTGGATAGTTATGCAACATATGCGTTCTCACTGCATATGTTGCATCAACTCGTAATCACTGAAGGGAGGAAACTAGAATGTTTGCAAAGATGCAGAAGCTTGTTGTCTCAAGCGCAATCGCGGTGGCGATCGGGGCCGCTTGGGGCACGCCGTCGGCCGCGTTCACCAATCCGGTGGACTGCACCAACGTGCCGGCCCTCGAGCCTGGGCACATCGTCGGCAAGGGCCCGAACGGCGAAGACGCCGCGGGGCCGGAATCGGTCGCACTGTCGGACGAGGATGCCGAGAAGGTGCGCAAAGGCAACTTCAAGGTCGGGCTCGTCTTCCAATTCATGAACGACTGGTCGCGTGCCCAAATCTCCGGCCTGACGGAGACCTTCGACAAGTATGGCGTAGAGATCATCGGCACCACCGAGGCGGACTTCAAGGTGCCGCGCCAGATCGCCGATCTCGAGAACATGATCACGCTGAAGCCCGACGGGATCATCAGCATCCCGGTCGACGACGTCGCTATGGGTCCAACCTACAAGAAGGTAGCGGATGCTGGCATCAAGCTCATCTTCATGGACAACGCCGCCAAGGGCCTGTCTTATCCGGCCGACTACCAGTCGGTGATCTCGGCCGACAGCCAAGGTAACGGACAGATCGCCGCCAAGATCTTGTCCTGCTACATCCCGGAGAATGGCACTATCGGCATCATCGACTTCGGCATTACGTTTTTCGTGACGAACGAACGGACCAAGGGCGTCAAGGATTGGTTTGCGGCGAACCGCCCCGACGTGACCATCAAGCAGGCCGACTTCACCGACCCGAACAAGGCGGGCGACGTCGCCGCCAATTTTCTGACGGCCAACCCCGATGTCCAGGGCATTTTCGCCGTGTGGGACGGACCGGCAAGTGGGGTCATCTCGGCTCTCCGCGCCCAGGGCAAGGTGCTGCCCGTGACAACCATCGACTTGGGAGACCAAGCGGCGGTGAGCATCGGCCAGGGCCGCTACCTGATGGGCCTAGGCGCGCAGCGTCCATACGACCAGGGCGTTGCAGAAGCGCTTGCTCTGATGCAAACCCTCATCGGCAACCAGCCGCCGGCGTGGATCGGGGTTCCGTCACTCGCAGTGATGCAGAGCAACGTCAACGACGCCTATCGCACGGTTTGGAAGAAGGACCCGCCGAAGGAGGTCGCGGAAGCCTGCGCCGAAGCGGGGAAGTGTGATCAGTAGCCTGCCGGCATCGGCCTTAGCAATTGCTGGGCGACGCTGCTCCAGAGCAGCGCCGCTCGGCGCCAGGAAGAGCGGTCATCGACTCGCGCGATGACCCTGGTGGAGGGACGGAGCTTGGTTGAGGGGGAAGCAGCGCTGCTGGTCGACCTGCGCAGCATCGAGAAACGCTTCGGTCCGGTCCATGCGCTCCGCGGCGTCGACTTCCAGCTTCGCCGCGGCGAAGTGCACGCCCTCCTTGGTCAGAACGGCGCAGGCAAGTCCACCTTGATCAAAATTCTCTCGGGCGCGCACCGCCACGACACAGGATCGATCCTCGTGAACGGCAAGCCGGTGGTCTTCAACTCCCCCACCGATTCCCGCGCGGCCGGCTTAGCTATGGTCTACCAGGAGCTGAGCCTCGTCCCATCGCTGAGCGTCGCAGCGAACATTTTCTTGGGTCGCGAGCCAACCAACATGCTCGGCGTCGTCGACCGCAAGGCGATCCGTAACAGCGCTCGCGAATTTCTCAGATCGCGGCGGTTTCCGTTAACCGGCGAGGAGGTCGTCGCCGACCTTCCTTTCGCTTACCGCCAGCTAGCGGAGATCGCCAAGGCGCTGATGGGCGATGTGAGCATACTCGTTCTCGACGAGCCGACGTCTTCACTCTCCGCAGGAGAGGAGGAGATACTTTTCGCGGCCATAGGCGAGCTTCGCGCGCAAGGCGTCGGTGTAATCTACGTGACCCACAGGCTCCAGGAAGTCTTCCGGCTCAGCGACCGAGTAACGGTGCTGCGCGATGGCCGCAATGCGCGCACGCTCATGACTGCAGAGACCGACATGACGACGCTCGTCTCGACCATCGTCGGTCACAAGCAGCAGCAGGCGGCAAGACCTCCAGCCCTGGCGGCGCCGGTCGCGAAGCGGGACGCGTTCCTTGAGATGCGGGACGTCCGAAATGACCGGCTGAGAGGCGTGAACCTCAGGGTGCATCGCGGCGAGATCCTCGGGCTCGCGGGCTTGATGGGGAGCGGACGCACAGAGATCCTCGAGACAATCTTCGGCCTGAGGAAGGCGACCTCCGGGGACATCCTCGTCGAGGGGGCCGCCACCAACCGGAGGCGCTATGAGCCGCTCGAGGCGATCCGGCTAGGCATCGCCTTGGCCCCGGAGGACAGACACCTGCAGGGCCTGGTCGTCGACGACACGATCGAGCGCAACACCGCTCTGCCCCGTCTCGACCAGCTTTCCCGCGCGACAATCTTCAGACGGCGCCTCTCGAACGAACGGGCCCGAAAGGCGGTCGCCGATCTCAAGGTCAAGGCCCCTGACATCACCACGCGGCTCCGGAATTTATCCGGCGGCAACCAGCAGAAGGTAGTTTTCGGCAAGTGGCTTGACCCCCGGCCAAGGCTGCTTCTCCTCGATGAGCCGACCAACGGCGTCGATGTCGGAGCGCGTGCAGATCTCTACGCCATCACCCGCGACGTCGCCGAGCAGGGCACCGCGGTCATTGTCGTATCCTCCGACCTCGCCGAGGTGGAGCTGCTGTGCGACCGCGTCGCGATCGTTTCGGACGGTCGCGTGGTGCGGATCGTCGAGCGCACCGAAATACGGAACGAGGAGCATCTTCACCACATGGTTCAGGAGGCCGCGGATGTCCACCTCGAACACTGAGAGGTCGGCCAGTTCGATCGGCGAGCAACCGTCGCGGATGCGGACTGCAGACGTGCTCGCCCGGCTTCGGCCGTATGCCCTCTACGCGGCCTTCCTGCTTCTCATCCTAGCGTTCGCTCTGCTCTCGCCGGTGTTCTTCACTCAGGGCAACTTCGCAAATATCGGCCGCCAGACGGCGCTTGTCTCGATAATGGCGGTCGGTATGACAATGGTCATTGTCACCGGCGAGATCGATCTGTCGGTTGGATCGACGCTGGCCCTCGCCGGGATGATTGCGGCGCTCGCAATGCAGGTCGAGAATTTCTGGGTGGTCGGCGCCCTCGCCGGGCTCGGCATGGGCGCCCTCGTTGGCCTCGTCAACGGCGTGCTCACCACGAGGCTGCTCATCCCGTCGTTCATTGTCACACTTGGAACGCTCGGCGTGTGCCGGGGCATCGCCATGGTGATCACCGGCACCGCCCCGGTCCTGATTTCGAACCGTTCGTTCGCCGACATCTTCGGCCAGGGCTACCTGTTCGGGATTCCGGCGCCGATCTGCCTGACCATTCTGACCCTCGCCTTCGGCATCTACTTGCTCCACTTGACGAAATTCGGCCGAAAGCTCTACGCGGTTGGCGGCAACCCGACCGCGGCACGTTACTCCGGTATCAACGTCGCGAACGTCAAGACGATAGCCTTTATCCTTACCGGCATAGGTGCCGGTCTGGCGGCCCTCGTCCTTGCCGCCTATGGAGAGGCAGCTCGCCCCGACAGCGGCGTTGGCCTCGAACTGGACGTCATCGCAGCTGTGATCCTGGGGGGTACGAGCCTGTTCGGGGGCCGCGGCACGATCATCGGCACGCTGATCGGGAGCCTGATCATTGGCATTCTGAACAACGGCCTCGTCCTCATCGGGGTCGACTCGTCCTGGCAGATCGCCATCAAGGGCGCGATCATCATCTTCGCCGTGGCCTTCTCGGAACGAAAGTAACTAAGGACTCCGACCATGGACATACTGACGCCATCCATCCGGCTCGCCGCTCTCGCGGAGGCAGAGTCGCGCAAGATCGGGGCGAAGATGACGTTCTGCGTTATCGACCTGCACGGCAACCTCGTCCTCAAACACCGCATGACCGGCTCGATCCTGATCGGACTTGAGATGGCGGAGCGAAAGGCCTACGCGTCGGCCGCGCTGCAGATGAAGACCGCCGACATGTCGGCGAAGTCCGCCGAAGGCGAGCCGTTCCATATTTTGATGGTCGCGGCGGGTGACAAGTACTGGATCGACGGCGGGGGCGTGCCCTTCCGGGTGGATGGCGAAATCATCGCGGGCTTCGGCGTCAGCGGTGGCACTGTCGCAGAGGACGTCGCCGTCGCAGAGGCGGCGATCAACGCCTATGAAGCTGAGGAGACATCCGGCAGACAGGGAGCTAAGTCATGACCGGCGCGAACGACATTGCCGATGTCCTGATCATCGGCGCCGGCGCCTCCGGATCGGTGGCCGCGAAGTATATGTCGGCAAGGAACTTGCGCGTGGTGATCCTCGAGCAGGGCGACTGGGTCCGCGCCAGCGACCTGCCGGGCGACAAGCCTGAGTACGAGCTGATCGCCTACAAAGACTGGCACCCGAACCCGAACGTCCGCAATGCGAAGGCCGACTACCCGATCACTGTCTCCGGGACCGTCGAGCAGATCGGGATGTATAATGGCGTCGGGGGATCTACGATCCTCTATGCCTCATGTTGGTGTCGCGCGAAGCCATCGGACTTCCGCGTCCGCACCCTCGACGGGGTCGCCGACGACTGGCCGTTATCCTACGAGGAGCTCGAGCCGTTCTACCGGCAGGTGGAGAACGACTTCGCCGTCTCCGGGCACCCCGGAAATCCCGCTTATCCGCCGGGTTATGATCCGCCCCTCCCCGCCCATCCGATCAGCGGCCCCGGCCGCAAGCTTGCCGAAGGCATGAATAGTCTCGGCTGGCACTGGTGGCCCGGATACAATTCCATCCCCAGCCGGAAGCACGGCCATCTCGAGCAGTGCGTGCGCGCCGGTATCTGCATGTTCGGCTGTCCGTACGGGGCCAAGGCGGCCGCGGATATCGCGGTGCTGCCGGACGCGCTGAATGCCGGGGCGCAGCTCATCACCGGCGCGCGCGTCGCCGAGATCACACTCGACGGACTTGGCCGTGCCAACGGAGCCCGCTACTTCAAGGACGGCAAGGAGCTCTTTCAGCGCGCCTCGCTCGTGCTCGTCGCGGCAAACGGCATCGGCACACCGCGCCTCCTGCTCCTGTCGGCCAGCAGCCGCTTCCCTAACGGGCTCGCCAATTCCTCCGGCCTCGTCGGACAGCGCTACATGACGCATCCATTCGGTACCGCAGTGGGAGTGTTCGATGAGGACCTCGGCGACTTCGTCGGACCAGCGGGGGAGCTGATCGAGTCGATGCAGTTCTACGAGACCGACGCGAGCCGCGGGTTCGTCCGCGGCAGCAAATGGCACGTCATCCCCGCCGGCCCGCGCCCCCTCTTCAACGTCAACCGCTTCGCTAACGGCGAGGGTTCGAAGCACGAGCCGTTCTGGGGAGACGAATTCGCTTTGAAGATGAAGGGTTCCGTCGGCCGCTTGATCGAGATCATGACCATGCCCGACGATCTGCCCGACGAGACCAACACGGTGACGCTGGACGGCGCGAGCAACGATTCCGACGGGCTGCCCGGCGTGAAGGTCCACTACGTCACCGGCGAGAACACGCGCAGGCTCGTCGCCTTCAACCTCGAGCGTGCCCAGGAGGCACTGAAGGCGGCGGGCGCGACCAAGGTCTGGATCACGTCACGGAACAATCCCTCCTGGCACAATCTCGGGACGGCAAAGATGGGCCACGACCCGGAGACCTCGGTGGTGAACGGTTACGGGCGTGCCCACGACGTTCCCAATCTCTACATCATCGACGGCAGCGTGTTCCCAACCGCAACCGGCGTGAACCCAACCGCCACCATCACGGCGTTGGCACAGCGCGCCGTCGCCCGCATCTGCGAGACCGCACGAGATCAGGAGGCAGCATGACGAGCGCCATCGACCTAGGGGCCGACCAGCGTCTGCGCCTCGCCGAGTTCGCCGACTGCCTGATCGCCGGCGGCGTCGGCCTCCCGTCCGCGAGCGCGGCAGACCTGCACGGCATGTGGATTGACCGCGTCCTCCGCGTGCGTCCAGACCTGCTGCCGCTGGTCAGGGACATTCTCGCCGAGGAAGGCGCGCCTGCCGATGTGCTTGCGCGCATCCAGGAGGCCGACCCGCCCCGCTTCAGTGGGTTCTCCTTCGCGATCGCCGGCGCGTACTTGATCAATCCCCGCGTGCGCGAGGTCCTTGGATTCCCTGGGCCGGTGCCGGTCAAGAACCCGGCATTCCCCGACGAAGCCGAGGCCTTCCTCGAGGGTGGCATCCTCGAGGCCGTGATCGCGCGGGGGCCGATCTACCGCCCCACCCCGCCAACCTGAGCGGACCGCATGCACTTCGCAGACTACGCCGACAAGTACCGCAACATCGCGATGTCGCGAAGCGAAGGAATCCTGGAGCTGCGCTTCCATACCGACGGCGGCCCTTTTCGCTGGACGCAATATCGGCGGCGCGCATAGCAAGGTGGCGGACGCCTTCGGCGACCCCTTCACACAAAGATCGTTGAAGTTGCGTTGCGTCTCATTCACCGGTTTGCTGATCTGCCCACTCATCCTAAGGCCACGCCGCACAATAACTGCTACGAGCTTCGGGGCTTGATTGTGTAGTTCCATTCGGGATGGAACGGGTCTCCGGTGATGTCGAGGTCGACCATCTCGGCGTCGCTGACCTTGATGCCCTTTTGATAGATGCGGGTGTCGAGCGCGCACTCGACCTTGAGACCGGATTTGGTCGTCGTCGCGCCGATCAACTCCACCACCGCGACACGATCGGTCAGCGGCCGGCCGCGCCAGTTCTGCGAGATGTGGCAGAACAGGCGGTGCTCTATTCTGTTCCACTTGGACGTGCCCGGCGGATAGTGGTGGACGTGGAGGGTCAGGCCGGTCTCGTCGGCGAGCCTCTGCAGCTCGACCTTCCACAGCCGCACGCGCGCACCATTCGAGCCGCCGCAGTCTGCGGTGATCGTCAGCTCGCTTGCTTGTGGATAGCGCTCGCGCCCCATGCGCTCGCGCCAGCAGCGGATGGCCTGCACCGCGAACTCGGCCGTGTCGCTGGTTATGCCGACGCTGACGAAGCCGGCGTTCGCCGTCACGTCATAGTCGCCATACGGCACGACCTTGCCGAGCTCCTTGTCCTCGAAGTCGTGCACGTTGACGCGGCGAGGATTGCCCTTGGGACGATAGTCGGAGCCAGCGTTCTTGAAGTTGCTGCCAACCAACTCCTTCTTCTTGGTGTCGACGGAGATGACCGGCTGCCCCGCAGCCTGCGCGGCGATCACCTTGGCGTTGATGTGCTCGAACTGCGCGTTGCGGTCCGGATGCCGGGAGCCTTCCTCGGCCTTACGATTGTGCTGACGCGAGAAGCCGAGCTTCACCAGCTCCTTGGCAACCGTGTCGGCGCTGATCGGATGGCCCATCATCGTCAGCGTGGCGGCGAGTTTGTCCATGCTCTTCGACACCCACAGCAAGGGCCGCTCCGGATCGCCCAGCGTCACCGCCTCGACGAGGCGCTTCAATTCGGGAACCAGCCCGGCGTCGCTCTCGCACCGACCTGCGCCCGCCGCCGGTACGTCGAACCCGCCCCCGAGGCAGCGGCGCGGCGTCCAGATCGTCCTCGCCGCGATTGATCTTCGAACGGGCGAGCCCGGTGATCCTCGACACCACAGCCAGCCCGCCCCAGCCGGCAGTACGCACCTCCGCCGCTGCGAACATGCGCCGCCCGCGCTCATCGAGGTTGCACCCCACCGTATCCCAGCGATACCTGATGGCATCCGCGTCGATCATGCGACCGACCTACGCCTGTTCGAAGCTCTCAGGAATCCTCTAGAACCGAGTCACAGCGACGCACGCCCGACGGAGCGTGATTCAGTTGTTGTTCGGAATGTCCTAATCTACCGCGCTTTCATCACTTGGTCGCCAAGCCGGTTGATCACCTTTGTCGCCACGCCGGCTTTCATAGACAGGTCCAGCTAGTCCTCGAAACCCGTCGACCCCGCCTTAAATCCAAGCTGCTTCGCGTTATCGCGAACCACACTGACCTCGCCGTCCGCGAAGCCCGTAGGCGCCTCGGCCTCGATCTCGAGTGTCATCTTAACATTCGCACCTTGGGTGCGCTGAAGCTCCATCACGACGGCGTTGAGAATGGTCTCGAAGGCCTTGATCGGACGGGTGTCGGCGTCGATCTCGACCGAGCCGAAGAAACGGCGTGGCTTTTGATCGACGGGCGGAGTCGGCGGAAGGCCTGGACCGGGAGGGTGGGTCGGATCGCCCGGGGGACCCGGACCAGGTCCACTGAAGGGAGCCGCGCTAGCCTGCGCGGCGGCGACCGCCTTCCGCACCAGAATGCCACCAGGCGAGAGCATCATTGGAGCAAGGCGCGCGTACATCAGACCTTCGTATTTGCCCGTTGCTTCATCGAACGCGATCGCGTAACCGAATTGCGGATCGCTGCCGGAGATCCCTTCTGAGATAGCGCCGTCGAGGACCGCGAAGTCCCGGAGCTTGGGCAGGGACACATATGCCGAGAACCATTTCCGGATCTCTGCGATCGGCAAGTGGGGACGATCCGCCGGCCATAGCGGACCGAGTTTCGCCATTAAGATCTTTGGACCGAGCGTGTCCTTGACGATGCTGTCGCCGCGCGAGGACAGCTTCTCGTAAACAGAAGCCGCGATCGACGGGCGATCTCGAGAGAGCAGCGTCGTCTGGGCGATATCGAACGGCTTGCCGTCGAGTGAGCCCTCGTCCTTCTGTGCGTAGAGGATATGGGTCCAAGCGGAGCGGATTGCCTTCTCAGCGGCCTCCTTGGTCGAACGCGCGCGATCGTCCACGTCCCGAATCTGGGACTCGGTCAGCTGGCCGCGGACCACGTTGTCCTTCCGGATCGACTCCCAGGCGAGCGCCTTCCGCACCACCTCGCGCGCGGTGCCCACCGTGGCCTCGTCGGAGGCCGCGAACACCAGAGTGTTGCGGTTGCTTCGCTGGGAGGATCGGCATCGCGTGAGCGCGTCTGTCGCGGCGTCGATCGCGGGAGAGGTGGTGGCTCCCCTCGTATGGGTCGACGCCGGCTTCAGGATCACCAAGGCAAGCGCTTCGGCCTCGTCGATCGTGCTGGGGTCATCCGGCGCGCCGAACACCTTCGAGAAGCCGCCCTTCTGCTTCGTCTCCTCCTGCAGGACACGAATGATGTATTCGTCGACTTGGTGCGGCGGGAGCGCGGTGGCGCGTTCGTCGGCCAACCGGTTGAGCGTCGGCTGCGTCGAGAACCAGTAGCGACCGGCGTCCTCGTACAGGTACGTAGCCTTCTCGTGCATCTCCCGCACCGCTTCGCCGAAGATCGCGAGCTGGTCGCCCGGCTCGGCGGAGGCGAGGCGTATCCCCTGCCCCGTTACACCGGCATTGGGCTGACCGACCGTGGGCGCCGAGCAGAGGAAGATGGCGCGGGCGACGCGCGTGGCAGCGTGAGTCTGGGAAATGCGCCGGGTGGTCACCGACTCCATGCGCGAGGGGAGCGACCCCTCACCGTCCACCTCGCTGTCGAGCACTGCCGAGAATGCCGAATTGAGCGGGTAGATCGCGCTTGCCTTGATGCGGTCGTCGGCGAGCGGGATGCGCGCCGGCAGGATCAGCGGGTCACGCGTCCGCTGGTGCCAGAGGAGGCCGACGACGTTCGCCATGAAGCGGAGCACGCCGCGGGTCCGCTGGAAGTTTGGCAGTGCCGACCAGTCCTTGGAGAGGCGCTCGAACAGCTCGGGATGGATCGGGTAGGAAATGCGGAGGAGTTCGCCGTAGCGCGCCTCCTTGGCGAAGGGCGGGAACTCGCCGGGGTTCTTCTTGTAGAGGTCATGGAAGGCCTTTGCCGTCTCGTCGCGAGCCTTTTCGCCTTCTGCGTCGAGCTGCTGGAACAAGCGCCGCCGGACGATCTCATAAGTCTCGTCACCATGAGCGGCGAGCCAGGGCGAACCGATGCGGCCGAACACCTTTTCGAGCCGGCGGAGTGCCTCGACGCCCTTCTGCCCACCGGCTTCGACGTCGCTCTCAGGGAGCGAGCCGACGACAAGGACGTTGGGCACCATCTTCGCCGCTTCGGTCAGCGACTGGATGAAGGACAGGAACGCCTCGAAGCGATCGTCGGGAAGCTGGCGGACGAAGGCCGGCGAAGTCATGTCGCTTCGCTCCAGACGACTGTGGGCGGAGGACTGTTCGACAGTCCCAAAAGCAGAAGGCCGCTTCGAAGAGGGAAGCGGCACCGGGACTGTCAGGAATTCTGTGCGCGAGGCCGGGTTGGTCATTGGCCGACGAAGCGCTCGCCGAAGACGACGGCGAACTGTGTCTTGGCCTCGATCCACTCGCGCGGTGGCC
>JALHMM010000092.1 GCA_022844045.1 Reyranellaceae bacterium | reverse complement strand
GCCCCGCTCCCGGGCGGCTCCCGGGGCGCCGGGGCCGCGGCGCGGCCCAAACGGCATGTCACTCCGCCGGCGCCATCCGGCTCGGCACGAGGCGGCCGGAGTCGAGGGCCAGCGAGCGGTCCTCGCCGGCCTCGTGGTACTCGGCGTCCTGGTTGACCTGCCAGACGTCCCACTTGCGATGACCGGCGAGGATGTTCTCCGCCGCCAGCAGCGCCGTCATCATGGCGTGGTCCTGGTTGTTGTACTTGTGCATGCCGTTGCGGCCGACGAGGTGCAGGCCCGGCATGTCCTTCTCGATCCACTCCCGCACAGCCTGGACGTTCGCCTGGTAGTGGTCGTCGTAGACCGGGTAGGCCTTGGGCTGGCGGATGACGTGACCGTCGACCATGTCCTCGTCGGCGGCGAGGCCGAGATGCACCAGCTCCTTGCGCGCCAGCGCGACGAGGTCTTCGTCCTTCGCCGTCCACAGATCGTCGCCCTCGAAGCAGAAATACTCGAGGCCGTAGCAGTTCAGCGTCGGGTCGGGCACCAGGTCGGGCGACCATGACTTGAAGTTCTGGATGCGGCCGACCTTCACGCCCGGCTCGTGGATGTAGATCCAGTTGTCGTCGAAGCGGCCCTTGTCCTTGACGACCAGCGCCACGGTGATGAAGTCGCGATAGCGCAGCGCGCGCGCGGCCTTGAGGACCTCGGGCGGCGGTGCGGGCCGCAGGTACTCGGCGAGGTCGGCGATGGCGGCGCTGGAGACGACATTGTCGGCGTCGTAGCTGTGCTTGGCGCCGGCCGTATCCTGCGTCGTCACCGTCCAGCGGCCGGTGCCGGCGTCGCGCGACAGGCCGACCACGTCATGGCCGCGATGGACATGATTGCCGTGGCGCTCGACATGGGCGGCGGCGGCCTCCCACATCTGGCCCGGCCCGAGGCGGGGATAGCGGAAACTGTCGATCAGCGTCTTGATCGTGGCTTCCTTCGACTTCGGCTTGCGCGGGAACAGCGCGTTCATCACGGCGGTGCCCAGAGACAGGCCTTTGATGCGCTGCGCCGCCCAGTCGGCCGAGATCTCCGTGCACTTCATGCCCCACACCTTCTCGGTGTAGGTCTTGAAGAAGATGCCGAACAGGCGCTGGCCGAACTGGTTGGTGACCCAGTCCTGGAAGCTCTTCGGCTTGGCGATCGGCATCAGCTTGGCCTTGCCGTACGAGGCCATGCACAGGATCGACTCGACGATGCCCAGCTTCATCAGCGCGTCGAAGGCCTTGAGCGGGTAGTCGAACAGCTTGCGCTGATAGAAGATGCGCGACTTGCGCGGGCGGTTGACGAACTGGTCGCCGAGGATCTCGTCCCACAGCGCCTCGACCTCGCGCGACTTCGAGAAGAAGCGGTGGCCGCCGATGTCGAAGCGGAAGCCCTTGTAGCTCTCGGTCCGGGAGATGCCGCCGACATTGACGGGATCGCGCTCCAGCACGGTCACGGCCGCGCCCGCCTTGGACAGGTGATAGGCGGCGGTCAGGCCGGCGGGGCCGGCGCCAATGCATATGGTCGAAGGCTTCGGGGTGGTCATCGGGTAAGGGGCTCTCAGCGTGAGAAGAGGCGCATCAGCCGGTTGCGCAGGCCGACGTTGAAGGAGAACGCGCTATGCGCGGCGAAGGAGTAGAAGGTGACCAGCCCGGTCGCCATGACGTGGGCGATGAAGCCGGTGTCGAGGGCGAGGCCGGCGATCCGCACCGGGGAGATTACCCCGAGCCAGCCGGCCAGCCCGACGAGGCTCTGGGCGATCAGCGCCGTGAGCACCACGCCGCCGACGGCGACGACGATGAACGTGCGCAGCTGCGCGCCAGCCGAGCGGCCCTGGAAGCGGAAATTGAAAGCGTAGTTCAGGCCGAAATTCACCAGCAGGCCGCTGGCCGCGCCGACCGCGACCGCCAGCCAGTAGGGCACGACAGCGGCGATCCCGGGTACCGAGTACAGGGTCTTGCCCACGCCGATATTCACCAGCGCCGCCAGCCCGCCAAAGACGATAAAGGTCGCGAAGCGGCGCGAGACGAACATCCCAAGCAAAGCCTGAAGCAGGCTCGCGAGACGACCACGCCGGGAGGCCGAAGAAGGATAAGCGATTCCGGCGGAAACCGCCGAATCGGCCGGGGCAAGGGACATCGAAATAAACCTAGACTATTAATTTACAATAGTTTCAGTCGGATATGTAACAAACTTGAACTCTGATGGCAAGAAGTTCTTGGGCTTCTGACGTCGGCGACCATGGCGCAGGCCAGGCTGAGAAGTGTGTTTTATCTCTTTGAAATCAAAAGGATTGAGCCAAGCGGACGAAGTCATCGACCGACAGCTCCTCGGCGCGTGCGGTGGGCGACAGATCGAGCCGGCTCAGAACGGCCTCGGGATCGTCGAAGGCGCTCTTCAGGCTGCTGCGCAGCATCTTGCGGCGCTGGCCGAAGGCGGCGGCCGTCACGGCCTCCAGGCGGGAAAGGTCGCCCATGACCTCGGCACGCGGCCGCAGGCGCACCACGCCGGACACGACCTTGGGCGGGGGCACAAAGGCGGAGGCGGCGATGTCGAATAGCGGCGTGACCTCGCAGACATGCTGCGTCAGGACCGACAGCCGGCCATAGGCCTTGGAGCGCGGTTTGGCGGCCAGGCGCTCAACGACCTCCTTCTGGAACATCAGGGTGAGGGATTCGAAAGCATGGGCCTGACGCAGCCAGCCGATCAGCAGGGGGGTGGCGACGTTGTAGGGCAGGTTTGCCACGATGCGCCGGGGAGCCTCGCCCAGCCCGGCCAGGTCGATCTCCAGGGCATCGCCCTCGCGCACCTCGAGCCGCTCGGGAAAGACCGCGGCCAGGTCGGCCAAGGCGGCGACGGCACGGCGGTCGCGCTCGATCGCCACCACGCGGCTCGCCCCGGCCCGCAACAGGGAACGGGTCAGGCCGCCCGGGCCAGGGCCGATCTCGATGGTCGTGCCTTGGGTCAGATCGCCGGCCGCGCGGGCTATGCGGTCGGTGAGATTGCCGTCGAGCAGGAAATGCTGACCCAGCGCCTTGCGCGCCGCCAGCTCGTACCGCGCGATCACCTCACGCAACGGCGGCAGAGCCGCCAGCGGATCGTCAGCCACGGCGCCGGCGCGCCATGTCGCCCGCCATGTCCAGGGCGGCCAGGAAGCTCGTGGGATCGGCGCGCCCGGTGCCGGCGATGTCCAGCGCCGTGCCGTGGTCGGGCGAGGTGCGGATGAAGGGCAGGCCGAGCGTGACGTTGACGCCGCCCGAGAAGTCGATGGTCTTGATCGGGATCAGCGCCTGGTCGTGATACATGCACAGCGCCACGTCGTAGGTCGCGCGCGCCGCGGTGTGGAACATGGTGTCGGGCGGCACCGGTCCGCGCACATCGATGCCCTCGGCGCGCAGGCGCTCGATGGCGGGCTTGATGATGCGCAGTTCCTCGTCGCCCATCGTGCCATCCTCACCGGCGTGCGGGTTCAGCCCGGCCACGGCGACGCGCGGCGCGACCAGCGCCAGGTCGCGGCGCAAGCCGGCGACGGTGACGCGCGCCGCCTCGACGATCAGATCGGCGCTCAGCAGCTCCAGCGCGCGGCGCAGCGAGACATGGATTGTCACGGGCACGACCCGAAGCTCGCGGCAGGCCAGCATCATCACGACGGAGGCCGGCTTGCCGGCGCTGCCACCCAGCTCGGCGAGATACTCGGTGTGGCCGGGGTGACGAAAGCCGCCGTTCTGCAGCACCTTCTTCTGCACGGGATTGGTGACCAGCGCCGCCGCCGCGCCGTCGCGCGCGCATTGCGCGGCGCGGGTGATGCTGTCAATCGCCGGCTGCGCGTTGCGCGCGTCGGGCCGGCCCGGTTCGGACGGGATCGCGAGCGGCTGCGGCAGAACGGGCAGGGCGCCCGGGAAGATCGCCGCCGCCTCGGCCGGCGCCGCGATCGGCCTGATCGCGACATCAAGGCCCAGCCGCCGCGCCGTCGCGCTTAGATGCCCGGGATCGTCGATGGCGAAGAACGGCGTCGTCTCAGGCGCCGCATGCCGCGCCAGCCAGGCCTTGAGCGTCAACTCGCCGCCGATGCCCGCCGGCTCGCCCATGGTGACGGCGACGGGCGCGGTCGCGGGCATGGCCTATCCGCGTACGTCGATGATCGCGGCGCGCCGCAAATCACGCATATAGCGGCGCGCCGCGCCCTCGAGCTTGCCGCTGAGGATCTGCTGCTGGATGGCGTCGCGGCTGGGCAAGCCGCCGTCGCCCTCCTTGCTGCACACCGCGAGGATCTGGATCGCGCCCTGCACCGCGAACGGGCCGAGGGCGCGGCCGACCGGCGTGGCGGTGATTTGCTGGGCGACGTTGGCCGGCAGGTCGCCGACGCGCAGCTTCTCCCTGTCGCTGGTGGTGGCGCCGCGCGTGCGCGCCGCCGCGGCGCGCAGATCGGCGCATTTGGTGACCTGGGCCATGATCCTCTGCGCTTCGGTCGTGCCGCGGGTGATCTCGTCCTGGCTGGCGTTGGGCGGCAGCGGCAGCAGCAACTGCACGAGGTCGACGCGGATCTCGGCCGGATTGGCGCTGGCGGCGGCGCCGAAGGTGCGCCGATCGATCAGCGCCAGGATGTGCCAGCCGCTGGCCGTGCGCACCGGCTGGTCGACGACGCGGCCGGGCTGCAGCCGGGCGATCGCCGCCTCCAGCGCTGGCTCGAACTGGCCGGGCAGCACCCAGCCGAGATCGCCACCATTCGTCGCCGAGGCGCTTTGCGAGAATTGCTGGGCCATCACCGCGAAGGGCGTGCCGACACGAATCTGTTCGAGGATGCGCTGGGCGTTGCGCAGAACCTCGTCGGCCTGCTCGGGCCTGTCGACGGCGAGGAAGATCTCGGCGATGCGGTTTTCCGACTTGCCGACATTGCGCCGGAGCTGGTTCAGCACATCGTCAATCTCGGAGTCGGTGACGTCGATCTGGCCGCGCACCTTGCGCCGCACCAGCTTGCCCCAGGCCAGGCTGGCCTCGATCTGGCTTTTCAGCACCTGCAGCTCGATACCGGAGCCGCGCAGGGCCTGTTCGATGCCGCCCGGCGGCATGCGGTTGGCCTGCTCGAGCTGCTGGATCCGCTCGTTGATCTCGGCCTGGGAGACCTTGATCTGCGAGCGCTGGGCCTCGTCGAGCTGGATGCGCTCGTCGATCATCTGGCGCAGTACCTGGCGCTGCACCTGGGCGCGGTTGACCGGCGTGTCGGCCATGCGCGAGGACAGCATGGTGAGCTTGATGCGCTGACCCAGCTCGTGCTGGGTGATGCCCTGCGAGTTGACGTTGGCGATGATGCGATAGGTGTCCTGGGCGGAAGCCGCCGCCGGCAGGGCGCAGAGCCCGGCCAGCACGGCGAGAATCGACAGCAGTCTCGGCAAGCGCACCATGGACCTCGATTGTGGGCGGTTCAGTCCCCGCGAATACTATACCCGTTGGCGGCGCCGCCCGCCACGAGACGCGGCGGCGCGCGCAGCCGGCGGGGCAGCCCTTTACCCGGCCGCGCGACGCGTGCCAAGGTGCGCCCCATTCCACCATCGCCGTCGTTCGGGGAGCATCATGCAGATCGCCTTCGTTGAGTCCGCGCCATCGTCGCCCGGCGGGCTCGCCGTCTTCGCCGTACCCGAGCGCAAGCTGCTGCCGCAGGCGGCCGCGAGCGACAAGGCCGTCGGTGGCGCGATCGCCGCGGCCATGGCGGCTGGTCGTTTCACCGGTAAACAGGGCCAGATCATGGCGCTGTTGGCGCCCAAGGGCGTTTCCGCCACACGCGTCGCCTTAGCCGGCCTGGGCGAGGGCAAGGACCTGCGGCCGCGTACCGTCGAGGGGGTCGGCGGGGCGCTGCTGGCCGACGCCAATGGTGCGGCGCAGAAGAAGCTCACCCTGCTGGTCGACGCGCCCGCGGGCTCGAAGCTGAAGGTCGAGGAGATCGCCGCGCGTCTGGCGATGGGCGCGCTGCTGCGCTCGTACCGCTTCGACAAGTACCGCACCAAGGAGAAGCCCGAGGCCAAACCGACGGTGACCGGCGTGACGGTCGTGACCCGGAACGCCGCCCAGGCGCGCAAGCTGTTCGCCAGCCTGAAGGCGGTGGCCGATGGCGTGTTCCTGACCCGCGATCTGGTGAGCGAGCCGCCCAACGTCCTCTATCCCGAGAGCTTCGCCAAGCGCACGCGCGAGCTCACCAAGCTGGGCGTCAAGGTCGAGGTGCTGGGCGAGGCGGCGATGCGCAAGCTCGGCATGGGCTCGCTGCTCGGGGTTGGCCAGGGCAGCGCGCGCGAATCGCAGATGGTCGTGATGCGCTGGGAGGGCGGCAAGCGGGGCGACAAGCCGCTCGCCATCATCGGCAAGGGTGTGTGCTTCGATACCGGCGGCATCTCGCTGAAGCCGGCCGGCGGCATGGAAGACATGAAGTGGGACATGGGCGGCGCCGGCGCCGTGACCGGCGCGATGGCCGCGCTGGCCGGGCGCAAGGCCAAGGCGAACGTCGTCGGCCTGATCGGCCTGGTCGAGAACATGCCCGACGGCAACGCGCAGCGGCCGGGCGACGTGGTGACCTCGATGTCGGGCCAGACCATCGAGGTGATCAACACCGACGCCGAGGGCCGCCTCGTGCTGTGCGACGTGATGACCTACGCGCAGAAGAAGTTCGCGCCATCGGCGATGATCGAGTTCTCGACGCTCACCGGCGCGATCATCATCGCGCTGGGCCACGAGCGCGCCGGCCTGTTCTGCAACAACACCGATCTCTCCAACAAGCTGCGCGACGCCGGCGCCCAGGTCGGCGAGAAGCTGTGGCGCATGCCGCTGGGCGATGCCTACGATAAGTTGCTGACCTCCGACATCGCCGACATGCGCAATGTCGGCGGCGGCCGCGACGCGGGCTCGATCAGCGCCGCGCAGTTCCTCAAGCGCTTCGTCGAGAACGACCGGCCCTGGGCGCATATCGACATCGCCGGCACGGCGTGGTCGAGCAAGGGCGACGACACTACGCCCAAGGGCGCCACGGCATACGGCGTGCGCCTGGTCGACCAGTACGTCTCCGACAATCTGGAGAGCTGATCGCTGAGCGACATTCGCTTCTACCACCTGACGCGCGGCGGCATCGAGGACGTGCTGCCGCGCCTGCTCGAGCGCACCCTGCAGGCGGGCAAGCGCGCGGTGGTGCTGCTGGGCTCGACCGAGCGCGTCGAGGCGCTCAACGCGCATCTGTGGACCTACGATCCCGACAGCTTCCTGGCGCATGGCGCTGCGCGCGACGGCAACGCCGAGCGCCAGCCCGTGTGGCTGACCCATGTCGAGGAGAATCCCAACGGCGCGCAGTTCCTGTTCGTCGCCGACGGCGCGCGCGCCGGCCGGCCGGAGGACTGGGAGCGCGTGTCGGAGATCTTCGACGGCCGCGACGAAGCCACCGTCGCCGACGCGCGCGATCGCTGGCGCGACTACAAGGCCGCGGGCCACGCGCTCGAATACTGGCAGCAGGGTGAACGCGGCGGGTGGGAAAAGAAGGCCTGAGCGAGGCCAACTCTGCCGGCCTCCGCCAGCCATCTGTGGCGAGCGGACGGCATTTGCTCACGCACCGACGATTCCGTATGGCCAGAATGGCCAATGACCTCATGCTGAGGAGGCCGCCTTGCGGCCGTCGCGAAGCATGGGCGACAGCCACCAGGCGGATTGCCCACCCTTCGAGACGCGCCCGTTGGGCGCTCCTCAGGGTGAGGTCTTGTCTATGCTCGATTGCCCTGTCGACAGGCGGACACGATACCCGCGAGCGTGGCGCGCTCGCGGGCATCGTCGTCTCAACTGTTAGCCGCGCGCCGCGGCGGCGGTCTTGGCCGACTGGCGGCGTTCGCGATAGGCCAGCCAGATCAGCGCCAGAGGCACCCAGCCGAACCAGCGCGCCGCCTGCAGGGCGTAGTCGCGCAGGTCGCCGCCCTGGGCGTAGCTGACCTCGACCTTCAACGCGTCGCTGATTCCCTCGAAGCCCAGGAACCACAGCAGCATGATCGGCAGCAGCGCGACCAGCGGCTTTTGCTTCTCAGGCAGGCGGGCGGCGAACCACGGCGCCATCGAGATCGAGAACACGATGATGGCGATGGCCGGCTTGGCGTAGGCGTGGGCGGCGAGCCAATCCTTCAGGAGCGCCTCGCGCGAGATCATGGTGTAGGCGGTCCAGGCCAGCACCGTGCCACCCAGCAGGATGACCACCGGGAAGCGGTCGACCAGCTTGATCACCAGCTGGCTGCCCCAGACGATGATCGGCACGCTGATCAGCAGCCCCAGCACGATCAGCAGCACGCTGCCGTGCGCCGCGCCGCCGATCGCCAGCACGTTGTCGATACCCATGACGGCGTCGGCGACGACGATGGTCTTGATCGCGCCCAAAAGCGTCCCCGCCGGCTTGGCGTGCGCCCCGTGGGCGCCGGTGTCGGGCGGCGCCTCGAGCAGCTTGCGCGCGATCCAAACCAGCGCGACGCCGCCGACCAGCAGCAGGCCCGGGATCTTGAGCAGCCAGACGACCGCGATGGCCATCACGGCGCGGATGATGATGGCACCGGCGGTGCCCCAGTAGATGACCTTCTTCTGCTGGTGCTTCGGCAGATCGCGGGCGACCAGACCGATGACCAGCGCGTTGTCGCCGGCGAGAACGAGGTCGATGAGGATGATAGCGAGAAGGGCGGAAAAGAAGGCCGCCGAAAAAAGTTCCATTTCCATGGCTGGATTCTCCAACAGACGCGTAGACGGTACCGAGCGCGCTAGGCGCTACGGCAGCGAATAGACCGGTCGTGGAGAGTCAGATGGGGACCTTGTCGCCCCGTTCAGGATCGGCAGGAAACAGGGCGCGCACAAGCGCCCGGAAGCCCGCGGCGAAGCCGATCAGACCTGCGGTCGCCAGCAGCCCGGCGAGCAGCAGCTCGATCAGGCTCCAGCTGGGTAGCCCCGCCAGGATGGCATCGAGCCCCAGCTCGCCAGCCAGGATGTCCAGCTCGAGTTCCGCCATGAGGGCCGGATCGATAACCTCGCCGAACGAGCCCAGCAGCATGAGCACGACAACGACGGCCACAAACAGCTGCCCGCTGCCGGAAACGGAGCGGGAGAGGTTGCGGCTAGCGCGACTATGGTGGACGAGGAGCATCGACTGGACCTTGTCTCAGTATTGGGCGGATCAAGGGGCCCCGCAAGCAAAACCGGACAGGGATTCGGGTTATTCGGTCGATTTTCCCGGATGGCCCTGGGCTCCTCCTAAACCGTAGCCACCGGGGTGGCGGGCGAGCCGACCGCGCCGGGCAGGCGTAAGGGCGGCGCGGTGAGCAGGAAGCGCGAGCGATTGGCCTTGCGCAGCCACATCGCCAGATCGTGCAGCCACCAGATCTCGCCCAGGTTCAAGCCGAGCTTGAACAGGCAGTGATGGTGCAGCGGCAGCGAGGGATGCTTGTCGCCCTTGCCCGGGCGCGCCGGTACCGCCTCGACACCGTAGTTGTCGGCGATCAGGGCCGAGATGCCGCTGTCGCTGATCCATTTCAGCAGCTTCTCGTCGCGGCCGTCGAGCACGCAGCACATCGCGTGGATACGATCGGTCGGCTTCTTGTTCATGCCCATCACCTCCACGGTGAAGGCGGTGTGCAGCAGCAGCATGTCGCCTTTCTCGACCACGACCTTGTCGGCATCCATGGCGCGCATGAACATATCGTAGTCGACGTAGACGTGACCGCGGCCGTAGTGCTTCTCGAGGTCGACCATGACGCCACGGCCCTGGATCGCCTTCACCGCCATGTTCTCGACGCCGAGCTTGCGCGCATACGAGGTGTGGCCGCAGCCATCGATGTCGGCCGACGGTCCGGGGCCGCATATGTCCTCGCCGGCGCGGAAGCCGTTGTAGTAGAGCGGCTCGGCCACGCCATCACCGTCGGCGTCGAACAGCGCGCCGACATGGGCCAGCGTGTCCCACTGCGTCGAGTATTGCAGGGTGAGCATCACGCGATCGTCGCAGCCGACATCGACGAAACGCGGGTCGATGTTGCGGCTGAGGAAGTTGAAGCGCCAGCCGTTCTCGTCGCCGGTCGGCGACAGCACCGGCGGCAGGCGGCGCGGATTGAGCACGTTGCCGCCGGGATAATCGAGCGCCAGAGACAGGCAGAAGCTCAGGCCTTCCTTCACCTCGGCGACGCCCTGCCTGACCTTCTCCGGGGTGATCAGGTTGAGGCGGCCGAGCTGGTCGTCGTCGCCCCAATCGCCCCAGGTCGAGCCCTCCGGCCGATGCTTCCAGCGCTTTGTCATGTTTCCTCCGCCCGTTGTGGCGCGGAGCCTAGGACAGCGGCAGGCCGGCGGGAAGCGCCGCGCTCACGGCCGTTCAAGGACGGTTGAGGTCAAGCCGATGTGACCCCGCGCGAGGCGCCGATAGCGCAGAGTGCGGCGGCTCAACCGCGGGGCAATCCATGCGCTCAATCATCGCGTCTCTCGTTCTGGCCATGTCGCTGGGCGTCACCAGCGCGGCGCAGGCGCAATCCGACGATCTCGCGTATTGCGAACGACTCTACGCGACCTGGGAACGCTACATCGCGCCGCGCAGCCAGGGGCAAATCACCGGCGGCGTCGCCGCCATCGCCTCGGTCGACCAGTGTCGCCGCGGCAATCCGGCCGGCGGCATTCCGACACTCGAGAAAAAGCTGCTCGACAATCGCTTCACCCTGCCGGCGCGCTGAATCGGTGGCTGTTCTTGAGTTCAACGATCTTCCTTCTCCCCGCGAAGGCGGGGAGAAGGTGCCCGAAGGGCGGATGAGGGGCTTCGCGGTTTCTCAACGACTCCGGCCGATGACGCCGCACGAGGAAGCCCCTCATCCGCCTCGCTGTCGCTCGGCACCTTCTCCCCGCCTTCGCGGGGAGAAGGGAAGAACATCGCATGCGGTAGCGTTATGTTGGGGACAGGCACCACTGTTCGGGGATCCCATGTTCAGACTGATCGTGCTTGCCGCCCTGGGTCTGTCGCTGGCCGGTACCGCCATAGCCCAGACCGGGTCCAGCGATCTGACCTACTGTGAAAACCTTTACGCCACCTTCGATCGCTACATCGCGCCGCGCGGCGAGAGCCGGTCGACCAGTGGCGTCGACGCCATCGCGGCCGTCGAGCAGTGCCGCCGAGGCAACACGGCAGCCGGCATCCCGGTGCTCGAAAAGAAGCTGCGCGACGGCCTGTTCACCCTGCCCAGGCGATAAGCCGCCATGATTATGCCTCGACCGGCGCGTAAAATGGTTGGTCGAGGAGGATCTCATGCGCGCACTCATCATCGCCATCGGGTTGGCATTGATCGCCCCGGCGGCATCGGCGCAGGCCAACCGCGACCTGGCTTATTGCGAGCGGCTCTACGAGATGCATGATCGCTACGTCGCGCGGATCAAGCGCAATGGCGGGACGGTACGCGACGGCATGGCCGATCTGGCGGTCGATCGCTGCCGTAGCGGCCGTTTTGTCGACGGCATTCCTGTCCTCGAGGCCAAGCTGCAGCAGGCGAAGATTCCGCTGCCGGATCGCTGAAGCGGCATAGCAGCCATGCCGTTTGACTGAACCGCTGAACGGTGGCTTCGCCCACAATGCGGACATTCTGACGCGGCCTCGGCCGCGGCGTGGCGGCTACAAGGACCGGCATGACGGCGTCCGCTCTCGACAATCCCCCCAGTCACAATCCCTCGCGTCGCGATTTTCAGGTCATGGGCCTGATCGGCGTCGCCCACGGCATCAGCCACTTCTACCAGCAGGCCCTGCCGCCGCTCTTCGGCCCGATGAAGGACGCCTTCCAGGTCTCCTTCACCGAGCTGGGCGCGCTGCTGACGGTGATGTCGGTCACTTCGTGCGTCGGCCAGATGCTGGCCGGCATCGCCGTCGACCGCTACGGCGCCCGGCGGTTGCTGATCGGTGGCCTGGCGCTGATCGGCATCGCCCTGGCGCTGGCCGGCTTCGCCCAGAGCTATTGGCATCTCGTGGTGCTGGCGGTCGTGGCCGGCATCGGCAACTGCGTCTTCCATCCCTGCGACTTCGCCATCCTCAACGCCTCGGTTTCGGCGCCGCGGATGGGACGGGCCTATGGCACGCATGGCCTGTTCGGCACCTTGGGCTGGCCGGCCTCGATCGCGCTGATGTGGTTCCTGTCGGAGACCGTGGGCTGGCGCTACGCCGCGATGATCGCCGGCGCCATCGGCATCGCCATGGCGATGATCATCGCCGCGACATCGAACCTCTACATCGACCACCGCGTGATCCGTACCGATGGCGCCTCGCCAGCGGCGGGCGGTCGCCACGGCGCGCGCGGCGTTGGCTCGGTGTCGCTGGCGGTGCTGTTCTCCGCGCCGATCCTGATGTGCCTGGTCTACTTCGTGTTCGCCGCCATGACCGGGCCCAGCATCAACGCCTTCGGCTCGCAGGCGCTGGCCTCGATCTACGATGTCACACCCAAGGTCGCGGCCAACGCGGTGATCGCCTACTACGTCGGCAGCGCGCTGGGCGTAGTCACCGGCGGCTGGCTGGCGGACCGCACGGACAGGCACGACCGCGTCGCCGCCATCGGCCTGCTCTGCGCGGCGCTGTTCATGGGCTTCTGCGCGACGGCGGCGCTGCCGTTCATCGGTACGGCGTTCCTGATGGCGGTGGCCGGCTTCTGCTCTGGCGCCACCGGACCATCGCGCGACATGATCGTGCGCAAGGCGACACCGCCGGGCGCCTCGGGCAAGGTGTTCGGCTTCGTCTACTCGGGCCTCGACATCGGCTCGGCGATCGGGCCGCTGATCTTCGGCTACATGATGGATCACGGCATGCCCAAGGGCATCCTGATCATGACCGCCGTGCTGTTCCTGATGGCGATGGCCTCGGTGATCACCATCCGCCGCATCTCCGTCTCGCAAAAGCTCGCGGCGGCGTAGATGGCCGGCACGACACTGGTCCTCGATCTCGACGGCGTGGTGAACCTCAGCGATCCGCATGGCCCCACGCCCTGGCATCGCGATCTCGAGGCCGACTGGGGCTTCACGCACGAGCAGCTCGCCGCCGGTTTTTTCCGCGTCGGCTTCCAGGATGTGCTACGCGGCCGGCGCGACCTCTTCGCCGCGTTGGGCGAGTACTTCGAGACCATCGGCCTGGGCGATCGCGTCGCGGAGTTCGTGAGCTACTGGTTCGACCATGACCGGAAGATCGACGACGAACTGCTGGGCCTCGTGCGTGCCTGGAGTGCGCGCACCGGCGGGCGCGTCTATCTCGCCACCAACCAGGAACATCATCGCGTCGAGTACCTGCGCCAGACCGGCGTGCTGGGCGAGGGGATCAGCGAGGTGATCTATTCGGCGGCGTTGGGCGTGTGCAAACCCGACCGCGTGTTCTTCACCAATGCCCAGCAGCGCATGGGCGTGAACACCGCCCGCTCGATCGCCTTCTTCGACGACGCCGCGGCCAACGTCGATGGCGCGCGCATCTGCGGCTGGCGCTCTTATCTCTATCGCGACCGCAAGCAGATCGCGGAATTCCTCGCGGCGGATCGGTAGCTCGTTGGGACCGTCGGCGTCCCGCCGGCATCATGAGGCCAACCACGGAGGCACAGAGACACAGAGGAAGATAAAGAAGAGAAAATCGACGCTGCGCGCTTCGCGCGCAAAGCGCGCGGTCGTCTTGGTCTTCCTCTGTGTCTCTGTGTCTCTGTGGTTAAACTTCTTCCAGCTACGCCGCGTCGGCTTCGGCCTGCGCGGCGTCCAATGCCTCCTGCGCCGCGAGCCAGGCTTCCTCGGCGGTCGCGAGATCGCGCTGGATGTGGCTCATCTCGATCTGTAGCCGGCGCACCTCGTCGCCCGAGCCCTCGTACAGGGCGGGATCGGCCAGCTTGGCCGTAACCTCGGCGCGTTTAGCTTCGACGGCCGCGACGTTCTTCTCGGCGCGCTCGAGCGCGCGGCGCAGCGGCGCCAGGCGCTGGCGCGTCTCGGCGTCCATGCGCTTGCGGTCCTTGCGTGCCACTGCCGACGTGTCCTCGACCGCCGTGACGGCTGCGACCGGCGCAGCCTTCGCCGGTTTTTCCTCGACGCGTTCGCCGCGGCGCTCGCGCAGCAGGCTGCGTTCGTAGTCGTCGAGGTCGCCGTCGAAGACCTTGCAGGTGCCGTCGGCCACCAGCCAGAGCTGGTCGGCCACGAGCCGCACGAGCGAGGAGTCGTGGCTCACCAGGATCACCGCGCCATTGTACTCGTTGAGCGCCTCGACCAGCGCACCGCGGGAATCCATGTCGAGATGGTTGGTCGGCTCGTCGAGCATCAGGATATGCGGCGCGTCCTTGGTCATCAGCGCGAACAGCAGGCGGGTCTTCTCGCCGCCCGACAGCGACTTCACCTTGCGATCGGCTTTGTCGGCCGAGAACATGAATCGCCCGAGCTGTGCCCGTACCTTGACTGGCGGCGCCAGCGGCATCAGCCGGCGCATCAGCTCGAAGGGCGTGGCCTCGAAGTCGAGCTCTTCCTCCTGCTGCTGCGAGAAGTAGCCGACACGCAGCTTGCCGGAGCGGCGCACCGAGCCGGTCATGGGCTTGAGCCGATCCGCCAGAAGACGGATGAAGGTCGACTTGCCGTTGCCGTTCTGGCCCAGGAGCGCGATGCGGTCTTCCATGTCGATACGCAGGTCGAGCTTGGACAGCACCGGCGTGTTCTCGACATAGCCGACGGCGGCGCGATCCATCGTGATGATCGGCGGCGCCAGTTCCTGCGGCTGCGGGAAGCTGAACTCGATCGTACTCTCCTCGTTCATCGGCACGATCGGTTCCATCTTCTCCAGTAGTTTCACCCGCGACTGCGCCTGGCGCGCTTTGCTCGCCTTGGCTTTGAAGCGGTCGACGAAGGCCTGGATGCGCTTGCGCTCGGCCATCTGGCGCGTCGCCATCGTAGCCAGCCGCTCCGCCTGCTCACGCCTGGTGCGCTCGAAGCGGTCGTAGTTGCCGGCGTAGGAGACGAGCTTGAGGTTGTCGATGTGCACGATGCCCGTGCACACGGCGTTGAGCAGCTCGCGGTCGTGGCTGACCAGCACGATGGTGCGGGGATAGGTGCGCAGATAATCGGCGAGCCACAGCTTGGCCTCGATATCGAGGTGGTTGCTGGGCTCGTCGAGCAGCAACAGGTCGGGCTCGGCGAAGAGCGCGCAGGCGAGGCCCACGCGCATGCGCCAGCCGCCGGAGAACTCCTCGAGCGGGCGGTTCTGCGCCGCGTGGTCGAAGCCCAGGCCGTTGAGGATCGTCGCCGCCTTCGACGGCGCGGCATGCGCGCCGATGTCGATCAGCCGCTCGTGGATCTCGGCGATGCGGTGGGCGTCCGTCGCGTGCTCCGCCTCGGCCAGCAAGGTGGCGCGCTCGCGGTCGGCGGCCAGCACCTCGTCGATCACCAAGGTGGCGCCGCCGGGCGCCTCCTGCGCCACCTCGCCGACCCGGGCGCTCTGCGGCACCGAGATCCCGCCGCCATCCGGGGCGATATCGCCGCGGATCAAGCGCAGCAGGGTCGACTTGCCGGTGCCGTTGCGCCCCACCAGGCCGACACGATGGCCGGCCGGAATCGCAGCGGTAGCGCGCTCGAAGAGCAGCCGCCCGGCGACGCGGTAGGTGAGGTCGTTGATGTGCAGCATGGCGGGCGCGGCTCTAGCACAGGCGGTGCGCCGGGCAAAGCCGGCGAGGCGGAGCGATCCGGCTATCTGTCATCCCGAGCGTAGCGAGGGATCTAGGCTGTATCTGGATCCCTCGCTGCGCTCGGGATGACAGAGGGCTGGTTGCCGCCGCCCCGCCTTTGCGTCTATAAGCCCGCCACTTTTTCCGCAGGCGGAGCAATGACATGGCCCTTGAGCGCACGTTCTCGATCATCAAGCCGGACGCCACGCGTCGTAACCTCACGGGCAAGATCAACGCCCGGTTCGAGGATGCCGGCCTGCGGATCGTCGCCCAGCGGCGGATCTGGATGACCCAGCAGCAGGCCGAGACTTTCTACGGCGTGCACAAGGCGCGGCCGTTCTTCAAGGACCTGGTGTCGTTCATGACCTCGGGGCCGGTCGTGATCCAGGTGCTCGAGGGCGAGAACGCCATCGCCAAGAACCGCGACATCATGGGCGCCACCAACCCGGCCAACGCCGCGGCCGGCACCATCCGCAAGGACTTCGCCGAGTCTATCGAGGCCAACTCCGTGCACGGCTCGGACTCGGCCGAAAACGCCGCGATCGAGATCGCCTACTTCTTCGCCGGCAACGAGATCGTCGGCTGAGCCGACGGGTCGACGCCAAACGACAAAGCGGCCCTCGTGGGCCGCTTTCTTGTTTGTGGGATCGCGACCGGGTCAGTCGCTGATCAGGGCCCAGAAGCAGAGCGCGATCAGGCCGAAGATCATGCCGCCAAAGCCGATCAGCGGCAGATTGGCGATCAGCCCGAACGCAAGCCCGAGCACGATCACGATCAGCGCGGCGATGGTGAAGGTCGTGAGCTTCATCACGCCCGAATAGGTCTCGCGATGCGCGCGCATGTCGAACTCGCCGTCGGCCATTCGTGTCCCCCAGTGAAGTCACAATCCGTCGGGCAGTTATAGCCAACGCGACAAGAGGCGAAAAGGCCCCGCGACGACGTGTCAGGCCGCCGCTTCCTGGGCGCGGTCGTAGGCGCGCCAGCCATCCTCGATCGCCGGAATGATATCGAGCAGATCGAAATAGGGCTCGGCGAAGAACGCCGAATCGCGCAGGGCTTCGATCAGGAAGGACCAGGCCTGCAGGTCATCGGTTCGCCAGGCCGCGACCTCGCGCTGTCGCGGCCTTGCGTCTCCGTTGGACGCAGGCACGTAATACGAATAAAAGCTCGTCTATGTCGCTCGCGTTCCGGAAATCGCCACGGCGCTGCGCCGATCGAGCCTGAAACCGCGCAGACAGCCGAGCCAGGACCGCTCGGCCGACATGGTCGCGGCGATACTCGAGGCGGCGGCTCGCGTCTTGGAGCGCGAGGGGCTGGAACGCTACAACACCAACAGGGTCGCCGAGGTCGCCGGCGTCAGCGTCGGCTCGCTCTACCAGTACTTCCCCAACAAGGATGCGCTGACGGTGGCGCTGATCGAGCGCACCCAGGCCGATCTCGACGCCGCGCTGACGGCGGCGGCCAAGGCGTGCGAGGGCCACACGCTGATCGCGTCGCTGCGGCTTCTGGCGCGCGCCGCGATCACTTGGCAGGCGCGCCGGCCGCGTCTTGCGGCGGCGCTGGACTACGAGGAGCGGCGCCTGCCGCTGGCCCCTCTGCTCGACGCCAGCGGTGCCGCGATCGGGCGCCATGTCGTCGCGGTGCTGCGGCGGCACGCCCGCGAGATCACCGCGCCCGACCTCGCCGTCGCCGCCGCCGACATCCGCGCCATGGCCCAGGCGCTGATCGATGCGGATCCCGAATCGTCGCCATCAGACATCGAGGAGCGCGTCGTGCGGGCGGCGCTGGGCTATCTCACGATGCCGATCAAGACGCTGAACGCCAGCGACCAGGCCGCGGTCGGCTCGAAGGCGAGGGGCTGATCGAGCGGCGTGATGATCGCGGCCGAGCCGGCCTCGACCTGGGTCGGCCGGCCACCGCCTTCGACCACGCTGAAGCCACCGCGCACGACATGGAAGACCAGGGCACCAGGGCCCGCGATGCGCCCGGCGCCCGGCCAGCGCCCGACGCGCGCGACGGCCTTGCCGCGCCGGGTCAGCGCGTTGAAGGCCTGCATCGGCGTGGCGATGTCGCAGGTGGTGGTGCTGTCGCCCGAGAAGGCGAGGGGCTCGAAGGGCGTCAGCTCGTGGCGTGCGCCGTCGATCGTCAGGACCAGGCCCGAGGCCAACGGCACGAGCGTGCGGTCGAGGCCGGCGAGATGCGAGAAGGGACCGGCGCGGGCTATATCCGAAACGTCGACCCGCCACAGACAATCGTCAAACGATGCGCCCTCGGGCTCGGCGGCGATCGCCGCGGTCGTGCCGCCGCCGTTGCGCCACGGCGACTTGGGCAGCGCCGCGACGCGGACGCGCTGCATCACGGCCGCCAGAGCAGGGCGGCGTCGGGCGGCACGCCCTGGATCACGACGCGCGGCGGCAAGCCCTCGCGCGGCTCCAGCCGCACGCGGCCCTCGGCGAACCAGCGCAGCACCAGCGGGTAGAGCTCGTGTTCTGTCGCAAGAATCCGGGTCGAGAGCGCCTCGGCGTCGTCGCTCGCCAGCACCGGCACGGCCGCCTGGGCCACGGTCGGCCCGTCGTCGAGGTCGCTGGTGACGATGTGCACGGTGCAGCCGCTGACCCGCGCATTGGCGTCGATCGCCTGCTGCTGCACGCGCAGGCCCTTGAACGAGGGCAGCAGCGAGGGGTGGATATTGAGGATACGGTTGGGCCAGCGCGCCGGGAACCACGGGCTGAAGATGCGCATGAAGCCGGCGAGGCAGATCAGGTCGACCTCGGCGCGCTCCAGCTCGGCGCTGACGGCGCGGTCGAAGCTCTCGCGATCGGGATAGTCGCGATGGGCGACCACCGCGGTCGGCACACCGGCCTCGCGCGCCAGCGCCAGGCCGCCGGCATCGGCGCGGTTGCTGACCACCAGGACGATCTCGGCCGGGAAGTCCTCGGTGCGCGTGGCGGCGATCAGCGCCGCCATGTTCGAGCCGCGGCCGGAGATCAGGATACCGACCTTCAGCCTCGCCATAGCGCGTCCGCGTTGGCGACCGCGCAATCGGCCTCGCCGTCATGCGCCTCGACGACGCCGACCTCGATGCTCTCCTGACCCGCTTCGCTGAAGGCGTCGCGCACGCGCGCGACATCGTCGGGCGCCACGACCACGACCATACCGATGCCGCAGTTGAAGGTGTCCAGCATGTCACTGGTCGGCACGTTGCCGACCGCGCGCAGCCAGCGGAAGACCGCTGGAGGGCGCCAGCGCGCGGCGTCGAGGGTAACGCGCAGGCCATCCGGCAGCACCCGCGGCACGTTGCCGGGCAGCCCGCCGCCGGTGATATGCGCCAGCGCCTTGACCGCGCCGGTCGTGCGGATCGCCGCCAGCGCGGCCCGGACATAGATGCGCGTCGGCGTCAGCAGCGCGCGCGCCAGGCCAACATCGGGCGCGAAGGGCGCCGGTGCGTCGAGCTTGAGCCCGCTGCGCTCGACGATCTTGCGCACCAGCGAGAAGCCGTTGGAATGCGCGCCGATCGAGGGCAGGGCGAGCGCGATGTCGCCGGGCTTGATGAAGGCGCGCGGCAGCAATTCGTCGCGCTCGGCGGCGCCCACCGCGAAGCCGGCGAGGTCGAAATCGCCGTCGCTGTACATGCCCGGCATCTCGGCGGTCTCGCCGCCGACCAGCGCGCAGCCGGCCTGGCGGCAACCCTCGGCGATGCCGGCGACCACGTCGCGCGCCGCGGCGACCTCGAGCTTGCCTGTGGCGTAATAGTCGAGGAAGAACAGCGGCTCGGCGCCCTGCACGACGATGTCGTTGACGCACATCGCCACGAGGTCGATGCCCACCGTGTCGTGGATGCCGCTCTCGATCGCGAGCTTCAGCTTGGTGCCGACGCCGTCGGTGCCCGATACCAGGATCGGGTCCTTGAATCCGGCCGCCTTGAGGTCGAACAGCGCACCGAAACCGCCCAGCCCGCCCATGGTGCCGCGGCGGTCTGTCGACTTGGCCAGCGGCTTGATATGGTCGACCAGGGCGTCGCCCGCGTCGATATCCACGCCGGCGGCCTTGTAGGTGAGCGGGGAATTGTTGTGGTCGCGGGAAGGCGGGTTCAAGCGGCGCCCGATCATGCTAGAAATCGGGCGCGAAAATACCCCATCGTCGAGGCATTGCAATGGCGCCGCTTCTGACCTTCCGCCGCGTGCCGCGACTGATCATCGCGCTGGGCCTGGCGCTGGTCCTGCCGCTGGTCTGGGCCGTGCCGGCGGCGCTGGCGCAGCGTGGCGACCCGATTTTCACGGTCGGTGGCGTGCAGATCGAGGTCACCGGGCCGGATTTGACCAAGGCGCGCGACAAGGCGCTGCCCGACGCCGAGAAGAAGGCGCTGGAGCTGCTGATCCGCCGCCTCATCGCCGAGGCGGATGTGGAAAAGTTGCCGCCGCTGGAGCCGGCGCAGATCGAGGCCATGGTCAGCGGCTTCGAGTTCGAGAACGAACGGACCTCGCCCAACCGCTACGTCGCGACGCTGCGGGTCGCCTTCGTGCCCGACCAGATCAGGGGCTATCTGCGCGGCGCCGGCGTCGCCTTCGTCGACCGCATGGCGACACCCATGCTGGTCGTGCCATTGATCCGCTCCAAGTCCGGCGTCTCGCCGCTGGAGGAACGCACGGAGTGGCGCGAGGCCTGGACGCGGGTCGTGACGATCGACGGGATCGTGCCCATGACCCTGATCAAGGCCGACAAGCCCGACCAGGACGCGATGAGCCCCGAGCAGGCTTTCGTCGGCGACACGGCGGCGGTCGCCAAGCTGGCGGAGCGCTACAACGCCAAGCGTGTCCTGGTGATGATCGCCACCGGCGAGCCGGAGGGCCCCTACACCATCTCCTCGGCGTTGCACGAGATCGCGCTCGGCGAGCGCTTCGAGCAGCCGCAAGTCACCGGCATCGCCGCCAACAAGCTGCTCGAGGCGGCGGTGCGCCAACGCGCGCGCATCGAGGAGGACTACAAGGCGATCGCCACGGTGTCGCGCGACTGGGCCAACGCGGTCGAGGCGGAGGTGCCGATCAAGGCGCTGGAGGACTGGATCAAGATCCGCAAGCGGTTGCAGCACTCGCCGATCGTCCGTCGCGTCAATGTGCGCGCGCTGGAGAGCGAGCGGGCCTACGTGCGGGTCGAGCACTACGGCACCCGCGAACAGCTCACGAAGGCGCTGGGTCAGCTCAATCTGGCGCTGCGCGAGCAGGCCGGCCAGTTCGTGATCGTCGAGCGCTGACGTGGTGATGCGCGCCGTCTTCGCGCAGCTGCCCAACGCGCTCAGCCTGGCGCGGCTGGGCTGCGCGCCGGCGATGGTCTGGGCGATCGTGGCTGTGGAGCACGCGGCGGCGTTCTGGATCTTCCTCTCCGCCGGCATCTCCGACGCGCTCGACGGCTTCCTCGCCAAGCGCTTCAAGTTGCACAGCGTGCTGGGCGCCTACCTCGATCCCATCGCCGACAAGGCGCTGCTGGTGACGACCTATGTCGTGCTCGCGGCCTATGGCTGGCTGCCGGTCTGGCTGGTGGCGCTGGTCGTGTTTCGCGACCTGCTGATCGTCGGCGGCGCCCTGCTGGTGCGCATCGTGACGCACAGCCTGACGATGCGGCCGATGATGGTCAGCAAGATCAACACCGTGGCGCAGATCGCGTTGGCGGCCTGGGTGCTCACCGGCCTCGCCTTCGGCTTCCACGACGCCGCGATAACGCGCGCGGCGATCTACGCTGTGGCGGCAACGACGGTGCTCTCCGGCGGCGCCTATGTGGTCACGGGTTGGCGGCAAGTGGGGGCATGGGAAAACACAAGTCCGGGCGGTTCGAGCCCGGGTGACAGGGACGCATGAACGCGACCAAACATCTCAGGTTCTGGCTGATCGGCGGCGCGCTGTTCGTCGCGGCGCTGTGGCTGTTGCGCGACATGCTGCTGCCGTTCGTGGCCGGCATCGCCATCGCTTACTTTCTCGATCCGCTGGTCGAGCGCCTGGAAAAGCCGCTGCGCTCTCGCACCCTCGCCACCCTGGTGACGCTGGTGCTGGTGTCGCTGGTGGTGATCGGCTTGGCGCTGGCGATCGTGCCGATGATCGCCGACCAGGCGCAGAATCTCGCGGCCAAGGTGCCACAGCACATCGCGCGCCTGTACCAGCGGTTCCAGCCGCTGCTCGATCCCGTGCGCGAGCGCCTGGGCATGGCGCCCGGCTCCACCGGGCCCAACGTTGAAGGCGCCGCCAGCTTTGCCGGCGACGCGCTGAAATTCATCAGCACGTTCCTCGGCGGAATACTCAGCCAGGGCTTCGCGGTGCTGAACCTCCTGGCACTGGTCTTCCTGACGCCGGTGATCGCGTTCTACCTGATGCGCGATTGGCCGCGCCTGATCGCCGTCGTCGATGGGCTGCTACCGCGCAACCAGGCGCCGGCGATTCGCCAGATCGCCCGCGACTCCAACCACGCCGTCGGCGGCTATGTTCGCGGTCAAGCGATCGTCTGCCTGTCGCTGGCGGTCTTCTATAGCGTGACCCTGATGATCGTGGGTCTCGAGTTCGGCCTGATTATCGGTCTGATCATCGGCGTGATCGCCTTCATCCCCTTCATCGGCAGCTGGGTCGGCGCCATCCTGGCGGTCGGCATGGCGCTGGCGCAATTCCCCCCGGAGTGGATCAAGGTTGGCATCGTGCTGGCCATCTTCGGCGTCGGTCAGTTCCTCGAAGGCAATATCCTCACGCCCAAGCTGGTCGGCGATCGCGTCGGCGTCCATGCCGTCTGGCTGATGTTCGCGCTGCTCGCCGGCGGCGCGCTGTTCGGCTTTGTCGGTCTGCTGCTGTCGGTGCCGGTCGCCGCCGTGCTCGGCGTCGTCGTGCGCTTCTTCGTCGCCCGCTATCGCGACAGCGCGTATTACCGCGGCGAGCCGGATACGTCGCCTCCGGCATGAGCCGACAATTGCCGCTCGACCTGTCGGGCGACCCATCATACCGCCGCGACGACTTTCTGCCGGCGGAGGCCAACGCTGTCGCCTTGGCCTGGGTCGAGCGGTGGCCCGATTGGCCCGGTCCGGCGCTGGCGCTGGCCGGCCCCTCGGGCAGTGGCAAGACGCACCTGCTGCGGATCTGGGCCGATTGCGCCTCGGCGCGCCTGTTGACGCCAGACGACCTCTCGGTCGCGGCGTTCCCGGCGGTTCTCGACGCGATCGGCGACGCGACCTCGGTCGCGCTCGACGACGCCCAGGCCGTTGCCGGAGATGCCGATCGCGAGCGCCAGCTCTTTCACCTGTTCAACTGGCTGCGCGAGCGCGGCGGCTGGCTAGCGATGGCCGCCGTCGAGCCGCCGTCGCGTTGGCCGGTGGCGCTGCCGGATCTCGCATCGCGCTTGCGCACCGCGCAGGTCGCAGAGATCAGCCCACCCGACGATGCGCTGCTCGCCGCCGTGCTGGTGAAGCTGTTCCGGGATCGGCAAGTGCAGATCACCGCCGATGTGATCGACTACCTGATCCGGCGCATGGATCGCTCGCTCGCCGCGGCACGCGCCGTCGTCGATGCCGCCGACCATCAGGCGCTGGCGCAGAAACGGCCGGTGTCGGTGAAGCTGCTGTCGGAACTGTTCGCGGACGACGACGGATAGGCTAGGCTCGCCGCCGCAACCTGGGAGGAGTTCCATGGATCTCGGTATCAAGGGCCGCAAGGCCATCGTCTGCGCCGCCAGCAAGGGTCTGGGCAAGGGCTGCGCCATGCATCTGGCGCGCGAGGGCGTCGACCTGGTGATCAACGCCCGTACCGCCAGCGAACTGGAGGCGACGGCGGAGGAGATCCGCAAGGCCACAGGTGTGAAGGTCACCACGGTGGCGATCGACGTCACCACGCCGGAAGGCCGCGCCGCCGTGCTGAAGGCATGCCCGGAGCCCGATATCGTGATCAACAACGCCGGTGGCCCGCCGCCGGGCGACTTCCGGGAGTGGACGCGCGATCACTGGATCAAGGCGATCGATGCCAACATGCTGACCCCGATCGAGTTCATCAAGGCGACGGTCGACGGCATGATGAAGCGCGGCTTCGGTCGCATCGTGAACATCACCTCGAGCTCGGTGAAGGCGCCGATCGACGTGCTGGGTCTGAGCAACGGCGCGCGCAGCGGGCTGACCGGCTTCGTCGCCGGCATCGCGCGCAAGACGGTGAAGCACGGCGTCACCATCAATGGCCTGCTGCCGGGACCGTTCGACACCGACCGCCTGCGCGGCACCATGGTGGTGCGTGCGCGCATGAACAACCGCAGCTTCGAGCAGGAGCGCGACCAGGCCGCCGCGGCGCACCCGGCGGGACGTTTCGGCACAGCGGACGAGTTCGGCGCCATGTGCGCGTTCCTGTGCAGCGTGCACGCGGGCTACATGACCGGCCAGAACATCCTGATGGATGGCGGCCAGTACCCGGGCACCTACTGATGCACCGCGCGTTGAGCGTGGCGCCGGCCGTTGTGGCCGGCGCGCTGCTGGCGTCGCCGGCTCTCGCCAACGAGGTCTACGGCGTTTGGCTCACTGAGTCGAAGGCGGCGCATGTCGAGATCTACAAGTGCCCGGATGCGACGAACGGCCCGGTCTGCGGCCGCATCGTGCGTCTGCTCGACCCCAAGGGCGCCGACGGCAAGCCGGTGAAACCCGAGGAAGCGGTCGACCATCGCAATCCCGATGCCAGTTTGCGGACCCGCAAGGTGCTGCAGATGGTGTTCCTCTACGGCTTCAAGCCGACCTCGACGGCCGGCAGCTTCGAGGAGGGGGCGATCTACAGCGCCGAGGATGGCAAGACGTACAGGGCCAATCTGTCGCTGCAGGCTGATGGTACGCTGCGGCTGCGCGGCTATGTCGGCGCGCCGATCCTTGGCAAAACGCAGATCTGGACGCGCGTGCGTTAGCGGAACTTTGTTTTCTATCATTCTGAGCGTAGCGAGGAATCCAGTACCTGGCCTGGATTCCTCGCTACGCTCGGAAAGACAGGCTGATTCAGGGGAGCAGGGGTTTGCCGATATTCAGCATGACGGGCTACGCGCGGGCCGAGGGCAGTGACGGACCATTGTCCTGGACCTGGGAGGCGCGCAGCGTCAACGGCCGTACCCTGGAAGCGCGCACGCGCGTGCCACCCGGTTACGAGCGCCTCGATCATCCGGCGCGCGCCGCCGTCGGCGAGGCGGTGAAGCGCGGCAACGTCTCGATCTCGCTCGCTGTGACGGAGCGCCGCGCCGGCCAGCCGCCGCGCGTCAACCGCGATCTCGTGCGCGAGCTGCTGGGCGTGATCGGCGAGCTTAGGACGCAGGGCGAGATCGCCGCGCCCACCGCAGACGGCCTGCTGCGTGTGCGCGGCGTGCTGGAGGACGATCAGCCGGCGACCCCCAGCGAGGAGGAACTGACCCGGCGCGACGCGGCCATCATGGAGTCGCTGAGGCGCGCGCTCGACGGCCTGTCGAAGTCGCGGGCGGAGGAAGGCGCACGCCTCGATGTCATCCTGAAGCAGCGCCTCGACGAGGTGAGCAGCCTGCACGAGCGGGCGACCGGCCGCGCCGGCGCCCAGGCGGAGGTGGTGCGGACGCGATTCGAGACGCAACTCGCCGACGTGCTTGGCCGCGTGCCGGTGCTGAGCGAGGAGCGGCTGGCGCAGGAAATCGCCCTGCTGGTCGGCAAGGCCGATGTGCGGGAGGAGCTCGACCGGCTGTCGGCGCATATCGCGCAGGCGCGCGATCTTCTGGCCGGCGGCGGTCGTAACCAGCCGGTCGGCCGCAAGTTCGATTTCCTCTGCCAGGAGTTCAATCGCGAGGCCAATACGCTGTGCTCGAAGTCGGCCGATATCGAGCTCACGCGCATCGGCATCGAGCTCAAGAGCGCCATCGAGCAGATGCGCGAGCAGGTGCAGAATGTCGAATGACGGCGCCTCTATCGTGCGCCGCGGCCTGATGCTGGTGCTGTCCTCGCCATCGGGCGCGGGCAAGACGACGCTCTCGCGCCTGCTGCTGGAGCACGACGGCGGGATCGAGCTGTCGATCTCGGCGACGACGCGGCCCAAGCGGCCAGGCGAGCGCGACGGTGTCGACTATCATTTCATCGACAGCGCCCGTTTCCGCGGCATGGTCGACCGCGAAGAGCTGCTGGAGTGGGCCCAGGTCTTCGACAACTACTACGGCACGCCGCGCGCGCCGGTGGAGGCCTCGCTGTCGGCCGGCCGCGACATGCTGTTCGACATCGACTGGCAGGGCACGCAGCAGCTGGTCGAGCGGGCCCGAGAAGATCTGGTCAGCGTCTTCATCCTGCCGCCCTCGACCCAGGAGCTCGAACGCCGCCTGGTGACGCGGGCTCAAGACTCGGCCGAGATCGTGGCGCGGCGTATGTCCAAGGCGGCGGACGAGATGAGCCACTGGGCCGAGTACGACTACGTCATCGTCAATCGCGAGATCACCAGCAGTCTGGTGGAGCTGCGCGCCATCCTTCAGGCCGAACGCTTGAAGCGTCACCGCCAGATTGGCCTCTCCGATTTCGTCAAGGCGCTACGCGCCGGGCGATAGTCCTCTATCATCCCGAGTAGTCTGGATCCCTCGCTGCGCTCGGGATGACAGGGCTGTCTACCGCGGCGCGCGTACGATGCAGGGCGCGTTGTCGACGTAGACCTGGGCGGCCGGGCCGGCCACCTCGGTGGTGACCTTGTCGCCGCCGCGCACGCCGCGTAGCGCGACCAGCACCTCGTCGACGGAACGATCGCCATTGCGGAAACTGCAGGCGACCGAAGCATCGAAGGGCTGGCCCGAGTTGTTGGCGAGGTTCATCTGCAACACCCAGCGGCCCTGCGGACCGATGCGCAGCGAGGGAATCTCCAACGCCACCAGCGGCACGTTGGAGCCGGGGCCGGAGACCTTCGGTACCGTGCCGATGACGCGCGTCTGCGCCTCGATCATGCGCGGTGCGGCCGGCCCGCCGGCCGGCGGTGCGCCGCGACCCTGGGCGCGCGGATCGAAGGCGCGATCTTCCGGCGGCACCGGCTTGTCGTCGGGCTGGCCGACCTTTCCGGGTTCGTAGACACGGCCAGTCACAGGATCGCGAAAAACCTGCGGTTGGGCGTTAGGCGGCGGCGCCAGCGGCTGCGGGTCGCCAGGCTGAGCTTGGCCGGTGCCGGGAGGGGGCGGCAGTGGCTGCGAGGAGACCGGGCCGGCGCCCGGCGGTGGGGCGATGGGGCG
>JALHMM010000091.1:11116-27571 GCA_022844045.1 Reyranellaceae bacterium | reverse complement strand
CCGGAGGGGGAAGGTGCCCGAAGGGCGGATGGGGGATGTCGAAGACGGACATCGAGTTTGCTGAAACATCCCCCATCCGTCGCGCTTCGCGCGCCACCTTCCCCCTCCGGGGGAAGGTAGATGCAGTTCCATATGCGATCGCCCTGTCTTCGCGGGGAGAAGGAAAACCTTGGCGATCCATATGCGATAGCCCTGCGATCCGGTCGGTGCGCACTCTAGGTCGGCCCCGCTTCCCTCGCTATGCTCGGCAAGACAGAAACGAGCGCGTTCGATCAGCTCGGGAGAACCCTTCCATGCCGCTGCCCCTCGACACCCATCTCAAGATCGGCATCCAGACCATCCATCGCCGCACCGAGCCGGCGACCGGTCCCTGGCTGCCGCGCATCGACGAGCTGGTCGAGTTGGTCGAGCTGGTCGATCGCCAGGGCTACGACTCGCTATGGGTTGGCGATCACATCTCCTTCGCCATCCCGATTCTCGATCCGTTGCTGCAGCTGGCGCAGGCGGCGGTGGCCAGCCGTCGGCTGCTGCTGGGCACCAACGTGTATCTCCTGCCGCTGCGCCACGCCGGGCCGGTCGCCAAGCAGGTCTCGACGCTCGATCATCTCACCGAGGGCCGGCTGATCTTCGGCGTCGGTGTCGGCGGCGAGTTCCCGAAAGAGTACCAGCTCGCCGGCGTGCCGATCGGCGAGCGCGGCGCGCGCCTGTCCGACGGCATCCGCGCGCTGCGCAAGTTGTGGACGGGCGAGACGGTGGCGCATGACGGCGCCTTCTACCCCTTCCCCGCGCTCAGCATGCAGCCGCCGGCGCGCCAGCCCGGCGGCCCGCCGATCTGGTGCGGCGGCCGCTCACCCGGCGCGTTGAAGCGTACCGGCCGCCTGGCCGATGGCTGGATGTCCTATGTCGTGACGCCAGAGATGTATTGCGAGAGTCTCACCGCGATCGCCGCCGCCGCCGAGGCCGCCAACCGTCCGCTCAGCCGCTTCGGCACCGGCCATCTGCTGTTCACGCGTCTCGACGACACCTACGAGAAGGCGCTCGACGCGGCGACCGAGACCTTGAGCGTCCGCTACGCCATGGACTTCCGCAAGGCGGCGCAGCGCTATGCCGGGCTCGGCCCGGCGGCGCGCATCGCCGAGCGCATCCGCGAATTCCATGCCGCCGGCGTGCGCCACCTCGTGCTCGACCTGGTCGGCCCCTACGAGCAGCGCGACCAGCAGATCGAGCGCGTCGCCGCCGAGGTGCTGCCGTTGCTGAAGGATCTGATGGCGTGAGGAATCAGGCTGTCGCCGATGGACTTTGGATTTACCTTCCCACGGAGCGGCAGGGCATTCGCATATGGCCTCGACGGGTCTTCCTTCTCCCCGCGACGGCGGGGAGAAGGTGCCGAGCGCTAGCGAGGCGGATGAGGGGCTTCCGCGCGCAACGACGAACGCTGTCGCCGTTGAGACTCCGTGAAGCCCCTCATCCGCCCTTCGGGCACCTTCTCCCCGCCTTCGCGGGGAGAAGGAAAGAAGGCCTTATGCGAATCGCTTCCCCTCCGGGGAAGGTAAGACCAGGAGGCGAGTCGTGTTCCGACGCCTGATCGTTATCCTCGCGGCGCTGGCGGCTTTGAGCACCCTCTCCGCCTGCGCCACCACCTATGTCGTCGCGCCGCCGCCGCTTGCATCAGGCGCGGCGCGGACGCCGGTCGCGATCCTCGACCACGGCCGCCATTCCAGCCTCGTCGTCGGCCTGCAAGACGGCCGCATGGTGCGCTACGCCTACGGCAATTGGCGATGGTACGCCCAGGGCATCACCGGCGCGGCCGAAGGCTTTGCCGCGCTGTCCGGACAGACGCCGGCCGCGCTCGGCCGGCGCGTGATGACCGGGCCGCTCACGGCGGAGACGCTGCGCCAGCAGGTCCGCGTCGGGGTGGTCGATACACTGCTGCTCGATGTCGATGCCGCCGCGGCGCGGCGTCTGGTCGCCCAGCTCGACGGCATCGCCGAGGCCGGCCGCGACCGCATGCTCACCAACCCGAACGTCGATCTCGACTTCTTTCCGCACCCCGTGCCGTACTCGGAAGCGCACAGCTCCAATCGCGTCCTCGCCGGCTGGCTGCGCGAGATGGGCGTCGCGGTCGACGGCGACGGCCTGATCGCCGACTGGAGGCTGCGCCGCTGAAAGGCCCCCGCCTCATGGAGCGGGACCGGCCGCGCCAGCGACGGACGACACCTCAGGCGTGAGCGCATCCGCAGGCCGCCGCATCGTAGCGTAGCGACCACAGCAGCATGCGCCTCAAGCACGCCACACCGGGATCGTCGGCGCGCGCCACCGCGCTCATCAGCGCCAGCCAGTCGTCGTCGGAGGCCTGGCTGGCGAAGCGCCGCGCCGCGCCGGCGGCGTAGATCGCCGGCGTCTCCTCGGCGTCGCGTGCCGCCCGGTCGATCTCCGCCAGCAGCGTGAGATCGTTGAGCGCGATCATCGACTCCGTGGCGAACGCCTCATCGTCGAGTCTCTCGATCACCTCACCCAGCATCATGGCCGCACCTCCTACTGAACCAGTGGACCGGCGGCGGGCGCGAGATCGACGCCGACAACGGCGGCGCGCCCGGCCAGCACCGAGACGTATTGCTGCAACGCGCGACGGCGCACGCTTTCGTCGAGGTATTCGGCGATGCGCGCGCGCACCATCTCGAAGGGCAGCGCGCGCCCCTCGATGCGGCGATCAAGGCGCACGACATGGACGCCGTAACGCGTCTCCACGGGTTCGCGATGAACCATGCCCGGTGTCATCGCGCGCAGCGCGGCGTCGAACTCGGGCACGGTCTGACCGGGCGAGAGCTGGCCGAGACTGCCGCCCTGCCCCGCCGACGGACAGGCGGAGTGTTGGATCGCCATCGCCGCGAAATCCCCGGGCCGCAGGCCGAGCGCGGCGATCAGCGCCACCGCCGTCTCGCGTGCTTGGCGGCGCGCGGCCGCGTCGCCGGGCGCGGCCGCCAGCAGGATGTGCGCGGCCTCGCACAGATTGGGCGTGCGGAAGCGACTGGCGTTGCGCGCGTAGTAGCGCCGGCACGTCTCCTCGTCGGCCGAGGGCACGACCACCGCGCGCTCGATCAGCTGTCGGTAGCGCGCCTCCTGATCGGTTTCGACCCGCCCGTCCTCGTCGGCGATCGGCTCGGCGACGATGCCCAGGCGATCGGCCTCCTGCGACAGCAGCTCGCGGATCACGAGCGCCCGCGTCGCCTGCTCCCAGGCCTGGTCGGGATCGTCTGAGGGATGATGCTGCGTCTCGCGCACGATGTCGGCGCTGGCAATGGCGACGCCGTTGACGCTCACGGGAACCGGTCGCGTGAAGCGCCGGCGCGGCTGTGTCGCGGTCCCGCTCATGACCCGCCCCTCGCCCGCAATTCACCGCGACTGCGCACGACCTGATAGCCACGCCGGCCGAGATACCAGACGGGCGCCGACCAGATATGGACCAGGCGGCTGAACGGGAAGACCAGGAACAAGGTCATGCCCAGCACCAGGTGCGTCAGGTACGGCCAGTCGAGTCCCTGCAGCGTCTTCGCATCGACGGGATTGAGGGTGACGATGCCCTGCGCCCAGTGCGAGAGGATCAGCATCACCGAGCCGTCGCGATGGCCCAGCGAGAACGGCATGGTGATCAGGCCGAGCGCGAGCTGGATCCACAGCAGCGCGAGGATCGCGATGTCCATCGCCGAGCTGGTGCGCCGGATGCGCTCGTCGAACAGGCGGCGGTGCAACAGCAGCGTGAGCCCGACGAAGCAGATTACACCGGCGATGCCGCCGGCGGCGACGGCGATCAGCTGCTTCTGCTCGACGCTCATGACCAGCGTGTAGACCGACGTCGGTGTCAGCAGGCCGACGGTATGGCCCAGCAGCAGGAACAGGATGCCGACATGGAACAGGTTCGAGCCCCAGCGCAGCTGGCGCTTGCGCAGCATCTGGCTCGAGCTGGCCTTCCAGGTATAGGGCTCGCGATCGAAGCGGATCAGGCTGCCGAGCAGGAACACCGTCAGGCAGATGTACGGGTACCAGACGAACAGCAGATGGAAGATGTAATCCTTCATGACGCCACTCCTTCGGCGTAGGGCGCGTATGCCGTCGGCTCTACCTTCCCCCGGAGGGGGAAGGTGGCGCGCGCAGCGCGACGGATGGGGGATGTTTCAACGCACGCTGTGTCCGTCTTCGACATCCCCCATCCGCCCTTCGGGCACCTTCCCCCTCCGGGGGAAGGTAGAGCCGAGTCAAACCTGCGCATCGCCCTACTCCGCCATCGCGGCGCGCAGGCGGGTGGTCATGCGGTCGACCGGGCAGCTCGCGGCCGCCGCGCCCGGACCGAAGGTCACCTCCTGGTCGACCCAGGCGGCATCGAGCGCTTCGAGGTCGTCGGGTTCGGGGTCGGGCTCGGCGCGTAGCGCCTGGAGCGTCGCGGCGTCGAGCTTGGCGCGCGACAGCGCCAGCAGCGCGGCCATCACCGCCTCGTAGGACGACGATCGCTTGGCCAGCCGCTCGCGCAGCGCGGCGACGACATGGGCGGGCTGGCCGATCAGCTCGAGCGCCGCCTTAGGTTCGCGCGTCGAGGCGTATTCGAGGAACAGCGGCAGGAAGTCGGGCAGCTCGGTGGCGACCGGCGAATAGCCGTTCTCCTCGTAGAGCTTGAGCAGGTCGACCATGGCCTGGCCGCGATCGCGGCTCTCGCCGTGGACATGCTCGAAGAGGTGCAGCGACAGCGAGCGCGTGCGATCGAACAGCAGGCCGTAGCGCTCCTGCAGATCGTAGAGATCGCCGGCTTCGAGCTCGCCGATCAGGCGATCGAGCGCGCGGCGCGCGGCCGCGGGCAATAGCGCCTCGCGATCGAGCGCGGCGCGGATCTCGCCCGACGCGGCCAGCAGGTCTTGCGTCGGATAGCTGAGCAGGGCGGCCAGCGCGCGCAGGGTTTTCATCACGAAACCTCCATCGGATTCTTGCGCTTGAGCTTGCCGCCGGCGAACAGGTTGCCGGTGCCATCGTCGGGCGAGCAGCCGTCGCCGAAGCTGAAACCACAGGCACCGCGCAGGGCGTAGGCGTCTTCCGAGGTCTCGCGATGCGCGGTCGGGATGACGAAGCGGTCCTCGTAATTGGCGATCGCCATCACGTGGTACATCGCCTCGATCTGCTGCGACGTCAGGCCGACGCGCTGGGCGACAGCGTGGTCGACCACGCCGTCGACCGTCTTGGCCCGCATGTAGGCGCGCATGGCCAGCATGCGCTCCAGGCCGCGCGCCACCGGCTCCTCGTCGCCCGCCGTCAGCATGTTGGCGAGGTAGCGGAGCGGGATGCGCAGCGAGCGGACATCGGGCATGGCGCCGTCGATGCCCATCTTGCCGGCCTCGGCCGCCGACTGGATCGGCGACAGCGGCGGCACGTACCAGACCATCGGCAGGGTGCGGTATTCGGGATGCAGCGGGAAGGCGACCTTCCACTCCATCGCCATCTTCCACACCGGCGAGCGTTTGGCCGCCTCGAGCCAGGAATCGGGGATACCGTCGCGCCGCGCCTGGGCGATCACCTGCTCGTCGTTGGGATCGAGGAAGACGCCCATCTGCGCGTCGTAGAGCTGCTTCTCGTCGGCCACCGACGCGGCCTGCTCGATGCGATCGGCGTCGTAGAGCATGACGCCGAGATAGCGGATGCGCCCGACGCAGGTCTCCGAGCACACGGTCGGCTCACCGGCCTCGATGCGCGGGTAGCAGAAGATGCACTTCTCCGACTTGCCCGAGGACCAGTTGAAGTAGACCTTCTTGTACGGGCAGGCGGAGACGCACATGCGCCAGCCGCGGCACTTGTCCTGGTCGATCAGGACGATGCCGTCCTCCTCGCGCTTGTAGATCGCGCCCGACGGGCAGGCCGCGACGCAGGCCGGATTGAGGCAATGCTCGCACAGCCGCGGCAGGTACATCATGAAGGTGTTCTCGAACTGGCCGTAGATCTCCTTCTGCACGCCCTCGAAATTGACGTCGGCCGAGCGCTTGGCGAACTCGCCGCCCAGGATCTCCTCCCAGTTCGGGCCCCACTCGATCTTCTCCATGCGCTGGCCGGTGATCAGCGAGCGCGGCCGCGCCGTCGGAAAAGCCTCGAGCTCGGGCGCCTTCTGCAGGTGCTCGTAGTCGAAGGTGAAGGGTTCGTAATAGTCGTCGATCTCCGGCAGGTCGGGATTGGCGAAGATGTTGGCGAGGATGCGCCACTTCGAGCCGATCTTGGGCTGGATCTTGCCGTTGCGCTTGCGCACCCAGCCGCCGTTCCAGCGCGCCTGGTTCTCCCAGTCCTTGGGATAGCCGATGCCGGGCTTGGTCTCGACGTTGTTGAACCAGGCGTATTCCATGCCTTCGCGGCTGGTCCACACGTTCTTGCACGTCACCGAGCAGGTGTGGCAGCCGATGCACTTGTCGAGGTTCAGCACCATCGCGATCTGCGCACGGATCCTCATGACACATCTCCTGTCTTGCCCTTACCTTCCCCCGGAGGGGGAAGGTGGCGCGCCGCGCCTCGCGCGGCGTGACGGATGGGGGATGCCTCAACACCTCCGGTGTCCGTCTTTGACATCCCCCATCCGCCCTCCGGGCACCTTCCCCCTCCGGGGGAAGGTAGAGGTTCGCGATCCGCATCAGGATGCGGCCGTTCGAGCCAGTCGACCTTCACCAGCTTGCGCACCACGACGAACTCGTCGCGGTTGGTGCCGATCGTGCCGTAGTAGTTGAAGCCCCAGGCCTGCTGGGCGTAGCCGCCGATCATGTGCGTCGGCTTGAGCACGGCGCGGGTCACCGAGTTGTGGATGCCGCCGCGATTGCCGGTCATCTCCGAGCCCGGCACGTTCACGATCTTCTCCTGCGCGTGGTACATGAAGAGCGTGCCTTCCTTCATGCGCTGCGAGACCACCGCGCGCGCCACCAGCGCGCCGTTGACGTTGAAGGCCTCGACCCAATCGTTGTCGACGATGCCCGCCTTCGCCGCGTCGACCTCGCTCAGCCAGACGATCGGGCCGCCACGCGACAAGGTCAGCATCATCAGGTTGTCGGTATAGGTGGAGTGGATGCCCCACTTCTGGTGCGGCGTGATGAAGTTCAGCACGATCTCTTTTTCGCCGTTGGGCTTGCGGCCCAGCATCGGAGCCGTGGTCTTGAGATCGACCGGCGGGCGGTAGACGCAGAGCCCTTCGCCGAAGGCCAGCATCCAGCGATGATCCTGGTAGAGCTGCTGGCGGCCGCTCAGCGTGCGCCAGGGGATCAGCTCGTGCACGTTGGTGTAGCCCGCGTTGTAGCAGACCTTCTCGCTCTCCAGCCCCGACCAGGTCGGCGCCGAGATGATCTTGCGCGGCTGCGAGACGACGTCGCGGAAGCGGATCTTCTCGTCCTCCTTGGGCAGCGCGAGATGGGCGTGCTCGCGCCCCGTGGTCTTCGACAGCGCCTGCCACGAGCGCACCGCGACCTCGCCATTGGTCTCCGGCGCCAGCATCAGCAGCACCTCGGCGGCGTCGATGTCGCTCTCGATGCGCGCCAGTCCTTTCGTCGGGCCGTCTTCGACGACGCCGTTGAGCTGCTTCAGGTGCTCGACCTCGTGGCCGGTCGGCCAGGCGATGCCCTTGATGCCGTTGCCGACCTTCTCCATCAGCGGGCCGAGCGCGGTGAAGCGTCGGTAGGTGTTGGGATAGTCGCGCTCGACGACGGTGACGTTGGGCATGGTCTTGCCGGCGATCGGCTCGACCTCGCCCTTCTTCCATTCGCGCACCTCGAGGGCCTGGGCCAGCTCGCCCGGACTGTCGTGCATGATCGGCGTCAGCACGACGTCCTGCTCGACGCCCAGCACCTCCGGCGCCACGCGCGAGAAGGCCTTGGCGATCGACTTGTAGATGTCCCAGTCGCTGCGCGCCTCCCACACCGGATCCACCGCCGAGGTCAGCGGGTGGATGAAGGGATGCATGTCCGAGGTGTTGAGGTCGTTCTTCTCGTACCAGGTGGCCGTCGGCAGCACGATGTCGGAGTAGACGCAGGTCGTCGACATGCGGAAGTCGAGCGTCACCAGCAGGTCGAGCTTGCCCTCGGGCGCCTGGTCGCGCCACGTCACCTCGGCCGGCTTCGCCCTGCCCTCCTCACCGAGATCCTTGCCCATCACGCCGTGCGTCGTGCCCAGCAGATGCTTGAGGAAATACTCGTGGCCCTTGCCGGAGGAGCCCAGCAGGTTGGAGCGCCACACGAACATGTTGCGCGGCCAGTTCTTCGGGTTGTCGGGGTCCTCGCAAGACATGCTGAGCTCGCCGCTCTTGAGCTTCTGCGCGACGTAGTCCTTGACCTCCATGCCGGCGGCCTTGGCGGCGCGCGCGATGCCCAGCGGGTTGTCGCGCAGCTGCGGCGCCGAGGGCAGCCAGCCCATGCGCTCGGCGCGCACGTTGTAGTCGATGATCGAGCCGTCCCAGGCGCCTTCGGGCGCGGTCGGCGAGACGATGTCGCCGACGTTGAGCGTCTCGTAGCGCCACTGGTCGGTGTGGGCGTAGAAGGCCGAGGTCGAGTTCTGCTGGCGCGGTGGGCGGCCCCAGTCGAGCGCGAAGGCGAGCGGCGCCCAGCCGGCCTGCGGCCGGAGCTTCTCCTGGCCGACATAGTGCGCCCAGCCGCCGCCCGACTGGCCGACGCAGCCACACATCGCCAGCATGTTGATCACGCCGCGATAGTTCATGTCAGCGTGGTACCAGTGGTTCATCGCCGCGCCGATGATCACCATCGACCGGCCCTTGGTCTTCTCGGCGTTGGTCGCGAACTCGCGCGCGACCTGGATGATCTTGTCGCGCGGCACGCCGGTGATCGCCTCGGCCCAGGCCGGCGTGTAGGGCACGTCGTCGTCGAGCGACGTGGCCACGTTGGGCCCGCCCAGTCCTGTATCGACGCCGTAATTGGCGACGAACAGGTCGCGCACGGTGGCGACCAGCGTCTCGCCGTCGACCAGCTTGAGCTTTTTCACCGCGACCAGGCGATTGAGCACCTGGTCGTGGCCGGTCGAGGCGAAGTGATCATGCTTGATACCGCCGAAATAGGGGAAGCCGACATCGACCACGTCGTCGGCGACGTCGTTGAGCGACAGGCGCAAGGTCGTGTCATTGCCCGCCGTGTCCTTCTCCTCGAGGTTCCACTTGCCGGATTCGCCCCAGCGGAAGCCGATCGAGCCGCGCGGCACGACGATCGAGCCGGTCCTCTCGTCGAAGGCCACGGTCTTCCACTCGGGATTGTTCACCTCACCCAGCGTGGCGTCGAAGTCCGACGCGCGTACGAGCCGGCCGGGCACGTAGCGGCCGTCGCGCTTCACCAGCCGCACCAGCATCGGCATATCGGTGTACTGGCGCACATAGTCGCGGAAGTACTCGACCTGGCGGCCGACATGGTACTCGCGCAGGATGACGTGGCCCATCGCCATGGCCAGCGCCGAATCGGTGCCCTGCTTCACCGACAGCCAGATGTCGCCGAACTTCGAGGCCTCGGAATAGTCCGGGCAGATCACCGCGCTCTTCATGCCGCGGTAGCGCGCCTCGGTGTAGAAGTGCGCGTCGGGCGTGCGCGTCTGCGGGACGTTGGAGCCCCAAAGGATGACGAAGCCGGCGTTGTACCAGTCGGCCGATTCCGGCACGTCGGTCTGCTCGCCCCAGGTCTGCGGCGAGGCCGGCGGCAGATCGCAGTACCAGTCGTAGAACGACATGCTCACGCCGCCGATCAGCGACAGGTAGCGCGAGCCCGCGGCGTAGGAGACCATCGACATCGCCGGGATCGGCGAGAAGCCGAGGATGCGATCGGGACCGTAGGTCTTCACCGTGTAGGCGTTGGCGGCGGCGACGATCTCGGTCACCTCGTCCCAGCCGACGCGCACGAAGCCGCCATGGCCGCGCTTGCTGGTGTAGGCCGCGCGCTTCTTGGGGTCCTCGACGATCGAGGCCCAGGCGGCGACCGGCGAGAGCGTCGCGCGCGCCTGGCGCCATAGGCGCAGCAGCCGGGCGCGCGCCAGCGGGTACTTCACGCGGTTGCCGGAATAGAGATACCAGCTGTAGCTCGCGCCGCGCGAGCAGCCGCGCGGCTCATGGTTGGGCAGCTCGGGCCGCGTGCGCGGATAGTCGGTCTGCTGCGTCTCCCAGGTGACGATGCCGCCCTTGACGTAGATCTTCCACGAGCACGAGCCGGTGCAGTTGGCGCCATGCGTCGAACGCACGATCTTGTCGTGCTGCCAGCGCTTGCGATAGGCGTCCTCCCAACCGCGGTCCTCGGTCGTGGTGATGCCGTGGCCGTCGGAAAAAGGCTCGCGGGTCTTGGTGAAGAAGGTCAGCCGGTCGAGGAAATGCGACACGATCGGTCTCCGGTTACAGTAAATCTCTCCCTTCCCCCGGAGGGGGAAGGTGGCGCGGAGCGCCGGATGGGGGATGTCGAAGACGAACGCAGGAGTCCGTCTTCGACATCCCCCATCCGCCCTTCGGGCACCTTCCCCCTCCGGGGGAAGGTATGAGTGGTTGAGCGCGACATGATCATTGCGCCGGCGCGGCGGCGACCACGGCCGGCGCCTTGCGTTCGACGTCGAACAGCAGCCCGCCCCGGCGTGTGTAGAAGAACCAGGTCACCGCGATGCAGCTGACGTAGAAGGCGATGAAGCCGTACAGCGCCGGCAACGGCGTGCCGGTGGCCGCGATCGCCGAGCCGAAGCTCTTGGGGATGAAGAAGGCGCCATAGGCCGCGATCGCCGAGGTGAAGCCGATGATCGCCGCCGATTCCTTCTCGCCCTGCACGCGCCGGCTCTCCAGCGGCGCCCCCGGCATCAGCCGGTCCATATCCTTGCGCATGATCGCGGGGATCATCTGGAAGGTCGACGCGTTGCCGATACCGGTGGCGCAGAACAGCAGCAGGAAGCAGGCGAAGAAGCCGGCGAAGTTCTTCTCGCCGATGAAGTGGACGACGCCCGCCGCGCCCAGGGTCATGACGACGAAGACCCAGAAGGTGACGCGGCCGCCGCCCCATTTGTCCGACACCCAACCGGTCAGCGAGCGCGATACCGCGCCGACCAGCGGGCCGAGGAAGGCGTATTTCAGCGCGTTGACCTCGGGGAAGGTCACCTTGGCGAGCAGCGGGAAACCCGCCGAATAGCCGATGAAGGAACCGAAGGTGCCGGTGTAGAGCCAGCACATGATCCAGTTGTGCCGGCGCTGGAAGATCACCGACTGCTCGGCGAACGAAGCCCGGGCCGAGGCGATGTCGTTCATGCCGAACCATGCGGCGAAGGCCGAGGCGACGATGAACGGCACCCAGATGAAGCCGGCGTTCTGCAGCCACATCCGGCTCTCGCCGCCCGCTTCGCGCACCACCTGCGGCGCGCCGCCGAGCCAGCCGAAGACGCCCATGGTGATGATCACCGGCACGACGAACTGCACGACGCTGACGCCGAGATTGCCCAGCCCGGCGTTGAGCGCCAGCGCGTTGCCCTTCTCCGCCTTGGGGAAGAAGAAGGAGATGTTCGACATCGAGGAGGCGAAATTGCCGCCGCCGAAGCCGCAGAGCAGCGCCAGCACCAGGAAGATCCAGTACGGCGTCGCCGGATCCTGCACGGCGTAGCCGATGCCGACGGCGGGCAGGATCAGCGACCAGGTGGCGAGCGTCGTCCACAGCCGGCCGCCGAAGATCGGCACGGTAAAGGAATAGAAGATGCGCAACGTGGCACCGGAGACACCGGGCAGCGCCGCCAGCCAGAAGAGTTGGTCGGTGGTGTACTTGAAGCCGATCGACGGCAGCTTGGCGACGACCACCGACCACACCATCCATACCGCGAAGGACAGCAGCAGCGCCGGGATCGAGATCGCGAGATTGCGCCGCGCGATGCGCCGGCCCTTCTCCTCCCAGAACGTCTTGTCCTCGGGCCGCCAGTCCTCGAGCGTCTTGCCCGAGAGCTTGCCGACATGTTCCGCCCCGTGGATCGGCTGCATCTCCGGCAGCTCGGGCAGCGTGTCGAGCGCCGCGCCGACCTTCTCGCGCTCCATGGCGCGGATCGACACGTGCATCCATACCAGCGACACGACGACGACGAGGAAGAGCAGCATGAAGCAGCTCGTCCAGATGCCGGTCAGGTCGTTGAGCAGGCCGAAGGCGATCGGCAGCACGAAGCCGCCGAGGCCGCCGACCAGGCCGACGACGCCGCCGACGGCGCCGACATGCTTGGGGTAGTAGACCGGGATGTGCTTGAAGACCGCCGCCTTGCCCAGGCTCATGAAGAAGCCGAGGATGAAGGTCATCACGGTGAAGGGCACGAGGCCCATCTCCAGCGTGAAGACGATCGGGCCGGTGATGCCCTTGACGATGTACTGCGTCGGCGGATAAGCGAGCACGAAGCAGGCCGCGACCGAGACGAAGAAGGTCCAGTACATCACGCGCCGCGCGCCGAACTTGTCGGACAGCACGCCGCCATAGATGCGGAACAGGCTGGCGGGAACCGAGTAGGCCGCGCCGATCATGCCGGCGGTGGTGATGTCGAGCCCATAGACGCCGATCAGGTAGCGCGGCAGCCACAGCGCCAGCGCCACGAAGGCGCCGAAGACGAAGAAGTAGTAGAGCGAGAAACGCCAGACCTGGATGTTGCGCAGCGGCTCGAGCATGGCCGAGATCGGCTCGGGCTTGATGCCGGCCGCGCGCCGCGCGGCGAGCTGCGGATCGTCCCGGGTCGTGACCCAGAAGATGACGGCGGTTACCGCCAGCGCGATCGCCCAGATCTCGGCCACGCTCTTCCAGCCCCAGGCCACCATGACGAAGGGGGCGACGAACTTGGTGACGGCGGCGCCGACATTGCCGGCGCCGAAGATGCCCAGCGCCGTGCCCTGCTTGCCCTGCTCGTACCAGCGCGAGACATAGGCGATGCCGACGGCGAAGGAGCCGCCGGCGATGCCCACGCCCAGCGCGGCGAGCAGGAAGGTCGGGTAGTCGTAGGCGAAGGTCAGCAGCCAGGTCGCCACCGCGGCGGCGAGCATCACGCCGGTATAGACGAGGCGACCGCCATACTGATCGGCCCAGATGCCGAGGATCAGGCGGATCAGCGATCCCACCAGGATCGGCGTGCCGACCAGCAGGCCGAACTGCGTGTCGCTCAGGCCGAGGTCCTTCTTGATCTGCACGCCGATGATCGAAAAGATCGTCCACACCGCGAAGCATACGGTGAAGGCCAGGGTGCTCATGCCGAGCGCTGTGGTCCTGCCCTTGTCGGACGCGGCCGCAGCTTCATTCCACGTCGCCATCCCCTGCCCTCCTTCAATGGTGGCAGGGTGGCCAAGCGGCGGCGGGCCAACTTGACGTACGTCAAGGAGACGGCGGGAACGCGGCCTAAATTCGAGTTCGTTAACAAATGCGAAGGGTGACTCTTCGCATTTGCTAACGAACATCCCGCAGCCCGAAAGGGGAAACGGATACGAGCATGGTGCCCGCCGACATGCCGCTGCTGCGCCGCTCCAGGCTGCTCGCGGCGCTTCCGGAGGCTGACCTCGCCCGGGTGCTGGGTCCGTGCTTCGTGCAGACCCTGCCCAAGGGCGCGGCGCTCTGTCAGCAGGGCGAGGCGCCGCAATTCCTGCACATCGTGCTGTCGGGCGCCGTGGGCCTGTTCGGCGAGGGCCAGCGCGAGGAGATGCTGGTCGAGTTCTTCGGGCCCGGCGACAGCTTCATCCTGGCCGCGGTGGTGCTCGACGCGCCCTACCTGCTGAACGCCCGCCTGCTCGAGCGCAGCCGCGTCCTGCTATGGCCGGCCACCGCCTTCCGCGCCGAGCTGCGCGGCCATGGCGCGCTCGCCCATGGCGTGGCGGTGCAATCGTCGATCTACTGGCGCACCCTGATCGGCCAGATCAAGGACCTCAAGCTGCTGTCGGCGATCGAGCGGCTGTCGGCCCTGCTGCTGGCGCTGGCGCCGGCGCGCACGGGCGGCGCCACCGTCAACCTGCCGGCTGGGCGGCGCCTGATCGCCGGCCGTCTCGGCATCACGCCACAGAGCCTGTCGCGCGCCTTCGCCGCCCTGCGGCCGGTGGGCGTAAGCGGCGAAGGCCGACGGGTCTTCATCGCTGACCTCGATCGCCTGCGCGAGGTCGTCGCGCCGCGCTGACACGCGCCGCGGCGCGGCGGGCAGGGCCTGCCGCGTCATTCGATACAAAGTCGCGCCATGCCGGGCGCCGAAATCGGCTCTACTGCCGCCTCTGTCATCCCGAGCGCAGCGAGGAATCCAAGCGTTTTCCCTGGATTCCTCGCTACGCTCGGAATGACAGAGTTTCAGGAGACACCGCCATGGCCCTCACCGAACACGCCAGCGTCTGCACGTTCGACTGTCCCGACACTTGCAGCCTCACGGTCGGCGTCGAGGACGGCCGTATCGTCAAGGTGCGCGGCTCGGAGGCGTTGCCGTACACGGCGGGCGTGATCTGCAACAAGGTCGCGCACGACACGGTCGCGTTCGTGCACGGCAAACAGCGCCTGCGCCATCCGCTGCGCCGCGTCGGCGCCAGGGGATCCGGCCTCTTCGTGCGCATGACCTGGAAAGAAGCGCTCGACGCGATCCACTTCGAGGTCAGCGAGGTCATCGAGCGCTTCGGCCCGCAGGCGGTGATGCCGCTGAACTACGCCGGCCCGCACGGCTTCCTCGCCTATGACAGCATGTCCTCGCGCTTCTTCCACAAGCTGGGCGCCACCCAGCTCTACCGCCAGGCGCTGTGTGGTGGCGTGCGCAGCCAGGCCTGGGCGGGCACCTATGGCACGGTGCCCGGCTGCCCACCCGAGTTCGTCGAGCACGCCGACCTCAACGTGATCTGGGGTAACAACGCCACCGTCGCCAATCTGCATGTCGTGCGCGGCGCCAGTCGCGCCAAGCGCGCCGGCGGCCGGCTGGTGGTGATCGATCCGCTGCGCACCAAGATCGCCGAGCAGGCCGACCTGCATCTGGCGCTGCTGCCGGGCACCGACGTGCTGCTGGCCTGGTCGCTGGCCTGCGAGCTCGAGCGCGCGGGCGCGTTCGACGACGCGTTCATCGCCCAGCACGTGCTGGGCGTCGAGGACTTCATGGCGCGCGCCCGGCAATGGCCCGCGTCGCGGGCGGCACAAGCCTGCGGCCTGCGGGAAGAACAGATCCTCACCTTCGCCCGCTGGCTCGCCGAATCGCAGCGCCTGGTCATGGCGCCGGGCAACGGACTCGAGCGCGGCCGCAACGGCGGTAGCGGCATCCGCGCAGCGATTACGCTGCCTGCGCTACTGGGAAAGCTCGGCAAGGGCAGCGGCATCGTGCTCGGCGCCGGCAACGCCTTTCCCAAGACGCCGGCGAAGCTGCAGCGGCCCGATCTGGCGCCCGCCGGCACGCGCACCCTGAACATCAACGATGTCGGCCGCCATCTCGCCGACGACGATCTCGATCCGCCGTTGCGCGCGCTGTTCATCTACAACCACAATCCGCTCGTGGTGCATCCCGACCAGAACCGCATGCGCCGCGGGCTCGCGCGCCAGGAGATCTTCACGGTCGGCATCGAGCTGACGATGACCGAGAGCATGGCCTATTGCGACATCGTGCTGCCGGCGGCGACGCATTTCGAATACGACGACCTCTACGCCGCCTACGGCCATCACTGGCTGCAGCGTGCCCAGGCGGTGATCGCGCCGATCGGCGAGGCGCTGCCCAACACCGAGATCTTCCGCCGTCTCGCCGCGCGCTTCGGCTTCGACGAGCCGTGCTTCAAGGCGAGCGACGCCGAGCTGATGGACGATGCCGTCGATGGCAACGACCGACGGTTGGCCGGCCTGCGGCCCAGCCAGATCCCGACCGGCAAGGCGCTGCAAATGACCGGCGCCGATGGCCAGCCGATGGTGCTGTTCGAGAACGTCCTGCCGGCGACGCCCTCGGGCAAGATCGAGCTGACCTCGGAGACCTTGGCCAAGCGCTGGGGCACCGGCGCGCTGCTGGCCGACTTCCGTCCGCGCAACGACTCGCATCCGCTGATGCTGATCTCGCCGGCATCGGACAAGCGCATCTCCTCGACGCTCGGTGACCTCGCGGCCTCGCGCGACGCGCCGCCGTTGAAGATGAATCCCGCCGATGCCGCGCGCCGCGACCTCACGACGGCACGCGAGGTGCGGGTGTGGAACGACCTCGGCGAAGTCATCCTGCCGCTCGAGGTGACCGACGACGTGCCGCCGGGCGTCGTCTCCAGCGAGAAAGGCGCCTGGCTGTCGACCAGCCGCACCGGACAGACCATCTCGGCGCTGGTCTCCGCCGACCAACGCGCCGATCTCGCCGAAGGCGCCTGCTTCAACGACACCCCCGTCGAAGTCGGCCCGGCCTGAGCAGCGTTGCGCCGCCACTCCTACCTTCCCCCGCTGGCGGGGGAAGGTGGCAGCGCGAAGCGCTGACGGATGGGGGTGGCTCGCGCGGCCAGTCGTGGTC
>JALHMM010000091.1:0-11106 GCA_022844045.1 Reyranellaceae bacterium | reverse complement strand
GTCTTGAGACATCTCGTCCGTCTTCGACAGCCACCCCCATCCGGCGCTTCGCGCCACCTTCCCCCGCCAGCGGGGGAAGGTATGACCGCAACCGCCACAGGCGGGGCGGACTCAGCCCTTCTTCTTGACCGCTTCCGCGTACTCGTCCGGCTTGAAGCCGACCAGCAGACGCTCGCCCAATTCGAGCACTGGCCGCTTGATCATCGAGGGCTGCGCCAGCATCAGCGTGATCGCGCGACGCTCGTCGAGGCCGTCGCGCTCCTTCTCAGGCAGCTTGCGGAAGGTCGTGCCGGCGCGGTTCAGCAGCTTCTCCCAGCCGACCTGCCGCGCCCAACCCTCCAACTGCCCGCGCTCGATGCCAGCCGCCTTGTAGTCATGGAAGGCGTAGGCCACGCCCTGCCCGTCGAGCCAGGCACGCGCCTTCTTCATCGTGTCGCAGTTCTTGATGCCGTATATCGTGATCACGCCGCCGTTCTCCAGATTCGAAAGACCCTGCCGTCGCAAACGTAGCGAGAGACCTCCCGCCGCGCCACGACCGCCAGCCTACCTTCCCCCGCTGGCGGGGGAAGGTGGCAGCGCGAAGCGCTGACGGATGGGGGTGGCTCGCGCGGCCTGTCGTGGTCTGTCCTGAAACATCTCCTTCGTCTTCGACAACCACCCCCATCCGGCGCTTCGCGCCACCTTCCCCCGCCAGCGGGGGAAGGTATGAAATTCGTGCGCCACCGTAGCGGCGGAACAAACGTCGATGGCCGTAAGCTCGGATGCCCCGATAGCGCGCGCGTAGCGGCGGAAATCGGTGAATCGTGTCGTTGGCGGTAAAAATAGCCGCATGAGCGACGACCTTGATGATCCCCCCTCCGCCCCACTCGTCCCGACGATGACGCCGCGACAGCGGCGCTTCGTCGCCGAGTACCTCATCGACCCCAACGCCTCGCAGGCCTTCGTGCGCGCCGGCTACTCGCGCAAGCATGCGCGGCGCTCGGCCTGGCGCCTGATGCACATCCCGGCGGTGCGCGCCGGCATCGAGGCCGGCCAGCAGGAACTCGCCGCCGCGTTCAGGGTCAGCGCCGAGCGGGTGATCGCCGAGTATGTCAGCGTCGCCTTCGCCTCGGTCACCGACTTTCTCGACATCGCCGAGGACGGCAGCGTGCGGCTCGACCTCGAGAAAGCGCCGCCCGAGAAGCGCGGGGCCGTCGCCGATGTGCGCACCGAGGAGCACCAGTCGCCCGACGGCGGGCGCTCGCGGATTCTCAGGCTCAAGCTGGCGCCAAAGATGCGCGCGCTCGACGCGCTGTCGCGCCATCTCGGGCTGTTCGCGCCGCGCGCGACGGTGACGTTGACGCGCACGCTGAAGAACGACGGCGTCGCCGAGCGCGACCTGGCGGCGGAACTGCGGGAGGCACGTGAGCGCGTCGCCAGCTGGGACAGCCGCTTCGCCGAGGAGGATTGAGCATGCCCTCCTCCCATGCCACCACCATCGATCCCGTCGCCGATCAGGAGCTGCGCGCCATCATCCAGGGTTTCGCGCACGATCCGCTCGGCTTCGTGCGCTTCGTCTTTCCCTGGGGCAAGAAGGGCGCGCCGTTGTCCTGGGGCAAAGGCCCGCGCGCCTGGCAGGAAGCCGTGCTGGTCGAGATCGGCGAGAGCCTGGAGATCAACGCCGCCTTGAACCGAAGCAAGCCGATCCGCATCGCCATCGCCTCGGGCCACGGCATCGGCAAGTCGGCGCTGATGGCCTGGATCAAGCTGTGGGCGCTGGCGACCTTCGAGGATTCGCTGAGCATGATCACCGCCAATACCGATCAGCAGCTCAGGACCAAGACCTGGCCGCAGGTCGTGAAGTGGTTCAACCTGATGAACTGCCGGCACTGGTTCAACCTGACCGAGACGGCGATCGTCAGCCGCGCGCCGGGCCACGCCAAGACCTGGCGTGGCGATCGTGTGACCTGGAACGCGCACAACACGGAAGCCTTCGCGGGTCTGCACAATCTGCGCAAGCGCATCGTGCTGCTGTTCGACGAGGCCAGCGCCATCGCCGATCCGATCTGGGAGGTCGCCGAAGGCGCGCTGACCGACGAGGGCACGGAGATCATCTGGGTGGTGTTCGGCAACCCGACCCAGACCACCGGGCGCTTCCGGGAATGCTTCGGCAAGTCGCGCGCGCGCTGGAGCGGGCGCCAGATCGACAGCCGGTCAATATCCGGCATCAACAAGGCGCAGCTCGATCAGTGGGTGCGCGAATTCGGCGAGGACAGCGATTTCGTGCGCGTGCGGGTGAAGGGCGAGTTCCCGAACGTCGGCGACAACCAGTTCATCGGCTCCGACGTGGTCGAGGCGGCGCGCAAGCGCGCGGTGATCGCGCAGCCGCATGAGCCTTTGGTGATGGGCGTCGACGTCGCGCGCCACGGCGATGATCGCACGGCGATCGTCTTCCGCCGCGGCCGCGACGCGCGTGTCATCCCGCCGATCCGCCTGCGCATCGCCGACCTGATGCAGGTCGCCGCGCGGGTTGCCCACGAGGCGCGGCAGCACAAGGTCGACGCGATCTTCATCGACATGGGCATGGGCGCCGGCGTGGTCGACCGGCTGCGCCAGATGGGCGTGCCCGACGTCTTCGGCATCGAGTTCGGCGGCGCCGCCGACGGCGCGCCGAACGTCGCCAACGTCGCCGGCAACCACGCCAACAAGCGCGCGCAGATGTGGGACAATCTCAAGACCTGGCTGACCGACGCGGCGATCCCCGACGATTCCGAGCTGGCCGAGGACCTGGTCGGGCCGCGCTACGGCTTCAACAGCCGCGATCAGATCCAGCTCGAGCGCAAGGAGGACATGAAGAAGCGCGGTCTCGCCTCGCCCGATATCGCCGACGCGCTGGCGCTCACCTTCGCCTTCCGGGTCCTGCCGCGCGCCGCGGCCGAGCGCAACGCCCCAGGCTCCATGATCGGCCGCAACGCCGTCGAGTACGACATCTTCGCGGAGATTTGAACTCAGTCCTTCCCTTCTCCCCGCGAAGGCGGGGAGAAGGTGCCCGAAGGGCGGATGAGGGGCTTCGCGGAGTCTCGACAACACCGATCGTGGTCGTTGAACGAGGAAGCCCCTCATCCGCCTCGCTGACGCTCGGCACCTTCTCCCCGCCTGCGCGGGGAGAAGGAAAAACAGCGGGTCTTGCCAATCCTCATCGCAATCGGCACCGTCATGGAGCGTTGTGGGGAGAGGACGATGCGGCTCCTGGTATCATTCATCGTCGCTGTCGTGCTCGCCTGGCCGGCCGGCGCGCAGATCGAGCCGTGGAAGCAGGTCGGCGGCTGGGACGTCAACGTCGACCGCAGCCTCAAGAACGGCTGCTTCATCCTGTTCAAGGGCACGCGCGGCACGGTGGTCCGCCTCGGCTTCACCGAGGATCGCGACATGCACTGGTTCCTGGCGCATGACGACTGGAAGTCGCTGGAAGAGGGCAAGGCCTACGTCACCAGCGTCTCCTTCGACAACGGCGCGCCCTATACCGGCCCGATGAAGGGCAAGGCGATGGGCGGCGGCGTCGTGGCGTTGAGCGCGACCTTCGCCGACGCCACCGTCTGGAAGCGCTTCCTCGGCGAGTTCATGCGCGGCAACCGCATGCGCGTGACCTATGCCGGCCAGCAGATCGCCCTGATCAACCTGCAGAACAGCGCCGTCGCGGGCGAGCAGCTGATGGCCTGCCAGACCTCCTTCGACGGCAAGGCGCCCGGCTCGGGTCCGCCCACCGGCGGCGACCCCTTCGCGCCACGCGGCGGCCAGCCGACCGGGCAGAAAGATCCGTTCCAGCGGTAGCCTCGCTACACGGCCGACGTCACCACGCCCACCCGGCGGTAGCGCCGCGCGGCGATCACGGTCAGCACCACGAACACCGCCAGCGTACCGAGCTGCACGACGGCGAACAGCGTCCCGCCGGGTGCGCCGGGCACCGGCGCCGTGCGCATCAGGACCGGCACCTTGGTGAAGAGCTGCACGATCAGCACGAAGGCATCGAGGCAGAACGACAGCATCAGGCCGATCGACCAGACATGGCGCCAGCCGCCGGCCAGCCCGAAGCGGTAGCGCGCCGCCAGCATAGCGAGGATCACGACGGACGAGATGACGCCGAGCTTGAGCGCCGGCGTGAACCCCGCCGCCGGCAGGACGAACCCGCTGGCCGTGGTCAGGATCACCGACACGAAGAAGATCTCGGTCCACCAGCCCGAATCGCGCCCGGCCAGCAGGCCACGCACCACCGGCACGCCGGCGACCAGCGGCACCAGGCTGATGATCACGTGCAACCAGACCAGGAATGAAAAATCGAGCGTCATGGCGTCCCTTTCGGCGGCCGGATTCCGGCGCGCGCGGACCGTACCACGCTAAAGAGGACACCCGGCGATTGACTCGCCGCCGCCCGCGCGCGCTAATCCGCCCAAGCGCCCGCCGGGCCGCGGCGGGCTGAACGCATGACAGACGGAGACCTCCAATGAAACTGGGACGCATCTTCGCGGCGACGGCGATCGCCGTGTCGCTGGCGATGCCCATGGCGCAGGCCAAGACCTTGCGCTGGGCCAGCGTCGGCGACGCGCTGACGCTCGATCCGCACTCGCAGAACGAGGGCCCCACCGGGGCGATGTCGCAGCACATCTACGATCCGCTGATCCAGCGCGATCCGCAATTGCGCAAGGTGCCCAACCTGGCGCTGTCGTGGAAGCCGCTCGAGGGCGACGCCTGGGAGTTCAAGCTGCGGCCCGATGTGAAGTTCAGCGACGGCACGCCGTTCACCGCCGAGGACGTGGTGTTCAGCATCAACCGCGCGCTGGCGCCGAGCTCGGACTTCAAGACCTACATCGCCTCGATCAAGGAGGTGAAGGCGGTCGATCCGCTGACGGTGGTGATCCACACCAATGGGCCCAACCCGATCCTGCCGGACCAGCTGACCAGCATCTACATCATGTCCAAGGCCTGGGCGGAGAAGAACAACGTCGTCAAGCCGGCGAGCTTCAAGGACAAGGAAGAGACCTTCGCGGTGCGCAACGCCATGGGCACCGGACCGTTCACGGTCAAGCAGCGCGATCCCGACGTGAAGACGGTGCTGGTCAAGAACCCCAACTACTGGGGCAAGGCGCAGTTCCCGAACTATCCCGACGAGATCGTCTACACGCCGATCAAGGAGCCCTCGACGCGCGTCGCCGCCCTGATCTCCGGCCAGATCGACTTCCTGCTCGACGCGCCGCTGCAGGATATCGGCCGCATCAAGGCCACCGCCGGCCTCAAGACGCTCGAGACGGCGCAGGTGCGCTCGATCTTCTTCGGCCTCGACGTCGGCTCGCCCGAGCTGAAGTACAGCGACGTGAAGGGCAAGAACCCCTTCGCCGACGCCCGCGTGCGCGAGGCGATGAACAAGGCGATCGACATCAACGCGATCAAGACCAAGGTCATGCGCGGCTTCGCGGCGCCGGCCGGCATCATCACGCCCTCGGCGGTGCATGGCTGGACCAAGGAGCTCGACGCGCGCCCGGCCTTCGATATCGCCGGCGCCAAGAAGCTGATGGCCGACGCCGGCTATCCCAACGGCTTCAAGGTCACGCTCGACTGCCCCAACGACCGCTACAACAACGACGAGGCGATCTGCCAGGCGGTCGTCGGCATGCTCTCGCAGATCGGCATCGCCATCGATCTGCAGGCGCGGTCGAAGACCCTGCACTTCCCCAAGCTGCAGAAGAAGGATTCGAGCTTCTACCTGCTGGGCTGGGGCGTGCCGACGCTCGACTCGCACTACGTCTTCTCGTTCCTCTACCAGACGCATGACGGCAAGGCGAACGGCGCCTGGAACTTCACCGGCCTGTCGAACAAGGCGCTCGACGACCTGGTGGTGGCGATGTCGAAGGAAACCGACACCGCCAAGCGCGACAAGATGATCGCCGAGGCGTGGAAGCTGGCCAAGGCTTCCAACGCCTACCTGCCGCTGCACCACCAGGTGATCGTCTGGTCGATGAGCGACAAGGTGACGACGCCGATCTTCGCCACCGACTCGCCGAACTTCAAATACGCCGTGATGAAGTAGGCCTTCGTCTCGACTGAAGAACGCCCGCCCCTTCCAGGGCGGGCGTTTCTCTTTGGGAGCGCTCAGTTCGGCAGCTTGAAGCGCATGAAGAATTCCCAGCTCGCGACGGTCAGGTCGATCTGATTGGTCCGCGGCCAGACATGGTCGACTCCGAGCATCCTGACGTAGCGCACCTCGCTGCCGTCGCGGCAGGGATCGGACAATTCGATCAGCAGGTCGGGCGCCGAGGGTATCCGGCGTGACGCGGGGCAATCGTTCAGCGCGCGCCATTTGTCGATGATGGCGCGGTGCGAATCGGTGACGAAGGTGCCGTTGCCCTCGACCGGCGTGACCGGATCGCGATCGCCGGCACTGATCAGGATCGGCACGCCACGCGACGGCCGGCCATAGGTCGGCGGCAGGCCGCCGGCGCTGGCGGAGATCGCGGCGATGCGCCCCGCGAGCTCGATGCCCAGCCGATGCGCCATCGCACCGCCGCTGGAGAAACCCGCGACATAGACCCGGCGGCGATCGATCGCATTCAGCCGCGCGATCTCATCGATCATCGCGGCGATGAAGCCCACGTCGTCGCTCGACGCGACATTGCTGGCGGCGCGAGGACCGCCGTGGTTCCAGGTGCGGAAGTTCTGGTCGCCCACCGGTTCGTTGCCGCGCAAGGTCGGCGCGTCAGGCCCCGCGATGACGAAATCGCGGCTATCGGCCCAATGCTCCCAGCCATAACGCCGCACGTCGTTACGGCCATCGGCCGTGGCACCATGCAGCATGATGATCAGCGGCGCGCCGGCCTTCACGGTCGTGGGCACGTGCAGATAGTAGGTGCGCTCGACACCGTTCACGACGAGGCGGCGCATCTCGCCGGCCTCGGCAGGAAACACCGCGAGGAGTCCCAGCAGAATCAGGACGACGCGCATCAACGACCCCCGACGAACTCGATGACATTACCGCAGGCCTGCGCGGCGAGGCCCAGTACCGTTGGCAAGGTCGCGACCTTGTTGCGCGCGAAGGCCGCCTGCAGCGCGTCGAGATTGGCGACGGCGACGCGGTAGCCGGCGTAGCGCGGTGTATCGGCGGCGGGCAGGGCGACGCCGTAGCGCGCGGCGAAGGACAGCGGATCGTAGATCGCCAGCTCGACCGCCGCCGCCTTGACGATCCAGGCGCCATCCGCGCCCAAGGTCGCGGCCTTGCCGAACAGCGTCTCGTAGGTGCGCGCGGTGGCGTGCGGATCGGCCGCCACGGCGAAGGTCGCGGTGAGGTGGCGCGCGCCATTGGGATGCGCGCGCCAATCCTCGCGCAGGTAGAGATCGAGGTTGAAGTAGCGGCAGAGGTTGAAGGGCAAGGGCGCCGCGATCGGCAGCATGACGTCGAACTCGGGCCAAACCGAGCCCTCGCCCGGGATCACCCATTCGCGCTTCACATGCACCGGCGGCGCGAAGCCGTAGCCGTTGGCCACCAGCTCGGCCTGCGCCTGATGCGCATCGGGCGTCGCCATCACCATCGACTTCACGCCCTCGGCGCCCGAGAGCGTCGCCGCCATCGGCGGCGGCAGCTTCGCGCGGTCGGCGGCGCTCATCAGCTCGATGTAGTTGGCGGTGCCCGCGGTCAGCGGCGACAGCAGCACCAGGCGATTGGCGATGCCCATGGCGCCGATCTCCGAGCGCGGCGTGAGGCGAAAGCCCAAGCGCTCGTAGGCCGCCGAGGCGGCGTCGAGGTTGGTGACATAGGTCAGGAGATGGTCGATCTCGGCGATGCCGTTCTTCATGGCCGGCATCCTGCCTCAATTCACGCACCCCGTAACGACTCTCGCGTGTTACGGCCGCCTTCCGGTGAGCACGCGCCAGGTCAGCCGATGGTTGGCGGCGATGAACCACAGGCCGGGATAGTCGCGGCGCACGACGCGCAGATCGCCGACGGCCGCGTCGCGCTCGAACAGGCGATGGCCGACGAGGCCGGGCACGACATGCACGACGGGATAGAGCGGCGCGAGCCAGAGCGGCCCGGCGACCACGGCCCAGACGACGAGCGCGGCGCCGCCCAGCACGCCCGCGATATGCAGCGCGATGTTGCCGGGATGGCGATGTTCCGCCGGGAAGATCTCAGTGCAGAAGGTTCGAAAGCCCGCGCGATGCCGAGGCGCGGTGGTCGTCACGGTCATGATGCTGTCCTCCACGGCCGGGTGGTTGCGTGTCCGGCGGATCCATAATGCGAGCAATAGCTCGCAATACCTACTCGCCTTCCCGACACCGTCCGCAAGCCCGGCGCACGGCGCTTTCCAGCCACCGCCAACCCTGGGACTCGCGTTTCGCGACTCCTGGCGAGGCAGTCGTCGATGACTCCCTACCTTCCCCCGCTGGCGGGGGAAGGTGGCGCGAAGCGCCGGATGGGGGTGGCTGTCGAAGGCGAACGTGATCGCGCAAGACAGACCACGTCTGGCCGCGCGAGCCAGCCCCATCCGTCAGCGCTTCGCGCTGCCACCTTCCCCCGCCAGCGGGGGAAGGTAGGGGTGCACCGCGCACCCCTTACGTCGCGCAACCGGCGTCGCTACACTTGCCGCGTCCTGGCGTCCGAGGAGATCCGCATGACCGGCCTCGCTACCGCGCGCGGCGAGAGCGCGCCGCCACCGGCGGTGCTCGAGCTGCGGCCGCTGGCCGCGACCTTCGGCGTCGAGGTGCGCGGCGTCGATCTTTCGCGGCCGATCGAACCCGCGACCGGCGCGGCGCTCGCGGCCGCCTTCGACCGCCACCGCCTGCTGCTGCTGCGCGACCAGACGCTGTCACCGGAACGCCAGGCGGCGTTCGCGCGCCTGTTCGGCACCATCGCCATCCGCGCCGACTACGACGCCGCGCCCAGCCGCGACGCCGACACCCAGTACGTCTCCAACACCCGCGACGACGGCATCCTCGGCACCGGCGAACTCGACTTCCACAGCGATCAGCTGTTCATGCCCGATCCGCTCAAGGCGCTGATGCTCTACGGCATCGAGATCCCGGCCGAGGGCGGCGACACGCACTTCGTCGATTCCGGCGCGGCGCTGGAGCGCATGCCCGCCGAATTGCGCGCCCGCGCCCGCACGCTCTCCTGCCTGCACGCCTACGACTTCAAGGCCGACTACACCAAGCGGATGGACCACGCCGCCGGCGACACCAACGCCCGCAACGCCGTGCACCCCATGCTCTATCGCGATGGCGCCGGCCGCGAAGCGCTGTGGGTCAACCATCTCACGACGGTGCGGGTCGAGGGCACGACGCCACAGGAGAGCAAAGCGCTGATCGCCGAGACGCGGCGCTGCCTCTATGGCGAGGAGCGCCTGATCTACCGCCACAAATGGCGCGTCGGCGACATCCTGGTCTGGAACAACCGCCTGCTGCAGCACGCTCGCACGCCGTTCGATCCCACTGCGCCGCGCACCCTGCGGCGCACGCCGATCGTATGAGCCTCGAGCGTCGCGTCGCTCTGGTCACGGGCGGCGCCCAGGGTATCGGCCGCGCCAGCGCCGCGCGCCTGATCGCGCAGGGCTTCGACGTCGCCCTGGCTGACATCCAGGCCGAGCGCGTCGCGGCCACCGCCGCAGAGCTGGGGCAGGACAGCGCGCGCGTCGCGGGCTTCACCGCCGATGTCGGCGACGCGGCCGCCGTCGAGCGTTTGTGTTCCGCGGTCGAGGGCGAATTCGGCCGCATCGACGCGCTGGTGCATGTCGCCGGCGGCGCCGGTCCGCGCAACGTGCAGCAGATCGACGAGATCGAGCCCGATCTGTGGGACCAGGTCATCGCGCTCAACCTGCGCTCGGCCTATCTGATGGCGCGCGCCGTCGTGCCCGGCATGCGCACGCGCCGGCACGGCCGCATCGTGCTGATGTCCAGCACCATCGCGCGCGGCAAGACCGGGCCGGTCGGTACCGCCGGCGCCCGCCTGCCCTACGCCGCCGCCAAGGCCGGACTGTTGGGTTTCGCCGCTCAGCTCGCCAAGGACGTCGGCGCGTTCGGCATCACGGTGAACGCGCTGATGCCCTGGCTGACGCTCTCCGAGCAGGGCTCGCGCATTCGTCAGCGTTGGGAGGGCCTGACCCCCGAGCTGCGCGAGCGCATCGTCGCGGCCGCGCCGATGGGCCGGCCGGCCGAGGCCGACGAGGTCGCCGCCGTGGTCGCCTTCCTGTGTTCCGACGCCGCGAGCTATGTCAGCGGCGTCGGCCTTCCCGTCGATGGAGCTTTCCTGTGACGTCTTCCCCAAGCGGCCGCATGGCCGGGCGCCGCGTGTTGATCACCGGCGGTGCCTCCGGCATCGGCCGCGCCACCGCCGAACTCTTCCAGCGCGAGGGCGCCAGGCTCGCGTTGCTGGATCGCAACGAGGCGACGCTGGCCGATGCGGCCGCCGCGCTGGGCGCCGAGGCCATCGCGGTCGATGTCGCGCAGTCCACCGCGACCGAAGCCGCGGTGCGCCGCGCGGCGGAGCGATTGGGCGGACTCGACGGCGTGGTCAACGCCGCAGGCGTCAGCCTGTGGCAGCGCTTCGCCGACACCACCGACGCCGACTGGCACCGCATCCTCGACATCAACCTGATGGGCGCCATCTCGATCTGCCGCGCGGCGTTGCCCTTCCTGCAGACCGCGCCCGGGCGCGCCACCATCGTCAACGTCGCCTCGGGCGCCGGCCTGGTGCCGCTGCCGCGCAACGCGGCCTACTGTGTCAGCAAGGCCGGCCTCGTGATGTTCAGCAAGGCGCTGGCGCTCGACATCGCCAGCGAGGGCGTGCGGGTGAACGCGGTCTGCCCCGGCCTCATCGACACGCCCATGGTGCAGAGCACGCTGGCGAACTCGCCCGATCCGGCGGCGCAGCGCGCGACCATGGTGGCGCGCTACCCGATGGGCCGCATGGGCGAGGCCTCGGAGATCGCCTCGGCGATCCTGTTCCTGTCCTGCGCCGAATCCTCCTACGCCACCGGCACCGCGCTGGCCATCGACGGCGGCCGTACGTTGAGGTGACGCTGGTTTACCCTCCTACCTTCCCCCGCTGGCGGGGGAAGGTGGCAGCGCGAAGCGCTGACGGATGGG
>JALHMM010000090.1 GCA_022844045.1 Reyranellaceae bacterium | reverse complement strand
ACGAGGACATCGTCGAGGCCTGCTCCATCGCATGGCGCTTTCTCACCGACGATCCCCTGCGCATCCGATCCATCGGTCATCGATCATGGGCATGCGTCAGTCTTTAGGTGGGTTGGTATCACTTGCCGAACGCGGCCCACGCCGCTTCGAAGCGTGCGCGATTCTCTTGCGTGTAGGCGGCGAAATCGACCCCGCTGATTGTCGACGTCAGTTCCGAGACCATGCTCCACAACGTCTCGCGCAAGAGCGAGGCGCACTTCATCGCCTCGTAGCGGCTGATCAGCGAACCGTCGGGCGATCGGTCGAAATAAGCGGCGAGCAGGGCGCGTTCATGCGCGTCGTCGAAGCCGTTGTTCGACGCGATGCCGCCGAGATCGAACAGCGGCGTATTGAAGCCGGCGTAGTCCCAGTCGATCAGCCAGAGGCGCCGCCCGTCATCGAGCAGGTTCGAGGCCAGCAGGTCGTTGTGGCCGAAGACCAGGTCGATCGGTCCGACGACCGATTCCAGCAACGCCGCGCGATCCGCCCAGGATGCCGCCTCGCCAGCGTAGCGCGAGCCCCCATCGCGCAGGGTCGCGAGGTAGTCGCGCACGACGTGGAAGACGTTGAACGACAGCACCGGCCCGCGCAGAAAGCGCGGGATGTCGCGATGGCAGCGGTGGATCAGATCGACGATCGATGTCAGACGCGCCGGATCGCGGATGTCCTGGGGTGCCAGTGCGCGCGCATCGATGTAGTCGAGCACCGTCACGCCGGGCTCGGCGTAGATAACGGCCGGCGACAATCCGGCCGCGTGCGCCGCGCGCGAGGCGGCGAGCTCGTTGAAGCGCAGCACGCCGTGCTGCGGAATGTCCTCGCCCAGGCGCACGACGTAACGCTGGCCGCCATCGCTTGCCAGGAAGTTACGGTTGGTCATGCCGCCGGCCAGCGGCGCGATCTCCACGCGTCCGCGCCAGCAGGGAAGCGCCGCGATGCGATCCGCTTCACGCAACAGGGGCGGCTCGTCGCCGGGCCGCCCCTGCTCGTCGGTCATTGTCGGAACGCTCTCAGAGCGCCTTCAGCACGGCGTCGCCGCTCGATACCTCGAAGGCGCCTGGCTTTTCCACATTCAGGGTCTTCACGACGCCGTCATCGACCACCATGGCGTAGCGCTGCGAGCGCTTGCCCATGCCGAAGCCGGAGGCGTCGAAGGTCAGCCCGAGCGCCTCGGAGAACTCGGCGTTGCCGTCGGCCAGCATGCGCACCTTGCCGTCGGCCTTCTGGTCCTTGCCCCAGGCCTCCATGACAAAGGCGTCGTTGACCGAGACGCAGACGATGTCGCTGACGCCCTTGGCCTTCAGCGCGTCCACGTTGTTGACGAAGCTCGGCACGTGCTTGGCCGAGCAGGTCGGCGTGAAGGCGCCGGGCAACGCGAACAGCGCCACCTTCTTGCCCTTGAACAATTCGTCGGTGGTGACGGGCTTGATGCCCTCGGCGGTCTTTTCGCGCAGCGTGGCGCTGGGAATGCGGTCGCCTACCTTGATCATCTCTGTCTCTCCTCGGGAAGCATCGGCCCTCACCGCTCCATTCTATCGGGGCGGCGAAGGCCGATGCCACCCCGATCAGAGACCCTTGAGAACGGACTCGGCGCTGGACACCTCGAAGGCGCCCGGCGCCTCGACGTGGAGCTGCTTGATCACCCCGTTCTCGACCACCATGGCGTAGCGCTGCGAGCGCTTGCCCATGCCGTTGCGGCTGGCGTCGAGCGTCAACCCCATCAGCTCGGTGAACTCGCCATTGCCGTCGCCCAGCATCATCACCTTGTCGCCGGTGCCCGAGCTCTTGCCCCAGGCGCCCATGACGAAGGCGTCGTTGACGGAAATGCAGGCGATCGTGTCGATACCCTTACTCTTCAGCGCGTCGTGGTTGGCCAGAAAACCTGGCACATGCTTGGCGCTTCAGGTGGGGGTGAACGCGCCGGGAAGCGCGAAGGCCACCACTTTCTTGCCGGGTGCGAAGAGCTCTTCGGTCGAGATCGCCTTGGGCCCTTCCGGGCTCAGGTATCTCAACGTCGCGCTCGGCACCTTGTCGCCGACCCTGACCATTGATGTTGTCTCCTCACGGAACGACGGCCGCCGCGACGGGCGACCAACCCCTACCTAGGGTCGCGCGAGGGATTTGTCCATCGGGGCTATTCGGCCCAGGCTACTCGGGCACCAGCTTGGCGTCGTCCAGAGCGACCTTGCGCCACTTGGGAATCTCGCGCCGGATCAGCGCGTCGAAGTCCTGGGGCGTCGACGGCTGCAGCTGCACGCCGAGCTCGAGGAAGCGCGCCACCAGCGCCGGATCCGACAGGATCGTGTTGATCTCCTGTGACAGGCGCGTGACGGCGGCCTGGGGCGCGCCGGCATGGGTCACGAGCCCGAACCAGATTTCCATCTCGTAACCCGGCAGGCCGGATTCGGCGATGGTCGGGATATCCGGCGTGCCGGCGAAACGCTTCAGGCCCGAGGAGCCCAGCGCCTTCACGCGGCCGGCGCGGGCGTGGCCGATCGACGTCGTGCCGGCGTCGAAGATGATCTGCACGCGGCCGGCCAGCAGGTCGGTCAGCGCTGGCGCGCTGCCCTTGTACGGCACGTGCAGCATGTCGATGCCGGCCATCGCCTTGAACAGCTCGCCGGCGAGATGCAGCGAGCTGCCCGGCCCGATCGAGGCGAAGCCGAGCTTGCCGGGATTGGCCTTGCCGTAGGCGATCAACTCGCCCGCGTTCTTCGCGGGGACGTCGTTGTTGACGATCAGGAAGAGCGGCCCAGTGAATCCCAGCGACACCGTCGCGAAGCTCTTCAGCGGATCGTAGGGCAGGGTCTTCTGTGTCGAGGGATTGATCGCCAGGCTGCTGACGCTACCGAGGTACAGCGTATAGCCATCGGCCGGCGCGGCGAGCGCCGCCTGGGCGCCGAGGATCTGGCTGGCGCCGGGCTTGTTGTCGATCAGGACCTGTTGGCCCAGGCGCGCCGTCAGCCGCTCGCCCAACACGCGCGCGAAGGTGTCGCCGACGCCACCCGGTGGATAGGGCACGACCAGCCGCAGCGGCCTACTGGGAAAATCCTGCGCACGCACTGATGAGGCGGCGCCGGCAGCAAGCGCGCCGGTGAGCGCGAGACGACGGGACAGCATCGCCCTACTCCGCCGCCTGCCGACCGGGCGACTCGACCAACCCCCTGACATGGCCGAAGCGTTCGACCATGACCTCTTCCAGACCCTTGCCACCCGAGGCGACCCAGCCACCGCCACGCACGCGATAGGCTGCGGGCTTGCTTGCGGCGTCCGGCTCACGGCCCTCGCGCAGCGCCTTGGCGCCCTGCAGCATGACCTGGCGAAAGCGCACGACACCGATATCGGTCGGCCCGAGCAGCTCGCGCTGGCGATCGGCGATGAAGCCCTGGCTGTCCTGGATGCAGGCGTCCTGCTCCGACACGCCCTTGATGCCGGTATAGGTCTTGGTCTTCTGCTCCAGCCGGTCGATCAGGTACTCGTTGGCGCGATGGCGGAAGGGTACGAACTTCTCGTCGACCTCGGCGTGGATCGAGTGACCCGTCTCGTAGCCCTCGATCTCGGCATTGGTGAGCGGCCGGTCGGGATGCCAGGTGTAAGTGTATATCCAGCAATGCGTGTCGCTGATCGGCACCCAGCACTGCCCGTGATAGACCTCGCCGGGGAACGAGCTCGGCACCAGGGCGTGATTGGGCAGCAGGAACTGCGCGATGCGCCAGTAGAGGTCGCTGTCGTCCGTCTTGCGCGAGGCGCCGATCGTCATGCCGACGTCGTGCGGCAAGATGGTAAACTTCGGCATGCGATCGGCGCGCACCCAGCGGATGCGGTCGTTGGCCACAGATTGAGTCGCGATCGCAGCACCACGCATCAGCGTCTTGGCCTCGGCCTCATCAGTGGTGATGACATTGTGCAGGAAGGAGAAGTGCGCGGTGTCGAGCGCGCCTTCGACCGCCTGCGCCCAGTTGCACTCCTGCAGCTTCTTCGACACGTAGGCGTGGCTGTCGGGGACGACGGTGAACTCGAGATCGGGCGGCGCCGGCTTGTGCTCCGCCGGCCCCATATAGGCCCACAGCAATCCGCCGCGCTCGAGCGTCGGATAGGCGAGGATCTTCGCCCGCGCGCGCAATGCGTCGGTCTCGACCATGATCGGCATGTCGACGCAATTGCCTTCGACATCGAACTTGAAACCGTGGAAGACGCAGCGGATGCCGCATTCCTCGTTGCGACCCCAGTAGAGATCGGCGCCGCGATGCGGGCACTTGCCCTCGATCAGCCCGACGCGGCCCTCGCTGTCGCGGAAGGCCAGCAGCTTCTCGCCCAGGATCTCGACGCGCACCGGCGGGCCGTCGCGCTCCGGCAGCTCACGCGCCAGGGCGAAGGGAATCCAGTAGCGCCTGAAGTAGTCGCCCATCGCCGTGCCCGGCCCGGTGAGCGTCAGGATGTCGTTGTCCTCGCGACTGAGCATCGACGTCGCCTCCCTGATTGGAGGCGATCTTGTCTACTTGCGGCTGGCCTTGTCGAGGGCGCCCATCACCAGATCGACGGTCAACAACTCGGGCAGCGGAACACCGTTGGGCGCGCCAGGGCCATAGACGATGTTGAACGGGATACCGAAGCGCTCATTGGCCTTCAGATAGGCCGCGATCGGCGGGGATGGCCGCGTCCAGTCGGCGCGCAGGGCCAGCACGCCCTCACGGTCGAGCCGCGCCGAAACATCGGCGGCGTTGAGCACCAGCTTCTTGTTGACCTGGCAGGTGACGCACCAGTCGGCGGTGACGTCGACGATCACGACCTTGCCGGCGGCCAGCCGCTCCTGGATCTGCGCCTGGATATCGCGCGCCGGATCAAGCGGCAGCCAACGACCTGAGGCGACGGCCGCCGCCGCGGGCGCGGGTCCCTGAACGACCAGCGGCGCGGCGATCGCCAGGGCCGCGGCCATCACCGCTATCGGCACGGCGATGCCGCCCAGCTTCGCGCGCAGGCCGATCGCCAGCGCCATCACGCCGAGGATCGCGCCCACCGCCAGGACGGCCTGCCAGCCCGCCGCTCCCGCCAGCACGGTGAACAGCCACGCCGCCGTCGCGAACAGCGCCAGCGCCATCACGCGCTTCACCCACAGCATCCACGCGCCAGGCTTGGGCAGGCGAGTCGCCAACTTGGGGAATGCCGCGACCAGCAGGAACGGCGCGGCGAGGCCAAGGCCCAGCGCGGCGAAGATCGCCAAGGTCTCGGTCGCGCCGCGCGACAAGGCGAAGGTCAGCGCCGTGCCGACAAACGGCGCCGAGCACGGCGTCGCCAGCAGGGCCGCGAAGGCGCCCGACGCGAAATGGCCGGCGAGTTCCGAGCGCGCCGCGCGCCGCTCGCCCGCCACCGCCGCGCCGGCGAGCCACGACGGCAGCGCGATCTCGAACAGGCCGGCGAGGTTGAGGGCGAAGAGCAGCACCACGGCGATGATGAAGGCGAGGAACACCGGCTGCTGGAACTGGATGCCCCAGCCCACCGTGGCGCCGGCGCTCTTGAGCGCGATGGCGCCGCCGGCGAGCACCAGGAAAGAGGCGACGATGCCGGCCGACGAGGCGAGGAAGCCGGCGCGCACGCGCGAGGAGGCCTGGCCGCCATAGCCCACGGCGCCGATCACCTTCAGCGACAGCACTGGCAGCACGCAGGGCATGACGTTGAGGATCAGGCCGCCGAGCAACGCCACCAGCAGCATCGCCGCGAGCTCGCTGAAGGACGAGGACTGAGCCGGTGGCACACCCAGCGACGCCGTCGCTTCGGTCTCGACCGCGAGCGGCTCGTCGAGCACGGTGAGCACCAGCTTCTGGCCAGCGAGCGTCGCCGCCGTGAGCTTGTCGCCGGCGAGCGTTAAGGTGAAAAGCGCGCGCCTTCCACCATCCTCCAGCCTGACCCGCGGTGGTTCGGACACCGCGATGGCGCCGTGCTCGGCGACGATGTCGGGCTTCACGAAGGCGCGTTCGCCGCGCGCGCTGACGCTCAGCTCGACAACGGTCTCGCCCGGCTTGCCATCCTTCCTCGGCAGGTCACGCAGGCTGGCGCGCTCGATCGTCACGCCGGATGTCGCCGGCAGGCGCGCGAGGAAGCCGCCGATCATCGGGCCTTCGGCCGACGGCGTCGCCGCGCCCGCCGGCAGATCGAGCTTCAGCTTGGCGGTATAGGGAATGCAGACGTCGTCGCAGGTCAGGTAGTCGACCGATGCGCGCAGCGAGAGCGCGTCGCCGGTCTTCACCACCGTGGCGCTGAGCGGCAGCACGACCTCGCCCTTGTAGCCCATGGTGGTCAGGCCGGAGACATCGAAGCGGTAGGGCGCGGGCCACAGCAGGCTGGCCTCGGCGAGGTTGGCCGAGCCCTTCCAGTCGATGGTGGGCGGGAAGCCGGCGTCGCCGGGCGAGCGCCAGTAGATCTTCCAGCCCGGCTTCATGCGGAAATGCAGGCCCAACGTGACGGTGCGCGAATCGCCGACCGCGTCGACCGCCGAGACCAGCCGCAATTCGGTCTGCTCCGTCTTCACCCAGTCCGAGCCGGCGGCATGGGCGGGTGCGGCAAGACCGAGGGCCGACATCAACACCACGAAGGCGACGATCACCGACCAACCGCCTCCCTCGGTTGGCCCCTCTCCCCGCGTGCGGGGAGAGGGAGGGGCCCGTCGCGCGCAGCGCGATGGGAGGGTGAGGGGCTCGTGCGACGAACCGCGGCCGCGATCAGCTAACTCCCAGCCCCTCGCCCCGACCCTCTCCCCGCAGGCGGGGAGAGGGAGGGAGGCGCCATGCGCGAATGCCCCGGCCGCTGGCGGGGGAAGGTAACGGGATTGGGAACAATTCACCGCTATGTCTTGGCGAAGCCGCATTGTCTTCCGATATACTATGCGAGCGGTCGGGGCCTACCGACCAGTGTCCGGATACGCGGTCCAGGCGCTCGCTGTCAGTCACAAGCGCGTGTCGCGCCGTCCGGTCGCACGGTTTCGCATGCGACCGCGATGCGATGGCGGGAGCATAGCGCCATGTCAACCCAGACTACCTCCTCGAGTTCGGGCAGCGCCTCCGGCTACATCACCGGTTGCCTGCTGGTGGCCACACCGGCCATGCCCGACGAGCGCTTCCGCCGAACGGTCATCTATATGTGCCGGCACGACGCCGATGGCGCGCTCGGCCTGGTCGTCAACCGTCCGGTCGAGGACATGACCGAGGCCGACCTCTACAAGCAGCTTGAAATCCCGGCGGCACCCGGCGCCGAGGCCCGGCCGGTGATCCTGGGCGGCCCGGTCGAGATGCAGCGCGGCTTCGTGCTGCATACCGGCGACTACAAGCGCGAAGAAACGCTGAGCCTGGCCGATGGCCAGATGGGCATCACCGGCTCGCTCGACATCATGCGCGACATGTCGGCCGGCACCGGCCCGAAGCAGGCGCTGCTGACCCTGGGCCATAGCGGCTGGGGGCCGGGCCAGCTCGACCGCGAGCTGATCGACAACGCCTGGCTGGTCGTGCCGACCGATCTCGACCTGGTGTTCGGTGGCGATCTCGGCGGCAAGTGGGGTCGCGCGCTGGCCAAGGTCGATGATCGCCTGGGCAGCGATCCGGGGCTGATGTCGCATCTTTCCGGGCGCGCCTAGGAAGGACCGTTTCGGTCCTAAATTCAACGGCTTGTGTGAATTTTCTGTGGCTGCCCACAAAATCAGTGATTCGTTGCAGGCGCAGTGTTAGGGTTTGCGGGTAACGAAGGAGGCCCGGATTTCCCTCAGGGTCCTTGCGTGGGTTCAGGCACCGAGCAACGAGCGGCCACCGAGTCAGGCCGGATCGGAGGTCGGTCTCACCCCGGTCGGTTTCTTCCAAGTCTCTGGCCCACCTTCGTTCTTCCCCGTCTGTCCAATCGCCAACGCCTCCGCTCGCGGGGGCGTTTTTGCGTTTGGGCGGGCTTTCGTCTCCCTGTCGCTCCCGGAGTAGACCATGGCCAAGCGTGCCACCCGTCGTGCCCGCACCGAGACCGTCGAAACCGCCCGCATCCATACGCTGGTGTTCGATGCCGACCGGCAGGGAGCGGCCAACGACGCCAATCGCGACCAAAGCTATCTGCGAAAAGTCCGCCCGCGCAGCGACAACCAACGAATACTGATGGAAGCGATCGGCAAGCAGGCGCTGACCCTGGCGTTGGGACCGGCCGGCACCGGCAAGACCTATCTGGCGATCACCGCCGCGGTCGAGGCCCTGGAGGACGGCCGCATTTCGCGCATCGTGCTGTCGCGTCCCGCCGTCGAGGCCGGCGAGAACCTCGGCTACCTGCCGGGCAACATGCGCGAGAAGATGGATCCCTACCTGCGCCCGCTCTACGACGCGCTCAACGATCGCATGGGCGCCAAGCGCCTGCGCACGGCGCTCGACGACGGCACGATCGAGATCGCGCCGGTGGCGTTCATGCGCGGCCGCACCTTGAACAACTCCTTCGTGCTGATCGACGAGGCGCAGAACTGCACCTACGGCCAGCTCAAGATGCTGCTGACGCGGCTGGGCTGGCACTCGACCATGGTGCTCACGGGCGATCCCGACCAGACCGACCTGCTGCCCGAGCTCTCCGGCCTCAACGACATCGCCCGCCGCCTCGAGGCGGTCGACGACGTCGCGGTCGTCCGGCTGACGCAAGCCGACGTCGTGCGCCATCCGCTGGTCGGACGGATGCTAGGGGTGCTGTAGTCTCCCCGCGAGGGAGGCCATGCGAACCATCCACGGGCATTGGAACGACGATCCGTCGGCGGTCACGCTGATCGACGCGCATCACCATCTCTGGGACCTGCGCAACCACTATCCGTGGCTGCGCGGTCCGGTCGAGCCACACTTCTTCCTCGGCGACTATAGCCCGCTGAAGCGCGACTACATGCCTGATGACTACCGGCGCGACGCGGCGAAGCACAACGTGCTGATGACCGTGCATTGCGAGGCCGAGTGGGATCGCGACGATCAGGTCGGCGAGACACAGTGGTTGATCGACATCGCGCAGCGTAACGTTGGCCTGCCCGGCGCCGTCGTTGCGCACGCCTGGTTTCACACGCGCAACGCGGAGGAGATCATCGCGAAGCAGGCAAGCTTCCCGATGGTGCGCGGCATCCGCTCCAAGCCGGTGACATCGGCGACGCCCGACACGAAGCTCGATCGCGTCGACGGCACGATGCAGGATCCGGCCTGGCTCAAGGGCTTCGCGCTCTTGGAGAAGTACGGCCTATCCTGGGATTTGCGCGTGCCGATGTGGCACCTCGTCGAAGCCGCCGAGGTCGCTGCGCAGTTTCCCAAGACGCCGATCGTGCTCAACCACACCGGCTTCCCATGGGACCGCGGCGAGGACGGCCTGGCCGCCTGGCGCAAGGCGATGGAGGCGATCGCGCGCTGCCCCAACGTGCATCTCAAGGTCTCGGAGTTCGGGCTACGCGACCAGCCCTGGGACTACGCCTCCAACCGCCGCATCGTGCGCGACGCCATCGCCATCTTCGGCATCGAGCGCTGCCTCTTCGCCAGCAATTTCCCGGTCGCCGGCCTGCGCGTCGACTATGATACGCTGGTGCGAGCCGTGCGGCGGATGATCAGCGATTTTTCCGCCGCCGATCAGGCGCGTTTCTTCTGGAAAAACGCGGCGGCGTTTTATCGGCTGGAAGGACAAGGGGGACTGTCATGATTCGTCGTTCGTTTGTGTTGGGCACCGCGGGGCTCGTGTTGCTGCCGACCCCAGGCTTTGCCGCCGACACTGTCTCCGGCCGCTTCGTCGGCAACGGCAAGGAGGCCAAGCTCGGCTTCGCCAGCGCCTGGCCGCGCGATAAGTTCAGCGGCAAGGACACGATCGTCATCGTGCTGACCGAGAAGAATCACAGCGCTTCGAAAAAGCCGTGGTTCGACGCCGGTTTCAAGGAATTCGGCGCCGCGCTGCTGTTCTCGCTCACGCTGCCGGACGCGAAACTGATCGGTACCGAGGTCGGCCATCCCGGTCTCAAGCGTTCGCCGGTCTCGGTGTCGGGCAGCAGCATCCAGGCCGAGGGCGTGACCATCACGGCCAATCGGGTCGAGGGCCGCTTCTTCACGCCGAAGCCGGGAACGTTCTTCGACGATGTCTTCGAGATCGACATGAAGGTCGGCGTCGACATCCGCCCGCGTCCGGCGTGAAGCGCCCGCTGATCGTCGCGCGCGCGCCCTCGCCCAACACCGAAGCGTTGCGCGAGGCTTGCGCACGCGGGCCCAGGACTGGGAGGTTTGTGATGATCCGTCGATGCTTCGTTCTAGGCGCGGCGGGATTGGCGTTGCTGCCAACCCGAGGCTTCGCCGCCGACACCGTATCCGGCCGCTTCGTCGGCAACGGCAAGGAGGCGAAGCTGGCTTTCGTCAGCGCCTGGCCACGCGAAAAGTTCGACGACAAGGAGGCGATCATCATCGTGCTGACCGAGAAGGATCACGCCGCCTCGAAGCGGCCGTGGCTCGATGCCGGCTTCGGCCAGTTCGGCGCCGCGCTCCGGTTCTCAGTCACGCGGCCGGACGCGAAACTGATCGGCACCCAGGTCGGCCATCCCGGTCTCAAGCGGTCAGGGGTCTCGGTGTCGGGCACCGGTATCCGGGCCGAGGGCGTGACCATCACGGCCAATCGGGTCGAGGGCCGCTTCTTCACGCCGAAGCCGGAAACGTTCTTCGAGGACGTCTTCGAGATCGACATGAAGGTCGCTGTCGACATCCGCCCGCGTCCGGCGTGAAACGCCTGCTGATCATCGCCCACGCGCCCTCGCCCAACACCGAAGCGTTGCGCGAGGCCTGCGTGCGCGGCGCACGCCATCCCGACATCGGCGGTATCGAGGTCGTGGTCAAGGCGCCGCTGGCGGCGGGGCCCGAGGATGTGTTGGCGGCGCAGGCGGTGATCCTCGGCACCACCGAGAACCTCGGCTATATGAGCGGCGCGCTGAAGGATTTCTTCGACCGCAGCTACTACGCCTGCATCGAGAAGACCGACGCGCTGCCATTCGCCTGCTACATCCGCGCCGGCCAGGACGGCACCGGCACGCGCCGCGCCATCGAGAGCATCACCACGGGACTGCGCTGGAAGGCGGTTCAGGAACCGCTGGTGCTGCGCGGCGCCTGGCAGGACGGCTTTGTCGCGCAAGTCGAGGAACTCGGCATGGCGATGGCCGCCGGTCTGGAGGCCGGCGTCTTCTAGAGCATCGAGCCCGAAATCGTCGCCACTCTGTCATCCCGAGCGCAGCGAGGGATCTAGTGGCCTGCCTAGATCCCTCGCTGCGCTCGGGATGACAGATGCGTCCGATTAATCGCACACCGCTCTAGCCGCCGACGATCGCCTTGGTGTAGCGACCGCGCGCCACGATCGCACCGCCAACGCGCGCTTCGGCGTCGCAAAACGCCACCTGGCGCGTCATGCGCTCCAGCCGTGCGACCAGCTCGATCGTGTCGCCAGAGCTCGGCGCGCGCAGCATCTGGATGTGGGCGTCGATCGTGACGGCGAAGCGATCGGACGGCAGCGCTCGCATCGCGGCGAGTCCCGCGGCGGGCTCCATGAGCATGGCGACAACGCCGCCGTGCACCGCGCCTGTGGGCGCGACCGAGGACGGACCGGCGGTGAAGGCCAGCCGTACATCGCTTGCGTCGCGGCCCATGTAGCGCAAGCCGAAGGTCGCGTGCGCCGGCGCGGCCATCAGCGCGGCGACGAAGCTGTCGAACTCGGAGTCGGTGCGCGGCGTCGGTAGGGCCATGGTTCAGACCCGCTCCTCCGGCAGACCGCTGGCGCGCCAGTTCTCGGGGCCGGCGTCGAAGCCGCCCACGACATTGACCACGTCGCTGTAGCCAGCGCCCCACAGCGCCGCCTGCGCGTGTCCCGAACGAACGCCTGAGCGGCAGATCAGCGCGATCGGCTTTGTCGTGTCGCCGCCCGTCAGCGCCATCGTCGCGGCGAGAAACGCTTGCGCATCGCCAGTCCAATCGATCCACGCCGCGCCGGCCGGCGCGCCCACTTGCGCGCGCTCCGGCGCATGGCGCACATCGATCAACAGTGTGCCGCTGACCTGCCGGCGGTGTGCCTCAGCCGGCGTGATCGTGGCGCTGTCGGGCGCCACGGCACCCATGCCGAGCGTCGCCTTGATCTTATCGAACATGACTTCCTACCGGTGTTGCCGTCTGTAATGGTCGGCGAGCATATCGCGCCCAAAATCGGCGGCGAGGTCGCGCCACACCGAGTGGATATGGTTGGCGTTGTTCTGGGTGTTGTCGAGCTCGATCAAGGTCACCGGCCCGTGCAGACGGAAATAGTAGGGCTGCCCGTCTCCGGTCGGCCCCGCCCAGGCGAAGCGGAGCTGATCGACGCCGCCTTCGCGCAGCCGGCGTGTCTGCAGCGCCGCGATCTCGGGCGACAGCGCCTCGAGGAAGCCGGAGGCGATGCGCATCGCGGTGTCGCGATCCGCCGTGCTCATCCGCGCGAGTGCCACGCCGCGCGGCGCGCCGATCTCCACTTCACGGCCCGGGCCGGCGACGATATCGCCGAAGGCGCGCTCGCCGATAAGCGCCTCGCGGCGCAAGGCCTCGGGCAAGCTGCGGATCAGGCCGCGGCCGGCATCCTCGACCGCACCCATCAGGCGGAAGCCGTCCGCCGCGCGCGCCGGGTTGGCGCCCCAGAAGGCCGGCGTCACGGCGACGCGATCCGGCCCGAGCACCGTGAAGTTCAGCGACAGATGGTGGCCTTCGATGCGCCAGCCCCAGGGCACCGTGCCCGGCGCGCCCCAGATCGCCACGGCGTAGTTGTCGGGATCGCGCCACGTGCCTTCGCGCTCGCGCAGGATCGCTTCGAGGCGGCGCGTACCTTCGATGCGCCGCACGCCGGTGTCGCCCAGGCCGGCGTGCAGCAAGGCGATCGCCGCCGTGGCGACGGTGCTGCTCATGGCGCCGAACGGCAGGCCGGCGCGGCGGCGCGGAATGTAGTGCCAATCTTCGCGCTGGGCATCGAAGGGCAGCACCAGGACGCGGCGCTGACGCTCGTCGGTCGCGGCGACGAGCGCTTGCGCCGCCCGCGTCATGCGCTCGGTTATCTGCGCGCGGCTGTCGCGCGGCGAGAGCCCCACCACCAGCCCCGACGCGGCGGCGCCGATCAGGGCGCGGCGTGTCGGGTGGTGGTGGTGGTGGTGGTGGTGGTGATCGTGGTCCGCATCGTCGTGGTGATGATGCGGGCCGACGATCCCGTCATGCGGCACGGGGCGGCCGGACTACGCGGTACCCTTGAACTTGATGGTGCAGCCATAGGCGTTGGTCACCGGCGTGGTGATCGGCTTGCCGGCGGCGAGCTCCTTGAGCGCGTCGCGCACATAGGGCTTGGCCTTGGGCACGTCGTCGACGCTGGTCGAGCGGATGCTGTCGATGCCGCCCATATAGACCAGCGCGCCCTTGGCATCGATGATGAACATGTGCGGCGTCACACGCGCATCGTAGGCGCGGCCGATGACGCCATCGGGGTCGAGGAGCACGGCGCTGGGCGAGGCGTCGCGGCTCTTGGTCAGCTCGTTGGCCTTGGCGGGGCTGACGAAGCCCTGCGAGCCCGGCTCCGAGGAGATGATGGCGAGCCACACGCCGCCGGCCTTCACCACCTCCTTCTGGATCGCCTGCATGTTGGCCGAGCGGTAGTGCTTGGCGACGTAGGGGCACTCATGATTCGTCCATTCCAGCACGACGGTCTTGCCTTTGAAGTCGGCGAGCGCGTGCTTCTTGCCGTCGGTGTCGGTGCCTGTGAAGGCGGGCGCGGGCTGGGCGATGACCGGCTTGGCCGACAGCGCTGATGGCACGAGCAACGCGCCGCCGGCGAGGATCAGCGAGGCGCGGCGGGTGAGAATCGGTGTGGACGTCATGCGAAGCTCCTGTTGCGGGATAAGCAGGTCATGCTTGCGGACACGACGCGAGCATCAGCCCGCGACGCGGGCCAGCACGTCGAACCGCCGTGTCGTTCGTCCGCCATCGGCGGCGATCTCGATCTCGAGCAGGCCGGGCAGCTCGAGCGGCGTCTTGCCGCGCGCGTCGAACGGCGTGAGCTCCAGGGCCAGGGAACCAGCCTCGACGCGGAAGCCCTGCTTCGCCGAGTGATCGACGATGTCGCTCTGGTAGGGGAAGAAATAGGCCGCAACCGGCGCGCCGCCGAGCTTGGCGACGTCGATGGTCAGCCGCAGCCGATCGCCAGCGCGCGCCAGGATCGCTTCGACCGAGGGCGGCGGCACCGGCTTCAGCGCCAGCGTCGCGGCGTTTGGCGGCGCGCTCGCCGCCACGTCGAGCGCGAACTTGCCGGTCTCCGGCACGCAGACCTTCTCGCACACCAGCCATGTGGCCTCCGCCTGGATGCGCGTGGCGCCCGCCGGGAGGGTCGCGTTGGCGATGAACATCACCTGGTCGTAGTGGCCGTAGCTGACGATGCCGCCGGTATCGATGCGCTGCGGCGCCGGCCAGCCGACAAGCGCGATGGTGGCGCCGTCGGGTGTCGACAGCTTCAGGGTCGGCGGCTCGCCCGCATCGCCGGGATTGCGCCAGTAGGTGTACCAGCCCGGCTTGACCGCCAGCCGCAGCCCCAGCGAGACGCGCCCGTCTTCGGCCGGACCCAGCGCCACCAGTTGCGCCCGCGCATGGGCCGTCACGACAGGGGGCGACGCCGTCTCGGCGATCGCCCCGCCCGTTGCGAGCCCGCACAGGGCGCCCAAGGCGATGCCAGCGAGGATGTCTCTGCTCTTCATCCCGACCATCATTGCGGAAGCCGGCGCCCGATGCCTCTCAAGGATGCGTGACCCCGTGTCAGGTCACTGTCATACACAGCCCACCGACAGCGCCTCGCCGACGGGAAGACCCTTCGTGACTTACGTGGATTCCCCTTCAGGGGTGCACTATGAGATTATAATCCTCTTTATAATTCAATATCTTGAAGAAACATCATCAAAGACCGTCGCTGCTTCCCGGTCAGTCGGAATGATCGCTGTACCCGCCGCGCCGCATATGCGGTGCTGAAACAACCAACAGGCTTTTCCACAAGCCTGGCGGAACCGCTGTTCTCATTGGCACGGTAGCTTCCCGTCGCCCTGCCTCCAATATGTCCACCAGGCACTCCGTTTCCGTTCGCCCCATGCCCGACCCGCTCGCCCCGACCCTGACGCCGCCCGGCCCCGACGACCCGTCGGCGACCGTGACGCCGGCCGAGGTGCCGCCTGAGGTGATCGCCGAGGTGGCGTCGGAAGACCCCGCCGAGGCGGAGCTGGAGACGGCCGCGCCGGCCGAGGGCTCGCTGGCGGCGGGTACCGCGATCATCGCCGGCTACGTGAAGACCCTGCAGCGCAAGCCCGGCGTCTACCGCATGGTCGATCGCAAGGGCGAGGTGCTCTATGTCGGCAAGGCGCGCTCGCTGAAGAGCCGCGTCGCCAGCTACACCCAGCCGACACGGCTCTCGACGCGCCTGATGCGCATGGTGTCGTCGACGGCGACGATGGAGTTCGTCGTCACCGGCAGCGAGGCCGAGGCGCTGCTGCTCGAGAACAACCTGATCAAGCGCTTCCGGCCGCGCTTCAACGTGCTGCTGCGCGACGACAAGTCGTTCCCCTACATCGTCATCCGCCGCGACCACGCCTGGCCGCAGCTCGCCAAGCATCGCGGCGCGCGCAACGCCCATGACGAATACTTCGGCCCCTTCGCCTCGGCCGGCGCGGTGACACACACGCTCTACACCCTGCAGCGCGCCTTCCCGCTGCGCTCCTGCTCGGACTCGATCTTCTCGTCCCGCACGCGGCCCTGCCTGCAGCACCAGATCAAGCGCTGCGTCGCGCCCTGCGTCGGTCGCGTGACGCCGGAGGAGTACGAGACCTTGGTCGGCGAGGTCCGCGACTTCCTCTCCGGCCGCACGCGCCAGGTGCAGGAAACCCTGTCACGGCGCATGGAAGAGGCCGCGACCACGCTCGACTTCGAGAAGGCCGCGGTGTTCCGCGACCGCATCCGCGCGCTGACCGCGATCCAGGCGCACCAGACCATCGAGATGACCGGTATCGACGAGGCCGACGTCTTCGCCGCCTACGAGCAGGAAGGCCAGATCGGCGTGCAGGTGTTCTTCGTGCGCGCCAGCCAGAACCTCGGTAACCGCGCCTATTTCCCGATGCACGGCCGCGAGCTCTCGGTGCCGGAGGTGCTGGAGAGCTTCATCGGCCAGTTCTACGACGGCCGCCCGCCGCCCCGCGAGATCCTGGTCAGTCACGAATTGCCCGAGGCCGAGTTGCTCTCGGGCGCGCTGTCGATCGCGGCGGGCGAGCGCAAGGTCGAGATCGTCTGTCCCAAGCGCGGCACGCGCCGCGAGCTGATGGATCATGCGCTGACCAACGCGCGCGAGGCGCTGGGCCGGCGCCTCGCCGAAGGCAGCTCGCAGCGCAAGCTGCTCGAGGGCGTGGCGCGCGTCTTCGGGCTGGAGGCGCCGCCGTCGCGCATCGAGGTCTACGACAACAGCCACATCCAGGGCAGCGACGCGATCGGCGCGATGATCGTCGCCGGACCCGAGGGCTTCACCAAGAACGCCTACCGCAAGTTCAACATCCGCACCGCCCTGGCGCCGGCGCAGCAGGACGCCGCCAACGAGGCCGGCGGCCCGCAGACGGGCAGCATCAGCGCCGGCGACGATTACGGCATGATGCGCGAAGTGCTGACGCGGCGTTTCCAGCGCGCGCTGAAGGAGGATCCCGATCGCGAGCGTGGCCAGTGGCCCGATCTGGTGATCATCGACGGTGGAGCGGGCCAGCTCACCCAGGCCCAGGCGGTGTTCGCCGAGCTGGGTGTCACCGATGTGTCACTGGTGTCGATCGCCAAGGGGCCGGACCGTGACGCTGGACGCGAGCGCTTTTTTCAGCCCGACAAGCCGCCATTCTCGTTGCAGCCGCGCGACCCGGTGCTGTACTTCCTGCAGCGCCTGCGCGACGAAGCGCATCGTTTCGCCATCGGCACGCACCGCGCGCGGCGCTCGGCCGGCCTGACCAAATCGGCCCTCGACGAGATCGCCGGCATCGGCGCGGCGCGCAAGCGTGCGTTGCTGAATCATTTCGGCTCGGCCCGCGCCGTGGCCGCGGCGTCCTTGGGGGATCTTGAGGCCGCGCCGGGCGTTTCCCGGACAATGGCCAAGAAAGTCCATGATCATTTCAGGGGCGGCGGATAGAGTCGCTTTGGTACGCATCATGCCCTTCAACCTGCCCAACGTGCTCACGCTGTCGCGCATCGCCGCGATCCCGGTGGTCATCGCCTGCTTCTGGCTCGACGGCTGGATGGGCCACGATGGCGCGCGCTGGGTCGCGGCATCGCTGTTCGCGCTCGCCAGCATCACCGACTATTTCGACGGCTGGCTGGCGCGGCGCTGGCAGCAGATCTCCAAGCTCGGCCGCTTCCTCGATCCGATCGCCGACAAGCTGCTGGTCGCCGCCGTGCTGATGATGCTGTGCGGCTTCGGCACCCTGCGCGGCGTGCACATCCTGGCCGCGCTGATCATCCTGTGCCGCGAGGTGCTGGTCTCGGGGCTGCGCGAGTTCCTCGCCGAGCTGCGCATCGGCATGCCGGTGAGCAAGCTGGCCAAGTGGAAGACGGCGATCCAGATGCTCGCGCTCACCGTGCTGCTGGTCGGCGACACCGGCCCATCCTGGACCATGACGGTGGGCCTGATCCTGCTCTGGGCCGCGGCCGGCCTCACGCTGATCACCGGCTACGACTATCTGCGCTCGGCGCTGGCGCACATGACCGAGACCGAACCACCGCCGCCGCGCGAGGCCAAGCCCAAGGCGGCCGGCAAGCCCGCCGACTCCGCGGCGTGAGCGCGCGATGAAAGTGAAATACTTCGCCTGGCTGCGGCAGAAGGTCGGCACGTCCGAGGAGGACGTCTCGCCGCCATCCGACGTCGCCACTGTGCAGGACCTGGTGACCTGGCTCTCGGCGCGCAGCGCGCGTCACGCCGATGCCTTCTCCGAGGCCAAGGTCTTCGGCGCGGCGATCGACAAGAAGGTCGCGACCCTGACCACGCCGATATCCGGCGCCAGCGAGGTCGCGTTCTTCCCGCCGTTCACGGGCGGCTAGTCATGCCGCGGTTCGATCTCCACCAACTGTCATCCCGAGCGCAGCGAGGGATCCAGGCAAACTCCTGGATCCCTCGCTACGCTCGGGATGACAGCTTCGCTTCAGGCGGCCCCCCATGAGCGTGCGCGTCCAGCGTGAGGATTTCGACGTCGGCGCCGAGCTCGCCACGCTCGCGTCAGGCAACAAGCGCGTCGGCGCCATCACCAGCTTCGTCGGCCTGGTGCGCGACCTGCACGTGCGCGAGGGCTACCACCGCGAGAGCGTGAGCGCGATGACGCTCGAGCACTATCCCGGCATGACCGAGGCGGCGCTCGAGGAGATCGAGGCCGAGGCCAACAGGCGCTGGCCGCTCGAAGCCACGCTGATCATCCATCGCTACGGCCGCCTCGAGCCCGGCGATCGCATCGTGCTGGTCGCCGTCGCCTCGCCGCATCGCGAGGCCGCCTTCGAGGCCTGCCATTTCCTGATCGACTGGCTCAAGACCAAGGCGCCGTTCTGGAAGGTCGAGGACACGCCCAAGGGCGAGCAATGGGTCGGCGCCCATGAGGGCGACGACCAGGCGGCGCGGAAGTGGGAGCGCTGACGCGCTCAGGGGTGATAGACCCGCACCGCCTTCAGGAGATCGCCGTCCCATTCGAGGATCTCGACCACGCGATGGGGCGTGGCGTCGACGCCTGATACGCGCAGGTACTCCATCGCCGACAGGGTCTCGCTCTCGACAACGTTCAGGAACTCGAAGCGCAGCCAGCCGACTCGCTTGAAGGCCATGGTCGCGTAGGCGCGGACCTCGTCGCGGCCGCTGAGCGCCGTGCGGCCGCCCAGTTCGGGCATCGCCGCGGCGACCTTGGCGCTGTCATGCGTGCCGTCGGCGGCGTAGAGCGCGGCGACACGCTCGGCGTCGCCGCTGTGCCACGCTTCGCGCCAAGCGAGAACGCGCGCCGAGATCACGCGGCGCGCTCCACTGGTTCATCGACGAGGTGGTCGTTCTCGCCGAAGCCCTCGGCGTCCTCGCGCAACACAAGCGCGGCGAAGTCGTCGATCAGCATCTTGGCCAAGGGGCCGACCTGGTAGTGGCGGCCCTCGATCTCGCGCACCGGCGTGATCTCCGAGGCCGAGCCGGTGAGGAAGACATCGGTGGCACGGGCGAGATCCTCCGGCCAAACCTCGCGCTCCTCGACCTCCAGGCCCCGCGCGTGGCACAGCCCGATCACGGCGCGGCGCGTGATGCCATCGAGGAAGTTGTCGGGCTTTGGCGTGACGATCCGACCATCGATCGACAGGAAGATGTTGGCGCCGGTCGCCTCGGCCACCCTGCCCTTCCAATCCAGCATCAGCGCGTCGTCGAAGCCGGCGGCGATGGCGCGGTCCTTCTCCAGGGTGCAGATCACATAGAGGCCGCCGCACTTGCTCTCGCCCGGCGCGCTCTCCGGCGCAGGGCGGCGGAATTGTGCCATGCGCAGGCGCACGCCGCGCAGCCGCGCCTCGCCGCTGAAATAGTTCGGCCACGCCCAGGGCGCGATGGCGAGATGGGTCGCCGTACCGATCCCCGACACGCCCAGCGCCTCCGAGCCGCGCCAGGCGATCGGCCGCACATAGCCTTCGCTCAAGCCGTTGGCCGCGACCACCGCGCGCGTCGCCTCGTCGATCATCAGGCGCGTCCACGGGATCGCCAGGTCCACCATCCGCGCCGAGCGCAGCAGGCGGGCGCTGTGCGCCGCCAATCGGAAGACCCTGCCGCCATAGATGCGCTCGCCCTCGAAGACCGACGAGCCATAGTGCAGCGCGTGGGTCAGCGCATGAGCCCGCGCCTCGCGCCATGGGACCAGTCTGCCGTCCAGCCAGATCCAGCCGTCGCGGTCGTCCATCGTTTCGATCATGACAATTCTCCCTCGCGAATTGTCCCGGTCATTCCATACGGAACGAGTCTGGAGCAATTTTGAGTCATAATGTCAGTAATACAGACCAAGTCAATAGAGCTGACTCATATCGATCCACGGCAGCAATCATGACAAATCCCGTTTCGAACCTTTCCCGTATCGGTCCTATCGCTTAGGATCGCCACAATCCCGGTCAACCATCAGGCGAAGCATGTCCGACGCCCGCTCTGCGCTCATTTCCATTCCGCCATTCGTGCGCGACGACGATCTGCGCCAGAGCATCGAGCTGCTGTTCTTCGCCTACCGCGATTTCACCGGCGAGGCCGACCAGATGCTGGTCGCCGTCGGCTTTGGCCGCGCCCATCACCGCGCGATCTATTTCATCGGCCGCAATCCCGGCATCACCGTCGGCGGCCTGCTGCGCATCCTGAAAATCACCAAGCAATCGCTCTCACGCGTGCTGCGCGAGCTGATCGACGGCGGCTATGTCTCGCAGGACACCGGACGCAACGACCGCCGCCAGCGCCTGCTGGCGCTGACCGCCAAGGGCGAGGAACTCGAGCGCGAGCTGACCGGCCGCCAGCGCGCGCGCTTCGCGCGCGCCTTCGGCGAGGCCGGCGCCGACGCGATGGCCGGCTTCCGCCGCGTCATGCTGGGCATGCTCGACCGCGAGCAGCGGCCGGAGATCGAGCGGCACATCGGCGTGCGCCGCTAAACGAGATGGACGAGCCCCACATCCTGGTCGTCGACGACGACCAGCGTTTGCGCGAGCTGCTGCGCGGCTACCTGTCGCGCAACGGCTTTCGCGTCACGCTCGCCGGCGACGCGGCCGAGGCGCGCCATAGCATGGCGGCGATGCAGTTCGACCTGATGGTGCTCGATGTGATGATGCCGGGCGAGAGCGGGATCGAGTTCGCCACGGCGCTGCGAACCAAGGATCGCGCCTTGCCGATCCTGATGCTGACGGCGATGAACGAGCCGCGCGACCGCGTCGCCGGCCTGGAAAGCGGCGTCGATGACTACCTTGCCAAGCCCTTCGAGCCGCGCGAGCTGGTGCTGCGCCTGCAGGCCCTGCTGCGCCGCGCCGAGCAGCGGCGCACGCCGCCGGCGGTCGAGACCGTGGCGCTGGGCGGCATGCGCTTCGACCTCGGGCGCGGCGAGCTGCTGCGCGAGAGCGGCGAGCGCATCCGGCTGACCGAGGCGGAGGTCGTGCTGCTGCGCGCGCTCGCGGCCCAGGACGGCGATCCGGTCGACCGCGAGGCGCTGGCGCGCGAGCTGGGGGGCGACGTCAACGCGCGCACGATCGACGTGCATGTCACCCGGCTTCGGCGCAAGATCGAGCCCGATCCCCGCTTCCCGCGCTACCTGCTGACGGCGCGCGGCGCGGGCTACCGGCTGGTGGGCGAATGACTCGAGGCCGAGCGCATCCGTGTTGTGCTCTACCTTCCCCTGGAGGGGGAAGGTGGCGCGCGCAGCGCGACGGTCAGGGGCCGCGGACGGCCCCGCGGGGGATGCCTCAACGTACGCGGTGTCCGTCTTCGACATCCCCCATCCGCCCTTCGGGCACCTTCCCTCTCCGGGGGAAGGTAGAGTTGATCCCATGAGCATCGGCGACCTCGGTCGCGCCGGTGTCATGCGGCCGCTCGCGACCTTGCGCAACGCGCTCCTGCGCGCGCTGCACTATCTGCGCGACCTGCGGCCGCGCCAGGCCGTCGGCACGCTGGTGCCGCGCACCCTGTTCGGCCGCGCCACGCTCGCCATCATGATGCCGACCCTGGTGCTGCAGATCTTCGTCACCTGGCTGTTCTACGACATCCTGTGGGACAACGTGACACGGCGCCTGGCGCGCTCGCTGGTTGGCGACATCAACCTCGTGATCGCCGCGCACGAGCGCTTCGGTCCCGACGACACGCGCTTCCAGTGGCTGCTAGAGCGCGCCGAGATCGACTTCCGCGGCCCGATGACCTTCAGCAAGGGCGAGAGGATCGCGCCATGGTCCGGACCGCCGACGCTCAGCATCATGCAGCGCGAGCTCGCCGGCATGCTCGATCTCTACCTGCAACGCCCCTACGCCATCGACGCCGAGTCGCAGGAGAAGAAGGTGATCATCGCCGTGCAGCTGCCCGATGGCACGCTGCGCATGGTGGCGCCGCTCAGCCGGTTGTGGACGCGCACCAGCTGGCTGTTCGTGGTGCTGATCGCCGGCATGAGCCTGATCCTCTTCGGGCTGGCGATCCTCTTCGTGCGCCGCGAGCTCAGGCCGGTTATGAAGCTGGGCGCGATCGCCGACGCGCTGGGCAAGGGCCGCGACGTGCCGGACTTCCGCCCCGAAGGCTCGATCGAGGCGCGCCAGACCGCCAGCGCCTTCCTCACCATGCGCGAGCGCCTGGGCCGCCAGATCCAGCAGCGCACCGAGATGCTGGCCGGCGTCAGCCACGACCTGCGCACGCCGCTCACGCGCATGAAGCTCAGCCTCGCCATGCTCGACGACGTGCCGGAGAAGCGCGAGCTGGAGGCCGATGTCGCCGACATGGAGCGCATGATCGAGGGCTACCTCGCCTTCGCCCGCGGCGAGGGCGACGAACAGCCGGTCGAAACCGACCTGTCGCACCTGATCGCCGACGTCGTCGAGGGCGCGCGCCGCGCCGGCGCCAATGTCACGACACAGGCCGAGGGCGAGCCGCACGCCATCGTGCGGCCGCTGGCGATGAAGCGCGCCATCGGCAACCTGGTGTCCAACGCCCAGCGTTATGGCAAGCGGGTCGAGGTCGCGTTCGTGCGCCGCAAGACGGCGATCGAGGTGATCGTCGACGACGACGGGCCCGGCATCCCGGCGGCGCGGCGCGAGGAGATGTTCCGTCCCTTCCATCGCCTCGACCGCTCGCGCAACCCGCGCACCGGCGGCGTCGGCCTGGGCCTGACCATCGCGCGCGACGTGGCGCGCAGCCATGGCGGCGACGTCCATCTCGAGGACTCGCCGCTGGGCGGCCTGCGCGCGCGGATCAGGGTGCCGGTCTAAAGTCGCCTGTCATCCCGAGCGAAGCCAGGGATCTAGGCTGACCCTGGATCCCTCGCTTCGCTCGGGATGACAGAGGCTTTCAGAACAGCTTGCCGCCGTTGGGCACGGTCTTGTCGGGCACGATGAGCACCACGCCGCCAGTCTCGTCCGGGAAACCCAGGGTCAGCACCTGCGACATGAACTTGCCGATCTGGCGCGGCGGGAAGTTCACGACGGCGGCGACCTGGCGGCCGACCAGCTGCTCGGGTGTGTAGTGCGTGGTGAGCTGCGCCGAGGATTTGCGTGCGCCCAGCTCGGCGCCGAAATCGATCACCAGCTGGATCGCCGGCTTGCGCGCGCCTTCGAAGGGTCGCGCCTCGACGATGGTGCCGACGCGGATGTCGACCTTCTCGAAATCGGGGAACGTGATGGTCTCGCTCATGCCACCGACCATAGCGCAGAAATAAGAAGGGCCGCTCCTGGGGAGCGGCCCTGCGTCGAACCGGCAAACGGGGGAGGAGGAGCCGCCGGCCCGACGATTCCAGAGCGCCGAAGCGCTTAGTTCTTCTTGGCGACCAGCGCCTTGACCTCTTCCATCACCTCGGCGACGCGCGCGTTGACGGCTTCGAGCGTCTGCGTGTTGCTCTTGGCGATCATCTCCGACAGCTCGCGCAGGTTGGCGATCGCCGTCTCGTAGGTCTTCTTGGCGACGTCGGCCTGCTTGGTGGCCTTCTCCTCGAAGGAGGCGGCGGCCATGATCTCGCTGGCGGCCTTGCTGAAGTCCTCGGTCATCGCCTTGACCATCTCGGCCTGGCGCTCGGCCAGCGACTTGAACGCCTCGAAGGCGGCCGTGTTGGCGCTGGTCATGACGGCGATGTTCTTGCGCTGGGCCTCGGCGATCGCCTCGACGTTGAACGCGACCGGGAACTTGAAGTCGGCGGCGGTCGGCATCTTGAACTCGCCCCACACCTTGGTGAAGTCGACGTCGGCGAAGGGGAACTTGAAGGTCGGGGTCATCGGTTTCTCCATTTCGGGGGCCGCCAGTGTGGTTGGGCTCTGGGCGGCCGGGCTTGGGACGACTGGACTCGGGACGGGCTTGGCGGCGCTGGCGCCCCTGGCGGAAGCTTTGCGAGCAGCCATCGGGGGTCTCCTTTGCCTGACCTCGAAAGCGCTACCGGGAGACGCCGCCATCGAGGTCTTGTTGATCGCTGCCACAGTTTGTGCGCTGCAGCACGACGATGATGTAAGCGTGTGGGTGCGCTGCGTCAAGCCGATTTTGTGCGATGCACAATGAACGACGACGACGACGCTTCGGTCAGGGACCGGTCGGCTCAGCCTCGGTCGTCGGCGCCTCGGAGGGCTGGCCGCGTCGCCGCGAAGAGACGTTTTTGGCAATCTTATCAAATCGTTGAACCCAGCCCTCAAGGGCCTTCAGGCGTGAATCCAGGGCGACCATGGTCTTTCCGAGGTCGGCGCTGTCGTCGCGCAGCCATGTCCGCAGCACGACAGCGTGCAGGGCAGCCAGCGATTTCTGCCGCAGCGCACCAACGATGCCTTCGGCCGTCAGGCCGCTGGCTTCCAGCACCACCGCCATGGAGCGCATCAGGGCCGGCCGCAGGGCCAGCGCCGCCAGCGGATCACGCGCCAGACCTTCGGCCAGCGCCGCGACGGCGTCGCGATGCGGCCTGAGCGCGTCGTAGCGGCGCATCATGGTATCGAACAAACGGTCGCGAACCGTCGAGTCGGGATCGTCCGAGTCCTCGACACCGTCGAGCACCCGACGGTCGATATCGGCCAGGAAGGCGCCGATAATCGCCGCCTTGGTCGGGAACGCGGCATAGAGCTCGGCGAACGGCACCGCCGCCTCGGTCGCGATGGTGCGCAAGGTTACGTCGCGCCAACCGCGTTTGGCGATCAGCTGGAGGGCGGCAGCGATGATGACGGCGCGCTGGTCGGACATGATCGGAGCCTAAGCCCCAGCGCCCGGTTCCCGCCACGGCAAATGACGCGCCTATCGTCGCGCGCCGGCGTCCTCGAGCAGGCGCACGATCGCCGCCTGGTTGCGCTGCCGGGCATGCGCCAAGGGCGTGACGCCCTGGGCGTCGGCGATGTCGACGCGCGCACCGGCCTTGAGCAGCAGGCGCACGATCTCGGTATGCGCCGGACCGCCATCGCCCAGGATGATCGCCTCGAGCAAAGCGGTCCAACCCAGCCGATTGACGTGGTCGATGTCGATCGACGTCGCCAGCAGCACGCGCACGACCTCGACATGCCCGTAATGCGCGGCGGGAATCAGCGCGGTGCCGCCAAAGCGGTTGACGCTCTTGAGGTCGGCGCCGGCGGCCAGGGTCATGCGCAGGATCTCGACACGGCCGCGCGCGCCGGCGAGCAGATAGGGGCTGTCCTGGATGCCGTCCTTGGCGTTGACGTCCGCTCCGGCGGCGATCAGGGCGCGGGCGACCTCGATATGGTTGCCCTGGGTCGCCGCCAGCAGAGCCGTGCGGCCGGACGCGTCGCGCGCCGTCACTTCGGCGCCCGCGCTGAGCAGACGGTTCACCGTCGCCAGGTCGCCGCTTGCCGCCGCGGCGATCAGCTCGGCGGCCGGCTGCGCGATAGCGGGCCCGGAGGTCGGCGTCATCAACAGCACCGCACACAGGGCGCGACGACTCAGCATGGTTAGCGCGGGCTCCGCGGCGGCCCGGCGTCGGTCAGGCCCTCGCCGTGGATCATCCGGCCGATGCCGGCGGCATACGCGGCCTCCTCGCAGAGCGCGCAGGGGCGTGATGACGAATACAACGTCGCGCCCCGGATCGAGCCGCCGCCCGCGCGACGCCGCGCATCGGCGATCGCCTCGCGCTCGGCATGCGCCGCAATATCGCCGCGCGATATCACCGCGCTGGGCGCCTGGCCGACGATCCGTCCATCGATCACGACGACCGCGCCATAGCCCTGGTCGCCGGCGGCGATGGCGCGGCGGCGCATCTCGAAGGCGCGCGCCATGAAGCCCTGGGCGTCGGCCGGCACGGGCTGCTCGATCGCATCACGCGCCGCCGCCGGACGCGCGGCGAGGAGGATGGCGCCGGCCATCGCGGCGCGACGCGGGATCATCCGGCCAGCTCGCGGCTGCGCCGCGTGGCGGCGTCGATGGCGCGGTCGAACAGCGGCTGCATGGCGTCGCCGGCCATCAGCACCTTCAGCGCCTCGGCGGTGGTGCCGCCCGGGCTGGTGACGTTGATGCGCAGCTGCGCGGCGCTGTCGGCCGAGCGCGCCAGCAGTTCGCCCGAGCCCGAGACCGTACCGCGCGCCAGCTTGGTGGCCAGCTCGGCCGGCAGTCCGGCCTTCACGCCGGCCGCCGCCATTACCTCGGCGAGCAGGAAGATATAGGCCGGGCCGCTGCCCGACACCGCCGTCACCGCGTCCATCAGGCCCTCGTCGTCGACCCAGTCGACGCTGCCGACGGCCGACAGCAGATCCTGGCAGCGCGCCCGCTCGGCCGCGCCGACGCCGGGTCCGGCGACGCATACCGTCACGCCGCGCCGCACCGCCGCCGGCGTGTTGGGCATGGCGCGCACCAGCTTGGCGCGCTCGCCGAGATGCTGGCGGAAGTAGCTGAGCGTCTTGCCGGCGGCGATCGACAGGAAGGTGGCGCCGGCATCGGCGAAGCGGCGCAGGCCGGGCAGCGCCCCGTCCATGGTCTGCGGCTTGACCGCGAGCACGACGAGATCGGGCGCGAAGGACGCCGGCAGCTTGTCGATCGAACCAACGATGGCGGCGCCGGCGATCTTCGGCTGGATCGCCTCGACCGGCTCGATCACCGCCAGGTCGGCGGGCTTCAGGCCGCGCTCGAGCCAGCCCTCGAGCATCGCCCCGCCCATCTTGCCGCATCCCACCAACAGCAGCCTGCCGCCCGCCATGGTTCCCTCCGATTCTTTGCTGGCGCCGACCATACACCGCTCCCTTCTCCCCGCGAAGGCGACGAGAAGGTGGCGATTTGACTTGGTCTTAACCTTCCGCCGGAGGGGGAAGGTAAGACCAAGTCGAAATGACCCTGGCGAAGGCCCTGTCGATAGCGGAAACGGAAGTGCCTGCGGCTGTAGAGCCAGAGGCGCGCGTTGTTCGCGCGTAGCGGCGGAAATGGAAAAAGCGTTCGTCGCGGGGTTACACCGGTTCCAGATTTCAACCCTGGAGCTCGCCCCGATGGCTCGCGACCGCAAGATCTCTTCCGACTTCTGGACCTGGGAGGCCGTCATCGACTGCGCGGCGATGACCCGCCTGCTGTTCCTCGGCCTCTGGAACTTCGCCGACAGTTTCGGCGTGCAGCCGCTCAGACCCCGCACCATCCGCCTGCAGGTGTTTCCCGGCGATCCGCTCGCCGACGAGCAGGTGCGCGCGATGATCGACGAGCTGGTGGCGCGCGGGCTGGTCAGCATCTACGAGGCCGAGGGCCAGGAATTCCTCGCCGTCGTCGACTGGCACCGCCTGCACCGCGTTGGCAAACGCGCGCGGCGGCGCTGGCCGCCCGATCCCGCGCTGCCCGTGCCGCCCGAGCCGGTGGCCGACGTGGTGCCCGCCGCGCCGCCGGCCCCCGAGGCGTCGCCCGAGGTGCCCGGCGTGTCGCCCCTGGTGGCGCAATGGCGCAAGTCGATCGGCCGCGCGCTGCAGCACTTCCTGCCCGGCGGGCCGCCGGCCGACGTCGAGGCGTGGATCGACCAGTGGATCGCCGATGGCTGCGACCTGCGCTG
>JALHMM010000089.1 GCA_022844045.1 Reyranellaceae bacterium | reverse complement strand
GCCTCTCACGCACAAAATCCTGCGCGCTGGCTGGCGCGATGATTTTCTGCTCGAACTCTTCGCTCATGCCGCCAAACCGAAGCCCGCGTAGGCTATTTCCATATGCGAATGCCCTGCCCCTCTGGGGGAAGATAAAATGCTGCGCATCGCCGTCATCGGCGGCGGTATCGGTGGCTTGTCGGCGGCGCTGGCGATACGGCGCGCCGGGCTCGATGTGCAGGTCTACGAGCAGGCGCCGCGCATCACCGAGATCGGCGCCGGCATCCAGATCAGCCCCAACGCTTCGCGCCTGCTGCATCGTCTCGGCGTGCGCGCGGCAATGGACAAGATCGGCGTGCTGCCCAGGGGCGTGCATCAGCGGCGCTGGGACGATGGCCGCACCTTGCAGCGCGCGCCGCTCGGGCCGGAGGTCGAGGCCGCCTTCGGCGCGCCCTACTACCACTTCCACCGCGCCGACCTCGCCAATCTGCTGGCCGACGCGATGCCGCCCGAGCGCCTGCACACCAGCCACAAGCTGGTCGGGCTGGAGCCCAAAGGCGAACGCGTGGTCGCGGTGTTTGACAACGGTCAGCGCATCGAGGCCGACGCGGTGATCGGCGCCGACGGCATCCATAGTCGCGTTCGTTCGGCGCTCTACGGGCCGGAGAAGCCGCGTTTCACCGGCTGCGTCGCCTGGCGCGGGCTGGTCCCGGCCGAGCGCGTCCGCCATCTCGACATCGAGGTCGTGTCGCACAACTGGATGGGCCCGGCGGCGCATGTCGTGCACTACTGGGTCGCCGGCGGCCGATTCATGAATGTCGTCTGCGTCGTCGAGCGCGGCGACTGGACGAACGAGTCATGGACCGATCGCGGCGAAGTCGCCGACGTGCTGGCGCGCTACGAGGGCTGGCATCCCATGGTGCGCGGCCTGATCGAGGCGTTTCCCGAGACGTACATCTGGGCGCTGCACGATCGCGATCAGCTGCCGCAATGGAGCGACGGCCGCGTCACGCTCCTGGGCGATGCCTGCCACCCCATGCTGCCGATGATGGCGCAGGGTGCGGCGCAGGCGATTGAGGATGGCGCCGCGCTGGCGTCGCTACTCGCCGCGATGCCCGACGACGTGCCCGGTGCGCTCAAGCGCTACGAGACCGTGCGAAAACCACGCGCCAGCCGGCTGCAGGAATTGTCGCGCGCCAACCGCGTGCGCTTCCACCTGCCCGACGGGCCGGAGCAGGAAAAGCGCGACCAGGCCATGCGCGAGATCGGCGACCGCTCGCTGGCGAATATCGCATGGCTCTATGAGCACGATTCAGCTGTCATCCCCACCGCGGCGTGACAGGGTCCGACAGCACCTCGGAGAGCGACCATCCATGATCGAAGTGAACGGCCTGGCGCATGTCGTCCTGACGGTGAGTCAGTGGGACAAGGCGCACGCCTTCTATGCCGGGCTGCTGCCGTTCCTCGGCATGCGGAAGGTCTATGACGGCAACAATTTCCTCTATCACGTGGGCGGACGCACCGCGATCGGCATCCAGCGTTGCGCCGAGGGGATGGAGACCGAGCGCTTCAACCAGAACCGCATCGGCCTGCACCATCTCTGCCTGCGCGCGCGCACGCGCGAGGATGTCGACAAGGCGGCCGAGCAAGTGCGCGCGCTGGGCGGCCGCATCGATCGCGGCCCGGTCGAGGGCGACTGGGCGCCGGGCTATTACTACTTCGTGTTCGAGGATCCCGACGGCATCCGCCTCGAAGTGAACTTCATCCCCGGCAAGGGCCTGCTGGCGACCGACCCGCCGATGAATCCCAGCCGCGATCCCAACTGGAACCAGAACGTCGAGCCGCCGAAGTTCTGATCTTCCCTTCCCCCGGAGGGGGAAGGTGGCGCGGAGCGACGGAAGGGGGATGTTGAAGACGAACGCAGGAGTCCGTCTTCGACATCCCCCTTCCGCCCTTCGGGCACCTTCCCCCTCCGGGGGAAGGAAAGATCAGTCGGCCGCCTTGGTGCGTGCCTGGAGTTCGGCCAGCACCTCCTGTGTGTGCTCGCCGAGCTTGGGGGCGGCCTTCACCGATTTGGGGCGCTGGCGGTCGAAGGCGATGGGCAGGCCGACCACTTTCAGCCCGCCCGCCTCGCCGGTGCGCGGCGCCAGTTCGTGCACCAGGTCGACGGCGCCGAGCTGCTCGGTGGCCGCGAGCTCGCCGATGTCGTTGACGGCGGCGCAGGGCACGCCGGCTTTCTCCATCGCCTCGATCCACTGCTCCCGCGTCTTCTTCCGCATCGCCGCGGCGATCATCGGCAGCAGCTCGTCCTTATTGGCGACGCGCTGGGCGCTCTTGGAATACTTCGGATCGGTCGCCCAGTCGGGATGGCCCAGCACCACGGCGCAGCGCGCCCATAGCCGGTCGTTGCCGGGCGCGAGGCAGAGCGGCTTGCCGTCGGCGCAGTCGAAGGTCTGGTAGGGCACGATCACCGAGCCGCCGGTGCCGTGGCGCTTCGGCAGGTTGCCCGACGCGAGATAGGAGTTGAGCTGGCCCTCGACCCAGAACACGGCTGAGTCGAACAGCGACGTGTCGACCAGGCAGCCCTTGCCCGTCTTGTCCCGTTGGCGCAGGCCGGCGAGCGCGCCGATGGTGCAGAACAGGCCGGTGGCCTTGTCGTTGATCGAGGCGCCGCAGAAGGTCGGCGGATCCTCGGCGCGGCCGGTGACGCTCATCATGCCGCCATAGGCCTGCAGCAGCGGATCGAAGCCCGGCTTCATGCGCAGCGGCCCCTGATAGCCGAAGGCCCAGATCGAGCAGTAGATCAGGCGCGGATGGCGCTTGAGCATCGCCTCCGGCCCGATGCCGATCTCGTCGACCACGCCCGGTCGCAGGTTCTGGATGAGAACGTCGGCGGTCTCGCACAGCCGATGCAGCGTGTCGACGTCGGCGGCGAGCTTCAGGTCGAGCGTCACCGAACGCTTGTTGCGGTTCTGGCCGTAGAAATACAGCGAGGTCACGCCATCAGGCCCGTAGGGCGGTCCCCAGATGCGCGCGTCGTCGCCGCCATCGGGCTTCTCGATCTTGATCACGTCGGCGCCCATGTCGGCGAACAGCACACCGGCCAGCGGCCCGGCCAGCGCCTGGCCGACTTCGATGACGCGGATACCTTCGAGGGGCAAGCTCATGACACGATCCTCCATCCCGTGTCATCCCGAGCGCAGCGAGGGATCCAGGGACGATGCCTGGATCCCTCGCCGCGCTACAGGGGCCGCGGACGGCCCCGAGGATGACGGAAGGTTTCTATCACTTCGGGCGCGTGCGTTGCTCGGCGTCGCGGCGCAACACAGCATTGATCTCGCGGTTTCTCATTGTCCCGGGAACCGGCTGTTGCGGATGATGTCGTGCCAGGTGGAACCGGATGGCGGCTGGCGCGCGGTGTTCCAGAAGATCGTCCCGTTCCCGGCGCCGGCCACATGCGGCGGCGGCGTTGGCGAGGGCGGCGCCCGCTTGGGGCGCGGCGGATCGGGCGGCCCCAGCCCCTTCAGCACGATCGGCGGCCGCGGTTCTTCGGGCGGGGCGGCATGTGAGTCCTCTGGGTCTTCCTTCTCCCCGCGAAGGCGGGGAGAAGGTGCCCGAAGGGCGGATGAGGGGCTTTGCGGAGTCTCGACAGCAACAGCATTAGTCGTTGCGCGAGGAAGCCCCTCATCCGCCTCGCTGACGCTCGGCACCTTCTCCCCGCATGCGCGGGGAGAAGGGGAGAAATCCGTGTCTTCTCGCGGCGCGGCCTCCTCGGCATCGGGATCGGGTATATCCGGATCATCCCCAAGCTCGCGCGACGCTTCGAGGTCGTCGGTGATGCGTTGCAGCTTGATCGCCGTCAGCTCGGTCCGCGCTTCCTCGCGTTCGTCCTCCGCGTCCTCCAACCGCTCCTTCGTCCGCCACAGCTCCTCGCCGAGCTTCGCGAGCGCCCGCTCGTAGCGCTCGCGATCCGCGATCGGCAGCGCTGGCTCGGGCTTCTTGGCGAACAGGCCGACTTGCTTGGTCAGCGCCGCCAGCGCCTGCAGCTTGCCGAGCTTCAGGGTCACCACTTGCTCTGGTTTTCTATGGTTGGAGACTTTCAGCTCGACGATGCCGGCGCGTTGCGCCTTGCCGGCTTTCTCCAGATCGACGCGCAGGCGGCCGTCTTCCTCGACCTGGATGAAGTCGTCGATATTGGCGAAAGCGATCTGGGCGTATTCGCGACCCAGCCGCTCGACGGAGAGTTCCAGCGCGGCGGCGATGCGCCGCTGGCCGGCGGTGATGGCGGCCTCGATATGCGGTTGGCGCAGTAACCGCGACGCGCTGGGCTGGGCGCCGCGCGGCGAGAAGCCGGCGCGGACATAGGCCTGGGTGGCGTTGCCGTCCTTGAGGAACTCCAGGACGAAGCGCTCGTGACGCGCCGAGAGGACTCTGACCTCACCCTGAGAAGCGCCGCGCAGCGGCGCGTCTCGAAGGGTGGGTGACGATTCGGTGTGCGGCCCATGCTTCGAGACGGCCGCTGGCGCGGCCTCCTCAGCATGAGGCCGGGGGCTGGGTGGGAGGCGAGTGATGTGGTCGGTCATGCCGACCAGGATACGCCTCCGCACCCACCCCTCGCGATTTCCGCCGCTACGGGCGCCGAATCAGAGCATCCGTCGCTGATAGATCGGGCATTTCTACCTTCCCCCGGAGGGGGAAGGTGGCGCGCGTAGCGCGACGGATGGGGGATGTTTCAACACACTCGGTGTCCGTCTTCGACATCCCCCATCCGCCCTTCGGGCACCTTCCCCCTCCGGGGGAAGGTAAGGCCAATGTCCACGGGCAGCCGGAAGAAGGCCCAGGGATCGCGCATGAACCGCGCGCGTGCCGCGTCCTGGGTCTGCGGATCCCAGAGCGGCGCGGCGGCGCGGCGCTGGAAGATCATATCGCGCCGCACATCGGAGGTGTTGGCAGACGTGCCATGCGACAGGAAGCTGTGCGCGACGACGATATCGCCGGCCGCGAGACGCGGCACCACCATGCGCGCGTCGGGCTGGAGCTGCTTCTGGCCCGCGAGCTTGACCTCGCCCCAATGCACCGGCTGATCGACGGGCTGTTGCTGGAACAGCGCGGCGAGCCGCGCGTGCGATCCCGGCCAGACGTGAAAGCCGCCAGCGGTATCCGACTCGACCGGCGTCAGCGCCACGCCCAGCAGCACGTTGAAGACGCCGAGCGCCGGCCCGCCGCCGCCATCGACATGGAAGGCGCGGCCGATGCGCGCGCGCGTCGCGAAGCCCGGCATGGTCGCGGCGAGCTGGACGGGTTCGAGCGGCGGGGCGCTGTCGAGGATCGCCGCTGTCAGCGGGTCCAGGCTCGCGTGCACGATGGCCTGAAACGCCGGATGCGTGCAGTGCCGGATCTCGCGCCACGACTCGTTCGTCGATCGCTCCCAGTCGCCGCCGGGATGCAGCGCCGCGAGCGCGGCCGACGCCTCCTGCGCCGCGCACAACAGGCGCGCGTCGATCGCGCCCGACACGACCGTGTAGCCCTGGCGGACGAGCTCGGACCAATGTCTGGGCTCGAACATGATGCCGGACCTTATCCCGCCCCGGTGCCCGGCGGAACGGCGCGCGCATGTCCCCTCGCCCCGCTTGCGGGGAGAGGGAGGGGCCCGTCGCGCGCAGCGCGATGGGAGGGTGAGGGGCTCGTGCGACAAACTGCGGCCGCGGTCACGTGATTCCTGGCCCCTCACCCCGACCCTCTCCCCGCAGGCGGGGAGAGGGAGGGAGATGCCGGATGCCACAGCCGGCGCTAACCCGCCTCCGCGCGCCTGACCTTCGCCGCCTCGACCCGTCCGTGCTGGTAGCTGAAGCGCACGCTCTCATCGTCGCCCAGCGCGCCGAGGTCGATATGCCCATCAGGCTTGAAGACGACGCAGCGTCTGCCGATGCGCGCGCTGACCATGCCGCCCAGCGGCCCCTGGTTCTCCGCCAGCCCCTTGAGCGCGCTGTAGAACGGCTCGCTCAGCCAGGCGCCCGGCGCGCCGGGATCGACATGGACGACGACGTCGTTGCCCTGGCCGTAGAGCACGAGCTTCGACTTGCTGGGCCGCCACGCTTCCGGGAAGTCGGCGTGCAGCAGGAAAAGGCAGTTGAAGGTGCGGCACTCCTGCGGGCGGGTGTCGTAGATGTTGCAGCCCTTGGCCTTGTCGCAGTGGCCGCACCAGACATCGACCGGCTTCTTCAGCTCGGCGATGCCGACGACCTTGCAGCACAGCGTGCAGGAGCCGCAGGTCTTGCCGGGGGCGAGTTGGGCGAGGTCCGGAGTCACGTTAGGCCTTAACAAAGCAGCTGAGGCTCCGCCTAATTCATTTCAATCCAAAGATGGCGAAGCTCGATGTTGGATAGTCCACTGTCTCTCGTGTGCGACGAAGCCAAGACCGCGAACTGTCGAGACACATCATACTGATAGTCCTGAAGCAAATCGCCCTTGCTCCACCCGGGCTCCGTTCCCGCTAACGCCGTTATCCAACTCGCGATCCGATCTCTCCAATGCTCTGCGGTCTCTTGCTGAACATATCCGATCATCGCCCCGAACTGATGATTTGCTCCGTGGTATCCTGCCTTGAACCTTTGGATGCCACCGACCGAACTATGGCCGCAGATGACATACTCCCGCTCGTCTCGTTTCGCACCAGCGGGCGTGGGCAGTCGCTTGCACTCTATAGGCATCACCATGTCAAATTCCGTGTGAATTCTTCCCTCGATCTGTATCGTAACTCCGCTCGGCGATGGAGCTAGGTCAATGCTCCTTCCGGAACGCTGTTCGTCAGGAACCTCGGTTCGAAATTGAAGCGAGTCCCAGCCCGGAGAGTGACGTGCCCGGCCATTCAAATGAGCGCACAATTGAGCTGTCAAAGCTGTTTCCGCCCTGACGGAGGGGCGGTCACCACGCGATCGCCAAAGCGGAAGCTCGCTCGCTATAAAGTTAACTAATTCGTGACGGAACGTCGCCGGTTTCTGTATCGTGCTGCCGAACGAGCCGACTTTCGGAGTTGAGGGGGCTATGTTTGCCAGCATCTAGGCCCCTCAGAACCCTTGGCTCCGAAGATCCGAAAGCGTCTCGTCCGCGTCGCGCAATGCGACTGAGCGCAGCCAATACCTCAGCCGATTAGGCTTTAGCAGAAATACATAATTTCGATCGTAGATCCGAGCAACACGAGTGACCCGCAGAGTTGCACCTTTCTGATTGTCCAAAAGTGTCGATAGCTTCTCCCGCAGCTCCTCAGTACCGTTCCAATCCACACGGCCACTACCGAACACAAATGGCTGACAGGTAAGCCCCGGCCAACTCTGCGACTCGAGTGGCTTCAAGGGAACTTCTCTGTAGATGGAGTTGATCTGCCGGGTATAAACAGCACAGAAATCTTTGAGGCTGTTTCCAGCACGAATCTTCATCGCCCTCGATTCATCTCCCAAACGAATAAGATCGACGTAGTAACGAACAATATCGTCAGCAATTGTTCGTTCGTTCTCGCTAAGATCCAACTCCCCCGTCTCCGGATAAGGTAACGACAGAACATCATACTCAGAAAGTGTGGTCGAACGCTGAGTAAGCATTCGAATGCTAGTCGCTGCCATATATGCCTGCAGGAAAGTCTGCTGATCACCAATCCACGCGTGCAGCTTTTTCAGCTTTGGTAAGTCGGACTTTTTGGCACAGATACCAACAACCTTATTTTTGTATGTGGCATACGACTCTGTCCATATTGCGCATCCCAAATCCATATGCTCACGAATCAAGAGCATTGGCGGAGAGTAACGCTCTGGTGTATGCGCCGTCTTGAAAAGACGAGCATCGACCGTAGAGATCTTTCTGCGATCGACTTCCGAATCCGAGATCGCATTCGCAGGGATGAGCTTCTTGCCCGTCAAGTGGGGGGCAGGTGTTCGCTTACCCGTCTTGCCCTCGATGAAGCCTTCACCATGCGGCCAGGCTTCTATCTCGGCATAGTCTCGAAGAGTTCGGTGCTCCTTCAGTCGGTCGACCAGCGCCAGGACACGCCCGCCACCTAAGAGATTCGCGCGCCAAATCCCATCATTGCGTAGCGCGAGATCACGCGGCACCCAATGCATATCATAGTGGTCGATATCAAAGCCCATACCTGCTGCTACGCGGCCATTTCTGCGGAATGTAGCATGTAGAATCTTCCGCGCAGTCGGCGGGCAGCTCGCCTGAGCCAAGATGATGATGACTTTTGTGTCCGCATTACCTTTCTTAAAAAGGCCGCGGATCGATATGAAATCCAGTATCTCTCGTACATCCCAACTCGAAAAGAACTGCCGACGGAAGCTTAATGATTGTCGATTATAAAGGAAGTTGTACTGCTGAAGCATACTAAGGATGCCGCCCGTGGCTAGTAGCCTCATTGCTTCATATAAGAAAAGGTAGGCAAGCTGCTTATCGGGCAACGCTCCGTGGTCGGCAGTGTATTTCAGATAGCAGCGATCAGCAGCCTCCGTGTTGAGAGAAGATGTAAACGGTGGATTCCCAACTACGATACCGACCGGCTGCTTGATTAGGTCGCGCTCCTTAGCCTCGAAGAAGCAAGACTCATGAAGCGTTTCATCGGCAAGCTGAGGGAAGAGTTTGATGCTGGCGCGAATTGCATCGCGCTCCAAAGCGTCGCATAAGGCGAGACACAGACTGAAGGCCGCCAACTCAATTGCTCCAGCCTCAACGTCAACGCCATGTACCTTCTTGAGAAGGGATTTCAACACGTTGACGTTTGGCCGCTTCCAATCGTTTCGGATGCGCCAGTGCATGACAAGACGCTTATAGGCCTCGACTAGAAAAATGCCGGAGCCACAGCATGGATCGAGGATGATCTGGTTCTCTGCATGCAAGCGATCGAGCTTATCCCAGCTCATTGCTTCGTCGAGCATAAGGCGAACGACAAAGGGGGGAGTGTAGACTGCGGTATCTACATCCTCGACAAACAACTGATAAATGTGGCTGATAAGTTCGACTGGCAAATCCTTAAACGAGTATAATTGCCAAAGCGTCAACTGACCGTGCTCCTGCCTTCCTTCGATCATGCGTGCGAACCGAGCCAGTTGCGTACTACCGCGAAGAACCTCAGCATCCTCGTCAGCGAGCGCGAAAACCTTGCCGTTAAAGCGCTCTTCCAAATGCGACAAGAGTGCAACTAATGCCGAACCATTTGCCAGAACCTCAAAGAACTTTGAAGCATTCGGCAGAAATTTGGCGAAGAAGCCCTCCTGAAATACGCCGCGCTCTTCTAAATAGGCGATAAGAAGAGAAAGAATAAGGAGTTTTCGCCTCAAATGCTTCTTCAGAATCCTTTCATGATTTAGTTCATCATAGAGGCTCTTGACGGCACCTAGCAGACGGCGATGCGCCGCCCTTGTCGTCGAGAAAATCGCTTCACACACATCTGGATCATCCCAGATTGTGCCGTTGCGCAGCCTAGCAGCGTCCCACCATGGATCGCTGCTGATCGCTGCGGCGATCGCAAGCGTCTTATACGGGCGGCAGATCGTGGCACCCGAGTCGGATAGAAAGTCGGGCTCATGGGAGCACCGGAATAGCTGTAGGACACTGCTCGTCTTCCGATAGATGAGCGGAATCCCACCCCAGCTCCAAAGACGTCGATGAGTTTCCCCGAAATCTGGGTCATCAGCTGGACCGTCGGAAACAAAAACGAACGCCTGCGCTACCGACGGTTTTCCATTCCGGCTCGCCTCAAAGAAAACTGCGTATGCACCAAAGCCTGCCGCTTTCTCCATCACGAGGACTTCCTCGGGAGAAAGACGAGCATGGCTATAACCATCAACCAACACGAGGCCGTCGGTCAACGAATGAACCTGCTCAACTTCGATATTGGTCAGCCAGTGCGCCGAATCGGACATAGTCGCTTCTTGAAACTGAGCCCTGCTTCGAGCACTGGGCGCCACTACGTGCACACGGCGACGCGAACAGGATAAAGATATTACCCACCTTAGTCCCACTAGTCGAAGACTTAAGTCAGCCCCCTAGCCAACTGTTCCAGCGGGTTGCGTCACCTTGAGAGGGCGGCGTCCTCCTAGTGCCCGGGACTCGGGCCACCGCCGCTACCGTGCTACGCTCCGGCCAGATCCCGGCTCCACCCGGCATATCGCGGAGGACATGCCATGAACGACGCAGCCCTTTCCCTGCACGCGCGCGCCGACGCGTTGGAAGAGCGCAAGTCGCGCGAGCTCGACTATCTCGTCGTGAAGTCGCGCATCCACAGCCTGGCCGAGGCGGATTTCAGCGCGCCGCCCAATGCCGGCGCGATGCTGAAGGCCAACCCCAATCTGCGCGTGCTGATGGGCGACGATCCGCGCCTGCCCAAGATGCCGGCGAAGCCGACCCTGATCGACTTCTTCAAGCTGCGCTTCGGGCCCAGCGCCCATCTGCTGCAGAGCGCGCGGCACGCGGTGAAGGGCGGGCTGTCGGAGAAGATGGTGCTGGCCTGCCTGCTGCACGACATCGCCGGCGTCGGCTTCATCCGCGGCGATCACGGCTACTGGGGCGCGCAGCTCGTCGAGCCCTATGTCGATGAGGAGGTGACCTGGGCGATCCGCGCGCATCAGGTGCTGCGGTTCTACGCCGATCCGTCGGTGGGTTACGAGTATCCGCAATCCTACGTCACGCTGTTCGGCGCCGACTACGAGCCCGACGCGTATGTCGCGGAGGACTACAAGCGGGCGCGGAACCACAAGTGGTACATGTCGGGCCGCATGATCACGGTGCACGACATCTACTCGTTCGATCCGAATGTGCAGGTCGAGCTCGAGGAGTTCACGGACATCATCGGCCGCAACTTCCGCCAGCCCGAGGAGGGCCTGGGCTTCGACAACAGCCCGGTCGCGCATATGTGGCGCGCGATGATCCGGCCGGCGAAGTATCTCTAGGCCGTTTACCTTCCCCCGCTCCGCGGGGGAAGGTGCCCGAAGGGCGGATGGGGGTGCCGGCATCGCGGCCAGTCGCGGGCGATGGGGTTGTCGCACCAGCCCCCCATCCGGCGCTTCGCGCCACCTTCCCCCGCCAGCGGGGGAAGGTAGGAGGAATGTGATGCGGTGGCTTTCTGCTCTTCTCGTTGCGGTGCTGGCGGTGCTCGCTGGCACCGCGCATGGACAGGCGCCGTATCCTACCCAGACCGTCAAGATCATCGTGCCGTTCATCGCCGGCAGCGCGCCGGACGTCGCGGCGCGGCAGGTGGCGGAGCGGTTGGCGGCCGGGCTCGGGCAGACCTTCATCGTCGACAACAAGCCCGGCGCATCAGGGAATATCGGCGCCGAGGTCGCGGTGCGCGCGCCGGCCGACGGCTACACCCTGCTGCTGATGACCGGCAGCCACGTCATCAACCCGCATCTCTACGCCAAGATCGGCTACGACCCGATCAAGGATTTCGTGCCGATCACCGTGCTGACGCGCCTGCCCTCGCTGATGGTCGTGCCGCCCTCGTCGCCGGCGAAGACGGTCGCCGAGTTCATCGCGCTGGCGAAGTCCAAGCCCGGCAAGCTGAACTACGGCTCGGGCGGCGTCGCCAGCCTGGCGCATCTGTCGGGCTCGGCCTTCCGGCTCGCCGCCGACATCGACTACGTGCACGTGCCGTACAAGGGCGCCCCGGACATCGTGCGCGGCCTGCTCGGCGAGCAGATCGATGTCGGCTTCCCGACCATGCCGACGGCGATGCGGCTGGCCAAGGACGGCGTGCTGCGCCCGTTGGCGGTGACCTCGGCGAAGCGGTCGGCGGTGATGCCCGAGGTGCCGACCCTTCTCGAGGCGATGCCCAACGGCTTCAGCCAGGATGCCTGGCTGGCGCTGGCGGCGCCAGCTGGCACGCCCCAGGCGATCATCGATCGGCTCTACGCCGTGCTGAAGGAGGCCGCCGCCGATCCCGCGTTTCGCGCAAAGCTGAGCGCCGACGGCTCCGAGGTCATCTTCAACACGCCGGCCGAGTTCAAGGCTATGCTGCCGGGCGAGGTCGAGAAGTACCGGGTGCTGATCCAGCAGCTCGGCATCAAGCTGGAGTAGTCCCATGGCGGCGCTTTCGCCCCGTATCCACGACGTGCCCGACGACCTGCTCGCGGCCATCGACTGGTGCTACGAGCAGGGCTGGACCGACGGCCTGCCTGTGGTGCCGCCGGCGGTCGATCGCGTGAAGGCGATGCTGGCGGCCGATGCGCGGCCGGCCGAGACGGTGATCTGCAAGCATCCCGCCACCGGACTGGACCTGTCGCTGCACGCCGCCGCCGTCAATGCCGTGATGGCGGGCTGCCTGCCCGAATACTTCCCGGTGCTGGTCGCGGCCTACGCGGCGATGGACCTGGAGGGCTTCAACTTCCACGGCTCGACCGCCAGCACCGGCGGCTCCGCACCGTTGCTGATCGTCAGCGGGCCGTACGCCGACGCGATCAACATGAACGGCGACGTCAATCTGTTCGGGCCGGGAAATCGCGCCAACGCCACCATCGGCCGCGCGGTGCGGCTGATCCTGCGCAATGTGTTCCAGATGCTGCCGGGCATCTCCGACAAGTCGACGCAGGGCAATCCCGGCAAGTACAGCCTGTGCATCGCCGAGCGCGCGCGCGGCAATCCCTGGCCGCTGCTGTGCGAGGCGCAGGGCTACGCCAAGGGCGTGTCGAGCGTGACGTGTTACGCCGCCGGCGGCTTCTGCAATGTCGAGAACCACGGCGGCAACACGCCGGAGCAGATCCTGGGCTCGGTCGCCGACGCCATGGCCAATTACGGCTGCATCACCTTGGGCCAGAGCGTGGTGATCCTGGCGCCCGAGCATATGCAGATCGTCGGCGACGCCGGCTGGTCGCGCGAGCGCGCGCAGGACTTCCTGTTCAGCGCGGCGAAGCGCTCGGTCGAGGGCATGAAGAGCGTCGGCAAGTACCGCGATCGCGAGTACGACGCGCAGCACGGCGAGGGCGCGCACCGGCTCGCCGAAGCGGGCTTCGTGCATCGCGGGCTCAACCCGCAAGACATTCTGATCACCATGGGCGGCGGCGATGCCGGCGGGCATTCCTGCTTCCTGCCGTCGTGGAGCCGCGGCCGCGGCTCGATCATGCAGCACAAACCGATCACCGTGAGGAGCTAGAACCATGCAGCTCTATTCGCCGATGTCGACCACACCCAAGCGCGCGGCGATCCGCGCGCCGGCGCTCGCTAAGATCGACGGCATGCGCATCGGCATCCTCGAGAACGGCAAGCTCAACGCCGAGGAGATGCTGAACGAGGTCGCCGCGCTCTTCGTCGAGCGCCACGGCTGCACCGTGCGCACGCTCGCGTCGAAGAAGAACGCCAGCGCGCCGGCGCCGGGCAACACACTGACCTCCGTGGCACAGGAGGTGGATTTTCTCATCACCGGCCTGGGCGATTGAGGGTCCTGCTCAACGTGCAGTCTGCACGACGGAATCACTTTCGAGCAGTTGGGCAAGCGCGCGGTGGTGCTGTGCACCACGCCGTTCGAGGTCACGGCGCGCAACATCGCGCGCGTGCTCGGCCTGCCCGACTATCCCTTCCTCACCGTGCAGCACCCGATCGGCAGCTGCACGCTCCCCGAACTCAAGCAGCGCGCCGAAGTCGCCTACAAGCAGGCGCTGCCGATCCTGTTGGCGTAGGTCGGCCGATCATCATTACCTTCCCCCGGAGGGGGAAGGTGCCCGAAGGGCGGATGGGGGATGTCGAAGCCGGACACCGCGTGCGTTGAAACATCCCCCATCCGTCGCGCTTCGCGCGCCACCTTCCCCCTCCGGGAGAAGGTAGAGACATCACATGCGATGACCCCGCTGGAGCAGGCCATGCCGAGTCTCGAAGCCTTCCAGAGCGCCGGCTCGGCACCCGACGATCTCGGCCCCGCGCTCGAAGCCCTGTGGTGGCTGCGCCAGGGAAACTGGGACCAGGCGCACAAATGCGTGCAAGCGCATGAAGGCGAAGCCGACTGCGACTGGGTCCACGCCCACCTGCACCGCCAGGAAGGCGACCTCAACAACGCCAACTACTGGTACCGCCACGCCGGCAAGACGATGCCGGATGTGAGCCTCGACGAGGAATGGCGCCAGATCACGACGGCGATGCTGTCGAAGTAACTACCTTCCTCCGGAGGGGGAAGGTGCCCGAAGGGCGGATGGGGGATGTCGAAGACGGACTCCCGCGTTCGTCTTCAACATCCCCCTTCCGTCGCTCCGCGCCACCTTCCCCCTCCGGGGGAAGGGAAGATCTATTTGTTCGGATTGATCAGATACTTCTCACCCGTCGCGCGCTTGCTGTAGGCGACGAGGTTGTCGAGTTGTAACGCTTCAGGCAGTGAGACCACCTTGGTGTAGTGGCTGGCGAAGGTGGTCTTCAGCTCCGACACGACACGTTGACGAAGACGCATCTGGTCGGGCCGGCCGATCTTTTGCAGGAAAGGCGTGAGCAGCCAGCCGCCGATGCCCCACATCATGCCGAAGCTGCGCGAGAACTCCGTCGGGCCCGTGTTGAGCCCGCCGTAGATGTAGACCTGCTTGTGCACGGCCGAGCCGTAGCGGCTGTATTCCTTCGCCGTCTTGTTGATGGCGATCTCCATCGCCGTGAGGATCTGGCCGGCGAGCTTGCCGCCGCCGATGGCGTCGAAGGCGATGGTGGCGCCGGTCTCGACCAGCGCCTGCGTCAGGTCATCCATGAAGCTCGGCAGCGAGGAATCGACGACGTGCTTGGCGCCGATGCCGCGCAGCAGCTTGGCCTGCTCGGCGCTGCGCACGATGTTGACCAGGCCGATGCCGTCCTTGAGGCAGATCTTGTTCAGCATCTGGCCGAGGTTCGACGCCGCGGCCGTGTGCACCAGCGCGGTGTGGTTCTCGCGCTTCATCGTCTCGGTCATGCCCAGCGCGGTGAGCGGGTTGACGAACCACGACGCGCCGTCGGCGGCGCTGGTGCCCTCGGGCAGCACCTGGCATTCGACGGCCTTGATGCGCCGGTACTGCGCGTACATCGCGCCGCCGACCATCGACACCGTCTTGCCCAGCAGCGCCTGCGCGGCTTCGGACTCGCCGGCCTTCACGACCACGCCGGCGCCCTCGTTGCCGACAGGCATCGACTGGTCAAGGCGCGCGGCGAGGAACGGCAGCGCCTGCTCGGCGATCTTTGCCTTGACGACGATGTCCGCGCCGCTGCCCGACGCGGTCGCTTTGGTCATGTCGGCCGGGCCGATCAGCAGGCCGAGGTCGGACGGGTTGATCGGCGTCGCCTCGACCTTGACCACGACCTGCTCGGGGCCAGGCTCGGGAATCGCCACCTTGGCCAGCGAGATCTCCAGCTCGCCGCCCTTGCTGATCTTGGACCTAAGCTCCAGTGCCGTGCTCATGCGTGTCCTCCTGTGGTGGCGACACGATGCCCAGCGGCGCCAGGCCGGACAAGCCGTATCGTTCGCGGTGCACACGCTGGCGAAACGGCGCCGCACCCGGATGACTCACGCCGGCCGCCGCGATCGTGTACCGTCGCGGCGACCGATGCTGTTCAGGGAAATGGCGATGGGTCGGGCGCGGCCGTATCGATCGATCTGGACGTTTCTGGCGATAGCCCGCGGTGCCAGCGCCGGCGTCTGGCCATCGCCATGACGCCGCGGCGCTGCGCCCACGCGCTGCTGCTTCTCGCGGCGATCGCGACCGCCGGCGCAGCGGCATGGGCGCAGATCACGCCGGGCCGCGACCCGCCGAGCGGTGAACGCGTGGCGGCGCTGGTGCCGCTGCTGGAGCTGCAGGACATGATCTATGCCGCGCGCGTGGCCCGCGGCGGCATGACCGAGCCGCAGGCCGCCACGGCGCTCAGGGCCCACGCCGCCGCCTGGCTGCGCGATGCGCCGGATGTCACCCAATCGGAGCTGATCAAGACGCTGCGCGGCGAGGCCCAGCTGCTGCTCGACTATGCCACCTCGCGCGTGAGCGCCGCGACACGCTGGCCACCGGACGCCGGCGCCGACATCTACAAGACGATGGCCGAGGAACGACTGGGCCGCCTGGGCGTGGCGCTGCGCGGCGCACCGGCGACGCAGACGGCGATCGTCGAGATCTTGACCGGCACGGTCGAGGTCATCGGCTGGACCGAAGGCCGCGCGAGCCTCGCGGCGGCCAACGATCCCTTCGCCGGCAGCCACGCGCGCGCCATGCTCGCCGTCGTGCCGTCCTCGCCGCAGGTGCCGGACGTTAAGCCGGCGACCAAGCCCGCAAGCAGTACGCCGCCACCATCACCGCCGCCGGGCACGCTCAAGCTGGTGTATTTCGGTCTCTACGACGATCGCGTCGGCCCGCGCGGCCCCAGCCCCAGCGGCAAGCCCGACGGCCGCTTCGTGCTGAGCATCGATGTCGGCAGACTGAGCTCGCGCGACCTCACGCACATCGCGCTGCAGGCGATGGACGCCAACAGCCGGCCGGTGGGACCGATCTGGCACACCAGGGATCCGGCGCAGTCGCTGCTGCTGGTCGTCACCGGCGATCAGTGGCTCAACACGCGGCACGTCAACGGGCTGGCTACTCTCGAAGGACCCGAGGTCGACCTGATCCTGTTCGCCGACAACGCGCCCGAGCCCACCGCGGTCAACGCCTTCATCGTCGAGGTCGGCTTCGCCGACGGCTCGATCGCGCGCCAGCTCGCGAAGTCGCGCTAACTTCCCTTCCCCCGGAGGGGGAAGGTGGCGCGCAGCGACGGATGGGGGATGTTGAAGACGAACGCGGGAGTCCGTCTTCGACATCCCCCTTCCGCCCTTCGGGCACCTTCCCCCTCCGGGGGAAGGGATTCAGACCGCCTCAAGCGGCGCGTTGAGGCTCACCGTGCCGGGCACGATGATACCGCCGCGATCGCCGATATCGACCTTGCCGTAGCGTTGCGCGAAGACCGGCGGCAGCGGCCGCGCACCGGGCACCGCGAGCCACAGGCGCAGCAGGTGGCGGCGCTTGTCGTGCTCGGGCCAGTCCTCGAAGCCGGTGCGGTCGTGCAGCAGGGTGTGGTTGTGCACGAACTGCATGTCGCCGGGCTTGAACTCCATGTGGAGGTTCAACGACGGGTCGTTGGTGAGGTCGTCGAACAGGTTCAGCGCTTCGATCTTTTGCGGCGACAGACGCGGCGCGCCGTCGAGCCGCTGGGCGCTGTCGATGTACTGGCGCTGGTAGATCGCGGTGAGATGGCCGGCGTGCCAGTTGAATACCGGGATCTCGAACCATGGTTTCATACCGACGGGCACCTCGCCGCGCCGATCGGTGGCCAGCGGCTCGAACAGCAACGCCAGCAGGTCGGGCCGCCGCTTGCGCATCTCGTTGAAGATCGTCGTCGAACTCACCAGGGTCGAGAGCCCGCCGCTTTTCGCCGTCTTCAGGCAGAGCAGCGCGACCACGTCGCAGGAATCAGTGTGGTAGGTCTGGCGCTCGTTGGTCTGGTAGATGCGCACGTTGGGATCGGTGCTGCTCAGCCCCATGTCCTTCACGTGGCCCAGCACATGGCCCTTGGCGTTCTGCGAGCGCGCGTTGCCGAGATGCGCGCCGATGCCGAAATACGCCGTCGCCGCTTCGCGCACGCTCCAGTCGCTGAGCGGCAAGCCGCGCAGCAGGAAGAAGCCGCGACCCTCGAGCAGCTCGGCACGCGCCGCCTTCAGCCTGGGCCCGAGCGTCGGCAGGGGGAAATCACGCGCGGTGATCGCCGCGATGTCGGCTTCGCGCGCCACCAGCGGCTTGGTCGCCGCGACGATCTCGGCGTGATCGGCCGGCGTTAACGGCACGATCCAGTCGGTCCGCTTGGCCATCTCGGGCCCGTACCACGCCGCCGGACCGGTTTGTTCGGGGGGAAGATCGTCGGGAGTCATCTCGGTCCCTTATTGTCTCTTGCCTTCCCCGGAGGGGGAAGGTGCCCGAAGGGCGGAAGGGGGATGTCGAAGACGGACACCGCGCGCGTCGAAAAATCCCGCATCCGTCGCTTCGCGCCACCTTCCCTCTCCGCGGGAAGGTAAAGCAACTACGCACTTGCCAACGCGGAGACGACGGCGTCGCCCATGCCTGTCGTCGACAGGCTCGGCGCGCCTTTGGCGGCAAGATCGGCCGTCCGCGCGCCGGAGGCCAGCACCTTGTCGACGGCGCGCTCGAGCGTCGCGGCGTCCTCCGCCTGGCCCAGCGTCTCGCGCAGGCACATCGCGAAGCTGAGGATCGCGGCCAATGGATTGGCCAGCGACTTGCCGGCGATATCAGGGGCGCTGCCGTGGATCGGCTCGTAGAGCGCGCGGCGCCTTCCATGCGCATCCCTGGCCGACAGCGAGGCCGAGGGCAGCATGCCGAGCGAACCGGTGATCATGGCGCCACAATCCGACAGCAGGTCGCCGAACAGGTTGTCGGTGACGATGACGTCGAACTGCCTGGGCCAGCGGATCAGCTGCATGGCGCAGTTGTCGGCCAGCATGTGATGCAGGGTGACATCGGCGAACTCGGCGTCGCGCACACGCTGCACCACGCGCCGCCACATCGCGCCGGCCTCCATGACATTGGCCTTGTCGACGGAGTGCACATGGCCGGGCTTGCCCTCGGCCTTGCGTTGGCGCGCCAGCTCGAAGGCGAAGCGCGCCACACGCTCGACCTCGGTCGAGGTGTAGACATGCGTGTTCACGCCGCGCTCGACGCCATCGGCCAGCTTCTCGACACCACGCGGCTCGCCGAAATAGACGCCAGCGGTCAGCTCGCGCACGAACACCAGGTCGACGCCGTCGACCACCTCGGGCTTCAGCGACGAGGCCGACAGCAGCGCGGCGTTGGCCTTGATCGGCCGCACATTGGCGAAAACGTCCAGCGCCTTGCGCATGGTCAGCAGGCTGCCTTTCTTGCGCTCGGCGGCCGAGATCGTCGCCTGCTGCGCGAGCGAGCCCGTGGCGCCGAACAGCACGGCGTCGGCCGCAGTGATCTCGGCCCAGGTCTCGTCCGGCATCAGGCTGCCGTATTTCTCCCACGAGGCCATGCCGAAGGGCCGCTCGCGGATCTCGATCGGCGCCCGCCTCTTGTCGCGAAACCACCCGGCGACCTTGCGCACCTCACCCATCACCTCCGGCCCGATGCCGTCGCCGGGCAGGATCAGCAGACGGTAGGTGTTGGCGGCAGGCATGACGGTACTCCGACGGAAAATCGCGGCGGAGGATCGGCCCGCGACCGGTCCCGCGTCAACCCGAGGCCGCCGCGCGCTCCACCACCCAGAGATCGCGGAACTGCCCGGGCCGACGTTCGAGCCCGGCGCGCTGGATGGTCATGCCCATGGCGCGCGCCACCGCCTGCGAGCGGACATTGTCGGGACGGATCAGGGCGCCGATGCGCGGCAGTTTCGCGGCGCTGAATCCCCAGTCGAGCGCCGCGCGCGCCGCCTCGCGCGCGTAGCCCTTGCCCTGCGTGTCGGGATGCATGGTCCAGATCGTGTCGGTGATCTCAAGCGAGTCGAGCCAACGCAGACCGCAATGGCCGACCAACCGACCGCTCGCCCGCTCGATCACCGCCCAGGGCGCGTAGGCATGCGTCTCCCAGCGCTGGTCATACTCCTCGATCTGCGCGCGCTGCTGCTCGATCGGATCCTCGGTCGGCGCCGGCATCAGCCAGGCATCGACATCGGGGTGATAGCGCACCGCCGCGTACGCCTCGGCGTCAGCCGTGGTGAAAGCGCGTAAATGGAGACGCGGCGTGTCGAGCGTCGGGCGCTGGCTCACGTTCTGCGCGCCCGCCACGTCGCGGCATCGATATTGTAGCGCACGACATCGATGCCCTTGTAGCGACCATCGGGTCCGCGCGTCATGCCCAGCCGCTTCATCAAACCCCAGGAGCGCACGTTGGTTTCGAGCGTGATGGCGAGGATCGATGACAGGCCTACCACGTCGAATCCGAAATCCAGCGACGCCTCCGCTGCCTCGCGCGCGTAGCCGCCGCCGTGCAGATCGGGGTGGAAGGCATAGAGCACTTCGGTGCCATCGAACTCAGGCAGGAAGCGCAGGCCGACATGGCCGACCAGCCGGCCTTCGCGGGATACGCCGCTGTTCAGCGCGGCACGCTCGAAGGCGCCCCACGGCGCATAGCCGCGCGCGCTCCAATCAGCGGCGAAGGCGCTGATGGTGGCGTGTGCGCGCTCACGGGGATCGCCGTCGGACACCGGCAGCCATTGCGCGACGGCGGCATGAAACCGCATCGCGACATAGGCTTCGACATCGGCTGGCACGAGGGGCCGCAGGATCAGGCGGGGTGTGACAACGACGCTCATGCCGACACTTTAGCCGACAGGCGAACCGACGGCCTCGACTCGTATCGCATGGCTGTCCATGATCCGGTAAACGCCCGTTCAGCTGAGAGGAAGCGTGCCATGGACTTCGACATTCCCGCCGAGATCGCCACCTATCTGCGCGAGCTCGACGCCTTCATCGAGCGCGAGATCCGGCCGCTGGAGCAGCAGGACGACAACATCCGCTTTTTCGACCATCGCCGCGAGCACGCCCGTACCGACTGGGACAATGACGGCCAGCCACGCCACGAATGGGAAGACCTGCTGAAGGAGATGCGGCGGCGTGCCGACAAGGCCGGCCATCTGCGCTTCGCGCTGCCCAAGGCGCTGGGCGGCAAGGACGGATCGAACCTCGCCATGGCGATCATCCGCGAGCATCTCGCGCATAAGGGCCTGGGCCTGCACAACGACCTGCAGAACGAAAGCTCGATCGTCGGCAACTTCCCCGTGGCCCTGCTGCTGCATCACTTCGGCACGGCCGAGCAGAAGCAGGCGTTCATCGAGCCGATGTTCGCCGGCCAGAAGCGCGTCGCCTTCGGCCTGACGGAGCCCAAGCACGGCTCCGACGCCACCTTCATGGAGACCACCGCGGTCAAGCAGGGTGGCGACTGGGTGATCAACGGCATGAAGCGGTTCAACACCGGCATGCACACGGCGACGCACGACCTGATCTTCGCCCGCACATCAGGCAAGGAAGGCGACGCCCGCGGCATCTCCTGCTTCCTGGTGCCGGTGAGCACGCCAGGCTTCAAGGTCGAGTACATGTGGTGGACCTTCAACATGCCGAGCGACCATGCCGAGGTGTCGCTGACCAACGTCAAGGTGCCAGCCTCGACCATGCTCGGCCAGGAAGGCCATGGCCTCGACGTGGCGCAGACCTTCGTGCACGAGAACCGCATCCGCCAGGCCGCCTCGTCCTTGGGCGCGGCGCAGTACTGCATCGACATGAGCGTCGCCTACGCCAACCAGCGCGTGGTCTTCGGCAAGAAGCTGTCGAGCAACCAGGCGATCCAGTTCCCGCTCGCCGAGCTGCACACCGAGGCCGAGATGGTGCGCGGGCTGGTGCGCAAGACCGCGTGGTATCTCGATCGCGAGCACCACATGGATGTCAGCCCGTTCGTGGCGATGGCCAATTATCGCGGCAACCGCCTGTGCTGCGACGCCGCCGACCGCGCCATGCAAGTGCATGGCGGCGTGGGCTACTCCAGGCATTTCCCCTTCGAGCACATCTACCGCCACCACCGGCGCTATCGCATCACCGAAGGCTCCGAGGAGATCCAGATCCGCCGCGTCGCCGGCTCGATGTTCGGCTACTGGGGCACGCAGAAGAAGCCCAAGGCGGCGGAGTAGCGCCCCGAACGCGGCGGGGCCATCGCCGGATTTTCCTTCCCCCGGAGGGGGAAGGTGCCCGAAGGGCGGATGGGGGATGTCGAAGACGGACACCGCGTTTGTTGAAACATCCCCCATCCGTCGCGCTGCGCGCGCCACCTTCCCCCTCCGGGGGAAGGTAGAGCGGCGGAGTGATGACGCGGCCATCCGCCCGTCGTATAGGTCCGCCGCGGGCGCGGAAGGATCTTTCATGGCGTATTGGTGGCTGAACCAGAACGAGGACGAGATCGATTTCTGGGACGACGATCTGATCGTCGTGCCCAGGCGCGACAAGCTCGGCAAGACGGCGCCTGGCTTCGCGGTCGCCGCCGAGATGAAGCCCGGCGATCTCGGCTTCGCCTTCGTCGGCGGCGACCTCGAGTCGGTGTTCGCGGTGATCGGTGCCGGCGAAGAGGAAGTCATCGAACTGGGCGCCGATGGCCAGCGTCGCCCGGCGCGCATCGTGCCCGGCCGTTTCGTCGACCTGCCCTCGCCACTCTCGTTCGAGGCGCTGAGCACGCTGTTGCGCGGCGCGCTGCCGATCGTCGACTCGCCGCTGCAGCCCGGTAGTGAGCGCGCCGAAACGCGGGCCTTCCCGCTCGACGATGGCGTCGCGCAGCGGCTGATCCACGCCCTGCTGATGGCCGAGCCGATCGCCGGTGGCGCGCTGGGCGACGCGATGGCCGCAGCGCTCAGCGCGGGCGAGCGCGACGATCAGACTGTCGAGGCACTGACGATGGCGCGACTGGGCGGCGGCCCGTTCGGCGAGGCGGTCTTCGCGCTGTGGGGTGGCGCCTGCGCCGTCACCGGCATGACGAATCGCGCGTTGGTGCAGGTCGTGCCGATCAAGCCCTGGGTGCTGGCCAGCGACGAGGAGCGGCTGGATCCGCAGAACGGCCTGCCGCTGACGCCGACCTGGCATGTCGCCTTCAGCAGCGGCCTGATCGCCTTCGAGGACGACGGGCAGGTGCTGCTGGCGCGCGATCTCGACGCCGAAGACGCGCGCAAGGCCGGAATCGATCCCGCGTTTCGCCTCGCGCTCAAGGGCGAGCGCCAGGCCACCTACCTCGCCGCCCACCGCGCGGCGCTGTTCGACGGATGAGCGGCGAGCGCCGACATCCACCCTATCGCGTCGAGGGCGACGCGGCGCTGATCGAGCTGCGGCTGGACAGCGTGGCCCAGATCTTCAACTCGCTCGACCCCGCGCCCTTCCTCGCCAAAGACCTCGATCGCGACGCCGAGGAATGGATCGTCGGCGCGATCACCGAGCTTCCGGAGGAACGCCGCCCGCGCATCGTGATCTACCTGCCCACAAGCGAGGCGCAATCGCCGGACGCGCAGGGTCTGCCGGCCGCGATCCACAACTACTTCGCCTATCGCGCCGAGGCCGCCGCGCGCGACCTGCGCCTGGAATTCGAGCGCGGTCGTATCAGCCTGATGATCGGACTGGCCTTCCTCGCCGCCTGCACCGGCCTACGCGAGCTGCTGCTGGTCACGCTACCCGGCAACGTCTTTCAGCGTGGCCTCAACGAGGGCTTGCTGATCGTCGGCTGGGTGGCGATGTGGCGGCCGCTGGAGATCTATCTCTACGACTGGTGGCCGCATCGCCGACGGCGTCGCCTGTTCGAGCGCCTCGCCGTCATCGATATCGAGGTGCGCACGGTGTGATCAAGAGCGCCGGCGTCCCAAGATCAACGGGCGGCGTCAGCGCGCCATCAGCCGGTCGAGCGCGCGCGCAAGCTCGTCGGCACTGCGCGCTTCGGCGTCGGGCAGCTCGGTCCAGTCGCGCACCTCGACGTCGCGCCAGCGTCCGACGCGCAGCCAGATCGTCGCCATGCCCAGACGGCGCGCCGGCGCGACATCCATGTCGACCCGATCGCCGACCACCATGCATTCGCCCGGCTCGACGCCACACGCCTGCGCGGCGGCTCGCAAGAGACGCGGGTCGGGCTTGGCGGTATCCAACGCGGCGCCGCTGATCGCGGCGTCGAACAGCGCGCCAAAGCCCAGCGCGTCGATGCGCGCGCCGAGATCGCGCGGCGCGTCGTCGAACGCCACCAGACCGATGCCGCCGGCGTGCAGGCTGGCGATCAGCTCGATCATGCCTGAACGCGCCACGCCCTTGCTGTCAGCGCCACGCGCCTGGGCAAAGCGCGTCCACACCGTATGCGCCAGCGCCGGTGCGCGACCGGCCAAGCGCCAGATCACGCCGCGCCAGAAGTCGGGCGCGCGCGACGCCAAGGTCTCGGTCTCGGCGGCCAGATAGTCGGCCGGCTGGAGATGGACGGTCTCCCGGCGGAACAGGTCGACAATCAGGCCGTCGGCGCGATCGTCGAGCTGGGCGGTATCCTCGAGCGGGCCGCCGACATCGAACAGGATGGCGCGGATCACCACTCGAAGCGCGCGCCGCCGTAGTTGATGAAGCCGCCATTGTCGGCCGGCGTCAGCCCCTCGATCACCCTGGTCATGCCGGCGATGCTGACCGGCGGCGTCACCGGCGCCTGCGCGCCGCCCATGTCGGTCGACACCCAGCCGGGATGCAGCACGACGCAGGTCAGGCCGCGCGCCTTGGTGTCGGTGGCGAGACTCTTCCACGCCATGTTCAGCGCCGCCTTGCTGGCGCGATAGGCGTAGCGGCCGCCTTCGTGGTTGAGCCCGATACTGCCCAGCCGGCTGGAGATCGCCACCATCGCCTTGCGCTGCGAGGCCGCGACGTGATCGACGAAGGCCTCGGCCAGTTTCACCGGCGCCAGCGCGTTGATACGAAAGGTCTCGAGCCAGACATCGGCATCGATGCGGCCAAGATCGGTCGCCTCGCGGCCGGCGACGCCGGCATTGGCCAGCAGCACATCGATCACCTCGCCCTTCAGGCTCGATGCGAGCTTTGTCGTCGCGGCGAAGTCGGCGACATCGAGCGTGTGCCGCCGCACATCGCCTTTCACCGCCTTCAGCGGCGCGGTATCGGCGTCGCGCGCGCAAGCATGCACGCGCCAGCCAGCGGCGGCGTAGTGCTTGACGAACTCGATACCCAGGCCGCGACTGGCGCCGGTGAGCAGGATAGTCGGCATGGAACCTCGCTCTCGTCGTTCTGAGGATACTACCGCGACCCAATGAAAACGGCGCCGGAAGAGTCCCGGCGCCGTCCTCGCGAACAGATCGACCGCTATTCGGCCGCCTTGGCCACCGGCGCCGGCGGGAAGACCGCCTTGGACTGGAAGAGCGAATCAATGTCACCCTGGGCATAGCCGAAGTCGCCCAGGATCTCGACGCAGTTCTCGCTGACATGCGGCGCGTAGTTCAGGCGCGGATCGGTCTCGCGCGCCGGCGGCAGGCCGGGGATCTGCGCGAAGGGCAGACGCTTGGTGCCGGGCTGCTCGACCCAGTCGACGGCGCCCACCGCCTTGACATGCGGGTGCTCGAGATAGTCGGCGTAGTTGTTGACCCGCTCGCAGAACACCTCCTGCGCCTGCAACAGCTCGATCCATTCCTCTGTCTTCTTGGCCGGCATCGACTCGTTGAGCGCCTTCATGATCTTGGCCGTGCCGCGGATGCGATCCTCATGCGTCTGCAGGGTCGGATCGTCGGCGATGTCCTGGCGGCCGACCAGCTCGAAGAGCTTGCGGAAATGGTGCGGGCGCATGGCGCTCAGCACGATGTGGCCGTCGGCGGTCTTGAAGGTGCCGGCCGGCATGTAGAGCGGCGGCGGCGTGCCGTTGCTCCACACATACTCCATCAGCTTGGCGCCTTGCCAGGCCGCCGCCGCCTGCATCAGCGACAGATCGAGGTGGCTGCCCTCGTTGAAGCGCAGCTGGCGCATCAGCGCCGCGGAGAGCGCGTTGAAGACGTAGAGGCCGGTGGTGACGTCGACGGCGATCATGCCCTGGCGGTGCGGCCAGCCTTCGGCGGTGCGGTTCATCACCATCATGCCGCTGAAGGCCTGGATCAGCCCATCGACCGTGGGCCGCTTGTTGTTGGGGCCGGTCTGGCCGAAGCCCGAGACCGAGGCGTAGATCACGTTCCGATTGATCGCCTTGATGTCGTCGTAGCCCAGCCCCAGCCGCTTGATCACGCCGGGCCGGAAGCTTTCGATGACGATGTTGGCCTTGGCGGCGATCTTCCTCACCACCGCCAGACCCGACGGCGATTTCAGGTCGATGGCTATCGATCGCTTGCCGCGGTTGAAGGCGATCGAATGGGCGCAGTGATCGCCCTGGATCTCGCCCAGGCCACGACCCCAGTCACCCTCCGGCGGCTCGATCTTGACGACATCGGCGCCATGCTGGGCCAGCAGCATGGTGCTGTGCGGCCCGGCCACGCCCTGGGTGAGATCGAGCACCACGATGCCCTCGAAGGCCTTGCGCTGGCTGGTCATGTGCATCCCGTTGTCGAAGCGTTCCTCTGAAGCGAAATTCTGTCATCGGACAGCATGAGGCAAGCGATTCCCTGTCATTGCGATGGCATGGCGGTCATGCGGTCAGTCTTTGCACGCCGACGCCACAGCGCCACCACGATTGGACGGCATAGAAACTTGCGTCCAGGCATGGGAGGAACCGGATGAAAAACATCCTGTTGACGGTGACGCAGCTCTCGGGTGGCGCCTTCGTGCTGGTGGGCATCATCGCCTTCGTCAACATGGCCACCGGCTGGCGGATCGGCCTCAAGGGTGCGGCGGTCCCGGCCGACCTGCTGTTTGGCCTGTTCATGCTCGCGCTCGGCGGCCTCGTCCTGGGCCTGCTGTGGTTCTTCTCCACCCGCGACGTCGCGACCAAACCCGACGCCTGATGCCGCTTAGCCTTCACGCCATGGCGGCGATGCGCAGGTGGGTGTCGGGGCCCACGCCGCCCAACAGCTGGATCAGATCCGCGCGCGCGACGGCGACGCAGCCCTCGGTCGGCCCGTAGTCCGGCCGAGCCATGTGCAGGAAGATCGCGCTACCGCGACCGGGCAAGATCGGATCGTCGTTGTAGCCGAGCTCGACCACGAGATCATACAGCGCGTCGTCGCGCCACAACCGCTCGTGCCGCGCGGCGTGCGGCAGGGTCACCGGCCGGTTGTACTCGGGCGACGCGGGGTCGTCGCACCAGCCATCCTCGCGACGAATCACGCGCGTCGACAGGCCCCGCGTCGACGGCGCCTCGAGCCGGTCGGCGCGGTACCACAGGCGGCGCAGCGGGAAGGCGCCCAGGGGCGTGGCGCCGTCGCCCTCGCGTTTGTCGGCTCGCACGCCGCCGCGGCCCAGCGCGCAGGGCACCAGCAGCGAGCCATGCCGCAGGACGCCGCGCGTCGGGCGACGCACCTCGGCGAGCACCTCGATCAGATCATCCATGGCATGCTAAGGCTTGTGGGCACATTGCTTGACGAGGATTCCATGGCTTTTGTTTTCCCGCCGCCGCCGGCCGTCGGCGTGCCGGTCCATGGCATGTCCGACCTGTTCGCGGTGCGGCGCATCTACTGCGTCGGCCGCAACTACGCGGCGCATGCACGGGAGATGGGCGGCGACCCCGATCGTGAGCCGCCATTCTTCTTCGCCAAGCCGACCGACGCCATCGTCGTCGCCGCCGATGTAAACAGCCCGGTCCGCATCCCCTTCCCCCCGGTGACCAAGAATCTCCACCATGAAATGGAACTTGTTGTGGCAATCGGCAAGGCTGGCGCCGACGTGCCGGTCGACAAGGCCCTGGACTACGCCTGGGGCTATGCCGCCGGCCTCGACATGACCCGCCGCGATATCCAGAACGCCGCCCGCGACAAAGGCCGCCCCTGGGACATGGGCAAGGGCTTCGACAATTCGGCGCCGATCGGCATGCTCTACCGCGCCTCGCAGATCGGCCACCCGAGCAAGGGCGAGATCAAGCTCGACGTGTCGGGGAAGACAAAGCAGCACGCCGATCTCGACGCGCTGATCTGGAACGTCGCCGAGACGATCTCCTACCTCTCCGGCCTGGTGACCCTGGGCGTCGGCGATCTGATCTACACCGGCACGCCCGAGGGCGTCGGCCCGGTGGTCAAGGGCGACACGCTGATCGGCCATGTCGAGCGCTGCGGCTCGGTGGCGATCACCTACGTCTGATCGTAACCCCTACCTTCCCCCGGAGGGCAGGGGAATCGCATATGGAATTAGCGAGGTATTGCAAGGCGTTGGGAAAAGGATTCTTTGTGTGTCACCCGTCCTCTCCGGGAGACACCGATGCGCAAGTTC
>JALHMM010000088.1 GCA_022844045.1 Reyranellaceae bacterium | reverse complement strand
TCGAAGAGCTCGTCGTCCTTGCCCTTCATCTCGATCCATTCGGTGCGGCCGAACTGGCTCGACAAGGCCTTGGTCAGCTGCCAGCGCACCGAATGGGTGATGGCGATGCCGCCATGGGGGGCCGCCTCCTGGAGCCGCACGACGAAGCCCACCGCTGCGCCGAAGCGATCGTCACCGCGCACGAACACATCGGCGAGGCCGACGCCGACCCGCACCAGAATCGGGTCGCCGCCGCGCATCTCGTTGAACTCGTTCATCTGGATCTGAAAGGCGATCGCCCATTCCACGCCGTCCTCGACGCTCGGGAATTCGATCAGGGCACCGTCGCCCATGGTCTTGAACAGGTTGCCGGAATGGCGGAGCACGGAGGGGCGGAGGACATTGCGGCGCAGGCGCGCAAGCTCCAGCAGCGTCTTGCGTTCGTCACGCTCGACGAGCCGGGTGTAACCCGCGACATCCAGGGACGCGAGCACGGTGAGTTTGCGCGGAGCGCGCTGCATCAGGCCTGTTCCTGGGGCGAACGCGCGCAGTTTTAGCCGACCGTGCCGCGCTCGCAAGCAAAGTCTTTGCCCTGCTTAGTCTTTGACGGAACAAGCGTACAGCATTGTGACAAGTGCGGACCGCCCGGCGGGTCGCCGCATCGCTGTCATCAACGCAGGCTGTCAAGCCAGCGCTGGGTCGGCTCGTGGATGACTGAGGCCGACCGGGCAGGCCCGCGGAGGAGCCCGATGTCCTTGAGCCGCTGGTCGTCCAGGCTCGACAACGTCCGCCGGGTCCGGCCCCGGCGCCAGACCGCCCGGAGGCTGGTGAGGATGCCCTTCAACTCGGTTGGGACGACCATGACTTCTCTCCCGGCGGCAACATCGATGGGGTGGAGATAGACGCGAGATGGACCACTTGATATGTCCAAACGACGCAAATCGATTGGTCCAATCCTATGCCCGATTCGATCGAGGATCTTGGCTGGCTCTTCGTCCTGGAGCCCGAGCGCGGTGGGCTCGAACGTCAGATCTACCGCCAGGTGCTTGGGGCGATCCTCGACCGCCGCCTCGCGACCGGCACCCGGCTGCCGGCGACGCGGGTGCTTGCCGCGCGCCTTGGCGTGAGCCGCGGGACGGTGGTCGCGGCCTTCGACCAGCTCGTCGCCGAGGGCTATCTCACGGCGCGCACGGGGCGTGGCACCGCGGTGGCCGCGCTGCCGGAGGAACTGCTCCGGGCGCCGGGCGAATCGCGGGGCAGTAGCCGCCGCATCCCCTCCTTGTCACGGCGGGCCGCGGACTTTGCCCGCGCGCGCACGCGCGGTGGGCTCGAACCGCGCTGCTTCCAGTCGGGCATGCCCTCGATCGACGATTTCCCGCGGAAGGAATGGGCCCGGTGCCTGGCCGCGCGAGCCCGGACGATCCGGGCGGCCGACCTGACCTACGACAACGGCGCCGGCCTGCCGATCCTCCGCGAGGCCATCGTCATGTACCTCAACCGCGCCCGAGGCGTGGTGGCGCACCCGGACCAGGTGGTGGTGATCCCGTCGTCGCAGGCCGGCTTCGCCGTCGCCGCGCTCTGCGTCGCCGACCCCGGCGACGTGATCGCCATGGAGGATCCCGGCTACCACAATGCCCGCACGCTGTTCGTCGGCGCCGGGGCGAAGGTCGCACCGGTGCCGGTGGACGAGGAGGGGATAGACGTCGCGGCGCTCGCCGCCGTCTCAGGCTTCCGCCTCGTCGCCGTCACGCCGTCGCACCAGTATCCCACCGGCGTCACCATGAGCCTCGAACGGCGGCTCCGCCTCCTCGATCTCGCCTCGGCGCGCGGCGCCTTCGTGCTCGAGGACGACTATGACAGCGAGTTCCGCTACGCCGAGCGGCCGATCGCCTCGCTCCAGGGCCTCGATGGCGGCAGGAACGTCATCTATATGGGAACGTTCTCTAAATCGCTCGCGCCGGGCATCCGCTGCGCCTATCTCGTTCTCCCGGAATCGCTCGCTCCAGCCATGGCGTTGGCCGCACCGGGCATCGGCAACGTCGTCTCGGGCCCGGTGCAGGCGGCGCTGGCCGACTTCATCAACGAGGGCTACCTCACCGCCCATGTCGGCCGGATGCGGTCGATCTATGCGGAGAAGAGCCGTATCCTCTCGGAAACGCTGGAGGACTCGCTGCCCGAAGGCTGTACCGTGCCGACGCCGCGCGGCGGGCTTCAGCTCCTCGTCCGGCTGCCGGACCGGGCCGACGATGTTGCGATCTGCACCAGCCTTGCGGCAATCGGCATCGACGCGCGGCCCCTGTCGGCGCTGTCGGTCAATGCCGGCGGGCAGGGGCTGTTTCTCGGCTTCGCCCTGCCACGGCCCGAGGAGATCGCGCCGGCGGCACGGCGTCTGGCGGAAGTGGTGGCGCGGCATCTGCGCGAGGCCCGATAATCATATTGCACTGCAGCATCTAGCTTTTCGGCCCCGGATCGCTTATATGCGGCGCGGCTTGAGCGCTCTGACAGCGCCGCCCAGGATTCCAAGGATTCCATGTCGCTCCGTAACATCGCCATCATCGCCCATGTCGACCATGGGAAGACCACCCTCATCGACGTGCTGCTCCGGCAGTCCGGCTCCTTCCGCGACAACCAGAAGGTCGCGGAACGGGCGATGGATTCGAACGACCTCGAGCGCGAGCGCGGCATCACCATCCTTGCCAAGGTCACGTCGCTGGTCTGGAAGGACACAAGGATCAACATCGTCGACACCCCCGGCCATGCCGACTTCGGCGGCGAGGTCGAGCGCATCCTCAACATGGTCGACGGCGCGGTCGTCCTGGTCGACGCGTCGGAAGGCCCGATGCCGCAGACGAAGTTCGTGCTGCAGAAGGCCCTGAAGCGCGGCATCCGCCCGATCGTCGCCATCAACAAGATCGACCGCCCCGACGAGCGCCACCAGGAAGTGCTGAACGAGGTTTTCGATCTCTTTGCCGCGCTCGATGCGACCGAGGAGCAGCTCGACTTCCCCGTTCTCTACGGCTCCGCCAAGCAGGGCTGGATGTCGACGAAGCCCGACGGCGCCCACGAATCGACCGCGCCGCTGTTCGACCTCGTGCTTGCCCATGTGCCGCCGCCGGTGGTGGAGGAGGGGCCGCTCCGCCTGCTCGCCACCACGCTCGAGGCCAATCCCTATCTCGGCCGCATCCTCACCGGCCGCATCACTTCGGGCACCATCCGGCCCAACATGCCGATCCGCGCGCTGTCGCGCGACGGCAAGGTCGTTGAGGAAGGCCGCATCTCCAAGGTGCTCGGCTTCCGTGGCCTGGAGCGCGTGCCGGTCGACCAGGCCGAGGCCGGCGACATCGTCGCCATCGCGGGGCTGACGAAAGCCACTGTCGCCGACACCATCGCCGCGCCGGAAGTGACCCAGGCGATCGCGGCGCAGCCGATCGACCCGCCGACGCTGTCGATGACCTTCCGCATCAACGACGGCCCGCTCGCCGGGCAGGAGGGCGACAAGGTCCAGAGCCGCGTGATCCGCGAGCGTCTCCTTCGCGAGGCCGAAGGCAATGTCGCCCTCAAGATCACCACCAACCCGGACAATGATTCGTTCGAAGTCGCCGGCCGCGGCGAACTGCAGCTCGGCATCCTGATCGAGACCATGCGCCGCGAGGGTTTCGAGCTCACCATCGGCAAGCCGCGCGTCGTCTACCAGAACGCCGAGGACGGGACGCTGCTTGAGCCGATCGAGGAAGTGATCATCGACGTCGATTCCGAGCATTCCGGCATCGTCGTGCAGAAGCTCTCCGAGCGCCGGGCGGAACTCCTCGAAATGCGCCCCTCGGGCGGCCTTCGTACCCGGCTCGTCTTCCATGCCCCGACGCGCGGGCTGATCGGCTACCAGTCGGAGCTCCTGTCCGATACCCGCGGCACGGCGGTGTTCAACCGCCTGTTCCACGAATACGCCCCCTACAAGGGCGACATCCAGGGCCGCCGGAACGGTGTGCTGATCTCGAACGGCCAGGGCGAATCGACCAACTATGCGCTCTGGTATCTCGAAGAGCGCGGCGCGCTCCTGATCGATCCCGGTATCCGGGTCTACGAGGGGATGATCGTCGGCGAGCACAGCCGCGGCAACGACCTCGAGGTCAACGTCCTCAAGGGCAAGCAGCTCAGTAACGTCCGCGCCGCCGGCAAGGAGGAGAACAAGCTCCTCACCCCGCCGCGGCGGCTCAGCCTCGAGGCGGCGCTCGCGTATATCGAGGAGGACGAACTGGTCGAGGTGACGCCGAAGTCGATCCGCCTCCGGAAGGCCATCCTCGACCCCCATGCCAGGAAGCGCTCCGAGCGGAGCAAGGCCGAACCCGTCACCGCTTGACCGGGATCCGCCCCATCCTCGCCGCCGCCTTGCTTGTCATGGTGGCGGGGACTGTCGCAGTCCGGGGCGCGGATGATCCGCCGGCGGACTTGCGGGGCGTGTGGTCGGGCGAGGGGCCTACCCGTCTCACCGTGACCGAACAGCTCGGCACGGCTCTCGACGGCCTGCTTCTGGCCGATGGACACGAGCGGCCGATCTACGGCGTCATCCAGCGCGACCGGAAGGAGATCATGTTCATCAACCCGGAAGGCGACCGGCGCGGCGAACTCCGTGCACCGGACGAGATGAGCTTCTGCCTCGAAGCGCGCGACGATTTCGTTTTCGATGGGCCATGCGTCCTGCTGCGGCGTGAGCCGCCCCCCGCGTCTTCCACCGGCGGGGCTTGAGCTTTTTGCCGCGGCGCGGTCTTGATGTGCGCATGCCTCGCCACAAGACGGAAGCCCTGTTCACCCGCCTCGGCCGTGTCGTCACCGGCTGGCCGCGCCTGTTCCTTGCGGCGGGGGTGGCGATTGCGGTCATGGTCGCGGGCCACTTTGCCGGCGCCAGACCGGTCACGGCGATCCTCGTCGGCTGGGATGCCGGCGTCATCGTCTTCCTCGCGGCGGTCGTCGAACTGGCGCGATCCGCCGATACGGACGACATCCGCCGCAACGCCGCGCGGCAGGACGTCGGCCAGTTCGTGGTCCTCACGCTGAGCGCGGTCGCCGCGCTGGCAAGCGTCATTGCGATCTATGCCGAGGTCAGCCAGGGCGGCGACGGGCCCATCGCCAACTGGCGTCTCGCCCTCGGCGTCGTCACCATCATCCTCTCCTGGTTCTTCGTCCACATCATGTTCGCGGTCCACTATGCCCACGAGTACTATGGGCCGAGCCGCGACCAGCCGGGCGGCCTTCTGTTCCCGGGCGAGGACAGCGAGCCCGACTATCGCGATTTCTTCTATTTCGCGATTACCGTGGGGATGAGTACGCAGGTGTCCGACGTTTCGGTCACGAACCGCCGCGTGCGCAAGACGGTTCTCGCCCAGGGCATCGTCGCCTTCTGGTTCAATGTCGCGGTGCTGGCGCTCTTGATCAACATCGCCGCGGACGCAATTCGCGGCTGACCGCGACGCGTGGCCGCAGCGGCACGGCCAAGTATCCCCGCCGCGCAGCCTCCTTGCAACAGTGCACGAAAATTTATCGGGGCGTGAGCGCACTCCCTCTTTGCAGACCCCGCGACTGGTCATAAGCTTCCCCCATGAGCAACACCTTCACCATCGGTGTTCGGAGAGCCGAAAGCGGCGACGCAGAGGCGATCACGAAGGTTCACGATGCCGCCTGGCGCTATGCCTATGACGGCGTCATCCCGCCTCGCGAGCTGGCGCGAATCATCGCCCGGCGCGGTCCCCGCTGGTGGGACCGGGCGATCAGGAAAGGCACCGCAATCCTGGTGATCGAGGTCGCCGGTGCGATCTGCGGCTATGCCACCTTCGGCCCGAACCGGGCCCGGAACCTCGTCCAGAAGGGCGAGATCTACGAGATCTATCTGCTTCCGGAGTACCAGGGGATAGGGCTCGGCACCCGCCTCTTCCTGTCGGCGCGGCGCGAGCTTGGCCGCTTCGGGTTCGACAGCGTCGTGGTCTGGGCGCTCGCCGACAACGACAATGCCTGCCAGTTCTACAGGAATGCCGGCGGGCGGAAGGTGGCGCGGGCGAGCGAGCGCTTCGGCGACGTCCAGCTCACCAAGATCGCCTTCGCCTGGGGCCGCGGCGGCTAGTTCCTAGATCACAATTGACTGACAGGGCGCTGCCGGATCAGGAAAGGGCGCCCAGCCCTCCCCTTGTGGGAGGGCCAAGACCGCCCCGCGGTCTTGGGGAGGGGTCGCGACAGCCCCGCCCGCTAATTCCCCTCCCCGAAAATCACCGCCGCTTTGCGCCGGCGATTTGTCGGCCCTCCCACAAGGGGAGGGCTGGCGGCGCGCGAGCGTCCATGGAACAGCCTTCTGTCAATGTGGATTTGGCGGCCTTTCGCGTCAGTATTTCTCAGGCACCTCGTCGCCGCTCAGCCCGTACTGCAACGCTGTTTCGCGACCGCAATCGAATGTCCCGGCGCCGTTGTCGGCCACGGTCCGGGCAAGCGCATTGGCATCTGGGTTGGTCAGCGCATCGACATAGCCCAAGTGGCAGATCTGCCCCGGTCCGCCGAGCTTGGTGATCACCAGAATCTGGCCGTCCGGCCCGCCGTCGCCGCTCGAGGTGAAGAAGCGGAGGATCGTGGCGAACGCCCGGCCGCCGGGGCCAAGCCGCCATTCGATGGTCTCGCCGATATGGTTGAAGGCGGGCAGCGTCGTCCTCGCCGCAAACTCGTTCGGGGCGTCCGCGCCGTAGGAGACGAAGAAGCGGAGGTCGCCTTCCGAGACATAGACCGGAATCCCGGCGTGGCCGTCGCACCACCACGCGCCTGATTCGAGCGGGTCGTCCGGCGCCGGCGGGATCGCACGGCAGGCGTCGAGCTTGACCCTCGTATAGGCGCTGGTGTTCGCCGTGACGGCCGGCTCGTCGCCCGGCCCGGCCTGCGGCGGCGAAGCCCCCTCGCAGGCGATCGTCGCGGCCCGGTCGGCAAGCGCACGCGCCACGGTATTGGCGTCAGGGGTAAGGCGCGCGTCGATGTGTCCGACATGGCACACCTGACCGAAGCCGCCGAGCCTGGTGACGACCAGCACCTGACCCTCCGGCTGACCGTCGCCCGGCGCGGTGAAGAAGCGCAGGATCGTCGCCACCGGCCGCCCGTCGGGACCGAGCCGCCACTCGATGGTCTCGCCGATGCGGTTGAAGGCGGGGAGCGTGGTCCGTGCCGCCGCCTCGTCCCTGGCGCCTTCGCCATAGGAGACGAAGAAGCGGAGGTCGCTCTCGGCGACATAGACGGGAACGCCGCCATGGCCGTCGCACCACCATGCGCCCGATTCGAGCGGATCGTCCGCCGCGGGCGGGATCGCCCGGCATTGGTCGAGATCGACGCGCGTGTAGGCGCTGGTGTTCTGCGCAGCCGCGGGCGCGGTGGCGAGGAGCGGCAGGCAGAGGCTCAGTCCGATTGCGATCCGGCGCTTCCCCATCGATCGATCTCCCCTGCCAATACATCCGCGTCGCCGGCGATCCGCACCTGCTTCAGCCGGGCGCCGTGCCCGGCCGCAATGGTGACCGCCGATTTGCGGACGCGCAAGCATTTGGCGAGAAGCGCGGTCAGCGCGGCATTGGCCTCGCCCTCCGCCGGCAACGCCCGGACGCGTATCAGCGCCACGGCCCGGCCGTCGGAAAGGAGGCCGACGCCATCGACCGCATCGCGGGCCGCCCGCGGCGTCAGCCGCACGGACAGGAGCAGCCCGCCGGCCTCGACCCGGTAGCAGGGCGCCGCTGCCACCGGCGCCTCAGACGAGGGCGCGGGCGATATTGGGCAGGATCACGCTCTGGATGAAGATGATGATCAGGATGAGGATCACCGGCGAGATGTCGATGCCGCCAAGATTGGGGAGGAGGTTGCGAATCGGCCGGAGCACCGGCTCGGTGACCGCGTAGAGCACCTGGGCGAGGCCGGCGACGAACTGGTTCCGCATGTTGACCACGCCGAAGGCGATCAGCCAGGAAAGCACCGCCGAGGCGATGAGGACGTAGACGTAAAGCTGGAGCACGTAATTGATGAACCAGAGCAGCTCCAGCATGATGTTTGGCCCGCCTCGTCAGTGGTGAAAGGGACACGTTCATGTAGCGTCGCCCCCTCGGCGCCGCAACCCGCGCGAACCGGAATGCGTTCAGGCTTTCGCCGCCCTCGGGAAGAACACCACATCAGGCAGCCCATCGAAATGCGTATCGCAGGTGAGGAGGTCCGCCCGGTGTTCCTGGGCGGTCGCATAGACAACGGCATCCGCCGTCGCGAGCTTGTGCTGGTTCCACAACTCGGCGGCCTTCAGGGCGACTGGGTGTAGAGCGGTGCGACGACGAAGGTATGGGTGAATGCGATGATCCGGTCCGCCTGATCCTCAGGGGCATTGCCAGCAGGCCACGCTGCCAGCTCTAGTTGTACTATCGTTGGGACCAGCCAGTCCTCTTCGTCCGGGATCTCTGCTCCGACCGCTTTGCCCATCGGCGACGCGATCAGCCATTCGATCCATGCGGATGTATCGACGAGGCGCATCGGAAGCGGTCTTGGCGGTCCCGGTAACTTCCTGCGGCTGCTCCCTTGACGCTTCCCGCAAGCTCGGAAGCCTTGGGGACCGGCACAAGCAGTACGCTCTTCCCTTTCGGAAGGAAGGCGAACCACTGACCCGCCTCCCATTGCTGCTCGGCGCGAACAGCCTTTGGCATGGAAATCTGGAACTTCGCCGAAAGCGTCGCTGTGTCCGCCATCATCCTACCTCGGTCCGATCGATCGCCGTATGGTAAGAACATGGCGTCGGCGCCATAGGACGTACAAATATTCGAGATCGGGCCGTCTGTGCTGTCGGGCCTGCGCCCGCCACGGCGCTGGCTGTGCTCTCCTTGACAGGGGGGAGACGCAAACCCTAAATGGCGCCCGTCCTGGACCGTCGCACGATTGCCTCGGATCAATGGGGCCGTAGCTCAGATGGGAGAGCGCTGCAATCGCACTGCAGAGGTCAGGGGTTCGATTCCCCTCGGCTCCACCACTTCGGAATCTATCATTTTCATTGCTCCTAACATCTTGAACGGTATAGAGAATTCGGCGGTTCGATAGCCGGTTTCGCGGGCGTATTGGAGACGCCCCGCGAAGGCCAGTTTGAGCACCGCCCGCTGCCCTTCGATCCCCCCGGAACGCCAGAGTTTCAAGGGATTCCCGAGGAAGGCGCAGGCGGTTCGATAAGTTTCGGCGAACGAGGCCAGCGGCGCGCTTTCGGCGGCAATTCGGTCGCCGACCAGCGCCTTCTGCTCTTCGAGTTCCCGGACCCGGCGCTCGTAGGCTGCAAGGACCGACGTACCGGTCGCATCCACCAGACGGTCGAGCACCTGGTCGACCTTACGTTCGACGTCGCTCAGCGTCTCCTGAAGTCCGGCGAGGTGCTTGCGGCCGGACGCGACGCGGGCATCCCACCGCTCACGGAGGATAACGAGGGCGATCTCGAACAGGCCGCGCTTCGGCACCAGCTCGCCGAGCAGCGTCTCGAACTCGCCCTCGATCTTCTCCTTCCGGAAGGACTTCCGATATTCGGGGCACCCCTTCGTATCGCAGAGATAATAGGGATAGGTCGTGCTGCGTCCCCGGGACCAGCAGGCGGTCATCGGTTCGCCGCAGCAGGCGCAGGCGACGAAGCCGCGCAGCGGGAAGTCCTGAGCAAGGTCCTTGCGGGCCGGCACCTTCGCGGTGCCGTTCCGACGATCCTGCACGGCTTGCCACGTCGCGAAGGAGATGAGCGGCTCGTGCTGGGCTTTGATGTAGTTGAGGCCCCACTTGGGGTAGTCGATGCGTCCGGCATAGACGGCGCGTGAGAGCAATTCGGCGACGCGCTCGGGATGGACGTTGCCGCGCCGGTCCTTGGGCCAGGCGGGCTGGCGTTCGAGATAGCGCTGGACCTCGGCGGGAGTTTCCAACGCACCGGCGGCGTAGGCCTCCAGAACGTGCTTGACGATCGTGGCGAGCGGCTCGTTGCGGACCAGCAGCTTGCCGTGTCCGGCGACCTTCTCGTAGCGGTAGCCGATCGGTGCCTGGAAGACCCAATAGCCTGCCCCCGCGCGCGCTTGCATCTTCTGGATCACCTGGCGGCGGTTCTGTTCGCGCTCTAGCTGGCCCTGCGCGGCGAAGACGGTTTCGACGAAGGTTCCTTCCGGCGTGTCCTCGAAGCGGAAGTTGAGGCACTCGACCTCTGCCCGGCGCTGCCTGAAGGCGCGGCGGAGCGACATGTGAAACTCGGTATCGCGGGCAAAGCGCTTCAAGTCGTCGAAGATGACGACGTAGTCCTTGCCCCGCGGCTGGGCATCGAGATAGGCGAGGAGCGCCACGATGCCGGGGCGCTTCATGAAGTCGCCACCACCCGACACGTCGTCCGGGAACATCGCCTCGACCGGGTAGCCCTTTTGCGCCGCATACTGGCGGCAGCGCGACTCCTGCGAATCGAGGCCGTGTCCGTCCAGCGCCTGCCGCGCGCTGGAGACACGGCAGTAGATCAGCGCGATCGGTGGGTTAATTGCAATGTTCATGTCTCTATCGCTTTCTCCTCCCGCGGTCCGCACGATAGCTCGGGCCGCAGGTCAGTCTGTCATTGTGGTTTGAGTATTGAAGATAATCCTATCACGGGGAGGCGGAATCCGCATCCCTTTCCTGCGCACGGGCGGCAAGCGCGAGCTGGGTCGGATCGTCGCCGAAAGCGCGATCGACGAAGCTCTGCATGATCGCCTGCACGGCCCGGATCAGCTCGATTTTCGCCGAAAGCGGCATGTCGAGATCGGCGATGTGGCCGAGGTATTTCTCGAACTCCTTCGGTACCGCGTCGTCGCCGGCTGCGCCGTCCGCCGGAGCGGACGGCGCGATGCCGGACGGGACGACCTTGCCGCGCTTCCTGCGTGCCATGGGCGTGCTCCCGTCTCGTAGTAATTACGGGCGCATCCGCGGCTGCGAACGGCGCTGGTCGGAGCCGCCACGGCTGTAGCCGCGGCTGTTGCCACGCTCTTCACGGCTACTCCGCTCGCCGTCGCGGCCGTCTCCGTTTCCCCGATCGCGACCGTTTCCCCGGCCGCGGTCCTCGTCGCGCGAGCGCTCCTCGGACTTCTTCTTGTCGGCCTCGATCTGGGGACGGTAGTGTTTGTCCTCCAGGTCCTTGCCCCAGTCGTAGAGCTCACGCTTCTCGGCGGCAGCGAACTCCTCCTTCATCAGGCGCTTGGCGCCCGCGTCGGTGATCTTGAGCTCGCCGGCCAACTCCTGAGCCTGATGGGCGAAGGCGCGGTTGAAGTTGATGCGGGTGCCGTCCTGGATCATCGTCCCGACGGCGCGGGCATAGTCGAGGCCGAGACGACGATCCGGATCGGGCAGGCTCTCCTCGCGCTGCTGATACTCCTCCCGCATCTCGTTCATGGTCTGCCCGGTTCGGACCTTGAAGAGGTCGCGGATCACCGTCTCCGCCTTAATCGCATCGAACTGCTCGGTGCGGGCGAAGGCGTAGGCGTAGTCGCCGAGCTTCTCCTTGAAGGAGCCGCTCTTCTTGATCTCCCGCTCGACAATGCCGGTAATGGCGATGGCCTCGTCGAACTGGGCGTTGGTGAGGAGGCGTCCCGAGAAGCTCTCGCGAGCTTCGAGAACGCGTTCCTGTTCCTTGGGTTCGTAGAAGTAGTTCATGATGTTCGTCCTTTCTGGTTTCTGTAATATTGGAACATTTAGGGAACATGCTAGGAGCATATTCCTAGTCAGGCAAGTTGAATCCGGGCAATTTTCTTGCGTTTTACTTACCGTAACGCGACGCCGGCCCGGTCAGCGGTCGCGTTGACGGCTCCTGCGACGGTCGTGGCCCGACCGCCGCTCGGGCATCTCCGAGCGTTCGACGCGGACGGGATTCTCCTTCGGGTTCTCCTGCCGGGCGCGGGCGCAGAGCACATCGAGGGCTCGCCGCTCGATCAGGGCGATCCACATCAGGCGCGCCTCGTGCGCACTGAGAACATCGTGTTGAGCCTGGCGCTGCGTGACGTCGGGATCGAAGCGATCGTTGCCCGCCAAGCGTGGCTTGAGAATGCGATTGAGGGTCCCGGCCTCCTTGACCAGCTGCCGCCGCCGCGCCTCGACGCGGGCGTCGAAACGCTCCGTGTAGAGGTCGCGCTCGCGCGTGCGGGCGGCAGCGCAGCGATCGATCAGGATCCCGGCACGGTGCCACTGGTCAGGCGCCTTGATGCTGCGCGCCTCATTGCGCAGCGCCGCCAGGTCGAATGTTAGCTTGAGTTCGTCGCGGACCGACATCGTCATGATCTCCCTTGGAGATTTGGGTTGATTTGCATTCCGAAGCGCCGATCCGGCACCATTTCGGGATGTTGATGTTCAAGGACATGGAAGACGTGGAGGAATGGCTGGCCTCGCTCGACTACCCGGCGTTCTGGGACGCGGCGGAAGGGCTCGAGCTGGATCTGGAGCCGAAGGAGAGCTGCGACGCGCAGATCGCCCGCGGGTCGATCGACGAGGCGACCGTCCTTCATGTGCTGAAGGGGCTGGCGCGTCTCGAGTTGGTCGAGCGGTTCCGACTGCCTGCACGCGGGAGGACCTGGCGTTCTCTTCACTGACCGGCCTCCTTCCTGAAGAAGGCCACCCACGCGCACGATTCGTCGGCAGGAAGGATCGTGATGGCGCCGTACGGGCCGAGATAGGCGCAGCGGGTGAAGTGCGTGTCCGACCACGAGGAGCCATCGCCGATGTAGTCGTAGCTCCACACCAGGTGCGGCAGGCCGAGCGTCGCGTAGGCCGCGTACAGCGCGACCGGCACGACGATCCACGCGAAGTACGCGGGGCGTAGAAGGCGCGGCTTGGTCACGAGCCCCCCCGCTTCGAGAGGTCGACCTTCGGGTCCGGCTCCATGCGCCGGCCTTCGAGCGGATTGTCGCCGAGGTCGTAGCAGTAGGGCGCGATCTGGTTCTGCCGGATCTTCCGGCAGTGGATGAAGCCGACGTCGGCGACATGGACGATCTGCTCGTCCGGCGGCAGCTTCATCAGCTCCTCCGCCGTGAAGCGCCGCTCCTTGCCGGTCGAGAATCCCGCCGACAGCGCATCGCGATCCGACGTGACGTTGAGGCTGTCCGAGACGCTGGTGCCGTCGCCGATCGCCTGGCTGACGCGCTCGGCCTCCTCAAAATTCGAGAACTTGAGCCACTGCTTGATCGTGCAGTTCTCTTCGAGGATCGCGGTCTCCTTCTCGCCGTAGCGCCGGACCATGTCCTGCCGCGACTGGGCGATGAAGTGGGTGCGCACGCCATACGCGCGCTGGATCGTCACCGCGTTCAGCGCATCGCGCATCGGCGCGTTGCAGAACTCGTCCACTACCAGCTCTAGCCGCCCCTTCGCGCCAGCGAGCTTCGCCTTGAGAAGCGCCTGGAAATGGAGCGCGTAGAACGGCCCGAGTCGGTCGGCGTAACGAACCGGATTGATGAAGCAAACGACCCAGCCGTCCTCGATCAGCTGCTTGTGTGTGATCGTTGGGTAGCGGCCGGCATCCCGCAGGGGCGCTGTCGCGAAGATCTTGATGGCGCTGAGCGCCACGCCGAGATGCTGGCTATAGTGCTCGGGGTTATGGTCGCGGAGAGCGATGGTCTGCTTCGCCGCCGCCTTGACGTGGTCCTTGCCCTCCTCGATCTCGACCTTCAGCGCCTTCTCCCACGAGTCTGGGTCGGAGAGGAGGCCATGCAGCGCGCCCGGGAAAGCCAGGCGCGGATTGTGGGCGAGCAGGATGTTGACCGCGAGCTCGATGAAATCGGTGCGGGGGCTCTCGCGCCAATAAAAGTTCCTAGCGTCATCCTTCGGCTCATCGATCAGCGCGTGGCTGATATTCTCGATGGCGAAGGGCACGTCGAGGACGCTCGACTTCAGCATCTCGCCGAGATCGCCGAAGGGGTTGAGGGACACACGGTACTGATGCAGCTCCGGCCGCGCGCCGAACTCGTCGACAATGGCCAACTTCCGGCCGAGCTTCGCGCAGACGGGCGCGACCTGACTCGCTACTTCGCCCTCCTTTATGTCGTTGATCCCGATTGAGATGGTGGGGTCGTCAAGCAACGACAGGATTGTCGGCAGCGTGACGCAGGTGGTCTTGCCGCCGCCGGCCGCCGCGAGCGTTAGCGATGAGCCCGCGCCCTTCGGTTCGAAGATCGCACGACCGTCGAAAGTCATGCCGATGATGCGGCCGCGCCTCTTCATGAGCCGCCTCCATGGGGCTCGTCGCTGCCGAGGTCGCCGAACGGACTAACGGGGAGCCCCTTGTCCGCGGGCTTGCCCCACTCTCCGAACTCATCGACGATCCCGAACTCTCGACCGGATTTCCCAACCAGCGGCCCGATCCGCGCGGCTACGTCAGCGGATTTCACATCGTCGATGCAGAGTGCAACGCCGACCGGGTCGAGCAGCGACAGGACCGTCGGCAGCGTGACGCAGGTGGTCTTGCTGCCGCTGGCAGCCGCCAGCGTCAGCGACGACCCGGCGTCCTTCGGCTCGCTGATCGCACGCCCGTCGAACGTCATGCCGAGCGAGAGGCGGCGCGACTTACGCATCGATCATCCCCGCATCTTCGAGGTTGCCGATCGTTGCGAGCGTCGACGACTTCGGTTTGCCGCCCTTGGCCATGTAGGCGGCGATCGCCCTGCGCTTGGCGTGGAGCGAGAAGATCGCGCCGATCGCCTTCATCAGGCACGTGAACCCGAACATGCCGGCGCCGATGCTGAGAGCCCCCATGCCCCACCACTCGGCGCTCGACGGCCAGACGGCCCAGGCGGTGAAGCCGCCGAGTACGGCGCCGAGCAGGTTGCCGTTGATCGCGACGACGGCGCGGGTGTGCCGGGTGTAGGACTCCATCACACGCCCTCAACCCCGGCACGGAAGCGCATCGCCTTCTCGACTGCGCGACGGACGTGACGGAGGCGGAAGATCGAGCCGAAGCTCGTCGCCACGTCCTCGTCGCGGAGCGCGAGGGAATGGACCCGCAGCGCGCCGACCGTCAGGCCGATCGAGGCGGCAACGACCGATCCGGTCAGCAGGACGATGCCTTCGCCCGGCGTCAGGTACCGCCAGAAGGCGATGGCGAAGCCCGTTGCCCCGAGCGCCGGAATGCCGGCGAGGGCGAGCAACGGCCGCGACACCGAGACATACTCCAACCGCGACAGCGAATAGGTCTTCCGCGGCGTGGTCAGAAGGTGCTCCGTCACGCGGAAGCCGCCACCCTGATAGTAGACGGGCTCGTTGAAGGCGGGCGCGGTCACGACGCACCGCCTTTCCCGGCGATGCAGTCGCCATTGGCGTGGAAACTGACCTTGTTACTGAAGGTTCGGATCGGTTCCGGCCGGACGAGGCCCAGCGTGCCGGCGAACACTGCCCAGGCGCCGCGCGAATTCTCGAAGGCCTGCTCGGTCGCGCAGGTGCAGAGGTCGCTGGATTCCTCCAGACGAATGCGGGTCGCCTGCTCGATCTCGGCACGTTGCTTCTCGATCAAATCCGCAGCCGCCTGCTTCTTCGCCGCAATCTGAGCGAAGGCGAGGTCCGTCACCACGTCGAGGCCGAGCAGCGTGGCGAGGCCGTTCCGCCCAAGCTCCTGCATCGCCGGATTGTCACGGAACATGCGGAGCTGATGCTCGGCGAGCAGCGCTTCCGGATCGGCGGCGGTATGCGACAGCACCGCGGCCTGCTCCTTCGCCGAGGACAGCGCCTTGTCGCGATGCTCGGCCATGCAGACCGGGATGTAGTCGGCGCGGGCGCCGCGGGCGGCGAGCTCGGGCGCGGCGACGAAATAAGCGATGGCGGCGTACGCGCCACCAGCGAGCAGCAACTCCTTCGGCACGATATCGGCGATAGTCTTCAACATGACGATTCTGTCCTCCGTCAAAACCCGAAGAGGCCGCCGGTTACGACGACGGCATCGGCGCCGGCATCGGCCAAGAAGGTCTCCCACTGTGGAATCAGCCGCTGCTCCAGCGCGTCCGAATTGAGCGAGCTCTTGAGGCTGCCGACGCCCAGCAGGGTGACGCTGCAGCCGGTGAGGAACATGCCTTCGGGCTTGGGCAGCGAAACCTGACCGGCGACGAACGCGCGCCCGTCGACCGTGGCGCTCCATTCGACGCCGTCGCTAAACACGATGACGGTGGTGTTGCCTACCGCGCAGGCGGGCTTCAGGGATTGGAAGAACGCAACAAGCGACGTGGTGTCCTGCGGCGCGATCCGGCCGCTCTCGGCCATCGCAGGCAAGCCCCGGAAGTAGCCGCCGAACTGCGGCGCAAGCGTCCTGGCACTCGACGCGCGGCTGTTGGTCACCGTCGCGCGGACATCGATGACGCGCCGCGCGAGCCCGGTGTCGCCGATCGAGACCATGCGCAGCTCATGTGGCGCATCGAGGCCTGCAACGTGCTTCTCCACGAATGCGCCCGCTGCTTCGGCCGAACCCTGATCGACCAGGAACGTCGAAGAGCCGGAGATGTCGACGCCGAAGATGGTGCGAGTGATCTCGGCCGGCGATGCCGGCGATCCGCAGACGAGGACGGCGGCGATGCCGATGACGGAGACGTGGACAGCGCGGTACATATCGGGTCCTTCCTATTCGGTGATGCCGGTGAGGACGCGCAGCACGTTGTGCGCGCGCATGATGTCGATCTGTTCGGCCATGTGCCGGGCGTAGTCCTGCTCGGTCTTGACGTTGTGCGGGATGGACCCCGCCACCGGATCGCCGATGACGGCGGTGAGCGGATCGTTGCCGCCAACCGGGTCGAAGGTCCGGCGCGCCGCCGCGACCTTGGCCTGCCCCAACGCAAAAGCAGCGTTGGCCGCCTCGCGGGCGAACTTGACCTTGAGGTCGAAGGGCAGCTTGCGCAGGGCAGCGTCGTCCTCGTCGCGCAGGCTGCGGAGCGCGGCGATCTTCTCCCCGGCCGACGTGATGAGTTGCCGCACGTCTTCTCCGATGCGCGGCGTCAACGTGAGCATGTTGAACGCCACCAGCGCGCGGCCCAGTGCGAACGACGCGAAAGAGATCGTGATGATCATTCCAAAGGAGAGGCCGAGAAACAGAAGGCTGTTCGGGATGACGGCGACCCACTCAACGATGCCCGACGAGGCAGAAGCCTCACCACCACCAACCACCTCTCCCCCGAACGTGCCGGCCGGACCGGAGGCGATAGCACTCACGGCGTCCTGGGATGCCTGCCAGGCCGAGAAGCCGACCATCATCGACATTCCAATCGCAAAGATCAGGATGCCGAGGCCGGATAGCCTCTTCAGCCACCAGTCGATAAAGTGATCGCCTTCGTGATGCAGGCGGACGTGCGCGTAGCCGATCACGCTGGGGACCAGCAGCGCGAAGGCGGCCCCCGAGAACGTGGTTCCGAGAATCTCGATCTCGATGATCGAGAACATCATCGTCGCGAACAGGGTCTCGCCGGCCACGAGCGCGATGAACATCGTGCCGAAAGCAAATACATGGAATGCCAGTACCTGACGCCGCAGGATCTCGGCGTTGACCTCGTGTTGCAGGGAAGAGAGGACTGCCGTCGTCCGTTCGAGGCCGTCAGGCTTCCGATAAGCGATCATCGGTCCGTCTCCTGGCGTTCAAGGGTGCGGGAGAATTCGAAGGGATGCCGGGACATGGCCCGCTCGATGAGGTCGGGCACCAGCGCATTCAACGCAGCGACGTCGGCGGAGATGGCCGCATGCAGTCCGGCCATCTGGCGCCGGCGGTCGAGAAACGGCGCGTACAGGTCATCGCGGTAAAGATCGAAGGAGTGCAGGATCACGTCGTCCGATGGCGCGACGCTGTTCTGCTCCATCGACGCCATCAGCACCCGCTGCCACTCCGGCTTGACCGGACGTTTGGGAGTTGCCGCGGCCGAGGCGTTGCCGACTGTGTCGCCGCGCTCGGTATTGCCCTTGCGTGGCGAGAAGAGTTTTCGAGTGAGCCAGCTGAACATTCGGATGGCTCCTTCAACCCGGCACGAGGGCGCAGTGACAGACGCCGCATTCCAAGACAGCGGTCGCCTTGGCCCAGGCGAGTTGTTCACACTCGGGGCATTCGAAGCGAACCCGAGTCGCCTTCTTCTGGGGGGCGCCTTCCGAGGAGGCCTCGTCGTGCTCGATCCGCGGGAGCTGCGAGGGATGGTCGCGCCAACGAATGCGGAACCCGGTAGCGAGAAGCTCCCGGGCGTCCAGGTCGAACGGCCCGCCTTCGGCGACGTAGTAGGAGATGCCGTGGCCGGTGCGCTTGCCGCCCGGGAGACCGGTATTGCTGGGGACCAGCCCGATCTCCTGCATCTTGGAGGCCATGGCCCGATCGCAGTAGCCCTTCGTCGGCGGCCGGTTTCCCTTACCGCGCGGACCATGGGTCTGGCGCCACACGCCAACCAAGGCGCAGGCCACCACCGACATGGCGAAGCGGTCGTCATGCTCGCGGAGCTTGGCTATGTTGAAGCTCAGCTCATGCGCGGTCTCGCCGACGATGTTCTCGAAGGTGTCCGCGCCGATATACGCTATGCTCCGCGGGCGACGGTTGAACGTGACCACGCACGGTGGCATGCTCCCGGCGAAATGCCTGTCGATCAGGAAGTGCCGGATGAAGTCGAAGTCCGAGTAGAGTTCGGCCGTGGGGCTGCTGTTATCGACCTTTGCTTGTACAGTCGAAAATGATCCGGGGTCCTGCGGGCTGAACCAGGTGTCGAACTGATTGTCGCGCTTGTCCATTGCCGATCCCTATTCCGGAATTCGGCTTTGGATTTAAGGGCTGTGCGTAATGCCGGGAATGCAATCAGATGCAATTGCTCAGTCGGGAACGCGACCGCTCCCAAGCGCATTCGACCGACTTACCAAGGATCATGCGCTTAAGATCCTGCAGGACTACAGCGCTTCGACTCGCCGAAAGTGGCAGTCGATCCGTAAGGAAATCCTGTCTTACTCCAGTGTGAAGGCTTCCAAGAGGGCGTCGCTGCTCAGCCGGCAGGACCTCGAGAACTGGGCGCGGGGCGACAGCGTCATCGGAGATGCGAAGTTCGCCAGGGTCTATGAGTTTCTGACTCATCCCGACACGCTCGCCCGGCCGGAGTTTGCCCGAGCAGCCGCGTTGTTGGAGCCCCGTCACCACCTCTTCAGAATCGGGCGCGCGCTCGCCGAGTTCTACAGCGACTTCGATTCAGCGATCGGAAAGGCGCGCATATTCGAGCCGCCGTTAAGCCGGGAAGAGATCGAGGCATGTGCCGACTTGATGTCGGGAATCTACACGGGGACCCACGGCAGCGACCAAATCTGTCTTGTCCTTGAACGGATTCCGACAGAGCGTTTCTATGTCGCGCACTACCTCGTGTCTGCGACGGGCTTTCGCGGCGCTTCTGCGGACTGGAATCTAGATCGGCACAGTGGCTTTGCCACAGTCGGCAGCGCGATCACCGTCCATCTCAAGGGTGTTGTCGTCAGTCACACTCGAACGCTGTCCGTTCTCCCCCCACGGGACTGGAGTTCCTTTGACACGCTTGAAGTAATCGCCGACGACGTCATGTCTAATTCTCTAAAAACTGTTATGTGGAGAGATATGAAACAGGTCAAAAAACGACTCCCATACCTTAATCCCCTTGACTATAATTTCCGAGTAACAAAGGACGATTCGGTTTATCTAAGAGAGATTGTCGATGAAATTCGCTGGAGGGTGCCCGTATGACCGGCCGTAGCCGCATGCGGCCGGCGCCTGGCACCGCTCCTGAAGCAGGAGATATGGAACCTGACATAATCAGAGGAGCATTGAACAACGATTTTGCCGAAGTCGGTGCGGCGCTTCAACGTGACCCTCGAAGCGTGAACAAGCAGCACGATTTCCATGAATACACCGCGCTTCACATTGCGGCAGGCCGCGGCAATCTCTCAATGGTGGAACTCCTGCTCAAACAGCCTCGACTGCGATGGGGCATAAGGGATCGCTGGGGCCGGGATGCCCTTGATGTCGCGATCCTCGCAGGCCACTCAGGTGTAATCTCGACTCTCTTCGCCTACCGGGGCGACAAGCTGGGGCTGACCGGGGCCAAGAGCCCAACTGCGCGGCAAAGCCAAGTCATTCCATTCAAGCCTAAATGAACGTCGCCCGTGCCGAGTTATCCGTTGCCGATCTTCCCTGTCGCTCGAACCCTTCTGTCCACGCCTCTTGCCAGCTCGGTTTGACAGCCTGAGGCGCAGGCCCCCCTGCTCTCCTGAACCCTGGAGCGGAAGCTCTCTCCGCTACATGTCCCATGGCCGCTTCAGGCTATCGCGAATTTTGAACCGGGTGACCCGTATTGGTCGGGTCAAGAGCTATCGGAGCTTCGCCCGACGGCCCCCTTCGGGGACTCGCGAGCTGTGCCCGGAGGGCCTCGGAGCGCGGGGCCGTGACCCGAGCTTTTCGGTTCAGAAGCTCCTTGCAGTACGCGCTTCGCGCGACGTGCAAGGTGTGCCCTGTAGTACAGGGCCCCTTGGCAAGGGAGGGCGCCGCGCCCCTCCCGTTGCATCCCTCCCGGCGCTCGGGAACGCATGTGAACATTAAGAACAGCCGAGCTTCGCGACGAACGCTAACGGCGCAACGCGCCGCCAGCAGCGGGAGTTCACTGCGGGCGTCACGAATGCCCGGTTTCGGCCGTCTAGCCGTCTAGCAAACGCCCGGTCTCTAGCAGGAACCGGGAAAGCCGGAAGGGAGCGCAAGTTGCTGCGGGCGACCCCGTCCCCCTCTCAGCAGAACACAATCACGACACCACGCCGCACGGACAGGAGGCCCTTCCGCTAAGCCGACAAAACATGCAACCTTTTGGGCGTGTCCGCTGTAGATATTCTATTGCGATGTGAATCGGGAATAACTTCGATGCGCTTGCGCTCGAACTGATGCGGCAAGCATGGGGGAATGACGATGTCGGCTTCATTAGGGGTGTTGGTCTCAGGGGACGAACTGCGTGTTGCGTCTGTTGCACGGGCCAAGAAGGTAGATGAAAAGACTGTTTCAGCGGGTTCGGCAGCCGCGCTCGACATGAAGCTTGCGGCGGAAGAAGCAGACGGCTGGGCACTCGCCAAGAGAAACAAGCGTTCGCTGCGCCTGGAGCGTGCCAAACCCATCGACCGGCAGCTCGAAGACGACGTCTGGACGCTTCTCTATAGGATGGGGTTCAAGGCGCTAAACTCGGACCGAAATTTCTGCATCGTGGCAAAGGATGGCTCGCGCCGGCAGCTCGACGTTTTCGCAAAGGACGATGAGACCGTTTTCGTCGTCGAATGCACGCATTCCCAGGACGCGACGGCCAAGTCCGTAAAGCAGTTGCTCGACAAGATTGGAGCTATCAGAGAAGACATCGTCACGGCAGTTCACTCGACGTTCGGCCGTGATCCCAAGCTGAAAGTCAAGATCGCCATCGCAACCCGAAACGTCGACATACGCAACGCCGATAGGGAGCGCGCGACGGCCGCGGGCGTGCCGATCATCACAGAGGCTGACGTCGCATACTTCTACAAGCTCACCAGCATTCTGAAATCAGCCGCACGATATCAGTTTCTTGGACGCTATCTGAAGGGTGAGAAAGTTGAGGGCTTGCGCACGCGGGTCCCCGCGACCCGGGGCAAGGTTGGCAGTACCACCTTCTACAGCTTCCTGATGTCGCCCCACGATCTCCTACGCATAGCCTATATCAGTCACATGGGGGCGACCTCCAACGAGGACCTCGAGACATACCAGCGCATGGTGAAACCGGCACGGCTCAAATCCATCGGCGCCTATCTCGACCGCGGCGGGACATTCCCCACCAACATTGTCGTGAACATCAAGCTCGATGGATTGAATTTCAACATCCAGGAAACGTTCGGAGACACCGCGATGGGCACTCTGGACCTTCCCGGACAATATGGGTCTGCATGGGTCATCGATGGCCAGCATCGGCTCTACGGCTACGCTTATGCCGGCCGCGACGCTGATGAGGACAGGTCTGTCGTCTCCGTTCTGGCCTACCAGAATCTGCCAGTGCGCCAGGAAATCGAGATGTTCGTCGACATCAACACGCAGCAGGTCAAGGTTCAGCGCAACCTAGTGAATGAAATCATCTCGTCGCTCAACATCGAAGACGAGGATCCGCGCAAACGGTTGGACGCGATGTGCGCGCGAATCGTGCTGAAACTGGATGAGGAAAAGCAATCACCAGTACGGAACCGCATCCTCACGGTTGGCCAGCAGAAAGACAATTTCCAGTGCCTGACGCTGACCTCATTGGCCGACGGCATCGAGGGCAACAATCTCCTAGGGTCGGTTCACAAATCCGGCGGCAAGAAGGGTAGTCTGCGACTGATCCCGGGCCCTCTGGGAGCGTTGTCAGATGACTCGAACGCCATGATGAAGAAGGCGACTTCCTCTCTGTCGGCGTATTTCGCCATTTTTGCCGAGGGCGTGCCGCAACACTGGGCGCTGGGTGATGCCAAGGGCGGCTATCTCTGCACCAACCTGGGTTTGCGGGCACTGCTTGTCCTTCTCCGCAAGCTCATCGTCTTCATCGAGCGCGATGGAACGCGTGTGGTGTCGCTTGAAGCCGACGATATCATCGAACTCGTGAGGCCACTTGCGCAGCATGTCGTCAACTATTTTCATGATGCATCGGCGCCGGACATAGCGCGCTTTCGAAATCGCGGCAGTTCACTGGCCAGCGTCGATCAAAATGCGCTCCAGATGATGGCAATCATCCATGCCGCCGACCCCACATTCGATCTCCCGGAGGTCAAACGCTACCTGGAGAACCAGGATGCCGAGGGGACCCGGCAAGCTCGCATCATGATCGATGAGATCAACCAGATTCTGTTCGATGATGTCCTGACCACACTAAAGGCCAAATTTGGTGAGGAAAAGGATGCGTGGTGGCTTTCCGGCGTGCCGAAGGCGATCCGGATCGAAGCCGACAAGAACTACAATAACGACAACGGTGAACACGAGCGGTGGCGATATTTGTATCTCATCGACTATCTCGGCATTGTCCTTCACGACAACAATTGGGAACTCTTCAAGGATCGCTATAATTTCTACGGTAAGGGGGCCAAGGCGACGCTCGTCCGGTGGATCGGCAAGGTGAACAAGGCCCGCACCGTGACGCACCACGCCGAGAAAGGTCCATTATCGAAGGACAGGGTCGAGTATGTGAGGTGCGTGCACGAACTCGTGAAACGCCACATCCTCGGGGGCGAGCCGGTCGACGGCCGCAAACAGCTTCTCTTCGACGAGTCATTGAGTGACGGCGCCAGCTAGATGCGCCGCAGCAATCTATCGGCCTCGACTGTAGGCCTGAACTCGCGCGGCTAACTCCTGAAGCCTGAGGCCCTGAGGCTGGTCTCGCTGTCAGACGGGGGCAATTGTCGCCCTGATCAGAGTTTGCTCGCTTCTGCCCGTCTGGCCGGAATGCCCCGCTCGGTTGGCGCTGCGCGCCGTCGAAAAACTGCCGGGCAAACGGTGAGACGGTGAGACGGTGAGACAGGAAAAATCTTTTCTTGACCTGCATCCCTTGCCTGCACAATGTGCAGGCTACGACTGCAATTTAAAGGGCGGCTTCGCACAGTGACAAACGCTGTTGTTATCGATTGCCTGAAGGGCCAATCGGCGCACAGGCCTGTGTTGCTTGGCTTTGCTCCGGCAGATGTTCTTTATCGGCTGAGCTTTGCCGACATTCTCGATGAGGATAGCCACCGAGGTTACCAGCGACCTTTCAACGACCGGCACAGCCAAGATTTCCGGCGCTACATCAAGGAGCCCGAAAGTTCGACGATCCCGCTGACGCTGAACCTGCGGCCGGCCAAAAATGATGAATGGCGGATCGTCGAGCTTCCAGACGGCCGCGTTCGTCTGGAGATATCTGCCGGCACCCAGAAGATCATGGCACAGGTCGATTGCCAGCACCGGCTCGGTCACCTGAGCGACCTGCCAATTCTCCTCCCTTTCATGTGCTTTATCGAGCTCTCCGAGCGGGAGGAAATGGACGTTTTCAGTATTATCAACAGCAAGGCCAAGGGACTGAGCACCAGCCTGCTCGACTATCACGAAGCCCAACTCGCCGAGGAACTCGCGCTCGAGCGGCCGGAACTCTTCATTGCGTTGAAGCTGAACAGCCAGGAGGACTCGCCATGGCATAGGCGACTGAACCTCGGTGGGAAGACGACGTCCGGCCTGAAAAGGATTGTTTCGCTGCGCATGATGCAGCAGGCCGTCCACGAGTTCCTGAAAGCGACTAAACTGTCTTCCAAGGAGCCGGTCGAGGAGGCTCTGCGTATCGTGTTGGACTTCTGGCGGGCGGTTGGAGTGGTGCTCCCGCAGGAGTGGGCCAATCCGCGCAAGCATATGCTTACCAAAGGTGTGGGAGTCTACGCACTTTTCCGAATAGCCGCGGATATCGTCAACGAATGCCGCGACGCTGGACGGACCTGCGACAAGCGGGCGTTCGTCACCGCACTTTCTGATTTTGCCGGAACGATCGACTGGTCCACCTCCGGCCCTCTCAAGGGCTTCGGCGGCCAGGGCGGCGTCAAGCAGGCCGTAGAATTCATTCGCGAAGTCCGGAAGCGGTCGCGCTACAAGGTGGTCAATGGCTAACAAGAATATATTGCTGATAGAGCCAGGCTACAAGAACAAGTACCCCCCGCTCGGCCTGATGAAGATTGCCCAATATCATGGACCGCGGGGGAAGCGGGATCGCGTCCGGTTCATCAAGGGGGAGGATCCCTCGGTCCTGAACCAAGCTTGGGACCGAATCTACGTTACGACGCTGTTCTCGTTCGAATACCCGAAGATCGCACAGACGATCGATTTCGCGCTGGAGGTGGTAAACGATCAAGCCGACAAGGTTTTCGTCGGCGGGATTGCCGCCTCGTTGATGCACGAGCGTTTCCTCCACGAGAGGCGCTGGCAGGGCGTCCGCTTCATCAAAGGGCTGCTGTCGGATCCGCCGGCGGTCGCGCTCCAACTGGACGAATTCTCAGAGGAGCTTTACGCCGAGGACGTTCATGGTCGCCCCATCGAGGACTTGGTCCCCGACTACAGCATCCTTGACCAGATCGACTACAAATACCCGGTTCGCGATGCCTACTTCGCTTACACTTCCCGCGGCTGTATCCGAAAATGCCATTTCTGCGGAGTCCCGAAACTCGAGGGAGCGCAGCGGGATACGGAGTCTCTGACGGCACTCGTTAAGGCCATCGATGCGCTCTACGGTCCGAAGAAGGACCTGACCCTGATGGACAACAATGTCGTGGCGAGTCCCCGTTTCAAGGAGATCATCGCCGAGATCCGCGATCTCGGCTTCACGCCAGGCGCGAAGCTCCAGCGCGAAGGGATGCGGGTGCCTGTCCAGCGCCGGGTCGACTTCAATCAGGGAGTTGACGCCCGGATCCTATGCAAGGATCCCATGTACCTGCGCGAACTCGCAACCATCTGCCTCAAACCCCTAAGGATCGCGTTTGATCATCTCGGTGTGAAGAAGCCATACGAACAGGCGGTGCGCTACGCCGCCGAATACGGCCTCACTGAGTTATCGAACTACATGCTCTACAACTTTCATGACAACCCCGCGGACCTGTTCGAGCGGATGCGTCTCAACGTAGCTCTGAATGAGGAGCTGGGCGTACGCATCTGGTCGTTTCCGATGCGGTTCCAGCCGACTGACCGGCCAGACCGCGGCCACATCGGCAGCAAGTGGACCCGTTACCAGCTCCGCTCGATGCAGATTATCTTGCAAGCGACGCACGGCATAGTCAGCGGCGAGCCAACCTTCTTCAAGCGGGCGTTTGGCGACACATACGAGGACTACGAGCGTATCCTGGCTCTCCCGCACGACTTCATCTTCAATCGCGACTGGTACGAACGCTTCGATCCGGACGAGCGGCTCGCGGCTTATCGGGCCGAGTTCGATAGGCTCGACGGCTACGAGCGGCGTGACCTGATAGAGTTGTTGTCGTCGTGCGATCCTCGCGAGTTTGCAGGGCTCGCCGAACAGGCCACAACGCTGGCACTCAAACGCGTCCTGCGCTTCTATGTGCCGGTGCCCAAAGAGGAGTTGTCTGCAATTTGGGCGAAGCAGAAGGAGATCAGCAAAGGTGAGCCAACCGCCGAAGCGGGGTTGGCGGAGGACGAACGGGTCGAGGATGCGGGTCTTGACCATGAAGAGCCGGAGCCAGTTTCAAAGTCAAAGACGCATGAAGGGATTGCCGCATGAACGCGACGGCTGCAGGCAAGCTCGCCCGAGTGGCGGCTGCAAATCGCGGAGCGGCCGAGCACCACGAGTTGCCGGAGATCGTAATCGGCAAGGACGTTCTCGAACTCGTGTCGAGCGCCATGTACGTCGATCCTATGGCCGTGTACCGAGAGTATGTGCAGAACGCAGCTGATGCGGTCGATGCGGCCCGGGCAGCTGGACAGCTTGCTCCTGGTGAACTTGGTCGCGTTGAAATTGCCGTTGAGCCTGGCAGCCGGACCGTTCGGATCCGGGACAACGGTTGCGGCGTTCCTTTCCATGATTTTGGGCGAAAGCTCACCGCACTCGGCGGTAGCGCCAAGCGCGGGACCCCGGCGCGCGGCTTTCGCGGCGTCGGCCGCCTCGCTGGCCTCGCATACGCGCAGGAGCTAATCTTCCGTTCGCGCGCTCCAGGTGAGGCCAAAGTGTCCGAGCTGCGCTGGGATTGCCGCCAACTGAAGGCGGCTCTTCGCGCAGTTGGCGACGGCGCCGGCATCGCGGAGCTCATTCGCGCTGTGACGACGCTGCAGCGTGTCGAGATCTCCGACGCCGCGGAACGCTTTTTCGAAGTCGAGATGAGAGGTATCATTCGACTGCGGAACGACCGTCTGATGAGCCCTACGGCGATTGCCGAATATTTGAGCCAAGTTGCTCCGGTACCGTTTTCGCCGGATTTCCGTTTCGGGGTACAAATCACCGACGCACTGTCGCGTCATCTCGGTCTCGGCACGTTGGATATCCGGGTCGACGGAACCGAAGAGCCGATCTATCGTCCGCACCGCGATCGATTTGCTTTGGACAACAAGGCGGATATATCCTTCGATGACGTAGCCCTTATCGAGATACCTGGTATCGACGGCGACGTCGCGGCCGTCGGTTGGGTCCTCCATCATGAATACGAAGGGGCAGTCCCAACCGGAACCCTCGTAAAAGGTCTTCGACTTCGTTCCGGGAACATCCAGGTCGGTGACCACACGCTCCTTGAGGATTTATTCCCCGAGCCGCGATTCAACGTCTGGTCTGTGGGCGAGGTCCACGTGCTCGACAGGAAGGTAGTCCCGAACGGCCGGCGTGATCATTTCGAGCAGAACGCGCACTACCACAATTTGTTGAATCACCTCACGCCGACGGCCCGGGACATTGCTCGGCGCTGTAGAACCAGTTCGGTACGCCGAAAATGGGCGCGGGAATTCGACCTGCAAGCCCGATCGGCCGAGGACACACTGTCGGTCATCAGCCAAGGCGGTATTAGCACGGCGGAACGCGAACGCCTGGCGCTCTCCACCGATCAGATACTACTGCATCTTTCCAAGATAGCGAAAATGGAAATCCTAGAGGACACCGCAGATAAGCATGCTGCCGCGATAGAAGCAATTCGCACTCGACTAGGGGAACTAATGGACGACCTTTCCCCGGTCGCCAGTCCTCTGATGCGCCTCCCGCCGAAGCAGCGAGCGATCTACCAGAAATTCTTCGATCTCGTGTATGAATGCTCTGCAAATCGGGTTGCGGCCAAGTCTTTGATTGACCGAATAATGCTGCGTCTCGAGAACTAAAGGTTTGCAAGCTGGCGATCCGACGATCTCACCAAGTCAAAGGGCGCAGCTCGGCGCGCTTGAATGACCGACAATGCAATGATCGGTTCGTCAAAACGAGAGCCTCCATGCGGCAGTGGGGGTGGGTGGTTGGAGAGCGTGCAGCGAGCACGGTTTGTGCAGGCCAACGGTCGTTCCAGTGTACCCATCCGGTGAACACCGCGGACTGTCGGCGATTGATAGCGGCCTTGCCATTTGGCAATCTGGTGGGTGTTCTCTGTTTGAGAGGCAGGATAGCGGGATAGCCGGATGGTCGAGGC
>JALHMM010000087.1 GCA_022844045.1 Reyranellaceae bacterium | reverse complement strand
GGGGCCGGTGCGACGACTCCCGTCGTCGTGACTGACCGCTATGCCGGCCACCCCCATCCGCCCTTCGGGCACCTTCCCCCGCCAGCGGGGGAAGGGAAAAGATCAATGCGACTCGCGGGGCACGGCGGCGCCGCGCTTGCCGGCGAGGAAGTCGAGGTCGGCGCCCTTGTCGGCCTGCGTGACGTGATCGACGTAGAGCTTGGCGTAGCCGCTGACATGCGGTGAGGCGAAGCCCTTCCAGGCCTTGCGGCGCTTCTCCAGCTCGGCATCCGACACATCGAGATGCAGCTTGCGCTTCTTGACGTCGAGCTCGATCCAGTCGCCGGTCTTGACCAGCGCCAGCGGGCCACCGGCCGCCGCCTCCGGCGCCACGTGCAGCACGACCGTGCCATAGGCCGTGCCCGACATGCGCGCGTCGGAGATGCGCACCATGTCCTTGACGCCCTTCTCGAGCAGCTTCTTGGGCAGCGGCATGTTGCCGACCTCGGCCATGCCCGGGTAGCCCTTCGGCCCGCAATACTTCAGCACCATGATGCTGTTCTCGTCGACGTCGAGCTTGGGATCGTCGGTGCGCGCCCGCAGATCCTCGACGCTCTCGAAGACGATGGCGCGGCCGCGATGCTTCATTAGTTTGGGTGTGGCGGCGGAGGGCTTGAGGATGGCGCCATCGGGCGCGAGATTGCCGCGCAGCACGGCGACACCGCCATTGGGCTTGAACGGCTTCTTGACCGGGAAGATCACCTTGCGGTTCCAGACCTTGGCGTCCTTGCTGTTGTCCCACAAGGTCTGGCCGTTGACCGTCATCGCCTTCTTGTCGAGCAAGCCGGCCTCGCCGAGCTCGCGCACGACAGCGGGCACGCCACCGGCATAGTAGAAGTCCTCCATCAGATACTCGCCCGACGGCATCAGGTTGACGAGGCAGGGGATGTCGCGGCCCAGCCGGTCCCAATCGTCGAGCGTGATGTCGATGCCCATGCGGCCGGCGATCGCCAGCAGATGGATCACCGCGTTGGTCGAGCCGCCGATGGCACCGTTGACGCGGATGGCGTTCTCGAAATTCGCCTTGGTCAGCACCTTGGACATCTTGAGGTCCTGCTTGACCATCTCGACGATGCGGCGGCCGACCATGAAGGCGAGGGCGGAGCGACGCGAGTCGGCGGCCGGGATCGCGGCGTTGGTCGGCAGGCCCATGCCCAGCGACTCGACCATGCTGGCCATGGTCGACGCCGTGCCCATGGTCATGCAGTGGCCGGCGCTGCGCGCGTTGGCCGCCTCGGCATTGAGGAAGTCCTGCTGGGTCATCTCGCCGGCGCGCACCATCTCGCTGAACTTCCAGACATGCGTGCCCGAGCCGATCAGCTCGCCGCGGTAATGGCCGTTGAGCATCGGTCCGCCCGACAGCGCGATGCTCGGCAAATCGCAGCTCGCCGCGCCCATCAGCAAAGCGGGCGTGGTCTTGTCGCATCCGACCATCAGCACCACGCCGTCCATCGGATTGGCGCGGATCGACTCCTCGACATCCATGCTGGCGAGGTTGCGGAACAGCATCGCGGTGGGGCGCAGATTGGTCTCGCCGGTCGAGAACACCGGGAACTCGAGCGGGAGGCCGCCGGCCTCATAGACGCCGCGCTTGATGTGCTCGGCGAGGTCGCGGAAGTGGCCGTTGCAGGGCGTGAGATCCGACCAGGTGTTGCAGATGCCGATCACCGGCCTTCCGTCGAAGTGATGCGCGGGATGGCCCTGGTTCTTCATCCAGCTGCGATGCATGTAGCCATCGCGATCGGGATGGCCGAACCACGCGTGGCTGCGCAGCGGCTTCTTGCGCGGCTTCGCCGACTTCGGCGCGGCCGTCTTCTTGGTGCCCTTGGCCATGATGTCCTCCCCAGATGTTTCCCTTCCCCCGGAGGGGGAAGGTGGCGCGGAGCGACGGAAGGGGGATGTCGAAGGCGGACTCCCGTGTTCGTCTTCGACCTCCCCCTTCCGCCCTTCGGGCACCTTCCCCCTCCGGGGGAAGGTAGATCAGGTCACGGCATAGTAGCGCGCTGGATACGCCGTTCGTCGAGGCCCACGGAACGCGCGGTGGCGACGAGGCTGGCCCAGGTGTCGTCGGGCAGCGGGATGCCCTCGGCATTGCGCTTGGCGCGGTAGTGGATTTCCTGTTCACCAGGCACCAGCACTTCCTCGCCCGCGCTCACCGGCTTGGAGCCTTTGACGAAGTCGGTGTAGCGGTCGACCTCGGGCCCGAAGAAACCGGTGGGATCGACCACCTTGGGGTCGATGTAGAACGAGAACATGCCGTTGGCGAAGGGCCGGTCGAACGCGGTGGCCCCGTTGCCGCTGAGCGCGCCGCCCAGCAGCTCGCACATGAACGCGAGGCCCGAACCCTTGTGCTCGCCAAAGGCGCGGATCGCGCCCTTGCTCTTGCGATGATCGCGCGGGCCCTCCGGCGTGTACTCGCCGTAGAGCACGTGCGGGTCGCCGCTCGCTCTGCCGTCCTGGTCGATCAGCGCGTCGTCCGGCACCGGTTTGCCGCCCTGGCTGGCGACCAGCACCTTGCCCTCGGCGACGATCGAGGTGGCGAAATCGAGGACCAGCGGATCGCGGCCGGGGCGGGGGATGCCGACGCAATACGGTGCGGTCGAGAAACGCCGGTCGACGCCGCCATAGGGCGCCACCAGCACGGAGCCGGCGGCGTTGACGAAATGCACCGACACCAGCCCCTCGGCCGCGGCCATCTCGGCCCAGTCGCCGGTACGGCCGGTATGCCCGGCATTGCGCAGGGCCACGGCCGACAGGCCGTTGCGCTTGCACTTGTCGATGCCGATGCGCACGGCCTGCGGGCCCACGGTCTGGCCGAAGCCGAACTTGCCGTCGACCACCGCCAGCACCGGCGTGTCGATCAGGACGTCGACCACGACGTCGGCGTGGATGACCTTGTCGACCAGGGTCTTGACGTAGCGCGGCACGCGGATGACGCCGTGGCTGTCATGGCCGGTGAGGTTGGATTCGACCAGGTATTGGCCGATGCGCTGGGCCTCGGCCGCCGAGCATCCCGCGGCGGCGAAGATATCGCAGACAAATTCCTTGAGATTCAAAGGCTTAATCGTGACCATGGACTGGGCTCGTCACACTGTGTAGGGGATGGTGAATGGACGTTGAACGGTGTTCAGCCTATATGAAAGGCCCCTTTGAAGAGGACTGACCGGATGGTCGCCGACACTGCGCCCAACGCGGCGTTCACGCAGAGCGATACGCCGCTGCCCCACCCGGAGCGGGCGAAGAAGATTCTGGCCGCGCATCCCGAGGTGCGCGCGTTGTTCGAGCGCGACCCGTGGTCGGCGCTGTGGACCGTGCTGCTGGTGGCGCTGCAGATCGGCATCGCCATCGGGCTGACGCTGCTCGACGCGCCGTGGTGGGCGATCGTCATCGCCGCCTACGCTATCGGCGCCTTCGTCAATCATGCGCTGTTCGTGCTGATCCACGACTACACGCACAACGCCATCTTCAAGACCGCCAACGCCAACCGCCTGGGCTCGATCTTCGCCAATATCGCGATCGTCTTCCCGGCCGCGATCGGCTTTCGCAACTATCACCTGCTGCACCACAAGTATCTCGGCATCCCCGGCCTCGACGCCGACGTGCCGACGCAGAACGAGGCGCGATGGGTCGGCAACAGCTGGTGGCGCAAGACCTTCTGGCTGAGCATGTTCTGGGCGGTGCAGGGCATCCTGCGGCCGACCACGGTGAAGGCGATCCGCACCATCGATGGCTGGGTGGTGTTCAACGCGCTGGCCATGGTGGCGGCGATGGCGCCGATCGTCTGGTTCTTCGGCTGGTGGCCTGTCGCCTACCTGTTCATCTCGACGCTGTTCTCGCTGGGCGTACACCCCGTGGGCGCGCGCTGGATCCAGGAGCACTATGTGTTCAAGGAAGGGCAGGAGACCTATTCCTACTACGGCCCGCTGAACAAGCTGTCGTTCAACATGGGCTACCACAACGAGCACCACGACTTCCCGCAGGTGCCGTGGTCGCGGCTGCCGGCGGTGCGCGCCGCGGCGCCCGAGTTCTATAACCACCTCTATCACCACAAGTCGTGGACCAAGCTGCTGTTCCACGTGCTCTTCAGCCGCAAGTTCCGGCTGCACAACCGCATCGTGCGGCCGATGCCTGAGGGCATGAAGGACGTGGTCGCGGCTTGAGTTACCTTCCCCCGCTTTGCGGGGGAAGGTGCCCGAAGGGCGGATGGGGGTGTCGGCATAGCGGCCAGTCACCGCCGTTGATTGTGTCGCACCAGCCACCCCCATCCGGCGCTTCGCGCCACCTTCCCCCGCCAGCGGGGGAAGGTAGTTGTCACACCTTCACATGCGGCTGATTCAGGCTGGCGATGTAGCCGCGATTGTGCGTCGGGCTGATCACCAGCTCGTTGATCACCACATGCGCCGGCATGCAGGCGATGTAGCGGATCAGGTCGCCGCAATCCTCTGATTGCACCATCTTGGCGCGGTCTTCCTTGCTCACCGGCACCGGTCGCTTGTCGAGGATCGGCGTCGCCACCTCGCCCGGGCAGAAGGCGCAGGAGCGGATGCCGTTGATGCATTCCTCCATGTTAATGGTGTGGCTCATCGCCACCACGCCGTGCTTGGCGGCGTTGTAGACCGCGCCGCTCACCAGGCCCGGCCAGCGGCCAGCCCAGGACGAGGTGTGGATCATCAGGCCACCCTTCTGCTTGCGCATCATCGGCAGCACCGCGGTGACGCAGTAGAAGGCGCTCGACAGGTTGGCGCCGATGACGGTGTCGATGCCCTCCGATGTGAGCTTCTTGAAGCTGCGGTCGCCGATGTTCAGGCCGGCATTGTTGATCAGGATGTCGCAGCGCCCGAACTTCTTCCCGATCGCCTGGGCGATGCGGTTCACCACACTCGATTTCATCATGTCGCCGGCCTGGATCACGGCCTTGCCGCCGGCCTTCTTGATGGTCGCCGCGGTCGCCTCCAACGGCTCCTTGCGCCGGCCGGTGAGCACGACCGTCGCGCCCTCGCTGGCGAGCGAAATCGCCGCCGCCTGGCCGATGCCGGTGCCCGCGCCGGTGACCCACGCGACCTTGCCGTTCAATGCGCCCATGATCTCTCTCCCCTCGATCGGATTGCCTGAAATGGAAAGCGGCGCCACTGGGGCGCCGCGATCGGATTCATGATGACGCTCAGAGGACCTGCTCGGTCTTGTCGTCGATCAGATGCATGTTGGCCATGTCGGCGCAGAGCTTCATCGGCTGGCCGTCACGCGCGCCGGCGTTGGGGTTGACGCGGCCGCAGATGTCGATGCCGTTCACCGTGAAGTAGACCAGCGTCTCCATGCCCATCGGCTCGGTGACGTCGAGCTTCACGTCGAAGGTCTGCATGTCGGCCTCGAGATGCTGACGCGTCTCGGTGAGGTGCTCCGGCCGCAGCCCGAACAGCAGGCGGGGCTTGCCGACGTGGGCGCGATAGCGCGCCGCGCGCGACGACGGCACCGCCAGGCTGAGCGTGTCCGACAGCCTGACCTTCAGCGCGTCGCCCGAGCCCTCGAGCTGGCAAGGGATCATGTTCATCGCCGGCGAGCCGATGAAGCCCGCGACGAACTTGGTCCTTGGTGAGTGGTAGAGCTCGTTGGGCGGGCCGACCTGCTCGATGTTGCCGCCGTTCATTACCACCACGCGGTCAGCCAAGGTCATCGCCTCGATCTGGTCGTGGGTGACGTAGACCGTGGTCGTGCGCACCTTCTGGTGCACCTTCTTGATCTCGGTGCGCATCTGCACGCGCAGCTTGGCGTCGAGGTTGCTGAGCGGTTCGTCGAACAGGAACACCTTGGGGTCACGCACGATGGCGCGGCCCATGGCGACGCGCTGGCGCTGGCCGCCGGAGAGCTGCTTGGGCTTGCGATCGAGCAACTCGGTGATGTCGAGGATCTGCGCCGCCTGGCGCACCCGCTGGTCGATGATGTCCTTGGGCGTGCGCTTGAGCTTCAGCCCGAACGACATGTTCTCGTAGACGTTCATGTGCGGGTAGAGCGCGTAGTTCTGGAACACCATGGCGATGTCGCGGTCCTTCGGCGGCACGTCGTTGACCACGGCGCCGCCGATGGCGATGTCGCCGTCGGTGATCTCCTCCAGCCCGGCGATCATGCGCAGAGTCGTGCTCTTGCCGCAGCCGGACGGACCGACAAGGACCACGAACTCCTTGTCCATGATATCGAGGTCGATGCCGCGGACGGCGAGAACCTCGTCGTACTTCTTGACGACCTTGCGCAACGTTACCTGAGCCATAACCGACTAACCCTTCGTTGCGCCGGCCGTCAGGCCCGCGATGTAGTAGTCCATGAGGAAGGCGTAGATGATCAGCGGTGGCGCCGCGCCCAGCAGGGCGCCGGTCATGATCTGGCCCCAGTTGAACACATCGCCCTTGATCAGCGTGGTGATGATGCCCACCGGCAGCACCAGCTGGCTGGTCGATGTCGTGAAGGCCAGCGGATAGAGGAACTGCGCCCAAGACACGGTGAAGGCGAAGATCGTCGCGGCGATGATGCCGGGCAGCGCCACCGGGATGAAGATCTTGGTCAAGGTCTGCGTCCAGGTCGCGCCGTCGATCAGGGCGGCCTCGTCGAGCTCCTTGGGGATCGAGGCGAAGTAACCGATCATGATCCAGGTGCAGAACGGCACCGTCAGAGTCGGGTAGAGGATGATCAGCGTCCACCACTGGTTCATCAGCTGGATGCCGAGGTTCTCGTTGACCCAGGCGAACATCTTGAACAGCGGGATGAACAGCAGGGTCTCGGGGATCAGGTAGGTCAGGAACACGCCGGTGGCGAGCGTGGCCGAGCCCCAGAACTTCATGCGCGCCAGCGCGAAGGCGGCGACGACGCTGATCAGCATGGTGATGGTCACGACGCAAATCGAGACGATCGCCGAGTTCAGGAAGAACCTGAGGAAGATGTTCTGGGTCAGCAGCTCGATGTAGTTGTCCAAGGTGGGGTTGAACACCCACCAGGGATTGATCTCCGCCGAGATCTCCGCGCTGGTCTTCAGCGAGGTGATGAACATGTAGATCGGCGGCGTCAGGAAGAAGATCGCGAACAGGATCAGGAAGAAATACGACCAGCGCAGCGCCCAGCGGCGGTCGCGGCTCATGCTGCCGTAGCGCGGGCGGGTCGGTGCTCCGGTGGAGATCGCGGCGTCGGCCATCAGACTTCACTCCCCCGCTTGGTGATATCGCGCAGGATGAACACCGCGGCGACCGCCAGGATCGGCACCATGAACAGCGACACCGTGGCGCCCAGCGGAATGTCGTTGCTCTCGATACCGAGCCGGAACGAGTAGGTGCCGAAGATGTGCGTCGTGTTCAGCGGGTCGCCGCGGGTCAGCACGCGCACGATGTCGAAATTGGCGAAGGTGACGATGGTCGAGAACAAGGCCGTGATGGCGATGATGTTGCGCATCATCGGCAGCGTCACGTACCAGATGCGCTGCCACCAGGTGGCACCGTCGATCGCGGCGGCCTCGTAGAGCTGCTCGGGCACCGATTTCAGCGCCGCCAGGTACATGATCATGAAGAACGGCGCGCCGATCCAGACGTTGACCAGGATCACCGAGAAGCGCGCCCAGGCGGTCTCGCCGATCCACGGGATCGGGCCGATGCCGAGCGGCGCCAGCAGCCAGTTGAAGGCGCTGTAGGAGGGATCGAACAGCCACAGCCAGGCGAGCGTGCTCATCGCCGGCGGGATGACCCACGGCACCAGCAGCATGCCGCGCCACTTGCGCTGGCCCTTGCTCGGGATGTTGTGCACGAAGTGGGCGACGACGAAGCCGATGATGGCCTTGAACAGGACGGCGGTGATGGCGAACAGGCAGGACTGATAGACCACCATCCAGAACGTCTCGCGCCCGAACAGGAAGTCGAAGTTACTGAACCAGACGAACTTGGTCATGCTCTTGTTGAGCATGGAGAGATACACCGCGTAGCCCGCCGGATAGGCGACCAGGGTGAAGATCAGCAGGATGAGCGGCAGCGCCATCAGGAAGGCGATGGTCGATTTGCGCTGCATCAGCTTGTGCAGGCTGCTGCGACCGTCTGCGGTGGCGACCGATGCGTTACGCGCGGCGATGTCTGCCATGTCGGACTCCGAGAACCCTACGCTGTGTCGAGAGACGAGGAGGGCGCCGTATCCGGCGCCCTCCGAGCATCCCGCCGCTAGTTGCGCATGAATCCTTCGAGCTCGCTGCTGGCCCAGCCGAGCACGCGGTCCATCGGCTCGTTCTTGACCGCGTAGCGCACGACCATCTGAGTCTGGACGCCCGAGTTGTAGATCTGCTGCGCGATCTTGTGCGGCGCGGGCGCCGCGGCGATCGAGAGGGTCTGGTGGTTGTGCGGGTTCGGGTAGTGGTAGAGGCCGCCCTTTGGCGGTTCCTCCTCGGCCCACACCTTGAGCGTGGTGAGGTTGGCGAAGGCCGGGATGTCGTAGCCGCCGCTGGCCTTGACCAGCGCCTCGACCGCCGCCGGCTGGCTCAGCGCCACCATCAGGCTCTTGGCCGCCGCCTGGTTCTTGCTGAACTTCCAGGCGGTCCAATAGAACGGCAGGTAGGGTCCGAAGCGGCCGGCCGGGCCCGACGGGAAGCCGTGATGCCAGGTCTGCGCGGCGATCTGCGGCGCGTCGCGCTTGGCTACGGCCCAGGCGCTGGGCGGGTTCATGATCATCGCGCCCTTGCCGGACACCAGCCACTTGTTGTTCGAGGCGTCGTCCCACGATGGCGCATCGGGCGGCAGGAAGGCGACGAGCTTCTTCCAGTACTCGAGCGCCTGCCTGACCTGGTCGGTCTTGGCGGTGATCTCGCCCTTGGCGTTCACCAGCTGCGCGCCGAAGCTGTGGAAGATCGCGCCGCAGGTGTCGACGGAGTCCGACGTCGTGCCCAGACCGATGCCGAAGGGCACGCCACCCTTGTGGCAGGCTTCAGCCGCCTTGAGGAAGGTGTCGAGCGTCCAGCTATCGGCCTTTGGCGGTCCGCCGGCGGGATAGAGCTGCTGGATGTCGATCCCGGCGTGCTGCTTCAGCAGGTCGATGCGCGTGGCCGGCCCCTTGAACTGGCTGCCGATCGTCGCCGGCACACCCAGCCATTGGCCGTTGATCTTGCCGAGATACTCCACCGTCGCGTTGGTCGCACCGTTCTGCTTGATCAGTGGATCGACGATGTCGTTCATCGGCACCAGTTGCTCCTGGTAGCCCGCCGGCAGCCAGGTCGACAACGCCAGCATGTCATGGCCCGAGCGGGCCTGAGCCTCGGCGGCGATGGTCAGCAGCAGCTTGTTGCCCTGCGACGTGATGTAGTCGATGGTCACATCGACCTTCTCTTTCGCCGCCCAAGCGCGGACGATCTCTTCGCTGGCCTTGTTGGCGCCCGGCACCCAGTGATCCCAGAAGCCGATCGAAAGCTTGCCCGCCGCGTGCACGCCGCTGACGAAAGGCGCGGCGATCAGCGCCGACGACGCCGCCGCGGTCTTGGCGACAAACCGGCGGGTGACTTTCCTCGATGTCATGTGCGTTCCTCCTGATGGCGCCGGTCACGCCGGCGAGTTTCTTGGTGGTGCCAACGTCACGGGACGCGGCCAAAGCCTTTGGCCGCGCCGTGAATCGGCGCCAGCGTCAGGATGCTAACCCCAACGCCAAGCGCCGGTCCACTCGATACTTGGCAGTGCTGCCAGCTCAGGTCCGCATGTAGCCTTCGAGTTCGCTGGCGGCCCAACCGATCACCTTGTCCATCGTCTCGCCCTTGATGGCGTAGCGCACCACCATCTGCGTCTGCAGGCCCTGGCGATAGATCTGAACCGCGATCTTGTGCGGCGCCGGCGCGGCGGCGATCGACAGGGTCTGGTGATTGTACGGGTTGGGGTAGTGGAAGAGGGTACCCTTCGGCGGCCCTTCTTCCGCCCAGACCTTCATCGTGGTCAGGTTGGCGAAGGCCGGGATATCGAAACCGGCGCTGGCCTTCACCATCGCCTCGATCGCCGGTGCCTGCGACAGCGCGGCGAGCAGACTCTTGCCCGCCGACTGGTTCTTGCCGAAGTTCCACAGGCCCCAGAACGGCGTTGTGAACGGGCCGTGGCGGCCGGCCGGCCCCGACGCCATGCCATGGTGCCAGGTCTGCTCGGCGATCTGCGGCTGATCGCGCCGCGCCACCGCCCAGGCGCTGGGCGGATTCATGATCATTGCGGTCTTGCCGGCGACGAAGGCCCGGTTGTTGGTGGCATCGTCGTACGATGGCGCATCCGGCGGCAGAACGGCGGCGAGCTTCCTGCCGTACTCCAGCGCCTGCCTGACCTTGTCGCTGTTGACCGTGATGTCGCCCTTGGCGTTGACCAGCTCGCCGCCGAAGGCCTGGAAGATCGCACCCCAGGTATCGACCGAGTCGGCCGTGGTGCCGAGCCCGATGGCGAAGGGGACGCCGGCCTTGTGGCAGTCGGCGGCCGCCTTGAGGAAGACGTCCAACGTCCACGCCTCGGCCTTGGGCGGGCCACCGGCTGGATAGATCTGCTGGATGTCGATGCCGGCGTGCTGCTTCAAGAGGTCGATGCGCGAGCAGGGCCCCTTGAACTGGGCGCCCGGCGTGGCCGGGACGGCCATCCACTTGCCGCCGATCTTGCCGAGATAGGTCGTGATGGCGCTCGCGGCGCCGTTCGCCTTGATCAGCGGCGCCATGACGTCATCGACCGGCGTGAGTTTCTCGGCATAGTTCGCCGCGTCCCAGCTGCCGAGCGCGAGGATATCGTGGCCCGACCTGGCCTGCGCCTCAGCGGCGGCGGTCAGGATCAGCTTGTTGCCCTGCGAGGTGATGAAGTCGATGTGAAGATCGACCTTCTCCTTCTCGGCCCAGGCCTTCGAGACGGCCTCCGCCGCCTTGTTGGCGCCGGGAACCCAGTGGTCCCAGAAGCCGATCGAGAGCTTGCCGGCGGCATATGCGCCGCGCACGAACGGTGTGGCGATCAGGGCGCTGGCCGCAGCGGCCGTCTTCGACACGAATCTACGCGTGACGTTGGATGTGGTCATGGGGCGTTCCTCTCCAGACGGCCGGGCGATACCGGCATTGTCTACTGCCGACGCTACGCGACGCTGAGATGGAAGCGACTGGTGCCGGACCAACTGGTGTGCCGGCGCGAGAATGCTAACGCCAACGCGGCGCGCGGACCACCCCTTTGACTTCCATGCCGGTGGGATCGATGCTGCCATCGCATACAAGACAAGGGGGGGGGACGAAGATGGAGGGCACAAGCGTCGAACGACGTCTCTCCGCGATCGTCGCCATGGACGTCGTCGGCTACAGCCGTTTGATGGGCGTCGATGAACGGGGAACACTGCGCGCGCTGAAGGCGCACCGGACCGAGCTTCTCGAACCGGCGGTCGCGGCGCATCACGGCAGGATCGTAAAGTCGACCGGCGACGGCTTCCTGCTCGAGTTCGCCAGTGTCGTCGATGCCATCGCCTGCGCGGTCGAAGTGCAGCGCGGCATGCTGGGCCGCAACGCCGAGGTGCCCGAAGATCGCCGCATCGTGTTTCGTGTGGGCGTCAACATCGGCGACATCATCGTCGATGGTGGCGACATCTTCGGCGATGGCGTCAATGTCGCGGCCCGGCTTGAGACCTTGTGCGAGCCCGGCGGCATCTGTATCTCGCGCGCCGCCAACGAACAGGTCAGGGACAAGCTGTCGCTATCCTTCGCCGATCTCGGCGAACACCTGGTGAAGAACATCAGCCGAGCCGTCGGTGTCTACGGCCTGTCTGCCACCCAGATCGCTTCGCTGCCCGGATCTCCCAGTGGCCTGAAGCCTGCGCGAGGCGCCGGCCCCCGTCGCTGGCGGCCGGTCGCGTTGGCGGCGGGCGCCGCGGCCGTCGTCGCGCTGATCGCGGGCGGATGGTGGTATGGCGAAAGGGCCGGGTTGTTCGACCCGCGCGACCTCGAGAGCAAGATCGCGGAGGCTCTGGCGCGAAGCCTGCCGGGGGCGACCGAGAAGGCTCGTGCGGAAGTCGCCGCGGCCTATGTCAAATCCAGTCGCAGTCGAGCATTGGCTGTAGCGCCGCGCGCCGTGAGAATGTGGCGCACGACGGCCTGGCCCAACACCGAATTGGCGCGCGAGAGGGTGCTGGAGCGGTGCCAGCAATACTACGACGAGCCGTGCGTGCTGGTCGCGGTCGACGATACCGTGGTGCCACCTGGCCCCAACAACGCGACCACGCTTTGGGACATGCCGCGCGTACGGTATCAGGGGCCCTTCGACGTCACGCGAATTCCGGCCCTGCGCGACAAGGACCTCAATCGCGCCGACGTGATCGGCTACAAGACCGCCACCGGGCCGAAAGCGGCGGCGTTTCATGCGGAAGGCATCCTGCGCGTCGTCACCGGCGCCGAGAGCCAGACCGCCGCCGAAGAAAAGGCGCTGCACGCTTGCAATACAGACCCGGCGCGGCGTGGCGGCATGACGCCCTGCGTCCTCTACGCCGTCGGCGATCGCGTCGTGTTGCCGATGCGCGCCACCACGCCGATCACGAGTGGCGCGGCATCGGCCGTGCCCAAGCCTTCCGCGCAGGCTACGGCGCCGGCCAAACCTGCGCCGCCGCCTCCGCCATTGCGTCCGTCGGAGAACCTCGTCGGCCCGGCGATCAGCGCGGCGCTGGCGAGAGCCGCGCCGTCTCTCGCCGAGGCGGCTCGGACGTCTATCGTGGCCACGTACTTGCAGGAGAGGCAGAACAGGGTGTTGGCGGCCTTTCCGCCCGCCGCGACGTGGCGCACCGCGAACTGGGGCAGTGCGGCCATTGCCGAGGAACGCGCTCTCGAGGGATGCCAATTGCGCCACGGCGGGCCATGTGTGCTGGTCGCGATCAACGACTCCGCCCAGCCCGCGCCCAGCGACGGCAACTGGCCGCGCCGCGACATGCCCCGGATCGCCTACGAAGGCGAGTTCGACATCGCGCAATTGCCGATCGTCTCTGAGGTGGTGCGGGCGCGGCTCGATGTCGCCGGATATCGCGTGCAGCCGGCGCCCAAGGCGGCGGCCATCCATCCTATTGGCAAGCTGTTCGTAACGGTCAACGCCGCCGATCAACGGGAGGCAGAACGCAAGGCGCTGGCCGACTGCAACGCCGACCTGCCGCGCGGCGGCGCCGATGGGCCCTGCTTCCTCTATGCGGTGGGCGATCGCGTCGTGCTGCGCCAGCGCTCGACCGAGCCGCTCAGCAAGCCGCCCGAGGCGAAGCCCGCGACACCCGCACCGCCCGTGGAGAATCCGCTGGCCGCCACGATCGCGGCCATCCTGACCAAGACCGTACCGTCTCTGCCCGAGACGGCGCGGACGAACATCGCCTCGTCGTACGTCCAGGAACGACAGCACAAGGCGCTGGCGGTGTATCCGCCATCCGCCACCTGGCGGTTCACCAACGTCGTCACCGCCGCGATGGCCGAGGAGCGGGTGCTCGAAGGCTGTCAGCTGCGCTATGGCGGACCCTGCATGCTCGTGGTCGTGAACGATAGCCTGCAATCGGCCGCGGCTGACGGCAGCTTGCCGCGCCGCGACATGCCGCGCCTCGCCTATGATGGCGCGTTCGACGTCAAGCAGGTGCCGACGATCGGCGAGGCGATCCGTCAGCGCGCCGATGTCGCCGGCTACCGCCAGCAACAGGGCCCGAAAGCCGTCGCGCTTCATCCCCAAGGCAGGCTGTTCGTGACAACCGGCGCGGTGAACCAGCGCGAAGCCGAGCGGAAGGCGCTCGCCGAGTGCAACGACGACCCGCAGCGCGCTGGTCGCGACGGGTCGTGTTTTCTCTACGCTGTGGGCGACGAGGTCGTGCTGCGCCAGCGCCGCACGACGCCGCTCACCGCCGCACCATGACGCCCGCGCTCAGTGGATGTCGGCCGACTGCTTGAGCGCCTTCTCGAGCACGGCGAAGGAGAAGCCCTTCTTCTTCGACGCCTCGATGATCACCTTCTCCTTGCGCGTCAGCAGGTCGACGGCGCCGGCGATCTTGCCCGCGACGTCGTGCGGGATGATCACCGCGCCGTGCATGTCGGCGTGCATCAGGTCGCCGTCGCGCACCGACATGCCGCAGATCGTCACCGGCACGCCGACATCGACGGTATGCACGTAGGCGTGGCTCGGCATGATGCTGCCGGCCAGCATCTGGAAGTTGGTGGCGTTCATCGGCACGTCGCGGATGCAGCCATTGGTGACGACGCCCAGCGCGCCCAGGCCGCGATGGACGTGGCTGTTGACCTCGCCCCAGAACGAGCCGTAGCCGGCGCGGATGCCGTCGAGATCCTGCAGCACGATGATCGAGGGCTTCGGTCCGCCCTGGTCGACGTACTTGTACCACTTTAGCCGCATGTCGCGGTCCTCGGCGGGTGTGCGGAACGAGGGCTCGCAGGAGCGGATCGTGCCGGTGCGCGCGTAGCCGACGATCGGCGGCAGGTCGGGATAGACGCATTGCAGCGGCTCGACGTTGTAGCCGTGCAGGCGGCGCTGCGGCGCCACGATCTCCAGCGCGTTGCAGATCGTCGGCGTGTCGAACTTCCGCAGGGTCTTCAGGATTTTGGCGTCTAACGCAGGCATTGGGTCGTTTCCTCGGGGTCAACAGAACGCGCGCACTGTGTCCCGCCCGCGCCTGTCGTTCAAGCGGCACGCGCTTGCGCGACCGCCCGTCGGTAGGCCGCGAGGCGGCCGGCATAAGGCGCCGCGCGTGCCGCGATGTCGTCGGCCGACGGCAGCGACTCGGCGAAATGGCAGGCCACGGTGTGACCGGCTGCGAGCGTGCGCAGTTCGGGCACGTCGCGCTTGCAACGTTCCTGGGCGAAGGGGCAGCGCGTATGGAAGGTGCAGCCCGACGGTGGGCGCAGCGGGCTCGGGATGTCGCCCTCGATCGGCGCGGCCTTCTTCGGTGCCGTCGGATCGGCGACCGGCGCGGCGGCGAGCAGGGCGCGGGTATAGGGATGCATCGGCCGGCCGAACAGGGCCTTCTTGTCGGCCATCTCGACGATGCGGCCGAGATACATGACGGCGACGCGATCGCTGATGTGGCGCACGACGGCGAGATCGTGGGCGATGAAGATGTAGGCGATGCCGAAGCGCTTCTGCAGCGACTTCAGCAGGTTGATCACCTGCGCCTGGATCGACACGTCAAGCGCCGAGACCGGCTCGTCGCAGACGATCAGCTTGGGGCGCGTGGCGAGCGCGCGCGAGATGCCCAGGCGCTGACGCTGCCCGCCGGAGAACTCGTGCGGATAACGCAGCGCGTGCCACGACGAAAGGCCGACAGTGGTCAGCAGTTCGTCGATGCGCGCTTTCATCGGCGCGCCGGACATCCCACCGTGCAGGCGCAACGGCTCGGCCAGCATCTCGCCGACGCTCAGCCTCGGATTCAGCGAGGCGTAGGGGTCCTGGAAAATGATCTGCATATCGCGGCGTAGGACGCGCAGCCGCTCGCGGTTGAGCTCGCGCACGTCGTGGCCGTCGAAGGTGACCTTGCCGGATGTCGGCTCGATCAGGCGCAGCACGAGGCGTCCCATCGTCGACTTGCCGCAACCCGATTCGCCGACCACGCCCACGGTCTCGCCGGCGCGCACGTCGAAGGTAATGTCGTCGACCGCCTTCACCGTGCCGATGATGCGCTGGAACAGCACGCCGCGTTTGGCAGGGAAGTGCTTCACCAGCCGTTCGACCTGGAGCAGGGGCGTCTCGCTCATGCCGCGCCCAGGGTTGTTTCGATCGGCACGCGCCAGCAGGCGACGCGGTGGCCGGGCTTGGCTTCAGCCAACGGCGGGATCTCGCGGCGGCAGCGCTCGATGGCGAACGGGCAGCGCGGATTGAAGCGGCAGCCCTCGGGCTGGGCGTAGGGGCTGGGCACGACACCTTCGATGGCAGTGAGCTCCTCATCGTCGCCGGCGGCGCCGGGGATCGAACCCAGCAGGCCCAGCGTGTAGGGATGCTGCGGGTCGCCGAACAGCGCGTTGACCGGCGCTTCCTCGACGATGCGGCCGGCATACATCACGGCGACGCGGTCGGCGATCGCGGCGACGACGCCGAGATCGTGCGTGATCAGGATGATCGCCATGCCCAGCCGTTCGCGCAGCTCGCGCAACAGGTCGAGGATCTGCGCCTGAATGGTGACATCCAACGCCGTGGTCGGCTCGTCGGCGATCAGCACCTGCGGATCGCAGGCCAGCGCCATGGCGATCATCACCCGTTGGCGCATGCCGCCCGAGAGATGGTGCGGGTAGTCGTCGACACGCTGCTCGGGTGAGGGGATGCGCACCAGCCGCAACAGCTCGATGGCGCGGGCGCGCGCCTCGGCCTGGCTCGCGTCGCGGTGCAGCAGGATGGCCTCGGCGATCTGCTGGCCGATCGGCTGCACCGGGTTGAGGCTGGTCATCGGCTCCTGGAAGATCATGGCGATGTCGCCGCCGCGCACCGCGCGCATCTCCGCCTGAGACAGCGTCAGCAGGTCGCGGCCGGCGAGCTTCACCTGACCGCCGGCAATCTTGCCCGGCGGGCTGGGCACCAGCCGCATGATCGACAGCGACGTCACGGATTTGCCGCAGCCGGATTCGCCGACGAGGCCCAACGTCTCGCCACGTTTGAGGCTGAAGGAGATGTCGTCGACCGCCTTGAACACACCGCCGCCGGTGGAGAAGTGCGTCTCGAGGTTCAGCACCTCAAGCAGCGGATCCGCGACGTTGTCGACCATCAGCGCACGGGACCACTACCTTCCCCCGCTGGCGGGGGAAGGTGCCCGAAGGGCGGATGGGGGTGGCGGCATAGCGGCCAGATGCGGACGTTGGTGTTGTCGCACCAACCACCCCCATCCGGCGCTACGCGCCACCTTCCCCCGCCAGCGGGGGAAGGTAGTTCGACAGTCATCAATGCACCGGCCTCGTCTGCGGCAGGCGATCGCGCTTGCCGTAGACCGGCGGCGCAAGCTGCTCGGCGGTGCGGCCGGCCCAGTCGCGTGACGACACGGTGGCGATGCGCTTGGCCTGGCCGGCGACCAGCTGCTCGGTCATGGTCTCGACGTCGACGGTGAGCACCTGGCCATCGCGTACCACCTGGGTACCGTCGATATAGACGTGACGGATGGCGCGGTCGGAGGCGGAGAAGATAAGGCTGCGCACCGGCTCGATCGCCGGCTGCATATAGGGATGCGTCATGTCGACGAGCGAGAAGTCGGCCTTGCAGCCCGGCGCGATGCGGCCGAGATCGGGCCGTCGCAGGATCTTCGCGCCGCCGACGGTGGCCGCTTCGAAGGCATGCCGTGTCATGCCCATCTTGTAGTTGCCGGTGAGCACGCGGCCGAGGTAGCAGGCCAGCCTCAGCTCATCGAGCATGTTGTGCGGGAAAGTGTCGGTGCCGATGCCCAGCGGGATGCCGGCCTCCATGTAGCGGCCCATGCTGTTGAGCGCGATGCCGCGGCGCGCGAACACCGTCGGGCAATGCGCCACCGCCGCGCCGGACGCCTTCAGGCGCGCGAAGTCGTCGCTATGCGGCCAGTGGATCTGCGGATGATCGTTGAGGAAGATGCAGTGGCCGATGATCAGGTCGGGCGACAGCACGCCGATGTCGTCGAGCCATTCGATCGGCGTCTTGCCGTGGCGGCGCGTCATCTCATGGAACTCGACCACCGCCTGGCCGGCATGGGTCTGCATCGGGATGTTACGCTTGCGTGCCTCGGCTAGCGCGTCCTTGAACAGACCCTCGGTGCAGGTGTCGATCTGCGAGGGTCCCATCATGCCCGACAGGCGGCCGCTGGGATGGGCCATGGCGGCGTCGATGGTCTTCAGCGCCGCCGCGAAGTTGGCTTCGCCCTGCTTGATGTCCCAGGCGTAGTCCACGACGTGGCCGTTCTTGGTGTACCAGTAGCCCGAGCGGAACATCGGGCAGAGCACAGCGCGGATGCCGGTCGAGACGAGATCCTCGATCCAGCCCTCGCGGTTGGTCGACAGGTCGGCGACCGTGGTGACACCGCTCTTCAGCAGCTCCGAGATCGCCACGCGCGAGGAGGCACCGGCATCCTCGGCCTCCATGCCGAAGACCGGCAGGAACTCGTAGAGCGAGCTCTGCCCCAGCTTGTCGCTGGCGACCTCCTCGGTCAGGCCCTTGTTGCCCGGTTCCGAGAAGGGATGGGTGTGGATGTTGACCAGGCCGGGCATGACCATCATGCCGCGGCCCTCGATGGTCGTGTCCGCCGGCCCGGCGTAACCCGGGCCGACATGGATGATCTCGTTGCCGCGGAAGGCGAAGTCGGCACGCTGGAGATAGACGTGCCGGCCCTCGGACTCGTCCCAGGCGACGACGACGTCGAGGTCGCGGACGAGCGTGATCTTGTTGGTCATGGCGTTTCCCGTGGTTCGTGGCGTGCTACTTCAGCGCGATGTCGAGGCCCTTGTAGAGCGCGCAGCCGTAGTTGCCGTGCGCCTGCATGGGCTTGAGCTTCGGCCCGGCGACCAGGTGCAGCGGCTCGTGGTAGAGCGGGATCCACACCGCCGCGTCGTGCACCTTGGCCTGCACGCGCGCATAGGCCTCGGACCGCGTCTTGTCGTCGAGCGCCTGCGAGCCGCGATCGAGCAGCTCGTCGGTCTCCTTGTCCTTCCAATTCATGCGGTTGGGCGTCGGCGTGTTGGCCGAGCGGAAATAGAGGTTCAGCGCGTCGCCGGCGGAGACGTAGGGGAAGCTCATGCCGAAGGCGTCGAACTCCTGCGTCGCCAGCTTGCCCCAGGCGACGGTGGAGTCGAAGAGCTGGATCTGCAGGTCGACGCCGATCTTGCGCAGGTCGCCCTGCACGGCCTCGGCGATCTCCTTGAAGAAGCCGGCGATGCCGTAGATCACCGGCGCCAGCTTCTTGCCGTCCTTGTAGCGGAAGCCGTCTGCGCCCTTCTTCCAGCCGGCCTCGTCGAGCAGCTTCTCGGCTTCGGAGATGCTCTCGCCGTAGATCTTGCGATCGACGTTGCTGTTGAAGTCGAGCACGCTGGGCATCAGCATCGTATCGGCCGGCATGGCGAAGCCGAAGGTCACCGCCTCGGTGATGGCGCGCTGGTCGACGGCCAGGTTCATCGCCCGGCGCACCTTCTCGTCACGCATCAGCTCGCGGTCGATCTTGAAGCCGATGAAGAAGGTCCAGAAATAGTTCTGGGCGCGCGACACCGAGAGCTGCTTGTTGGCCATCAGATCCTTCAGCGACCAGTACGGCACATACTGGCTGGCGTCAGCCTGGCCGCTCTGCAGGGCGGTGACGCGGGTGTTCTCCTCGGGCACGACCTTCCAGATCACGCGGTCGACCTGGGCCGACTGGCTGGCGTAGATAGGCGGCCCCCACTTGTAGGCGGCGTGTCGTGTCAGCACCGTCTGGTCGCGCGGCGTCCAGCTCTGCATGCAGAACGGGCCGGTGCCGTCGAAACCCTTGATGCCGTAATCGGCGCCGAGCTGCTTGACCTGGTCGACGTTGATGATGGTGTGGAAGTACTGCGTCATCTGGTAGAGCAGCTCGGAGAACGGCTTCTTGAGCTTGTACTCGACCGTGACGTCGTCGACCGCTGTGACCTTGTCGAGGTCGCCCATGCGCCACTTCACGAGGCCCTTGGTCTCGGGATCCATCCAGCGCTCGTAGGTCGCGACCACGTCCTTGGCCGTCATCTTCTTGCCGCTGCAGAAGGTGACATCGGGGCGCAGCTTGAAGGTGTAGACGAGGCCGTCGGGTGACACGGTCCAGCTCGCCGCCAGGTTGGGCTTGAGCGTCTTCATGTCGTAGTCGAGCGCGACCATGGTGTCGCCGACCATGTACATGACCTCGGCGTTCGAGCGCGCGGTCGAGCGGTGCGGATCGTAGCGGTCGGTGTCGATCTCGCGGATTATCGTCACCGTCTTCTGCGCGCTCGCCGCGGGGGCGAGCGTCGCGATGCCGGACAGCGCCGTGAGCGCCGCCAAGCCGAGCCTTGCCGTAGTCCTCATGGTGAAGTCTCCCAGGTGGTACGCATCATTGACGAAGCTTGGGATCGAGCGCGTCGCGGAGCGCATCGCCCAGGACGTTGAAGGCCAGCACGATCAGGAAGATCGCCGCCGCCGGGATCGTCGCGACATGCGGGAAGTTGGTGAGGAACTTGCGTCCATCGGCCGTCATGCTGCCCAGCTCGGCGATCGGCGCTTGCACGCCCAGGCCGAGGAAGCTCAGCACAGACCCCAGCAGGATGCTCTGGCCGAGCTGCAGGGTGGCGTAGATCAGCACCGTCGAGCCGCAGTTCAGCAGCAGATAACGCCAGATCAGCGCGCCGTCGCCGAGGCCCAGGGCGCGACCGGCCTCCATGTACTCCTGCTGCATCACCACGGTGGCCGCGCCGCGCGAGACGCGCGCGATGGCTGGGATGGCGGCGATGCTGAGCGCGACGACGAGGCTGACGAAGTTCGGGCCGAGCACGGCGGCCAGCGCCAGGCCGAACAGGATCGAGGGGAAGGACAGCAACACGTCGATCAGGCGCATCAGCACCGCGTCGAGGCGCTTGTAGTAGGCCGACAGCGCGCCGATCAGCACGCCGATCGTGCCGCCCGCCAGCACGGCGAGCGCGCCGATCATCAAGGTCATGCGCAGGCCGTAGAGGATGCGCGTGAGCATGTCGCGGCCCTGCGCGTCGGTGCCCAGCAGGTAGAGACTGCCGTCGGGTCCGACGAAGCCCGGCGGCTTCAGGCGCAGGCGCAGATTGTTGGCATAGGGGTCGAAGGGCGCGATCAGCGGAGCCAATAGCGCGCCCAGCACGATCAGCACTATGAACAGCAGGGCAAGCGCCGCCGCCGGATCGCGCAGCAGGCGGCGTATGATGCTGTTCTTGCGGCGCAGCGCGTTCAGCGCCCGCAGGTCGGCCTCGTTGATGGCGGTGATGTCGGTCATCGCCGGCCGATCCGGGGATCGAGATAGCCGTAGAGCACGTCGACCACGAGGTTGATGGCGAGGAATGACACCGCCAGCATCAGGATCGCGCCCTGCGCCACCGGCAGGTCGCGCGAGCCGATGGCGCCCACCGCCATGCGGCCGACGCCGGGCCAGGCGTACATCGTCTCGGTCACGACGGCGCCGCCCAGCAGGAAGCCGACCTGCAGGCCGATCAGGGTGATCACGGGAATCAGGGCGTTGCGTAGCGCGTGACGGATCACGACGCGCGATTCGCCGGCACCCTTGGCACGGGCGGTGCGCACGTAGTCGGCGCCCAGTACCTCGAGAAGGGACGTCCGCGTCATGCGGGCGACCGGGCCGATGAAGACGGCGCCGAGGGTCAGGGCGGGAAGGGCGATGTGGTGCAGGCCTTCAAAGGTCCAGAGCGGGCCGGCGCGGCCCTGGAAGGGCAGCAGGCCGGCGCCGCCGACATGCTGGATCAGCAGCAGGCCGACGAAGAACACCGGCACCGACACGCCCATGACGGAAATCGCCATGATCAGCCGGTCGATGATCGACCCCCGATGCTGTGCCGCCAGCGTGCCCATGAGGATGCCGACGGGGATCGCCCAGATCATGCAGGCCAGCATCAGCTCGAGCGTCGGGCCGATGGTGAGCAGGATCTCCTCGGTCACCGGCCGGTTCGAGATCATGGACCGGCCGAGGTCGAGCTGCAGGACACGGAACAGATAATTGGCGAACTGCTCGATCAGCGAGCGATTGAGGCCGAGTTGCTCGCGGATCGCCTCGACTTCGGCCTGCGACGCGGTCGGGCCGGCCAGGATCACCGCCGGATCCGTGGGCACGACTTGCAGCAGCAGGAAGCCGATCACCAGGACGCCCAACAGGACCGGGCCTGAAATCAACAGCCGTTGCGCGACCAGCGCCAGCACCTGTGCAATCCCCCGTGATCCTCGACCCTGATCGAGATGCTGCAAACTCTAGGCCACTGGCAGGACAGGCGACAAGCTTCACCCGGAGGCACACGGGTGGCATGATCCCGGCGCACACCGACCGATGATCTGGAGAACAGCCATGGCCGCGCGACTCGACGAGACTGCCAAGGGCGTCTTTATCATCGCCGCCACGCCGTTCACCGACTCTGGCGAGGTCGACTTTAACAGCGTCGATTCGCTCACCGACTTCTACATTTCCTGCGGCGTGCACGGCTTCACCCTGCTGGGCATGATGGGCGAGGCGCACAAGCTCACGCCCGATGAGTCGCTGGCCGTGGTCAAGCGCGTGATCGCCCGCGCCGGCGGGCGCAAGGTGATCGTCGGCGTCAGCCACGCCGCGATCGATCCGCTGCGCCGCTTGTCGCACGAGGTGATGGCCGCCGGCGCCGCCGGCGTGATGGTGGCACCTGCCGCCGGCCTGAAAGGCGACGACGCGCTGTACGGCTATTACAAGCAGGTCTTCGAGGCGCTCGGGCCCGACGTGCCGGTGGTCTACCAGGACTATCCCCAGACCACGGGCGTGTTTCTTCCCGTGCCGGTGTTCAACCGGATGGTGGCCGATTTCCCGCAGCTGGTGATGCTCAAGCACGAGGACGCGCCGGCGCTCAACAAGATCACCCGGATCCGCGAGGCCGAGTCCAAGGGGCAACGCCGCGTGTCGATCCTGGTCGGCAATGGCGGCATCTACTACCCGCAGGAGCTGCGCCGCGGCGTCGACGGCGCGATGACCGGCTTCGCCTGGCCGGAGATGCTGGTGCAGGTCCACGCGCTGTTCGCGGCGGGCAAGCCGGAGGAGGGCGAAGACCTGTTCGACATCTACCTGCCATTGGTGCGCCACGAGGTGCAGCCGGGCATCGGCCTGGCGCTGCGCAAGGAAGTGCTGCGCCGCCGCGGCGCGATCAAGAGCGCCAGGCAGCGGTCGCCGGGCTCGTCGCTGACGGCCGCCGACGTGGTCGAGCTAGACAACCTGATTGCGCGGCTGGAGCGCCGACTCGCGTCTGCCGGCAAGTCCCGTCCGTTGGCGGCGGAATGAAGAATTTCACCACAGAGACACAGAGGCACAGAGGAAGACAGTTTGATGCGCGCGAAGCGCGCAGTCGGTTTTCCTCTGTGTCTCTGTGTCTCTGTGGTTCCTTTTTTCTCGGGGAACCACACGAATGCCCGCCTATGACCTGATCATCCGCAACGCCCGCATCGTCACCGTCGAGGCCGCCACCGAAGGCGACATCGCCGTGAAGGACGGCGTGATCGCCGCCATCGGCAAGGTCTCCGGCGACGCCACGCGCGAGATCGACGCCGGTGGCAAGTTCGTGCTGCCTGGCGGCGTCGACAGCCATGTCCATGTCGCCCAGAAATCCGGCATGGGCATCATGTGCGCCGATGACTTCTACACCGGCACGCGCTCGGCGGTGTTCGGCGGCACGACGACGATCATCCCCTTCGCCGCGCAGCATCGCGGCATGTCCCTGCGCAAGGTGGTGCAGGACTATCACCAGGAAGCGACGCCCAACGCGCTGATCGACTACGCCTTCCACCTGATCATCTCCGACCCCTCGCCGCAGGTGATGGGCCAGGAGCTGCCGGCGCTGATCAAGGACGGTTACACCTCGTTCAAGATCTACATGACCTACGACGCGCTGAAGGTCACCGACTACCAGCTGCTCGACATCCTCGCACTGGCGCGCAAGGAAGGCGCGCTGGTCATGGTGCATGCCGAGAACCACGACATGATCCAGTGGCTGGCGCATCACCTGGTCGAGCAGGGCCATGTCGCGCCCAAGTTCCACGCCATCGCCCATGCCCGCGTCGCCGAGGCCGAGGCGACCAACCGCGCGATCTCGCTGGCCCGCCTGGTCGACGCGCCGATGCTGATCGTGCACATGTCGGAGGTCGAGGCGATCGAGACGGTGCGCCAGGCGCGCGCCAAGGGCTTGAAGATCTTCGCCGAGACCTGCCCGCAATACATCGCGCTTACCGCCGACGACCTCGACAAGCCCGACGTGCAGGGCGCGATGTGGTGCTGCAGCCCGCCGCCGCGCGACGCCGCCGGGCAGGAAGCGGTCTGGGCCGCCCTGAAGGACGGCACCTTCGACGTCTTCTCCTCCGACCACGCGCCCTACCAGTTCAACGAGGGCGGCAAGATCCCCAAGGGCCTGAAGACCACGTTCAAGGAGATGGCCAACGGTGTGCCCGGCCTCGAGCTGCGCCTGCCGCTGCTGTTCTCCGAGGGCGTGCAGAAGGGCCGCATCGACCTGCACCAGTTCGTGGCGCTGAGCGCCACCAACCACGCCAAGCTCTACGGTCTCTACCCGCGCAAGGGCACGATCGCCGTCGGCTCCGACGCCGACCTCGCGATCTGGGACGACAAGAAGGACGTCACCGTGCGCTGGACCGACCTGCACGACAATGTCGGCTACACGCCGTACGAGGGGCGCCGCATCACCGGCTGGCCGGTCACCGTGATCAGCCGCGGCCGTGTCGTGGTCGAGAACGGGACGCTGAACGCCGAGAAGGGCAGTGGCCAGTTCCTGAAATGCGTCACACCCGACGCCTCACGCCCGCTCGGGCGAGCGGCGCCGGAGATGACGAAGATGGCGAGCTTTGGGGCTCGGCCGTTGTTTTGAGACCATCTCGACGACGGTCAGACGTCCTGCTGGCACTTTTGCAATGGCGGCCGCCCTAGTTGCGCAAATGCCCAGGCGTAGCTACCAATTGGAGCACCCTCCCGATAAGCAACCGCCACCTGGTCGTCGGACTTTCCGTTGCCGTTGCTAGCTGAAGCTGGTAACAGACTTTGCTAATCTTTGCTCAGCCCGAGGTTCACTATGAACATCTCGTTGACAGCCAAGCTAGAGGGCTTCGTTAAGGCGAAGGTCAAGTCTGGCGACTACAACAATGCGAGCGAAGTGATTCGCGAAGCTTTACGCGCGATGCAGGAGCGCGATTCCGAGAGGCGGGATCTGAAGCGACTGCGTAACGCTTTGCGCGAGGGCGAGGAGAGTGGTGTCGCGACCGGCTGGACACTCGACGACATCAGCGCGGAGATCGATCGGCGGGCGCGCAAACGGGCGTAAGCCGTGGGCGAAATCGAGTATACGCAGGCGGCCGTTGAAGACATCATCGAGGCCGGTGTCGAATCCCTGCTGCAATGGGGAGCCGATCAGAAGGCCCGCTACATCGCCAATCTGAGGGTGCGGCTCGACCGCCTAGCGGCGTTCCCGTTCAGTGCGCCGGCGCGCCCGGATATCGGCCTCGGCTATCGCAGCACGCCCAGCGGCTCTCACGTCATCTACTACGTCGTCGTCCCGGCCGGCATCCGCGTGATCCGCTTTATGCCTGGTGTTCGCGACCCGGCGCGGCATCTGCTATCTGATCCCTTCGAGTACAGGCTCGCCGAGCAGTAACTAGGAAAGCCCGCATGTCCCGCCACCTGAAAGTCGCCGCCGCCCAGCTCGGGCCTATCCATCTCGCCGACAGCAAGGCGTCGGCGGTGAAGCGCATGATGGCGATGTTGCGCGAGGCCGCCGATTCGGGCTGCCGGTTCGTGGTGTTTCCCGAGCTGGCGCTGACGACGTTCTTTCCGCGGTGGTGGATGACGGACCAGGCCGAGATCGACCGGTTCTTCGAGGCGCAGATGCCCAGCCCGGAGACGATGCCGCTGTTCGAGCTGGCGCGGGAGAAGAGGGTTGGGTTCTACCTTGGCTACGCGGAACTGACCGAGGAAGAGGGGAAGACAAGGCGGTTCAATACGTCGATCCTGGTCGGGCCCGACGGGCGGATCGTCGGCAAGTACCGCAAGGTGCATCTGCCGGGGCATGTCGATCACATCCCGACCGCGCCGTTCCAGCATCTGGAGAAGCGCTATTTCGACGTCGGCAATCTCGGCTTCAACGTCTGGCGCATGTTCGACGAGGATCTCGTCATGGGCCAGTGCATCTGCAACGACCGGCGCTGGCCCGAGACGTTCCGCGTCATGGGGCTGCAGGGCGTCGAGATGGTGGCGCTGGGCTACAACACGCCCACCGACAACATCTATTTCCACGAGCCGCCCTATCGCCGCGTGTTCCATCACTTGCTCAGCGTGCAGGCCAATGCCTACCAGAACGGCACCTGGATCGTCGCCACCGCCAAGGCGGGCAAGGAGGACGGCTTCGGCATGTACGGCGCCTCGGTGATCGTGGCGCCGACCGGCGAGATCGCCGCGCAGGCGATGAGCGAGGACGACGAGCTGATCATGTTCGACGCCGATCTTTCGATGGGCGAGTCGATCCGCCAGAATGTCTTCAACTTCGCCAAGCATCGGCGGCCCGAGCACTATAAGTTGATCACCGAACGCGTCGGCGCCGAGCCGCCGCCGCCGACCCGAAAGTAAGCAGGGCAGGGGCCGATGCAGTACGCCGCTTCAGAACTCAGTCCGCATGAGCGTTACAAGCTCCTGATCTCCTTCGTGCTGCCGCGGCCGATCGCCTGGGTGACCACGATCGGGCCGACCGGCGTGGTCAATGCCGCGCCGTTCAGCTTCTTCAACGTCTTCGCCGAAGACCCGCCGCTCTGCATGTTCGCGATCAACAAGCGGCCGGACGGGCGGATCAAGGACACCTGGACCAACATCCAGCGCAGCGGCGAGTTCGTGGTCAACCTGACCGACGAGCCGCTGGCGCAGGCGATGCACGAGTCGAGCGGCGACTTCCCGCCCGATATCGGCGAGCCGGATTATCTCAAGCTCGGCTTGGCGCCCTCGACCGCGATCAAGCCGCCGCGTCTGGCCGCGGCGCCGTGGTCGCTGGAGTGCAAGATCTGGCAGGTGATCAACGTCAAGGACGACCGCCAGCTGATCATCGGCGAGGGCGTGCACTTCCACGTGCGTGACGAGCTGTGGGATCCCAAGGCGATGCGCGTGCTGATGGACAAGTACCAGCCTGTGGGACGCATGTTCGCGGACCGCTATTGCCGGACCAACGATCGCATGCTGTTCCCGTCGGCCGAAGGTCCGCGCCGCGACGGTTGACGTCTACGCCGCCAACAATGCCCGCGTCGCGTCGAGCATCGACTTGTAGGCGATATCCAGCAGCGCCGGCGACGTGACGAGATCGGGCACGTCGTCGGGCGTGCGCATCAGCGGGAAGGTGCCGTCGAACGACAGCAGCGGCACGTCCTTGCCGAGGAATTCGCGCCAAATCGCGCCTTCGCCGCTGAAGCGCTCGGTGCCGGCGAAACCACCAGGCTTCAGCGCCGCGCCCATGCCGGTATTCGGGCCGGCCGGCTTGCTCGACATTGCCACGCGCATTGGGGCCAGCGACAGCGCGCGTTCGCCCGGCTTCTTCACGCCAGCACCGGCGGCGGCACCGACATGCACCACGCCGTATGGGTCTACCTTGTAGCCCCACTTGATCAGGCTCTTCAGCCCGTTGAACTCCAGCTCGTTGCCCGTGGTGGCTATGAAGATAATCGGCATTTCGCGGGCGAAATGCGCCGCGAGTTCCAGCGCCAGCGCGATGCCGGTGCCGCGCTCGCCCGCCGCGGTGAACCAGCCGCCGATCGGCGTGGTGATCACCAGCGGCGCCAGCCCGCCGGCGCCCAGCTCGGCGATGATGGTCTCGTCGCGATCCGTCACGCGCCGCGCGCGGAACTCGACGTTCACGCCGCCGGCCTTCAGCGTCTCCAGATGCTCCCCGGAGATCATCACGGTCGGGATGCCGCTGCCCGCGCGCGCGGGATCGGAGTCGACGCCGATCAGCGCCGGCTTGGGCGCCTCGGTACCGAACTTGCTGAAGGTCGGCAGCAGCACGATCGGCGACTTGGCGTTGGGTGGCGAGCTGATCGAGCCGGCGATGTCCTTGCGGTCTATGTTGTTCTCGAGCGTGACCGGCCGGATGATCGGTGTCGTCGAGCTGACCTGGTTGTAGGCCTCGTAGAACAGCGGCAGCGCCTCGAGCACGCGGCCCTTGGCCTTGACCTCGACGAAGAACTCGTAGCGCTCGAACAGGTAGGGGATCTTCTTGGTCGGCGCGCCTAGCCGCTTCAGCTCGGTGTCGATAAAGGCGACGGTGTTGCGGCCTTCGGGCGTGGCACTGCGGTGATGCGGCCACGTGCTGTAGCCCTGGACCAGCTTGAAGAGCCGTTCGCCCACTTGGCCGCGCGGCTGCGCCCAGGCGCGTGCGCCGCCGCCCGCGGCAAGCGCCGCGGCGCCGGCGAG
>JALHMM010000086.1 GCA_022844045.1 Reyranellaceae bacterium | reverse complement strand
CGCCGGCACCGTCGCGCGGCCCGGACGGCGCGCCGCCGCCCGCGCCCGTGCGTCGCCCCATGGTCTTCGCCCTGCTGGCGATCGGGCTGTCGACCGGCGGCATCGTCTACACCGGCATGACGCTGTACCTGATCGAGATCCTGCGCGAGTTGGGCCATTCGCCGGCGATGGCGGTGATTCTCGCGTCCTTCATGGGGCCGATCCAGATCGGCGTGCGGCTGATCGAGATCGCGCTCGCCAATCGCCTGTCGAGCATGAACTCGGCGATCATCGGCGCCGCCGCGCTGCCCGTCGCGCTGCTGGTCGGCCTGGCCGGTAGCTCGACAATCGCCGCCGGCTTCGCGGTGGTCGCGCTCTACGCCATCGCCAACGGGCTGAAGGCCGTCGTGCGCGCGACCTTGCCGTTGGCGTTGTTCGACCGAGCGGAGTACGGCCGCACCATGGGCTGGCTGGCGGTGCCGCTGAACGTGGTCACCGCCATCGCGCCGGTGGTCTTCGCCACGATGATGGAACGCGGCGGCGTCACGGTGACGCTGCTGGCCTCGCTGGTCGCCGCGACGCTATCCTTGGGGACTATCCTCGCCCTGTCGCGTCTGGCCCGACGGCCGGCGGCTTGAGAGTGTGACGACGCATGAACGACGCACGTTCCCGATCCGCCCATGCGGCGAGCCTCGGCCGGGCCAATCCGCTGGGTGGCCTGGCGCTGGGCATCGCCCTCCTTGCCATCGGCTTCGCGGCTTGGCAGTTCGCGGTCGCCGCCCAGATGCGGCCCGACCTCACGCTGCCGTCGCCCGGCCGCGTCCTCGAGGCGCTGTCGGATCACTGGCCGACTCTTTCGCCGGCGATCGTCGTGACCCTGCGCACCACGGCCCTGGCCACGCTGATCGGGCTCGCCATCGCCGCACCAGTCTGCGTCGTGTTCGGCGCGTTCGCCATCGCGATGCCGGGGTTCGGCCGCGCCCTGCGCTTCCTTGCCATCTGGATCGGTGATGCGGGTCCGCTGCTCATCGTCACGCTGCTGCCCATGTTCGTTGTCTGGGCGGGCGTCGGCGAAGCCACCCGCACGCGCGCCGCCGCGACCGGTGCGGCGCTCGCCTTCATCGCGGCCACGCTTCGCGTGCTGACCGTGCACGGCATCGCCGGCATCGTACCGGCCGTCCTGCGCGGGTCGCGGCAGGCCGCCTTGCTGGCCCTGCTCCTCGCGGTCGTGTGCGACATGGTCGCGGGGCGCGACGGATTGGGCTACATGGTCATGGCGGCGACAGCGATGCTCAACACGCCGCTGGCGATGGCGACAACCCTGGTGATCTGGATCATCGGCCTGCTGGTGACGGCGGCCCTGCTTGTCACCGAGTGGGCCGTGACGCGCGCCATGGAGCGCGTGACGTGAAGATCGACGGCAAACCCTATCGCACCATCTGGCTGGCCGCCGACGGTCGCACCGTCGAGGTCATCGACCAGACGCGCCTGCCGCATGCCCTCGAGATCCGCCCGCTCAGCACGCTCGACGATGCGGTTGCCGCGATCCGCGACATGATCGTCCGCGGCGCGCCGCTGATCGGCGCGACAGCTGGATACGGCATGGCGCTGGCCATGGCCGCCGACGCATCCGACGCGATGCTCGGGCGCGCCTACGACCACCTGATGGCGACGCGGCCGACCGCGGTGAACCTGCGCTGGGCGCTGGACGATCTGCGCCACCTGCTGCTGCCGCTGCCGACGGCCCAGCGCGCCACGGCGGCGTACACGCGCGCCGACGAGATCTGCGCCGCCGACGTGGCGATCTGCGCGGCGATCGGCCGGCATGGGCTGCCGCTGCTCGAAGCCGCGAAAAGTCGCAAAAATCCGGGTCAGCGCATCAACATCCTCACCCACTGCAACGCCGGCTGGCTCGCCACCGTGGACTGGGGCACCGCGATGGCGCCCATCTACATGGCGCACGATCGCGGGCTGGATCTGCATGTCTGGGTCGATGAGACGCGCCCGCGCAACCAGGGCGCCAGCCTCACCGCCTGGGAGCTGGGCAAGCACGGCGTGGCGCACACCGTGATCGCCGACAACACCGGCGGCCACCTGATGCAGCACGGCATGGTCGACCTGTGCATCGTCGGCACCGATCGCACCTCCCGGCGCGGCGATGTCGGCAACAAGATCGGCACTTATCTGAAGGCGCTGGCGGCGCGTGACAACGGCGTGCCGTTCTACGCCGCCGTGCCGTCACCCTCGATAGATTGGACGCTCGACGACGGGGTGCGCGACATCCCGATCGAGCAGCGCGACGGCGCCGAGGTCGCGCGCGTCACCGGCCGGCTGGCCACCGGCGCGATCGCTTCGGTCGAGATCGTGCCCGCGGGCACGGCGGTGGCGAACTACGCCTTCGACGTCACCCCGGCGCGGCTGGTCACTGGCCTGATCACCGAGCGCGGCGTCTGCGAGGCCAGCGCCGCCGGCCTGCTGTCGCTGTTCCCCGAACATGCCTGGGCGGCGTGAGATGACGACGGACGCGGCGCTGCGACGCGCATTGATCGACACTTGCCGGGCGATGAACGCCAGCGGCATCAACCAGGGCACGTCGGGCAACGCCAGCGCGCGACTCGACGCGCAGCGCTTCCTGATCACGCCCAGCGGCCGCGATTACGACACGATGAAGCCGGCCGACCTGCCTGTCATGGCGCTGGACGGTCGCTGGTCGGGTCCCTATCGACCGTCAACCGAATGGCGCTTCCACCGCGATATCTTCGCGGCCCGGCCTGATGTCGGCGCCATCGTGCACGCGCATTCCTCGTTCGCGACGGCGCTGGCCTGCTTGCGCCTCGATGTACCGTCGTTCCACTACATGGTGGCGGTCGCCGGTGGCGATTCGATCCGCTGCGCGCCCTACGCCACCTTCGGCACGCAGGCCCTATCGGACCACGCGCTGGCCGCGCTCGAGGGACGCAAGGCCTGCCTGCTGGCGAACCATGGCCTGATCGCCACCGGCGCTACGCCGCAAAAGGCGCTGGCGCTGGCCATCGAGGTCGAAACGCTGTGCGGCATGTATCTACGCGCCCGCGCCGTGGATGAGCCGACGCGGCTGTCCAACGCCGAGATGACGCGCGTGATCGAGCAGTTCCGCACCTACGGCACGCCCGACTTTCCCGACCGCGAGTTGCGCCACGTCGCGACGCTAGCGACGCGCCGCCGGTAAGGCGAGAGCGGCCAGCGACAGCGCGAAGGCGGCCGTGGCTGCGATGGTGCGCAGGGCGTTGAAGCTCGTCCAGCGTTCCAGAAGCGGGCGCCAGTCGCCCGCCGGCGCCGAGGGTGTCCATGCGGCGACGACTTCGTTGATCGGCACATTGATCATGAAGGTCGGCGCCTGCACACCGCCGAGATAGACCAGCCACGCCGCCAGCCCGATTAGCCAAGTCGGCGATCGCCGGTCACGCCAGGTCAGCACCAGCACCAGCGGCGGCACGACGACGGCGCCGAAATAGACCGCGCCGAACCACGCGTTGCGCACGACGATGTTGATCTGCTGGAACACGGTGATGGCCGCCGCTGGTTCGCTGCGCGCCAGTGCCGGCGCAACATCGATGGCGAAGGCGAAGAAGAAGCCGGCGGCGAGGCCGAAGAGCAGCGTCGCCAGCAGATGGAGCGCGAGGGTCATGCGGCGATGATGGCGCGATCGACGGCGCCGCGCAGCCGCGGCAACGAAGCGTTACGCGCCGATACGAACCGACGTGATCAGCTCACGAGTTCGCCACGGAAGGCCCATTTCGTCATGCGCCGCTCGAACCAGGCGCAGATCGCGTACATCACGATGCCCATGATGGCGATGGCGAACAGGCCGGCGAAGGTCGTCGGCGCGTCGTTGCGCGCGCCGGCCGAGAGCATGAGGAAGCCAATGCCGTTGTTGCCGCCGACGGTCTCGGCGATGACCGAGCCGATGAAGGCGAGCGTGATCGCCACCTTCAGGCTGGCGAACAGATAGGGCATGGCGCGCGGGATACCGACCTTGAGCAGGATCTCGGTGCGTGTCGCGCCCAGGCTGCGCATCACGTCGCGCATCTCGGGCTCGATGGTCGCCAGCCCGGTGGCGACGTTGACGACGATCGGGAAGAAGCTGATGACAAAGGCGGTGATGATCGCCGGCAGGAAGCCGACACCGACCCAGATCATCAGGATCGGCACGATCGCCACCTTGGGAATCGCATTGAAGGCGATCAGCAGCGGATAGAGGCCGGAATAGACGAAGGGCGAGGCGCCGATCGCCAGGCCGAGCAGCAGGCCGCCGGCGATCGCCAGCCCGAAGCCGATCACCGTGCTCCACAGGGTCTGCAGGCAGAACTTCAGCAGGATATCGAAGCGCAGGACGATCACCTCGAAGACCTTGCTGGGTCGCGGCAGGATGATCTCCTCGATGGCGAACACGACGCAGGCCAGCTCCCAGATGGCGAAGAAGACGATCATCACCAGCCACGGCATGGCCAGTCGCAGCAGGCGGTTGCGTTCTAGGCTTTCCATCAGCCAGCCCTCACGCGTGCTCGAGGTGGATGCGGTCGCGCAGCTTGTGCACGAGATCGACGAAGGCCGGTTCGAAGGTGCTGGCGAGCGTGCGCGGCCTTGGCAGCTCGACCTGCTGCACCACGACGATCTTTCCCGGCCGCCGGCTCATCACGTAGACGGTGTCGGCGAGGTAGACCGCCTCGCGCAGGTCGTGCGTCACCAGCACGGCGGTGAAGCGCTGCTCGAGCCACAGCGCCTGCATCACGCCCCACAGCTCCTCGCGGGTGAAGGCGTCGAGCGCGCCGAACGGCTCGTCGAGCATCAGGATCTCGGGCTCGTGGATCAGCGCGCGGCAGAGGTTGGAGCGCTGTTGCATGCCGCCGGAGAGCTGCCAGGGGAATTTCTGCGCGAAGTCGCCGAGGCCCACGGTGCGCAGCAGCTTCATCGCGCGCGCTTCGTACTCGGCGCGATGGCGGCGGAAGCGGCGTTTGTGCGGCTCTACCACTTCCATCGGCAGCAGCACGTTGTCCATGGTCGTGCGCCACGGCATCAAGGTAGGGTTCTGGAAGGCCATGCCGACGCCCTTGATCGGCCTGGTGACCTTCTGGCCATGCACGATGATCTCGCCCGACGTCGGCGGCAGCAGACCGGTGACCAGCTTCATCAGGGTCGACTTGCCGCATCCCGAGGGCCCGACGACGGCGACGAACTCGCCCTTGCCGATGCGCATGTCCAGGCCATCGACCGCCAGCGTGCTGTCCGGCCCGAGCCCGTAGGCGAGCTTCACGCCGCGCAGCTCGACCAGTGCCGGATCCACCATCACATTCCCCAACGCGCCTTGCTATTCGCGAAACGGGGCGGCCGTCGTGGGCCGCCCCGTGCTTCACATGCGATAGACCCGGCCGCTACTTCGCGACCATGCGGTCGGCCTTGGGCGGCAGGAACTTGTTGGTGAAGATCTTGGCCGGATCGGGCGCCGCGGGCAGGCCGAACGCCTCGGCCACTTCCTTCACCGACTGCGCGAAGCGCGCCGGATCGACGTCGCCCATGCCGTTGGCCTTCACGTAGGGCGTGAAGATATTGGTCTGCAGCGACAGCTGCAGGCGCTCCATCTCCAGTTCCTCGTTGATCAGCGGATCGCGCTTCTTGGCGGCGGCGATGCCGAGCTTGGGATCGGCGATGACGTCCTTCCAACCCTTGATCGTGGCGGCGATGAAGCCTTTCACCGCCTTCTCGTTGGCGGCCATGTCAGGCGAGACGATGATCCCGTTGCCGTAGACGTTCATGCCGAAGTCGCTGTAGCGCATGGCGACAATGTCTTCGAACTTCACGCCGCGCGCTTTGAGGTCGAGCATCGAGGAGAAGTAGTGGCCGGAGATGAAGTCGACCGAGCCCTGCACCAGGCTCTGCTCGCGAAGCTGCGGCGTGAGGTTGACGTGCTCCCATTTGGTGATGCCCTGGCGCTTGGCGAAGGCCGGGAACAGGCGGAACGAGGCGTCGAAGACCGGCGCGCCCAGCTTCTTGCCCTCGAGGTCCTTCGGCGTCTTGATGCCGCTCTTCTTCAGCGCGTAGACGCCAAAGGGCGGGAAGTCATAGGCCATGAAGACGCTGAGGATTTCCTTGCCGGGGTTCTTGGCGTTGTATTCGATCAGCGTGTTCACGTCGGCGAAGCCGATCTGGTAGGCGCCGGTGGCGACGCGCTGCACGGCGCCGGCCGAGCCCTGGCCGGGATCCATGGTGACGTCCAGCCCTTCAGCCTTGTAGTAGCCCTTCTCCAGAGCCACGAGGAACGGCGCGGTCGGCCCCTGGAACACCCAGTCCAGCGTAAACTTGATCGCCGTCTGCGCCTGGGCCGGAAGGGCGGAAGCCAGCCCCAGGACAGCGCCCAGGGCCGTCACGCCGAGCAGCGAACCGAATCTCATTTTCATCAGCGACATCTCCCGCCTAACCCCGTGTTTTTCATGTCCGGTGGTTCGCATGTTCCATGCCATAGAACCGATTCGACCCTACTGACGCCTCGCCGCGATGCCAAGGCCCGCACCAGTCCGCGGATGTGGACACCGCTTCGATGCGACCGCTGCAATTATGACAAATGAGCGAACGCCCACTTTTTACTTGATGCTTCTGGGCAGTTGAGGAACACTGCCTTAACCATCAACGAGGTTCGCGTCGTGGCATTGAATTCATCGCTGTGGACCGCCATCCAGGCCGCGGCGCCTGGCCTGTTCCCCGACAAAGACTTCGACGCCTACGTCACGCATGGGTTCGGATGGATCATCGGGCCGTACAACGAGTTGTGTGATCTCGCGCACGAGATCGCACCCGGCGGCAAGACATGGACAAAGTTCAAGGGACACGGCGCGCGCCTGGGGCGACGCGGCGACGACATGCCGCCATTCGTGGTTGGCCATGTCCCCGGCTTCCGCAAGAAGATCAAGGGCAAGGCGCCGCTGGTCGTCCCGCAGAAGGTACGCAACCAGCGCGCGGATCCGGCGGAGAGAAAGACCGGCACGCGCCAGGACGACCAGTTCCCCGAAGCCGCCGACTATTTCGAGAAGAAGGGCCTGGAGGCGCATCACATCGTCGAGAAGTCGATTCTCGGCAAGCTCGGCCTCAATGGCGACAACGCGAAGAATGACTTCGCCGACATCCGCGCGCCCTGCGTGCTGGTGATGGCGCAGCTGCATCGTCGCAAGTTCACGCCCGGTGTCGGCGGCGCGCGCGACGACTACTCCTCCGGCATGAAGGGATCGGCGGCGAAGAAGAAGCTGACCACGCTCTTCGGCGGTCTCTACGCCGGGCTCGACGAGCTCGACGCCATCGCCAAGGCCATCATCGCCGAGGTCGGCAACCGCAAGGCCGGCTGAGACTCATACCGGCTGTGCACGCGGCAGTTCCGCCGCGTCCGGGTCGGGCTCGGGCGCACCTGGATCGCCCATGTACTGGCGCACCGCGGTGCCGGTCAGCGTCCCGCCCTGCTGCGTGGCCACCAAGCGCGCGAAAGCGCCATTCTTCTCCAGCAGCTCCTGGTAGCCGCCGATCTCGACCGCCTCGCCCTGCTCGAAGACCACAACGAGGTCGGCGTCGCGGATGGTCGACAGCCGATGGGCGATGATGAAGGTGGTGCGGCCCTTCATCAGTGTCTTCAGCGCACTCTGGATCTTGGCCTCGGTGACCGCGTCCAGCGCGCTGGTCGCCTCGTCGAGGATCAGGATCGGCGGATTCTTCAGGAGCGCGCGGGCGATCGAGATGCGCTGACGCTCGCCGCCCGACAGCGTGGCGCCGCGCTCGCCGACCTGGGTGTTGTAGCCGTCGCTCTGGCGCTCGATGAATTCGTGCGCCTCGGCGAGCTTGGCGGCTTCGACCAGCTCGGCGTCGGTCGCGTCCTGCTTGCCGACGCGCAGGTTCTCGGCCAGCGTGCGGTAGAACATGGTGTTGTCCTGGAACACCACGCCGACGTTGCGCCGCAGGCTCTCCAGCGTGGCGTCGCGGATATCGACGCCGTCCACGCGGATCGAGCCCGCCTGCGGGTCCCACATGCGGTGCAGCAGCGCCATGCTGGTGCTCTTGCCGGCGCCGGTCGGCCCAACGAGCGCCACCGTCATGCCCGGCTTCACCTTGAGAGAGAAGTCCTTCAGCGCCGTGCGCCGACCGTCGTAGGAGAAGGTGACATCAGAGAACTCGACGGCGCCCTGCACGCGCGGCAGCGCGATGGCGCCGGGCTTGTCGCGCACCGTCGACTCGGTCTCCAGCACGGTGAAGAAATCGGCCAGCGCCGGCATCTGGAAGAACATGCGCGCGACGAAGCTAGAGGCCTGCTCCATGCGGCCGATCAGCATGGCGGCGAAGCCCATGAAGCTGACGATCTCGCCGACGCTGGCCTGGCCGTTGAGGTGCAGCCAGGTGCCGAGCGTGAAGATCGCTAGAGTGGTGACCGTGGCGGCGGCACGTGTCAGCACGCTGAGAAGCGCCCACCAGTTCAGCACCGGGAACTGCACCGAGAGCAGCTCGCGGATGGTCTCGTGCAGCATGCGCGTTTCGGTCGACAGTCGCACGAAGCTCTGGATCAGGTGCACGTTGCCGAGCGCGTCGCCGGCGCGGCCCGCCAGCTTGCTGTGAAAGTCCTCGACCTCGCGCTGCAGATTGTCCGTGCGCGAGACGATCCAGGCGTTGGCGATCGCGAAGAACGCGATCAGCCCTATCAGCAACAGGGCCAGCCGCCAGTTCATGAACAGCGACAGCGGCAGCATGACAAAGATCGCCACGAAGGTGGCGAGGAGCTCGCGGAAGAACATCAGCCACAGGCCGAACAGATTATCGACACCCTGCAGCATGATCTTGAGCAGGCGGCCGGAATGCTGGGCGTTGTGGAAGGCGAAAGGCAGCGCCAGCACGTGCTCGAAATAGCGCGCCATCGCCGCCAGCCGGTTGCGGTGCGCCATGCGGTCGGCATAAAGCGACACGACGATGTTCGCGAGGATGCCGCCGATGCCGATGGCGATCCAGATGCCCAGCAGGCTGAGCGCGTCGTTCCACACGTCGTCCTTCGGCCGCCCGGCCGCGCCGGTCAGCGTGTCGACGACGCGGCCGAACAGCACCGGCTCGAGGAACTGGAGGCCGGCGACGGCGATGTTGGCCAACGCCAGCGTCAGCGCCAGGCCAAACTCCGGACGCAAAAGGCCGAGGACGCGGCCGTAGATCGCGATGAAGCTCATGCCGCGTCCCCGATCGCCCTCAGGCGTCTTTCGACAGGAAGCGTTCGGCGGCGCGTACGAAGAAGCTGACGCCGAACGGGATCGCCTGGTCGTTGAAGTCGTAGCCCGGATTGTGCAGGCCCTGCTCTGTCATGCCGTTGCCCAGCCACACCATGGCGCCGGGCACGGCGTTGAGCATGTAGGAGAAGTCCTCCGCCCCCATCGACGGCTTCACGGTACGCAGGATATTGGCCTCGCCGCAGATCTCGGCCGCGACATCGGCGGCGAAGCGCGCCTTGTCGGCGTCGTTGATCGTGGGCCCATACCCCGGGCGGTACTCGACCTCGACCTCGACGCCGTGCATCGCGCCGGCGCCGGCGCAGATCTCACGGATGCGGCGCTCGACCATGGCGCGGTTTTCGACCGTGGTGGTGCGCGTCGTGCCGCCGATATGCATCTCGCCGGGAATGACGTTGTAGGCCGAGCCACCCTTCATGAAGCCCACGGTGACGACGGCGGCGTCGAGCGGATCGGTGTTGCGGCTGACGATGCCCTGCAGCGCCATGACGATCTGCGAGCCGATCACCAGGGGATCGCGCGCCAGATGCGGATGCGCGGCGTGGCCGCCATGGCCCTTGATACGGATGTCCCAGCGATCGGCCGCGGCCAGCAGCGGACCGGGCTTGGTGGCGATCGTGCCCAGCTTCAGGCCGGGCTTGTTGTGGATCGCGAACACCGCGTCGCAGGGGAACTTCTGGAACAGGCCGTCATCGATCATCGCCTTGGCGCCGCCGCCGCCTTCCTCGGCCGGCTGGAAGATGAAGTGGACCGCGCCTTCGAAGTTGCGCGTCTCGGCCATCACCTTGGCGGCGCCCAGAAGCATCGTCGTGTGGCCGTCATGCCCGCAGGCGTGCATCCGGCCAGCGTTGGTGGAACGGTGCTCGAAATCGTTGGTTTCCTGCATGGGCAACGCGTCCATGTCGGCGCGCAGACCGACCGCCTTGGGACTGTTGCCCTTGCGCAGGGTGCCGACCACGCCCGTCTTGCCCAGGCCGCGATGCACCTCGAGACCCCACTCCGTCAGCTTGGCCGCCACCATGTCGGAGGTACGGTGCTCCTCGTAGGCCAGCTCGGGATGGGCGTGGATGTCGCGACGAATACGCGTCAGCTCGGCCTGCAATTCGAGCGAGCGCGGAACGATGGGCATGGAAATGGTCCTCTGGCGTCGGGGGGCCGATCCTAACCCGGATTGTGGCGGCTTTGTCGCCAGACAAGGTCGCGATTGATCCCGCGTGGTTGTGCCGCGAGAGTGGCCACCGGAGGACCGATATGCCCCTGTTGACCGTCGCCGACTACGAGGCCGCCCAGCGCGTCGTCTATGGCGCCATGCCGCCGACGGCGCAATACGCCTGGCCGCTGCTGGCCCGACGGATCGGCGTGGAGGTCTGGGTCAAGCACGAGAACCACACGCCCACGGGCGCCTTCAAGGTCCGCGGCGGGCTGGTCTACATGGATCGCCTGAAGCGCGAACGGCCGCAGGTGAAGGGCGTGATCAGCGCCACGCGCGGCAATCACGGCCAGAGCGTCGCCTTCGCCGCCGCGCGCAATGGGGTGAAGGCGGTGATCCTGGTGCCCGAAGGCAACAGCGTCGAGAAGAACGCCGCCATGCGCGCCTTTGGCGCCGAGCTGATCGAGCACGGCCACGACTTCGACGCCGCGCGCGAACAAGCCGCGCGCATCGCACCCGAGCGCGGGTTGGAGATGCTGCCGTCATTCAATATGGATCTGGTGCGCGGCGTCGGCACCTACGCCATGGAGCTGTTCCACGCCGCGCCCGACCTCGACACGGTCTACGCGCCGATCGGCCTGGGCTCCGGTATCTGCGGCCTGATCACCGCGCGCGACGCGCTGGGCTTGAAGACCAGGATCGTCGGCTGCGTCTCGACCAACGCGCCGGCCTATGCCCTGTCCTTCGCGGCGAAGAAGACGATCGAGACCAACAGCGCCGACACCTTCGCCGACGGCGTGGCGGTGCGGATACCGTCGGCCGAGGCGCTGGACATCATCCTGGCGGGCGCCGAGCGCATCGTGCAGGTGACTGACCGGGAGATCGAGGAGGCGATGCGCGCCTACTACACCGACACGCATCAACTCGCCGAAGGCGCCGGCGCCGTGCCGCTGGCGGCATTGATGCAGGAGCGTGATCGCATAAAGGGCCGCAAGGTCGCGGTGATCCTGAGCGGCGGCAACATCGACCGTCCGGTCTACGCCCGCATCATCGCCCAGGATCAGGCATCGGCGCCCACGCCAGATCGCTCTTGACCGTCTGCATGATGAAGCTCGACTTCGTGCCCCTGACACCGGGCATGCGCAGCAGCGCCTTGAGCGCGAAGTCGCTGAACGCCTCGAGATCGGCGACCTGCACCTGCAGCAGGAAGTCCATCTCGCCGGTCACGGCATAGCAGGCGATCACCTCCGGCCGCTGGCGGATCGCCGCCTCGAAAGCTGCGACCACCGGCTCCGAGTGATCGTCGAGCGTGACCTGCACCAGTGCCTGGGTGCCCAGGCCCATCGCTTTGGCGTCGATGAGTGCGGCGTAGCGTCGGATCAGGCCGTCGGCCTCCAGCCGCTTCACACGGCGCAGGCACGGCGTCGAGGACAGACCGACTCGATCGGCCAGATCGACGATGGCCAGGCGGCCATCGCGCTGGAGTTCGGTGATGATTCGGTGGTCAATATCGTCGAGGTGCGGCATGGCAATTACATCCATAGAACGGTTATTCTATAGGTGATATCACTAATTCTGAGGAGAATATGGGCGCAATTTGCAGGGATTCACTATGTCCCTTGGCCTTATCTTTCGGCCATGACCAAGCACCCCCTGCCCGACACTGCCGGCCTGCGCGGCGACTACGGCGCGATGGCTGCGGACTGGACCGTGAAGCAGCCCGCCAATGGCTATGGCGCCGAGGAGCACGACACTTGGCGCACGCTGCTGCGTCGCCAGACCCTGCTGGCACAGCGCCACGCCTGCCCCGAATTCCTCGATGGCCTCGCGGCGCTGCGGATCGACGAGCGCGTCCCCGACTTCGAGCGCGCCAGCGACGTGCTGGAGCGGCGCACCGGCTGGCGCATCGTCGGCGTGCCGGGTCTGATCCCAGACGACGCCTTTTACGGTCACCTTGCGGCGCGGCGATTTCCGGTCACCGTCTGGATCCGCCGGCGCGACGAGCTCGACTATCTCGCCGAACCCGACCTGTTCCACGATTTCTTCGGCCACGTGCCGCTGCTCGCCAACCCGGTCTTCGCCGACTACATGCAGGCCTACGGCCAGCGCGGCGTCGAGGCCGGCCCCGCCAACGTCCATCGCCTCGCCCGCCTGTACTGGTACACGGTCGAGTTCGGCCTGATCCGCACCGCCAACGGTCCGAAGATCTACGGCGCCGGCATCATCTCCTCGGCCAAGGAGACGCTCTACGCCATCGAGTCGGATGTCCCCAAGCGTCTGCCGTTCGAGGCGAAGCGCGTAATGCGCACCGCCTACGAGATCGACAAGCTGCAGCGCAGCTATTTCGTGCTCGACGATTTCCGCCAGCTCTTCGAGGCGACGCAGGTCGACTTCCCCGCGCTCTATGCCGAGCTGGCGCGCCTGCCGGAGCTGCCCAACGGCCCGTCCTCGCCCACGGCTCACGCCGCGTAGGAGATGAACTCCAGCAACAAGCTCGTGATGGCGCCGCGGTAGACGGCACGGCCAGCACCGCCGCATAGTGCGGCCGCGCATGCTCTCCATCATCGTGCCGACTCTCAACGAAGCGACAGGCATCGCCGCCGCACTGCGGAGGCTCGCGCCGTTGCGACAGCGTGGCGCCGAGGTGATCGTGGCCGATGGCGGCAGCGATGACGGCACGGCCGCGATCGCCGGGCCGCACGCGGATCGGGTAGTGGTCGCGCCGCGCGGCCGCGCCAGCCAGATGAACGCCGGCGCGCGGCGCGCATCCGGCGACGTCCTATTGTTCCTGCATGCCGACACGGTTTTGCCCGACCAGGCCGACGCACTGATCGCCATGATGCTCGCCGATCCACGCCTTCTCTGGGGCCGCTTCGACGTGCGCATCGAGGGCCGCCATTTTCTGTTGCCGGTCGTCGCGGCTATGATGAATCTGCGCTCGCAGATCACCGGCATCTGCACCGGCGACCAAGCGCTCTTCGTGCGCCGGCCGATCTTCGTCGAGATCGACGGCTTTCCCGACATCCCGCTGATGGAAGACATCGCCATCTCGAAGGTGCTGCGTGGCCGCTCGCCGCCGGCCTGCCTGTCGGCGCGCGTCACGACCTCAGGCCGACGCTGGGAGAGCGGTGGCGTGCTGCGTACCATTCTGCTGATGTGGCGTTTGCGCTTCGACTACTGGCGTGGCGTCGACCCGCGTGACCTGGCGATTCGCTATGGCTACCGCCCGCGTTGACGTCGCGATCTTCGCCAAGGCGCCGGTGCCCGGCTATGCCAAGACCCGGCTGATCCCGGCGCTGGGCGCCGATGGCGCGGCCGCGCTGCACGCCACCATGATCCAGCGCACGGTGCGGACCGCCTGCGCCGCGAATCTGGCTCGGGTCACATTGTGGTGCGCGCCCGATCCATCGCATGGCCTGTTCCGCGACCTGGCGATCAAGCATGGCATCGCGCTGCGCCAACAGTTTCCCGGCGGCCTCGGCGCACGCATGCTCGCGGTGTTCCGCGGCCAGCCGGCCGATCGACCGCTGCTGCTGATCGGCACCGATGGTCCGGCGTTGCGAGCCGATCATCTTCTCGCCTGTGCGCGATCCCTGCACCAGGGCGACGACGCGTCGTTCCTGCCCACCGAGGACGGTGGCTATCTGCTGATCGGCCTGCGTCGCGTGGTACCCTCGCTGTTCGCGGGCATCGCCTGGGGCACATCGTCGGTCATGCCGCAGACCCGCCGACGGCTGCGCCGCGCCGGCCTGCGCTGGAGCGAACCCGATACGCTGTGGGACGTCGACACGCCCGACGATCTGAGACGACTCAGCGTTTGAGGACGCGGCCAGCGACGGCGTCGAGCTTGGCCAGCAACGCCGGATCGCGCTTCTCCGGCGCGGTAATGATCGCGTACTCCAGCGCCATGTCCGAGCCGATCGGGCACGGCTCATGCTCGCGCGGGAAGTCGCGGGCCAGCGCCGCCACGAGCGCCTTGGCCTTGTCGGCATTGGCGTGCATGACGGCGACGATCTTGGCGACATCGACCGTGCCGTGATCCTCGTGCCAGCTGTCGAAGTCGGTGACCATGGCGACGGTGGCGTAACAGAGCTCGGCTTCACGCGCGAGCTTGGCCTCGGGCATGTTGGTCATGCCGATCACGTCGCAGCCCCAGGCGCGATACAGCCGGCTCTCGGCCAAGGTCGAGAATTGTGGGCCTTCCATCACGATGTAGGTGCCACCGCGACGCACGTCGGCGCCGGTGCTGCGCGCCGCCGCTTCCAGCCGGTCGGCGAGCTTTGGGCTCACCGGCTCGCCGAAGGCGACATGCGCCACGCAGCCTTTGCCGAAGAAGCTCTTGGCCCGCGCGAAGCTGCGGTCGATGAACTGGTCGACGATCACGAAGGTGCCCGGCGGCGTGTCCTCGCGCAGCGAGCCCACGGCGGAGAGCGAGACCACGTCGGTGACGCCCACGCGCTTGAGCGCGTCGATGTTGGCGCGGTAGTCGATGTCGCTGGGCGCGTGGACGTGGCCGCGGCCGTGACGCGGCAAAAAGACCATCGGCAGGCCGGCGAACTCGCCGAAGCACAGCGCGTCGGACGGCTGGCCCCAGGGCGACGAAACCGTCTCCCAGCGCACGTTGCTCAGCCCCGGCAACTCGTAGAGGCCCGATCCGCCAATCACGCCCAGAACCGATCTCGCCACGATCCCTTCTCCGTTCCGCCGCTCGCGCCACGACCATCGCACGACGCGCGACCACTCGCCATGATGTGATGAAAGGAGCCGCCGACCCTACGCTAGGTTGCGCGCATGGCCGTCACCGACCTCGTTCGTCCGCAGCTCGACCCTCGCAAGTTCCGCGACATCGCCATCACCGCCAGGGGCGAGCCCCGCGCCCGGGTCGCGCTGAAGTCGCTGGATACGCTGTGGTTCAACACCGGCACGCTTTGTAACCTGACTTGCGCCAACTGTTACATCGAGTCCTCGCCGCGCAACGACCGGCTGGTCTATCTCCGCGCCACCGAGGTCCGGGAGTACCTCGACGAGATCGAGCGGGAGCGGCTCGGCACGCGACTGATCGGCTTCACCGGCGGCGAGCCGTTCATGAATCTCGAACTGCCGGAGATGCTGGAGCACGTGCTGTCACGCGGCATGGAGGCCATGGTGCTGACCAACGCCATGAAGCCGATGCACAAGATGAAGGCGGCGCTGCTCACACTGCGCGAACGCCACGGCGACCGGCTGACAATCCGCGTGTCGATCGACCACTACGCACCGCCCCTGCACGAGGCCGAACGCGGCGCCCGCAGCTGGCAGCCGACGCTCGACGGGCTGGTCTGGCTGTCGCGCAACGGCTTTCGTGTGCATGTCGCGGGTCGGCACTTTTCCAATGAATCAGATGGCGCGGTGCGCGCCGGTTATGCCCTGATGTTCACCGAGCATGGGATCGCGATCGACGCCACCGACCCGGTGGCGCTGACCATCTTTCCGGAGATGGACGCGCATATCGACGTGCCGGAGATCACCACCGCGTGCTGGGGCATCCTGAACAAGTCGCCGGACAGCGTGATGTGCGCCACGGCCCGCATGGTGGTGAAACGCAAAGGCGCCGGGCGGCCAGCGGTGCTGGCCTGCACCCTACTGCCCTACGATCCGCAGTTCGAGCTGGGCGCGACGCTGAAGGAGGCGTCGCGCTCGGTAGCGCTGAACCATCCGCATTGCGCCAAGTTCTGCGTTCTCGGTGGAGCGGCCTGCAGTCGCTGAGCGCCGCCGCTAGAGCGGTGCGCGATTAGTCAGGCGCACCTGTCATCCCGAGCGCAGCGAGGGATCCAGGCGGCAGACCCTAGATCCCTCGCTGCGCTCGGGATGACAGGGCGAAGACGATTCTGGGCTCGATGCTCTAGAAGAACGTCGCGACCTCGTCGAACGGCTTCTTGGCCAGCGCGTGCAGCGGCACCACCGCATCGGGCGCCGGATGGCCGGCGACGACGATCATGTAGGCCTTCTCGTTTCTCGGCCGGCCCAGCAGGGTGCCGAGGAAGCCCATCGGGTTGGGCGTATGCGTCAACGTCGCCAGACCGGCGCGATGCAAGGTCGCGAGCAGGAAGCCGCAGGCGATACCGACCGATTCGGGTACGTAGTAGTTCTTCTTCCTCGACCCATCGGGCCAACTGCCCCACTGCTCGGCGAAGACGACGATCAGCCACGGCGCCGTCTCGAGAAATGGCTTGCGCCAGTCGGTGCCCAGAGGTTTGAGCGCGCGCAGCCATTCCTCGCTGGCCTTGCCGTCGTAGAAGGCTTTCTCCTCGACCTCGGCGGCTTCGCGGATCCGCGCTTTCACGCCGCGATCGGCGACAGCGACGAAATGCCAGGGCTGGTGATTGGCGCCGCTCGGGGCGTGGCGCGCGGCGTCGATCGCCGCTTCGATGATGGCGCGGTCGACCTGATGATCGCTGAACTCGCGCACCGTGCGGCGGCGTATCAGATCATCGGCGAAGGCGCGGGCACGGGGGGCCATCTCGGCTCCCGCGACGGGATGGAAGTCGAGCGGCCGATGCGGGAAATCGTGCGACATGAAAGCCTCCGCCGCGCGATCTAGCGCGCGCCGGCGTTGGGCGAAAGACCTTCGTTCAATCGAGCAGGCCGGCGATCTGCGGCAGCCACAGCGACAGGCCGGGGAAGGCCAGGCACAGGAACAGCCCGATCACCTGAATCCCCAGGAACGGATACATGCCGCGATAGACGTCGGTCATCGAGCAATCCGGCGGCACTGTGCCCTTCATATAGAACAGCGTCGCGCCAAAGGGCGGCGACATGAACGAGGTCTGCAGGTTGACCGCCACCAGCGTGGCGAACCACGGCATGAAGGCGGCCGGGTTGGGGCCGATGTGCGCGGAGAAATCCATTCTGGAGAGGATCGGTCCGAACACCGGCAGCACGATCAGACAAATCTCGATCCACTCGAAAGGGAAGCCGAGCAGGAAGATCAGGACCATCACGAAGATCATCATCTCCCACGGCGTGTCGATACCCAGCGCTTTGAGCGTGCTCAGCATGAGCTCGTCGCCGCCCAGCTCGCGGAAGATCAGAGAGAAGCCGGTGGCGCCCAGCACGACCATGAACACCAGGCCGTTGGCACGGCAGGAGTCGCGAATCGCCTCCCGGAGCGTTGCCATGCGGAGGCGACCGTTCATCCAAGCGATCAGCAGCGCGCCCGCGCAGCCGACGCCGGCGCTCTCTGTCGCGGTCGCCCAGCCCGCGAAGATCGAGCCCAGCACCACGACCATCAGCGTCGTCATCGGCAGCAAGCCGCGCCCGACGACGATGAAGGTCTCGCGCGCCGTTTGCGGCCCCTGATCGCGCGGGATCTTGGGCGCCCACTCCGGCTTGGCGAGCGCCACGCCCCAGATATAGAGCAGATAGAGGCCCGACAGCACGAAACCGGGGATGGTCGCGGCCGCGAACAGCGCACCGGCGGAAGTGTTGAGCATCTCGCCCATGACGACGAGCATGATCGAGGGTGGAATCAGGATGCCGAGCGTGCCGGCCGAGGCGATGGTGCCGATCGACAGGCGCTTGTCGTAGCCAGCCTTCAGCATCGGCGGCAGCGAGATCAGCGACAGCAGGATCACCGACGCGCCGACGACGCCGATCGGCGCGGCGAGGATCGTGCCCATCACCATGACGGCGACCGCGAGACCGCCGGGCGTGCGGCGCAACATCACCTGCGAGGCGTCGAGCATGTCCTTGGCGACGCCGCTACGCTCGAGGATGGCGCCCATGAAGATGAACATCGGCAGCGATACCAGCACCGGGTCGACCGCGACTCCACCCCACATGCGCAGCAAGATGCTGTTGATCTTGACCAGGCTAAACTCGCCCAGGCTCCAGCCGATCAGGCCAAAGATCAGCCCGGTACCGCCCAACACATAGGCCACGGGATAGCCGCAGAAGATCACGACGAACATCGTCGCGAACATGATCAACGCCAGGTTCTCCGCGAACCACGCTATCACGACGAACGCTCCGAAGACGCCAGGCCGTTTCTCACATCGGCTCCACGACGCGATCGATGTTGAGATCCGCCTCGCGTCCGACGCCGCCGAACAGGAAGGCGATCAAACGCAACAGCATAGCCACCACGGCGGCCACCGCCAGCCACAGGCCGAACACGAAGAGGCCCTTGATGATCCAGCGGTGCGGAATGCCGATCACCGCCTCCGAGCTCTCGCCGGTGGCGTAGGACATGGCGACGAAGCCGAGCCCGTACCACGCCACCACGCCGATATAGGGAAGCGCGAAGGCGAGACATCCCATGATCTCGATCCAGGCCCGGCTGCGCAGCTTCCGGTGCGCGGTCAGGGTGTCGACGCGGGGATGGGCGTTGAGGATGTAGCAGTGGCCCAGCCACATCGCGAACAGAACCGTGTGCAGGTGCCACTCCAGCTCCTGCAGCCGCGTCGAGCCCAGGCCCGGTACCTGGAAGCCGAATTTGCGGGTCACCACGTCAAAGCAGATCACCACCATCAGGACGACCATCAGCCATCCCGACGCCTCGGCGATACGGCGCAGAACGGATTCGATCCATCCGGCGATAGTCAGCAGGGAACGCACGACAACCTTCTCTGCAGCCGACCCATGCGCCTCAATCGAGGAACCCGAAGTAGCGTGGCAGCCACAGCACGACCTCCGGGAAGATGATGCACAGCGCGACCGCGAGCAGCTGCAGCGCTACGAACGGTACGATGCCGCGATATATGTGCTGCATCGTGACCGAGGGCGGTACCGTGCCCTTCATGTAGAAGAGCGCGAAGCCGAAGGGTGGCGTCAAGAACGCCGACTGCAGGTTCACGGCCACGAGGATCGTGAACCACACCATGAAGTCCTTGTTGGTGGCGAGGTGCGGCTCGAAACTGATCTTCGTCAGCAGCGGCCCGAAGATCGGCAGAACGATGAGACAGATCTCGATCCAGTCGAAGAAGAAGCCCATGATGAAAACCAGGATCATCACGAAGATCAGGATCTCCCAGCCGCTGTCGATGCCGAGGACCTTGAGCAACTCCTCGACCGCCTCGTCGCCGCCCAGCGCTCGGAAGACGAACGAGAACAGCGTCGCACCGAAAATGATGAAGAACACCAGCGCGTTGGTCAGCGCCGAGCTCTCCATCACTTCCTTCAACATCTTCATGTTGAAGCGCTTGTTCCAGATCGCCAGCAGGATGGCGCCGGCGCAGCCCGTGCCGCCGGCCTCGGTCGGGGTGGCGAAGCCGCCGAAGATCGAGCCCAGGACGACGAAGATCAGGAACGACGGCGGCAGGAAGCTGCGCAGAATCATGCGCCAGAATTCCGCGCTCGAAGCCGGCGCGGCGGCGTCGCTGAGAGGCGGCGCCAACTCCGGCTTCATCGCGGCGATCACACCCTGGTAGACCAGGTACAGGACCGACAGCAGGATGCCCGGCAGGATGGCGGCGGTGAACAGGGTGCCGACGGAGATCGTCAGCAGGTCGCCCATGATCACCAGCATGATGCTGGGCGGTATCAGGATGCCCAGCGTGCCGGCCGACGCGATCGTTCCGACGGACAGCTCCTTGGAGTAGCCGCGAGCAAGCATCGTCGGCAGCGCGATCAGGGTGAGCATGATCACCGAGGCGCCGACGATGCCGGTGGTGGCGGCCATAATGGTGCCCATCAGAGTCACCGACATCGCAAGGCCGCCGGGAATCCGCCGCGTCAAGACCTGCAGCGCCTTGAGCAATTCGTCGGCGACGCCGGATTTCTCCAGCAACGTGCCCATGAAGACGAACATAGGAACCGCGATCAGCACGGGGTTCTGCACCGCTTGACCCCAGATGCGCGGGATCAAGCTGCCGAACTGCGCCGGCCGGAAGACATCGAACATGATACCGAGCACGCCGAAGGCCAGCGCGACGCCACCCAGCACGAACGCCACCGGGTAGCCCACGAACATGATGAACGTGAGCACGAGGAACATCAGCACCGCGAGGTGATCGATGATCCATTCCATGGTCCGCCTCCTTTAGTGGCTCGGCGCTGGCGCGGCGGCGCGGGCGGCGATATCGGGCGAACCGAACAGAAAGGCGAGCTTTCGGAACAGCACCGAGGCGACCGCGAGGTCGAGCAGCAGCAGCCCGGCGACGAGGCAGGACTTGATGATCCAGCGGTAGGCCAGCCCGTTGGGCGCGTCTGACCGCTCGTTCTGGATCCACGACGTCTCGGCGAAAAGATAAGAGAAGTAGGTCGCGACGGCGCAGTAGGGGATCGCGAACACGACTACGCCGAACACCTCCAGCCAGGCCTGGGTGCGCGGGCTGCGGTTGGCGGTGAAGACGTCGATGCGGACGTGGACGTTACGCACGTAGGCGTAGCCCAGCCAGAACATGAACAACATGCCGTGCAGGTGCCACTCCAGTTCCTGGATCGGGGTCGAGCCGAACCCGGGCAGCTGGAAGCCGATCTTGCGGGTGATCACGTCCCAACAGATCACGACGACAAGAACGATGAACAGCCAGCCGAAGACCCACGCGATCCGCTCAAGGAGCCTGTCGATCGCGTCGCTGATGCCAAGCAACGCACGCATGCCACGATCCCCTAATCGAGTCCAAGCCACCCTGGACGACCTTCCTGGGCGCGGGCCGGGCCACGCCGGAAACGCTGGGGGCCGGCGCTTGGGCCGGCCCCTGGATCATCGGTGGCTACTTCAGGTAGCCGCGGTCGCGCCAGACCGAGTACTCGGTGCGGAACTTCGACAGCGAGTCCCAGGCCTTCTTGAACTCGGGGCTCTTTGCGGACTGCTCCTCGGCGACCTCCTTCCAGGCCTTCTCGAAGGCGGCGAGGAACTCAGGGCCCCAAGTCATCAGCTTGACGCCCTTGCTCTCGATTTCCCTCAGCGCTGCGGGCTGCAGCGACTCGCCGAGGCTCATGCCGCGCAACGTGGTCTGGTCGCAGGCCGCCTCGATCGAGGCCTTCTGGTGAGGCGACATCGAGTCCCACTTGGCCTTGTTGATGATCATGTCGCCGACCGTCGCCTGCTGGTGCCAGCCCGGGAAGTAGTAGAACTTCGCGACCTGGTGGAAGCCGAGGCTAAGGTCCATCACCGGCATCGAGAACTCAGTCGCGTCGATCGTGCCCAACTGCAGCGCCTGGAAGATCTCACCGGCCTGCAACAGCTGCGTGGCGACACCGAGCTTTTGCATGACGTTCGCGCCCAGCCCAAAGAAACGCATCTTCAGGCCCTTGAGATCGTCGAGCGTTTTTATCTCCTTGCGGAACCAGCCGGAAGCCTCCGGCGGGATCAGATGGCAAACGATCGAGTGGATGTTGTACTTGGCGTACAGCTCTTGCATCAGCTTCTCGCCACCGCCGTGCTTCATCCAGGCGAGGTACTCGCCGAGGCCCGGACCGAACGGCACCGTTGAATAGACCGCGAAGGCGATATCCTTGCCGGTCCAGAAGCCAGGGGTCGCCCAGGCCGCGTCGAGCGCGCCCGACGACACCGCGTCGAACGCTTGGCCCGGCGGCACCAGCGCGCCCGGCTCGAAGAACTTGATGTCGATCGAGCCGTTCGACAAACGGCGAATCTGCTCGACCGTAAAGTTCGCGTTCGGTCCCAGCAGCGCCAGCGAAGACGCGAAGTTCGACTGCATCTGCATACGTACGCGCTTGTCCTGCGCGGACGCCGGCGCCACGGCCGCGGCGAACGCCGCCAAGGCGAGCGTCGCGATCCCCAACAACTTCCTCATGACTATAGCCTCCCTGATCGAAGCCAAAACGCTTCGCAGGCAGACGTCCCCACCCGAACGGGTACAGTTCCGGAATTCGACAGCCGCCACTACGCTGACTACGCCACCACGCCACTCACTTCTGTCCCCCGACACGCGACCCGCGAGCGCGATTCGCCTCCCTACGTGGCCGCCACTATGGCGACCCTTCTCCAGCCACGTCCTTTTTGGCGCGGCCGCTTTCCCTGTTATGGCGCAGCATGTCCGAGCGTCCGCGAGGTGTCAAACTTCACCGCGCTAGGCGACGATACGGTTGATCGCCGATACTGCGGCGATGTCCGCTCCCGCCCTCGACTTTACCCACCTCCACGCCGCCATCGCCGACCTCGCGCGCGTCGGCGCCATCGATGGCGGCGGCTGCGCGCGTCTGGCGCTCACCGACGAGGACAAGGAGGGTCGCGACCTCGTGATGTCCTGGATGCGCGCCCAGGGCCTCGCCGTGCATACCGACGCGATCGGCAACGTCTTCGCCGTCCGCGCGGGGCGCGAGGATGGTGAGCCCGTCATGACCGGCTCGCACATCGACACGGTGCGCACTGGCGGCCGCTTCGACGGCAATCTCGGCGTGCTCGCCGGGTTGGAGGTCTGCCGCGCGCTCGACACGGCGGGCATCACGACGCGACGACCCATCTGCGTCGCCTTCTTCACCAACGAGGAGGGCGCGCGCTTCCAGCCCGACATGATGGGCAGCCTGGTTCACGCCGGCGGCGTGAGCCTGCAGGATGCCTGGGCCGCCACCGACAGCGAGGGCAAGCGGGTCGGCGACGAGTTGCAGCGCATCGGCTATCGCGGCGCCATGACGCCCGGCACCATCCGTCCGCACGCCTATGTCGAGCTGCATATCGAGCAGGGGCCGGTGCTCGAGGAAGCCGGCATCACCATCGGCGCGGTCACCGGCGTGCAGGGCATCTCCTGGACGGAGGTCGTCGTGTCCGGCACCTCGGCGCATGCCGGCACCACGCCGATGCGGCTGCGCCACGACGCCGGCTACGTCGCCGGCCTCTGCAGCACCTATGCGCGCCAGCTCACCAAGGACATGGGCGGCGCACAGGTGGCCACGATCGGTGCCATCGAGCTGCGACCCAACCTGATCAACGTCATCGCCAACCGGGCGCGCTTCACGCTCGACCTGCGCAACACCGACGAGGCGCTGCTGAAGGAAGCCGAGCGGCGCGCCTTCGCCTTCATTGACGCTGCCGCCCGCGCCGAGGGTTGCGTCGTCGAGCGTCGCACCCTGGCGCGCTTCGAGCCGGTCGAGTTCGCACCCGACATGATCGACCGCGTCGAGCGCCTGGCGCGGGCGCACGGCCGCAGCGTGATGCGCCTGCCGTCCGGCGCCGGCCACGACGCGCAGATGATGGCGCGGCTGTGCCCGACTGGCATGATCTTTGTACCGAGCGTGCGGGGACTCAGTCACAACGTGGCGGAGTTCACGCATCCCGGCGACATCGAGGCTGGTGCCGTCATCCTGCTCGACCTGATGCTGGAATTGGCCGAAAGCTAGAGGAATCCCATGCCCCGCTATCTCACCGTCGGCGCCGCCCAGATGGGGCCGATCCAAAAGAGCCACTCCCGCCGCGACGTGGTCGAGCGGCTGATCGCGCATATGCGCGAGGCCAGGCGCATGGGCTGCGAGCTGGTGGTGTTTCCCGAGCTGACGCTGACCACGTTCTTCCCGCGGTGGTGGATGACCGATCAGGCCGAGATCGATGCCTATTTCGAGCGCGAGATGCCCAGCAACCAGACGGCGCCGCTGTTCACCGAAGCCAAGGCGATGGGCATCGGCTTCAGCCTAGGCTATGCCGAGCTCATCGAGCAAGACGGCCGTATCAGGCGCTTCAACACCTCGATCCTGGTCGAGCGCGACGGGCGCATCGTCGGCAAGTACCGCAAGGTGCATCTGCCGGGCCACGCCGAGCACGAACCGCAACGCGAATTCCAGCATCTCGAGAAGCGCTATTTCGAGGTCGGCGATCTCGGCTTCCCCGTGAGTCGCGCCTTCGGCGGCATCATGGGCATGTGCATCTGCAACGACCGGCGCTGGCCCGAGACCTATCGCGTCATGGGCCTGCAGGGCGTCGAGATGGTGCTGCTGGGCTACAACACGCCGATCCACAATCCGCCGGCGCCGGAGCAGGATGAGCACGCCTGGTTCCACAACCAGCTCTCGATGCAGGCCGGTGCCTATCAGAACGGCACCTGGGTGGTGGGCGTCGCCAAGGGCGGCACCGAGGAAGGCGTGCCCAGCGTCGCCGACAGCATGATCATCGCGCCCTCAGGCAAGGTCGTGGCACGCGCCCAGGGCGTCGGCGACGAGCTGATCGTGCATCGCTGCGACCTCGACGCCGGCAAGACCTACAAGACGACGATCTTCAACTTCGCCGCCCATCGCCGGCCGGAAGCCTACAAGCTCATCGTCGAGCGCGCTGGCGCCCTCGAGCCGCCCGAGACCGTCGCTTTCGAGCGCAGCCACGACATCCTGATCGACGCGCCGCCGCAGGCGGTGATGGACTACGTGTCCAATCCCAATTCGTGGCCGGAGTGGCTGGCGGCTTCGCACCGCATCGACGCCGCCAATCGCCCGCTGGTGACCGGCGAGACCTTTCACGAGCGCTGGCGCACGCGCACCGGCGAGGTCCAGCTCGACTGGCGCGTGACGCATGCCGAGCAGGGCAAATTGTGGATGGCCGAGACCGATACCGGCTTCATCGGCCGCATCGTCGCGCGCTACAGCTTCGAGCCGGTCGGCAAGGGAACGCGCTACACGCGCACGGTGATCAACCCGGCGCGTCCCAAGGCGCCGACCGAGGACATGATCCGGCGCATGGACGAGGAAGCCGCGATCGGTCTAGCGAACATCAAGGCCAACGTCGAACGTCGTCAGCGCGGCGAATAGGCCACAGAACCGCCATCCCTCCGGCACGAATCGCCCTCGTTTCGTGAAGCGAATGGCTTATTTGCGTTCAGCCGCAACCAATGTCGGCCACAACGGTTGTCTTTCGCACCCGGTCTACCGACGGAGAGCGGCATGGCAGAGATCGACAAGAAGCAAGCGCTCATCAACCCCTCCAAGGAGTTCGACAAACCCAAGGACGTGGTCGAAAGCCAGGCGCTTTCGCGCAGCGAGAAGAAGAAGGCGTTGGAGCAGTGGGAGATCGACGCGCGCTTGATGCAGGTCGCGTCCGAGGAAGGCATGACCGGCGGCGAACCCAACCGCCTCGGCGAGGTCAAGAAGGCGCAGAAGGATCTTGGCGTCGTCGACGAGCGGAAGAAGAAGGGCGATGACAAGAAGCCCACACCGCCAGCCACCAAGATCGGCGTCGATTCAACGAGCACCTGATCAGACGTCGTCGTCTTGCACCGCCGCGACCTTGAGGCCCGGCAGCGCCTTCAGCGCCGCCGCGGCCGCGGCGATGGCCTTCGTCCCGTAGGGCATCACGATGGACAGGCCATCGGCCGACAACCCGCTCTGCCCGCCGCCCTTGGCCGGCCTGAGTTCTGTCCAGCAGACTCTTGAGGTCGATCGCAAGACGACGGTGTCCCACGTCGTGGACAGCGCCCAGATTCCGTCGACCCCTGACTGCCATAGCGCGAACGACCCGGCCGACAGGCGCTCGCCGATCGACGCCGGCGTACCCAGAAGCGTGCGACGGTTCAGGGCGCGCCAGTCCTCGAACGAGGCCGGGTACGGATCGAGAGGATCTCCGGCGGGCGCCAGCGCACGGGGCATATCGAAGCGGCGGAACGCGGCGAGCGTCACCGCAGATTGGATCAGCGCCGCCGTCGCCATGCGCCACTGCGCCACGTAGGGAGCGGCGGCGGCCGCCGTATCGCGCCACCTGACACAAAGCAGGCCGGCCGACCGGCCGACTGTCGATCTGCGCACATCGCCATGGATCGACAGGCCGATGTCGATCGTCGGCCGGCTCCAGATCGCCCAGTAGGCGACGTTGAAACCGCCGTGCCCATCCTGTCCCGCCTGCTGATCAGGCTGGCCGAAACGCTGGCGTAACCCGTCCGTCCAATACGCCGGCCCGTCACGCCCGGCCGGCGGCGGGGCCAATGCGTACGCCACGTTCATCATCGGCCGGTCCGACGCCGGCGCAGATAGAGTCACACCGGCCGCCTGGAATCCCATGACGGTCCGACAGGCCACATCGAGATGGAGATAGTCGGTCGAGATCGGGCGCGGGCCGTTGTGCGGCATGTCACCGGGCGTGGTGCCCCAGCGATACGCGGCGTCATCGATCGCGAAGCCCCGCTCGGGCTCGATCATGGGCCGGTGAAGGCGCCATGGCTGCGATCCGGTGTGCCGCGGAACAGCGACATGTGGGTGTGCGTCGCCACCCAGGGATCGCCGACCTTGGCGCGGCCGAAGGTGACGGTGGCGCGACCGCGGCGGTCGAACTTCGTGCCGTCGGGCATGAAGCCGTCGGAGTCGAAGATCGCCATGCCGATGCCGGTGAGTCGGTCGGCCGAGACGATGCCGTGCACGCCCTCGAGCCGCCAGCGGAAGCGGCGGATCGTGCCCCAGACGTTGCGCCACTGCTCGCGCTCGGCTTTCTCCTGGCCGATCATGAAATCGGTGAAGGTGCCGAAGGCGATCATGTCATCGGCGAAGATCGGCCGCGCGCCCTCGTAGTCGACTGCTTGAACGTGGTCGGACAGCCGCTTGAACCATTGCCGGATCGCCTCGAGATCCTCGGGCGCGGGTTCGCTGCGCAGGTTCATCGTCTCACACTCCTCAATCGACCACGCCGGCGCGCGCCATGACGGCGTGCAGCAGCACGTTGGCGCCGGCCGCGAGGTCGTCGCGCGTGCTCGACTCCTTCTCGTTGTGGCTGATGCCGCCGGCGCGGCTGGCCACGAAGACCATGCCCGAGGGGCAGATCATGTTGAGCGGCACCGCGTCGTGGCCGGCGACGGTCAGGATATCGCGATGGCGATAGCCGAGCTCGGCGGTCGTGCGGCGCAGGAGCGCGACCATGTCGGGATGGAAATGGATCGGGCCGAATTCGTAGTAGCGCTCGAGCTCGATCGTGGCGCGGGCCTCGCGCGCGACGATGGCGGCGCAGGCGCGCAGCTCTTCCTCCATGCGCTGCAGCTGGCGCGCATCACTATGACGGACGTCGCAGGACAGCTTGACCACGCCAGGAATCACGCCGCGCACGTTGGGGAAGAGCTCGATATGCGGCGCGTTGGAGCGGCCGTCGGGACCATAGGCGCGGCCGATGCGATCGATCTCCAGCACCAGCCTTGACGTGATCACCAGCGCGTCGCGTCGTCCGGCCATGGGCGTGGGGCCGACATGCGCCTGTTCACCCGTGACGGTGGCGACGAAGTAGCGCGACTGGAACGAGCCGGTGACGATGCCGATCTGCAGATCCTCGTCGGCCATCCGCGGACCCTGCTCGATGTGCATCTCGAGATAGCAGGCGGGGCGGCGACCGCCGACCGGCGCGTCGCCCTCGTAGCCGATGGCGCGCAGCGCCTCGCCCACAGTGGGACCATGCAGCGGATCGGTGATGTCGCGCGCGGCGTGCGCGTCCTTGAGGTCGAGCTGTCCGGCGAAGACCGAGGAACCCATGGTGAAAGGCGAGAAACGCGAGCCTTCCTCGTTGGTCCAGGCGACGATCTCGACCGGCGCCTTCGTACGCACACCGTGATCGTTGAGAGCGCGTACCACTTCGACACCCGCCATGACGCCGGCCGGCCCGTCGAACTTGCCGCCCATCGGCACGGTATCGAGATGGCTGCCGACCATGACCGGCGGCAGCGACGGATCGGTACCCTCGCGTCGGGCGAAGATATTGCCGATGCCATCGACCGTGACCACGCAACCGGCCTCACGCATCCAGGCGCTGAAGAGATCGCGCGCGCGGCGATCCTCGTCGGTCAGCGCCAGGCGATGGCAGCCGCCCTTCTCGGTGGCGCCGATCTCGCCCATCCTGAGGGTCGCGGTCCACAGCCGGTCGGCGTCGACTCCGATGTTGCGCATGTCAGCTCCCGCGAACCTGTGCCGAGACTATAAACGCAAAAGCCCGCCTGAAGAGGCGGGCTTTGGTGAGGGTGGTGATGTGGTTGCGGGAGCAGGATTTGAACCTGCGACCTTCAGGTTATGAGCCTGACGAGCTACCGGGCTGCTCCATCCCGCGGGGATGGTGGTGGAGTGAGCGT